>JBBATW010000012.1:26552-37950 GCA_040398585.1 Agreia sp.
GGGGACTATGTCGACCTGCCCCGGTCGACATCGCCCGCCGAACCTACGGGGTGAGGCGTGTCGGCCCGCGGAACAGGTACGTCACCTCGCGGAGGTTCGCCTGGTGCAGCATCAGCATCAGCACCCGGGACAGGCCCATGCCGAATCCACCGTGCGGCGGCACTCCGTAACGGAAGAAGTCGAGGTAGAAGTCGAGCTCCTCGGGGTCGAGGCCCTTCTCGCGCGCCTGCTCTGTGAGGATGTCGATTCGGTGCTCGCGCTGAGCGCCGGTCGAGATCTCGACGCCGTTGAAGAGGAGGTCGTAGCTGTTGGTGAGGGCCTGATCGTCGGCGTGACGCATGTGGTAGAACGGCCGGATCGAGGCCGCGTAGTCCGTGATGAACACGAATTCGTGGCCGTAGGTCTCCAGGGCGTAGGCCGAGATCTGGCGCTCGCCCTCGGGGTCGAGGTCGTCATCCGCGCGCTCGATGAGGTGACCGCGCGACGCGACGATTCGCTTCGCCTCGGCCAGAGGGATGCGCGGGAAGGGGGTCTGTGGGATCGTGACCTCGACGTCGAACAGCGCCTTGATCTCCTCGCCGTGCCTCTCTTTGACGGCGGTGAAGGCCGCGACGAGTACGTTCTCGTGCATCGTGGCGACGTCTTCGTGGCTGTCGATCCAGCTGATCTCGGCATCGACCGAGGTGAACTCGGTCGCGTGGCGGGACGTGAAGGAGGGATCTGCGCGAAACGCCGGCCCGACCTCGAAGATCTTGCCGAAGCCCGCGGACTGGGCCATCTGCTTGAAGAACTGCGGGCTCTGGGCCAGATAGGCGGAACCCTCGAAGTAGTCGACCTTGAAGAGTTCGGCCTTGCTCTCGCTCGCCGAGGCCATCAGCTTCGGGGTGTGCAGCTCGATGAAGTCGTTGTCGATCCAGTACGTGCGCATGGCGTGCTCGAACGTGGTCTGCACGCGGAACGTCAGGTTGTTGCGGGGGGTGCGCAGGTCGAGGAAGCGCCAGTCCATCCGCTTGTCGATGCCCGAGTCGGCGGCGATCGGGTTCTCGGGGTTCGCGGCGGCGGCGACGGTGATCGAGGAGATCTTGATCTCGAGTCCGCCGAGCTTGACACGCTCGTCTTTCTTGAGCGACCCGTGCACGGTCAGGAACGTGCCCTGGGCAAGAGAGGAGATGACCTCGGCGACCTCGTCGACGACGGGCTCAGCGGGAGCCTCGCCCTCGAGGGACACGGGGGCGGCGAGGCGCGGGTGCACGAGCTGCACGGCGCCGGACTCGTCGCGCAACACGACGAACTGCACCTTCTTCTGATCCCTGACGGTCTCGACCCATCCGGAGACAGTCGTCTCGCCATCGGGCTGTGCGGGCAGGTTCTTTATCAGGATGCGTTCGGTCACGAGGATCAAGTTTAGCCGCGTGCCCGCCAACCGTGCGGCCGCCCGCCTGCCACCTATTGGCTGTCAGCACTTTCCCCGACAGTGTTTCCGTAAACTAAGGGGGTGGTAGCGAGCCAGATACACCTAGTCCGACACGGCGAAGTAGAGAACCCCGGGGGGATTCTCTATGGGCGGCTGCCTAATTACGGGCTCTCGGATCTCGGTCACGAGATGGCCCGCCTCGCCGCCGCTGATCTCGTCGCACGCCGCCGCGGAGTGACCGCCCTCTACGTTTCGCCCCTCCAGCGCGCCCAGCAGTCGGCCCAGCCGATCTCGCAGGCCTTCGAGCTGCCCGTCATCACCGACCCCCGGGTCATCGAGCCGACGAACCGGTTCGAGGGCCTCGTGCTCGACGGGCCTAACTCGGTCACGAAGAACCCGAAGTACTGGCCCTGGCTCGTGAACCCGCTGCGGCCGAGCTGGGGCGAGGCGTACGCGAGCGTGCGCATCCGGATGCTCGCCGCCATGACCGATGCGTATAACTCTGTCGATGATGGCGACGTCGTGATCGTCAGCCATCAGCTGCCGATCTGGACAACGCACCTGACGCTCGCGGGAAAGCCCATGTTCCACAACCCGCGTCACCGACGCTGCAGCCTGAGCAGCATCACCACGTTCGCGCGCATCGGCAACGCCTTCGAGGAGATCGGCTACTCCGATCCGGCTCTGGCGGTCGCCGCCCGTGCCAAGGATGTGGGGGCCGTATGATTTTCGCGAATCCTCGCCGTCGCATCCGCTCTGTGCTCACCGCCGCCTCCCTCTTCGTCGTCGCGGGCCTGCTGCTGGCCGGCTGCGCGAGCGACCCGTTGGCGGCACAGTACCTCTCGGGCGACAGCAAGAACTACATCGCCGGCGACGGCACGGTCACCGAGATCGTGGCCGAGAATCGCAAGGCACCCGTCGTGTATGCGGGTGTCTCCGAGCACGGCGACGCCGTCTCCAGCGCCGACTACACGGGCGAAGTCGTCGTGCTGAACTACTGGTACTCGACCTGTGCACCGTGCCGTGCAGAGGCCCCGGACCTTGCCGCCCTCAGCACAAAGTACGAGGGCAAGGGCGCAAGCTTCCTCGGCGTGAATGTGCGCGACCAGGCCGACACCGCCCGCAGCTTCGCCGAGACATTCAAGGTGCCCTACCCCTCGATCGTCGACACCGATGGCGCCCTGCAGCTCGCCTTCACCGGCACGGTCTCCCCGAATGCCGTGCCGACCACGCTCGTGATCGACAAACAGGGCCGGGTCGCCGCGCGCATCCTCGGCCGGGTCAGCGAGCGCTCGATTCTGGACACGCTGATCCACGACGCCATCGCCGAGCCGGCCGCGGGCGCCGCGACCAGCAGCACCCCTGCCGTCGGGAGCTAGACGCCAGTGAACAATCCCTTCGCCGAGGCCGTGCTCTCGGGCCAGCTTCTCGTCGCGATCCCGATCGCCCTGCTCGCGGGCCTCGTCTCGTTCGCGTCCCCGTGCATCCTGCCGCTGGTGCCCGGCTACCTCGGCTACATCGGCGGCTTTGCCGAGGGGGGCCAGAGTCGTGCGGGCCGAAACGGTGCGGCGCCCGGCTCGACGCTCGCGATCAAGGCGGGCAGGCGTCGACTCCTACTCGGCGTCAGTCTCTTCGTGCTGGGCTTCTCCCTTGTGTTCATCGCCTACGGGGCGGCCTTCGGGGCGCTCGGGGTGTTCCTTGTTGTCTGGCAGGACACCCTCACCCGCATCCTCGGCGTCTTCGTGATGCTGATGGGCCTCGTGTTCGTGGGCCAGTTCACCTTCATGCAGCGCACCCTGAAGCCGATGTGGCGCCCGGCGACCGGCCTCGCCGGGGCGCCGCTGCTCGGCATCGTTTTCGGCCTCGGCTGGACGCCCTGCATCGGCCCGACCCTCTCGGCGATCACGCTTCTGAGCTTCGACACCGGATCGCCGTGGCGCGGCGCGCTGCTCGGCCTGTTCTACTGCCTCGGACTCGGTGTGCCGTTTCTGCTCGTGGCATTGGGCATGAACTGGGTGACCGGTTCGGTCGCATTCCTCAAGCGGCATATCCGCGCCATAAACATCTTCGGAGGTATTCTCCTGTTCGCGATGGGGCTACTCATGGTCACGGGCGCGTGGAGCGCCATAATGTCCCACCTCGGGGCGGTGATCCCCGGCTATGTCACGGCCATCTGATCACTTCGACTCCCCGACGCCCGCTGAGACGTCCATCCCGGCCGGCTTCGAAAACAAGCCCGGCAAGCCCGGCAGGCGTGGCAAGCAGGGCACGGGCGGCGACGGCGACATCACGCAGCCGCGCCTGGGACTCGTCGGCTACCTGCGCTGGTTCTGGCGCCAGCTCTCGAGCATGCGCACGGCACTGTTCCTGCTGCTCATGCTGGCCCTCGCGGCGGTGCCCGGGTCGCTCGTGCCGCAGCGCTCCTCGGACCCGAACGGCGTCACCCAGTACTTCGTCGACAATAAGACGCTCGCCCCCATTCTCGACTCGTTCCAGCTCTTCAGCGTCTACACGTCGATCTGGTTCTCCTCGATCTACCTGCTGCTGTTCATCTCGCTCATCGGCTGCGTCATCCCGCGCACCAAGCACCACCTCGACGCGCTGCGCACTCCGCCCCCCAAGACGCCGGCCCGCCTGGCCCGGCTCGGCGGCTTCACGACGCGCACAGTCGGCGAGCCCGCCAGCACAGCGGATGCGGCGAGCCGGCCAGCCAGCTCGGCCGCGGTCATCGAGAGCGCCCGCAAACTACTGAAGAAGTCGGGCTACCGTGTCGCCACCTTCACCGACGCCAACTCGGTCTCGGTCTCGGCCGAGCGCGGCTATGCGCGGGAGACCGGCAACCTGGTGTTCCATATCGGACTCGTCGGCATCCTGCTCACCGTCGGAATCGGCGGCGGATTCGGCTACGCGGGCCAGCGGGTCGTCGTCGAGGGCCAGACATTCGTCAACACCCTGCTCGCCTACGACTCCTTCAACCCGGGCCGGTTCTTCACCGACAGCGCCCTTGCCCCCTTCACGATCAAGCTCGACAGGTTCCAAGCCACCTACGAGACGCAGGCGACCCGGAGCTTCGGTATGCCCCTCGATTACGAGGCCTCCGTATCGACCACCGAGGGCGGTGTGCCGAACGCGAGCACGATCAAGGTCAATGACCCGTTGAGCATCGGAAACTCGTCGATCTACCTGCTCGGCAACGGCTACGCGCCGACGATCACGGTCAAGGACCCGACCGGCAACGTCGTGTTCACCGACTCCGTGCCGTTCCTGCCGCAGGATGCGAACCTCACGTCGCTCGGCGTCGTGAAGATCACCGACGGCCTGGCCTCCCAGCTCGGCCTGATCGGCTTCTTCTACCCGACCCAGGACAAGACGGCCAGCGGCATGTCGATCTCGACCTATCCGGATGCCCAGTATCCGGTGCTGTCGCTGAACGTCTACCAGGGCAGCCTGGGCCTGGACACGGGCATCCCGACCTCGGTTTACTCCCTCAACGTCGACTCGATGAAGAAGCTCACCGGGATCCAAACCGACCTGCCCTCGATCGAGTTGAAGCCCGGCGAATCGGCTCAGCTGCCCAACGGTCTGGGCAGCGTTACCTTCGACAACGTCAAGCGGTTCGCGTCGTTCGACGTGCACCATGACCCGACGAGCGGCTGGGTACTGTTCTTCGCCATTGCCGTTATGGGTGGCCTGCTGACCTCCCTGTTCATCCCGCGCCGTCGCCTCTGGGTGAAAGCTCTGGAGCAGGATGACGGCACGATTGTGCTCGAGTACGCCGGCCTCGCGCGCGGCGACGACCCGAAGCTCGAGGATGCCGTCACCGACCTGACGACCCGTCACTCGGCCGCGATCGCAGCCGTCGCCCCGGCGAACCCGCAGGCGACGCTGGGAGACTCCTCCACGAATCCCGTTGGGGCCCTCTCGGGCACCAAAAACCCCTGAAACACGTAGAATCGATACCGTGACTCAAGCGCTTGAGCAGTACTCAGTTATCCTCATCTACTCGGCCATGGCCGTGTACGCGTTGGCCTTCATCGGCTTCGCCCTCGACCTCGCCAAGAGGTCCTCCGCGGTGAAGAGCGAGAACATGGCGGCGGGCTCGGGCTCGTCGGCCGGCGTCGCATTCGTCGGCCAAAACACCGGGTCCGGCCGCAGTTCCGCGACCGCGCTGGCCGAACGCCCAACGGCGGTGGACGCAGCGACGGCGACCGCGGCAGCTGCCAAGGGCACGGGTGTGGGCACGGGCCGGGGCGGCGCATCCGCTTCGGACGAGTCCGGTCAGCGCTCGATGACGCTGCGACTCGGCGTGACCATGACTGTGCTCGCCTTCGTGTTGCAGCTGGGCGCCGTGGTGCTGCGCGGCATCGCCGCCGGCCGGGTGCCCTGGGCCAACATGTACGAGTTCTCGATCACGGGATCGCTCCTGATCGTGGCGGTGTTCCTGGTCATCCTGCTGCGCGAGGACCTGCGCTTCCTCGGTACGTTCATCACCGGCCTCGTGCTGGTGCTGCTCGGCATCTCGACCGTGAACTACTACGTCGCGATCAGCCCGCTGCCGCCGGCGCTGCAGTCGGTATGGCTCGTGATCCACGTGTTCGTGGCATCGCTGGGCACCGCGTTCTTCGCGATGGGCTTCGCACTCTCGACGGCGCAGCTGCTGCAGAACCGCCGGGAGACCGGCGTCGAGGGAGGCCGTGGCCTCGCCCGATTCCTGAACTTCCGGCTGCTGAAGACGCTGCCCGACTCGGTGCGCCTGGAGAACCTGGCCTACCGCATCAACATCGTCGGCTTCGCCTTCTGGACCTTCACGCTGATGGCCGGCGCCGTCTGGGCCGAGCGGGCCTGGGGTCGCTACTGGGGCTGGGACACCAAGGAGGTCTGGACGTTCATTATCTGGACCATCTACGCCGGCTACATCCACGCCCGGGCCACCAAGGGCTGGCGCGGGTCGCGGTCGGCCTGGCTGGCGATCATCGGCTTCGCGGCCGTGCTCTTCAACTTCGGCGTCGTGAACATCTTCTTCAAGGGCCTGCACACCTACTCAGGCCTGTAGGCCGCACGCCCGCATGGCCGCACGCCCGCATGGCTGCACGCCCGGGCTCTCTCGCTCGCCGAGATCGCTCGCCGAGATCACCCAGAACCGCCTTGCCACTGAAGGGTAGGCGGTTCTGGGTGATCTCGGCGCGGGCGCGGCGGGCGCCGCGGGCTACGCCGCTGGGGACTCCAGCAGCGCGTAGCAGCGGGTGAGGCGCTCGCGCCACCACGCATCGCGGTCTGCGGGGGCCGCATGCTCGGCCAGCAAGGCCGCATCCAGTTCCACCCGCTCGACGGCGATGTAGCCCCCGACCGGCTTCAGCGGGCTGGTCGTCACATCGGCGGCCAGGAGAGACGCCGTGCCGAGGCCGCAGTCGTAGAACAGTTCGGGCAGTGAGCCGGCGAGCCAGGCGCCCATAGATATGCCCACCGAGGTATCCAGTGCGCTGGAGACGATTGCGGGCAGCCCCGACTGCTCGACGAGTTCGATGGCCAGGCGGATGCCGCCGAGCGGCTGTGCCTTGATGACCAGCAGGTCTACGGCCTCGGCCCGGGCGACGGCGAGGGGATCCGACGCCCGGCGCACGCTCTCGTCGGCGGCTATGGGAATGTCCATGTAGGCGACGCGCTCCCGAATCTCGGCGAGCTGGGGCACGGTAGCGCACGGCTGCTCGACGTACTCGAGGTCATAGACGGAGAGCTCGCGGATGGCGTGCTCCGCCTCGTCGACGTTCCAGCCGCCGTTGGCATCGATGCGGATGCGCCCCTCCGGCCCCAGGATGCGGCGCACCTCGGCGACGCGGGCGATATCGTCTTCGAGGCTCTGGCCGACCTCGGCGACCTTGACCTTGGCGGTGCGGCAGCCGTCGAAGTCGGCGAGCACGGCCGCGACATCGGCGGCGGGAACGGCGGGGATCGTGGCGTTCACGGGGATCTTCGTGCGAAGAGGGGTGGGCTGGGCATCCCAGCCGAAGTCGATCGCGGCGGCAAGCCAGACGGCGGCCTCCTCGTCGCCGTATTCGGCGAAGGGGGAGAACTCGGTCGAGCCGTGCGGGCCCTGCATCACGAGTGCCTCCCGCACGTCGAGCCCGCGGAAGCGGGTGGTCAGGGGCAGAGAGACGACATGGGCGCTCGCGAGCAACTCTGCCAGCGGCGGAAGCGTCAGGGTGGGCAGGGCGGACTCTGCGGCATGGCGTGAGGTCATGCCCCATTCTCCCCCAACCTCCCTCCGTTTTCAGGCCATAGCCGCGCGCAACCGCCTGGGGCGGTTGGCGGCGGCTATGGCCTGAAAACGGAACACAGGCACCGGCGCGAATATGCTGGGGGAATGGTCGAAAACGCGTTTGTCTCCGAGATCTTTGATGCTTCCGTCTGGGTTGTCGCTCCCGGGGCCGAGGCCCTGACCGACATCACGTATCACCACTCCCTCGATGGGCGCATTGCCCGCATCGCGTTCAACCGCCCGGAGGTGCGCAACGCCTTCCGGCCGCACACCGTCGACGAGCTGTACCGCGCGCTGGATGACGCCCGGCAGAACCCGAGACTCGGCGTCGTGCTACTGACCGGCAACGGTCCGAGCGCCAAGGACGGCGGCTGGGCGTTCTGCTCGGGCGGCGACCAGCGTATTCGCGGCCGCGACGGCTACCAGTACCGGGACGGCACCGCGCCCGACACAGCAAATGGCCTCGGCGCCCCGTCACCGCTCGGTGCGGCCGCGAACGGCCGCCTGCACATCCTTGAGGTTCAGCGCCTCATCCGCTTCATGCCCAAGGTCGTTATCGCGGTCGTTCCCGGCTGGGCCGCCGGCGGCGGCCACTCTCTGCACGTCGTCTGCGACCTCACGATCGCCAGCAAGGAGCACGCGAAATTCAAGCAGACGGATGCCGATGTCGGCTCCTTCGACGCCGGCTACGGCAGCGCCTACTTCGCTCGGCAGGTCGGCCAGAAGTTCGCCCGCGAGGTGTTCTTCCTGGCCCGCGAGTACAGCGCCCAACGCGCCTACGAGATGGGCGCCGTCAACGCCGTCGTTCCCCACGCCGAGCTCGAGAAGGAGGCCATCGACTGGGCCCGCACAATTCTCACCAAGTCGCCCACGGCCATCCGGATGCTGAAGTTCGCCTTCAACGCGGTGGACGACGGGCTGATGGGCCAGCAGGTCTTCGCGGGGGAGGCCACCCGGCTCGCCTACGGCACCGACGAGGCCGTCGAGGGCCGCGACTCGTTCCTTCAAAAGCGCGAGCCTGACTGGTCACCCTTCCCGTACCAGTTCTAGGCGCGGTTTCTTCTCGTGACGCAGCTGCCGGCCGCGATCCGTTTGCTCACCGTGATCGACAGCACCGATCCGCTGGAGGTGCTGGCGGCCCTGCGCGCAGCTCTGGTGGGCGGGCCGGCGTTCCTGCCGCGGCCCGGTGGCCCAGGGGTCGTCGACGCCCCGACCCCGGCTGAGGCTGCGGCACCCGGGCTGCCCCCGCACGTCGACGAGCGGATAGCGGTGGTCGTCGAGACCTCCGGCACCTCCGGCGCGCCCAAGCGGGTAGCACTGTCGGCCGACGCCCTGCTCGCCAGCGCGGCCGCTTCCGCCGAGGCCCTCGGTGGCGGCGGCCAGTGGCTGCTTGCGCTGCCGACCCATTACATCGCGGGCATCCAGGTGCTGGTTCGCTCTATCGCCGCCGAGACCCAGCCGGTGATTCTCGCCCCGGGCCACTTCGCCGCCCGCGACTTCGCGAGCCTCGCCGACACCATGACGGCGCCGCTCTGCTTCACCTCGCTGGTTCCCGCCCAGCTCTCGCGCCTTGTCGAGGCCGGCGAGGCCGACGAGGGCATCCGGCGGAGCATCGCCCGCCTCGACACGATTCTGATTGGCGGCCAGGCGCTGGCGGCGGCCCTGCACGCCCGGGCCACGGCGCTCGGCTTTACGGTCATACGCACCTACGGCTCGAGCGAGACCGCGGGCGGCTGCGTCTATGACGGCCGCCCTATCGGGGCCGTGCGGGTGCGGGTCACCAACGGCGAGGTCGAGCTCAGCGGGCCGGTTCTGGCCGAGGGGTATCTCGGCGACGAGGCCCTCACCGCAGAGAAGTTCCACGCAGAGAAGTTCACCGCAGAGAAGTTCACCGCAGGTCAGGTGCCCGCCGCCGTTCTCGGGCAGGATGCCGGCCGCCGCTGGTACCGCACGAATGATGCGGGCGAGGTGATCGACGGCATGGTCAGCGTCTTCGGCCGCCGTGACAACGTCATCATCTCGGGCGGCGTCAAAGTGTCGCTCGACCGCGTCGAGCGCGCCGTGCAGGGGGTGTCCGGCTACGCGGATGCCCTAGTCGTTCCCGTGCCCAGCGACGAGTGGGGCCAGATGTCTGTCGTGGTCGTGGCCGGCGGGCCTGTGGCCGGCGACGTGGCCGGCGACGTGGCCGGCGACACGGCCGGGGAGGCGGCGGAGCTCGCCCGCATCCGCTCGGCTGTCGTAGCCGCGGCCGGTCGAGAGGCGGCCCCGGCTCGCATCCTGCGCCTGGCGAGCCTGCCGCTGCTCTCCTCTGGCAAGCCCGATCGCCGGGAGCTGGCCCGCCTCGCCGCCGCGACCGATCGGCAGTAGCGCGCGGAGCTCAACTCCGCCGAGTGGGGAGGCTTAGAATCATCGGGTGCCCAAGAGTAAGCCTTCCCCCAGCAAGAACGCGCAGAACCGCGCCCAGAGTGCCCGCTCGGCCAAGGGCCGGCCGACAGCAGCCCCACCTCGGCCGACCGTGAAGGGCTGGATCGGTGCCGCGCGGCTGCGCACGCTGCCGCTGGCCGTAGCCCCGGTCGCCCTCGGAGCAGGAGCAGCAAGCCTGCAGGGCAAGGTCGACCCGCTGCTCGCCTGGCTCTGCCTCGCGGTCGCGGTGCTGCTGCAGATCGGCGTGAACTTCGCCAATGACTACTCGGATGGCGTGCGCGGCACCGACGACGTCAGAGTCGGCCCGGCGCGTCTCACGGCCTCCCGCGCCGTCAAGGCCAAGACCGTGCTCATCGTTGCCCTGAGCTTCTTCGGCCTCGCCGCCGTTGCGGGCCTGGCAATCGTGATCATCACCGGCATCTACTGGCTGCTGATCGTTGGGGCCGCGGCCATCGTCGCCGCCTGGTTCTACACCGGCGGCAAGCACCCGTACGGCTACGCGGGCCTCGGCGAGCTCTTCGTGTTCGTCTTCTTCGGCCTCGTGGCTACGGTCGGCACGATGTACGTTCTGGTGTCGACCGTCAGCCTCGAGGCGGTGCTCTGCGGCGCGGCCATTGGCTTCATCGCCTGTGCAGTGCTGATGGCCAACAACATCCGCGACATCGCCCAAGACAGACTCGTGGGTAAGAAGACGCTCGCGGTGAAGGTGGGCGACCGCGCGGCGCGCATCCTGTACGTCGTTTTCATGATCGTGCCGTACATCGTGCTGGGGCTGTTGACGCTGCTGTACCCGATCGCTCCGCTGGTGTTCTTCACGCTGCTGATCGCCGTTCCGGCCGCCATCATTGTGTTGTCAGGAAAGACCGCCCGGGAGTTCATCCTGGCGCTGCAGCTGACGAGCATGGTTGGCCTGCTCTACGGCCTCGGGGTTGCCGCGGCGCTGGCCTTCTAGGGGTATCTGCTCGCTCAGGAGTTCGAGGGCTTCGGAGCCTCGGGCTCGCCTCGGTTGACCGCCGTGGGCGTGCTTTCTTCGACGGCGGCATCCTCGATGTTCTCGTCGTCGCCGATCACGGTCCCGACGGTGGGCTCGCCCTTCTGGCGCGCTTCGTACATGCTGCGGGAGACGGCCTCGCGGGGACCGCGCAGGAAGATATAGGACAGCGTGAAGGCGATGATCGCCGCGATGACGGCAGAGATCCATGATGGGACGTTCGGCAGCACAAGCAACAGCGCCGTCAGGACCACCGCAAACATGCCGATGCGAACGAGCGAGTAGAACAGCCAGGGGTTACGTGATTTCACAT
>JBBATW010000012.1:38050-50521 GCA_040398585.1 Agreia sp.
AAGACGGTGTCGGGCGAGCCGGTATCCGGTGACGACGACTCCAACACGGGGCGCAGCGACCGCAAGCCCGGCCCTGCCGCGTGAGCCCAGCGGCCGCCGGCCTTGCGAGTCCAGCGACTGACTTCTCGTTCGCCCTGCTTGACGCCTTCATCGGCGTTGGCGTGCGGCATATTGTTCTGACCCCGGGGGCCCGTTCGCAGGCCCTCGCCCTGGCGGCCGCCTCCCTCGCGCAGGAAGGCCGGCTGAGCCTAGAGGTGCGTCTCGACGAGCGCGCCGCCGCCTTCACGGCACTCGGCCTGTCAATCGAAACCGGCGTGCCCACCCTGATTGTCACGACCTCGGGCAGCGCGGTGGGCAACCTCCTGCCCGCCGTCATGGAGGCAGCCCACAGCGGCGTCCCCCTGATCGTGCTCTCGGCGGACCGCCCGGCTGAGCTTCGCGGCACCGGGTCGAACCAGGCGACAAACCAGCCCGGCATCTTCAGCCACTTCACCCGCCTCGAGCGCGATGTTCCCGCGCCGGTACTGCTGGGCATGGCCGCCCATGCCGCGCTGGCCGGGAGGCTGGCGGCAGAGTCCTTCGCCGCATCGCTGGGCCTCGGCCGTACGGGAGCCGACGCCCCGAGCGAGTCTTCTGCCCCAGAGCGGATGCGCGGCCCGGTTCACCTGAATCTCCAGTTTCGCGAACCCCTGTCGGGCCCCGCGCCCGAGTCCCCGGCGGGCGCTGCGGCATCTGTTGCTGCTGCCGTATCCGCTGCCGTATCCGCGGGCGCTGCGGCATCCGCATCGGCATCCGCATCCGTGGTGCCGTTCGTGCTTGAAGCCGGACCACAGACAGTCGTCGTCGCGGGCCACGGCGCGGGACCTGTCGCCGAGGAGGTCGCCCGTCTCGGCGGGTGGCCCCTGATCGCCGAGGTCTCCAGTGGCGCGCACTTCGGGCCCAACCTGATCGTGGCGTACCGCCCGCTGCTGGCGGAGGAGTTCGGTACCGCGATAGAGCGGGTCATCCTGTTCGGGCACCCGACCCTGAGCCGGGAGGTTCCCGCCCTCGCGATTAGGGACGGGGTCGAGACGATCGTCGTCGAGTGCGGCGGCGAGCCGGTCAACCCCGGCGGCCGCGCGGCCCAGCTGGTTCGAGCCGTCGCCGTGAGCGAGCACGCCCAGGCTGCCCGAGACACCCGGGAGGGTCGGGCCTACCTCGGCCGCTGGGTCGCCGCGAGCCGTGCGGTCCTTGGCGCCCTGACCGACGACGCCCCCGCCCCTGACCTCTCGACGGCCCGTTCGTCATCTCCCACCGATCGCCGCGACTTCGCCCGCAGCGAGCTGGCCGTGCTCCGCGCCCCGATCAGCCGCGCCGCCCTGACCCTGGCCGTCTGGCGGGCCACCTGGCCGCACGACCGCTTGGTGCTCGGGGCATCGAGGCTCATCCGCGAACTGGACTCCATCGCCCCCGGCAAGAAGATCGCGGTGGCCGCAAATCGGGGATTGGCCGGCATCGACGGCACGGTCTCGACGGCCCTGGGCATCGCCTTGGCCAGTCAGGACCGCCGGCAAGATGCGGGCGGCGCGGCCGGCATCACCCGCGCGCTCATCGGTGACCTGACCCTGCTGCACGATGCCGGAGGTCTGCACATCGGCCTCGGGGAGAGGCGACCGCGCATCCAGCTGATCGTGGGAAACGACGGGGGAGGCACCATCTTCGACAGCCTCGAGGTCAAGGCCTCGGCCGACCCTGACGCCTTCACCCGGGTCATGAGTACCCCCCAGTCGGTCGACCTCGAGCAGCTCGCCGGTGCCTACGGCTGGACGTACACCCGGGTCTCGACGCGCGGCGACCTCGACCGAATCCTCACCAGCCCGCCCCCTGGCCAGAGCCTGGTAGACGTCACCCTCGCCTGAGCAGACCTGACCTCGGGTCGGGGCGCCGGGCCGAGGTGCCGGGTCGGGCTACCGACTGACGGATTTGCCAGAGACCCTTGATCGTGCGTGTCTGGGGTGTTTCGAGGAGAATGTCGACCCGGCGATGTCGACATCTGCCCCCGAGCCCCGATACGGGTCGGTCGCAGCTACCGGCCGCGCAGGCCAGCCGGCGTCGGGCCACCGACTGACGGATTCCGGAACGGACGCGTTTCAGCTCCCTCAGGGCCCTGAGCCCGAAAATGTCAGTCCGTGGCAACATCGGCCGGGCGACATCAGCCGGGCGACATCAGCCGGGCGACGACATTTCGGTCAGAGGCTAGCCGAAGGCCTCGACCATGGGACGAAACTTCATCCGGGTCTCTACGAGTTCGTGCTCGGGGTCGCTCTCGGCGACGATGCCGGCCCCGGCGTACGCCGTGATGTCGCCGTTCTCGGTGATCTGGGCGCAGCGGATGGCCACGGCCCACTCACCGTCGCCATCCGCGCCGACCCAGCCCACCGGGCCCGCGTAGCGACCGCGATCGAACGGCTCGAGCTCATCGATCAGGGCAAGCGCGATGTCGGTCGGGGTGCCGGCGACGGCGGCCGTGGGGTGAAGTGCGGCGATGAGGTCAAGGCACGAGGAGCCGTCTGTGAGCTCGCCCTCGACGTCGCTCGCGAGGTGCCACAGGTTCGGCAGCTTCAGAGTGAAGGGGCTCTCCGAGGTAGACAGCGTGCGTACATGCGGCTCGAGGGCCTGCACGACACTCGTCAGGGCGAAGTGATGCTCGTCGAGGTCCTTGGCAGAGGTGGCGAGAGCGGCGGCCTGGTCGTGATCGGCCACGGCGTCGCGACCGCGGGACTGGGTTCCGGCGAGCACCCGGGCGCTGACGGTGCCGTGGTCGACTCGCACGAGAGTCTCGGGGCTCGAGCCGATCAGGCCGTCGACGGCATACGTCCAGCAGTCGGGGTAGCCGAGCGCGAGATCCGTGAGCATTCGGCGGAGGTCGCTGCCCTCGGGCAGGTGCCCGACGAGGTCGCGGGCGAGCACGACCTTCTCCAGCTCGCCGGCCTGGATGAGGGTGACGGCGGCCTCGACGGAGGCGCGATAGGCATCGGGCTTGACCGAGCCCGGCAGCAGCGTGATGCGAAACTCCGTGCCGAGCGGCCGGGCGGCGGGCAGGCGGGCAGGGCCGATGGGCACGGCGGGGCCGGCGGGCACGGCGGCTGCAACATCCGCCGCAGAACCGGCCGCCGCGGAACCGGCAGCATCGGAACCGGGCGCATCCTCGACGACGACGCGCGTGAGCCAGGAGACCCCGCCGCGCCGGCCGATGATCAGCTCGGGAACGATCAGGGTGCTCACGAGCGCCGACCGCTCGGAGAAGGCAAACGCTCCGAAGGCCACGAGGCCCGTTCCCGGAGACGCCAGCGGGTCGGTGACCTGGGCGGCGGCGGCTATCCGGCGCCACGCCGCACCGGCGTCGGTGATGCGGTTTGGGCCCTGGAACTCGAGGCGCAACGCCGTGCCGACGCCGGCGAGACCGTCGCCCTTGCGCATCCAGAGCAGCGGACGCCGCGGGTCGATCAGGGGGAGCAGAAGGCGGATGTCGTCCACTCGCGTGGTCTCGACGCGAAGGCGGGTTACGGGCTGCGCTAAGTCGCTCACCGCACTACCCTACGCGCCCCGGGCCCGCGCATCCGGTGCCGACCGGATGTCAGGCGGAAACACGCGGCTGATCCCCACCCTGTGCCCAGCAATCGCACGGCGCGGGCCAAGTAAGCTTAGAGTGTGAATAAGGCCGACCTGACCAAGAACCCCTCCGCTGTCCAGGCGATGTTCGACCAGGTTTCAACCAACTATGACCGCACCAATTCGTTGTTGTCAGCCGGGAACGACGCATTCTGGCGGCGAGCTACCGTTCGCGCCGTAAGCCCTCGAACGGGCGATCGAGTTCTCGACCTGGCCGCGGGCACGGGCACCTCCAGTGCCGCGCTGGCGCTGTCCGGGGCGCACGTCGTCGCTGCCGATTTCTCGCCCGGCATGATCGAGGTCGGGCGCCGCCAGCAGGCCGGCAACGCCAACGTCGAGTTCATGGTGGCCGACGGCATGGCACTCCCGTTCTCCGACAACGAGTTCGACGCCGTCACGATCTCCTTCGGCCTGCGCAATATCGTCGACCCGCACATCGCCCTCACGGAGCTGTTCCGGGTGACCAAGCCGGGTGGCCGCATCGTGATCTGCGAGTTCAGCACGCCGCCGTTCTCCCTCGTTCGCAGCGCCTACTTCTTCTACCTCAACCGCTTCATGCCGTTCATGGTGCGCTTCGCCTCGAGCAACGCCGAGGCGTACGACTACCTCGGCGACTCGATCAAGGCCTGGCCGAACCAGCAGACCCTGGCGACATGGATGCGCACGGCCGGCTTCACGCAGGTCGCCCACCGCAACCTAACCCTCGGCATCGTCGCGCTGCACCGCGGAGTCAAGCCCCTCGCCGGCGGCACCGAAACGATCGTCGGCGGCACGGACCCCCTCGCCGACGCCATTGACGAGCCAGTGGGTAAGTAGGCTGTGATCGTGACGTTGAATCCCTCCGCCGCGGTTCCCGGCGAGCCCCAGACCGCGCCCCGGCGAAGCCTGAGCTCCTCATTGAACCTGACGGACAAGATCTTCTCCACCGGGCGTGACCGCGAGGTCGTCCGGGCTATCGAGGAAGGTATCGCCGAACTCGAGGCACGCCTGATCGTCGAGACCGAGTTCAACGACGGTCTCGCGGATGTCGCGGCCCGCTACCTCCTCGAGGCCGGCGGCAAGCGCGTGCGCCCGATCCTCGTCATGCTCACGGCCCAGCTCGGCGACGGCGTGAACGACGATGTCATAACGGCGAGCACGTCGATCGAGCTCATCCATCTGGCGTCGCTCTATCACGACGATGTCATGGACACGGCTCCCGAACGCCGGGGTGTTCCCACGGCGCAGAACGTCTGGGGCAACTCTGTCGCCATCTTGATCGGCGATCTGCTGTTCGCCCGGTCCAGCCGGCTTCTGACCACCCTCGGCGAAGAGGTCATGCGCCTTCAAGCCGACACGTTCGAGCGCCTCTGCATGGGCCAGCTGCACGAGACCATCGGTCCTCGCGACGACGAAGACCCGATCGAGCACTACATGCAGGTGCTGAGCGACAAGACCGGCTCGCTGATCGCGGCCGCCGCACGGATGGGCGTCGTGCTCTCCAATGCGCCGCGAATCTACGAGGAGGCCGTCGTGTCGTTCGGCGAGAAGGTCGGCATCGCCTTCCAGCTCATCGACGACGTGATCGACATGTCCCCGCCGGCATCGGGCACGGGCAAGGTGGCGGGCACCGACGTGCGCGCCGGCGTCGTGACGCTGCCCATTCTGTACCTGAGAAAGCGTGCCACCACCGATGCGGATGCCGCCCTGCTGCTGGCCCGCCTGTCGAATCCCGCCGACCCGGCCTCCGACATCGACGGAGCCATTGCGGAACTTCGCGCGCATCCGGTGACCGTGGAAACGATCGCCGAGGCGCACCGCTGGGCCCGCGAGGCCATCGACTCCCTCGGCGGGCTGCCGGACGGCACCGTCAAGAAGACCCTGACCCGCTTCGCCGACTCCGTGGTGAACCGAACCAAATAGCCGTTGCGGCATGCGTTTTCAGCGTGCCCGGCATTGGCCGTGAGCAAGAGAGAACAACCATGACCAAACTTCGCCTGGCCATTGTCGGAGCGGGACCCGCCGGCATCTATGCCGCCGACCTTCTAGTCAAGGCGGAGCGCAAGTTCGACGTCTCGATCGACCTGTTCGAGCAGCTGCCTGCCCCCTATGGCCTGGTGCGCTACGGCGTTGCTCCCGACCACCCGCGCATCAAGGGCATCGTCACAGCTCTCCGGGAGGTCATGGACCGCGGCGACATCCGCTTCTTCGGCAACGTGCGCTTCGGCGTCGACATCACCCTCGACGACCTGAAGAAGCACTATAACGCCGTGATCTTCTCGACCGGTGCGATTCGTGACGCCGCGCTGACCCTGCCCGGAATCGATCTCGACGGCTCCTACGGCGCTGCCGAGTTCGTCAGCTGGTTCGACGGTCACCCGGACTTCCCGCGTGAGTGGCCGCTCACGGCTCAGTCGGTTGCCGTGCTGGGCAACGGCAACGTGGCCCTTGACGTCGCGCGGATGCTCGCGAAGAACGCCGACGACCTGCTGTCGACCGAGATTCCGGCGAACGTATACGAGGGTTTGGCGGCATCGCCCGTCACGGATGTTCACGTGTTCGGCCGTCGGGGTCCTGCCCAGGTGCGCTTCTCCCCGCTCGAGCTGCGCGAGATGGGCGAGTTGAACGACGTCGATATGGTGCTGTATGACGAAGACTTTGCCCTCGACCCCGCGTCTGAGGCAGCGATCGCCAGCAACAAGCAGATCATGGTCATCAACAAGGTGATGAACCAGTGGCGCCAGCGTGCGGTCGGCACCGCCAGCCGTCGCCTGCACCTGCACTTTTACGCCAGGCCTGTCGAGCTCCTGGGCTCGCTCGGTGCGGTCACGGGCATCCGCTATGAACGCACGACACCGGATGGCGCGGGCGGCGTCACCGGCACCGGCGAGTTCCGCGAGCTGCCGGTTCAGGCCGTCTACCGGGCCGTGGGCTACTTCGGCTCGCCGCTGGCAGACATCCCGTTCGATGAGAAGCACGGTGTGATCCCGAATCACGAGGGGCAGGTGCTGGGGGACGACAATCACGTGCTGCCGGGTGTCTACGCCACGGGGTGGATCAAGCGCGGGCCCGTGGGCCTCATCGGCCACACCAAGAGCGATGCCATGGAGACCGTGGCGCACATCGTCCAGGACCAGGCCAACTGGTGGACCCCTTCAGAGCCGCAGGATCTTGCCGTCACGGCACTACTGGAGTCTCGGGGCGTGAACTACACGACCCTCGACGGCTGGCACAACCTCGACCAGCACGAGCTTGCTCTCGGAGCTGCCGCCGAGCGCACCCGCATCAAGGTCGTCGACCGCGACGAGATGATCCGAGTCTCGAACATCCCCGCATAACCGCCTGCGCCTCCCGGTTTTGCACCGAACGGGACTGAACGGCTCAGGAGCGCTTGTGGTCGGCCTAACCTTCAACGGACGGGGTGCTGGAGGCAAAAGAATTGCCTGGCGCGCCGACACCGAAGTGCCTCGTCCGGGGCTTACCTGAGCGAGTATACGTGAGGGAACCCGGTAATGGATGCGATGGACCCAGCGGAACTCTCATCACTCCCGTCGGCTATCGGTGCTGATCGATTCGCCACGTTCACTGCCGCGAGCACGGGAAACGACGCTGAGGCGATGAGGCTGTATGCGTGGAATGTCGAGGCATCCGCCAGCCTGTGGGGTGGGTTCCATCTGTTGGAGGTGATCATGCGCAACTCGATCCACGGACGACTCACCCAGCACTTCGGACGGGACGATTGGTGGTTCGCGGCTCGCCTGACATCCGGGGATATGACGATTCTCGAGCGTGCCGTGTACGACCTCGACCGAACCAAAGGCGAGAGCTGGGGAACAGGCCACCTCGTCGCCGAACTCAACTTCGGCTTCTGGGTGGGCCTGCTCGCCAACCGGTACCACCCAGAGCTCTGGGAACCGGCGATCTCTCGGGCGTTCCCGCACTTCGGTGGCCGACGGGGTGAGGTTCACGCGGCCCTCGAACGCCTGCGTAAACTTCGCAATCGTGTGGCCCACCACGAGCCCATCTTTAGCCGGGACCTGAGCCTCGATCACCAACAGACCCAAGCGATTCTCCGGTTCATCAACCCCGAAGTCGCCCTCTTCAATCAGTCTCACTCACGCCTCCCGGGAGTTCTGGCCGCGCGCTCAGACACGGTTTCAGGAGTCCGGCCCTCCCGGTTCTAGCGGCGTGGGCGCCGGCGCGAATAGGCTGGCCGCATGTGGGAACCGGATGTTCTGGGCCAGCGCTTCGAGCAACTCACCCTGCCGCTACGGCCCGACGCCGAGGGCGAGGTCGTCGCCACGCTCGTGCGCTACGACGGACCGGTGCGGTTCCCGTTTCCCCGGCCCGTCGCATCCGGCGCCAACGTGCTGTACGTGCACGGCTGGAGCGACTACTTCTTTCAGCGCGAGCTCGCCGAGTTCTGGCACCGGGCCGGTGCGAACTTCTACGCCCTCGACCTGCGCAAGTACGGCCGCAGTCTCCGGCCGCACCAGAGCCCAGGCTACGTGGCCGACCTCGGCGAGTACGACGCCGACATCGATGCCGCGATCGGGGCGATGACCGACAGCACGCGCCCGCTGATCCTGATGGGGCACTCGACCGGCGGCCTCACCCTCAGCCTCTGGGCCGCGCGCAACCCGACGCGGGTGTCGGCGCTCGTGCTGAACAGCCCCTGGCTCGAGTTTCAGGGCCGGGCCGGGGGCCGCAACGCCTTCGCCCCGCTCGTGAGTATGCAGGCGAAGTATCGGCCCATGGACCTGATGCCCGCCATCGACCTCGGCTACTACGCCCGCGCGACCTCGTCACGCCTCGACGGAGACTGGGACTACAACTCCGACTGGCGGCCCGAGCACGGTTTTCACGCCCACGCCGGCTGGCTGAACGCGATCCTCATGGGTCATGCGGCGGTCGCCGCCGGCCTGCACCTCGCAATGCCGGTCGTGACGATGCTCTCCAGCCGCAGCCTGTTGCAGCACCGCTGGGACCCCGCGATGAGGCAGGCGGATGTGGCCATAGACGTCGAGGTCGTCGCCGACCGGGCCGCTCGCCTGGGCGACACGGTCACCGTTCTCCGCATCGAGGGCGCCATGCACGACGTTACCCTCTCGGCGCCGGCCGTCAGGGCTCGCGCCTACGCCGCACTCTCCCGCTGGCTCCGCGCCTACGCCCCGCCCCGCTAGCGCCCCGCCAGCGCCGCTAGCGCCGGGCCAGCGCCGCCCGGCTAGCCGAGCAGCGAGCGGATGTCGTCTGCCGAGAGCGCGCTGCTGAAGACGGCGTCGTCATCCAGCACGGCGTCGAACAGCTTCGCCTTCTTCTCCTTCAGCGCCATGACCTTCTCCTCGATCGTGCCCGTGGCGACCATTCGGTAGACGTTCACACTGCGGGTCTGGCCGATGCGGTGGGTGCGGTCGATCGCCTGGGATTCGGTCGCCGGGTTCCACCACGGATCGAGCAGGAACACGTAGTCGGCCTCGGTCAGGTTCAGCCCGAACCCGCCGGCCTTCAGGCTGATCAGGAACACCGGGGCCGAGCCCGTCTTGAACCGCTTCACGATCGCGGGCCGCTTGGTGCTCGAGCCGTCGAGGTACTCGTAGGCGATTCCCGCGGCATCGAGGCGCTCGGCGGCCTTCTTCAGAAACGACGTGAACTGGCTGAAGATCAGGGCCCGGTGCCCCTCGGCGACGACGTCATCGAGCTGCTCAAGCAGCGCATCGAGCTTCGACGACGGGATGCCCGCATACTTCTCATCGACCAGCGAGGCGTCGAGGCTGAGCATGCGCAACAGGGTCAGCGACCGAAAGATGATGAACCTATTCTTGACCATGTCCTCGATCAGGCCGAGCAGTTTCTGCCGCTCGCGCTGCAGCACGGTGTCGTAGAGCTTGCGATGCTTTGGGGCGAGGTCGATCGCCAACACCTGCTCCTGCTTAGCCGGCAGCTCGGGAGCGACCAGCTCTTTCGTGCGCCGCATCATCAGTGGCCGGATGCGGCGCCGCAGCCGCGCCAGCCGCTCGCCGCCCGGGTCGCCCACCTGGTTGGTGCCGGCCGTACCTCCGTTCGCGCCCTCGATGGGCCGCACATACTCCTCGGTGAATCGGCGCTGTGAGGCGAGCAGCCCGGGGGCGGTGATCGAGAACAGCGAGAACAGTTCCATCAGGTTGTTCTCCATCGGGGTGCCCGTGATGGCGAGCTTGAACGGTGCATCGAGGTCGCGGGCGGCCCGGTGCGCGGCCGAGGTGTGGTTCTTCACGAACTGGGCCTCATCGAGAATGAAGCCGGCCCACTGTATGCCGCTATAGCTTTCGAAGTCGAGGCGGAACAGCGTGTAGCTCGTCACGACGATGTCGGCGCCCGCGGCCTGCTCAGCGATCGAGCGACCGCTCTTGTTGGCGGTCTCGGTGATCGAGCGCGCATCGAGCTCGGGCGTAAACCGTGCGGCCTCGATCAGCCAGTTGCCCACGACGGATGTCGGCGCCACCACAAGGAAAGGCTTCCGCGCGCCGGCCGCGGCCGGCTCGGCGGCCGCCGCAGCCAGAGCGGCCTTCGACCGGGACTTCGACTTGGGTGCTGCAGCCAGCGCGTCCCGCTCGTCGACCGCGAGCTGGATCAGCGCGAGCGCCTGCAGGGTCTTGCCGAGCCCCATATCGTCGGCGAGGATGCCGCCGAGGCCCTGCCGCCAGAGAAACGCGAGCCACTGGAACCCCTCGACCTGGTACGGCCGGAGGGTCGCGGCGACGCCGGCCGGAACAGCCACGAGCGGGACCCCCTCGATGCCGGTCGACGCCAGCGCGTTCAGTCCCGAGACCGCATCCCGCCAGGCAGCGGCCTGCACGGTCTCGTCTGACAGGTCTTCCAAGTCGGCCCAGAGGCTTGCCTGGTAGCGGCTGATCCGCGGGCCGCGCGTCTCCCACTCGGTGAGTTCACCGGCCTCGGAGATGAGCTCCCGCAGCCGATCGAACGCGGGTTGCAGCAGAGACAGGTAGCTGCCGTCGACCAGCAGCAGTTTCGTCTTGCCCTTCACGAGAGCCGTGAACAGCGGGCCGAACGGCACGGTGCGCCCCTCGACAGTGACGTTGACCCCGAGGTCGAACCAGTCGCGCCGGTCGGTCTCGATGGTCGAGATCGTGAGCTCGGGCGCATCCGTCAGTTCGCGGTAGTCGGGCCGGGTGCCCTCGATGAAGAGGCGCACCCCGTCGAGGGCCTCGAGCGCCGGCAGGGTCTTCTCGCTGAAAAGCGCGGCATCGAGTCCGGCGATTGTGACGCTCTCACGCGTGGCGAGCGGCCGACCGGGAACGTCAAGCGGGGTCCCACGCAGCGCCGCCGTCGCCCGGAACAGAATCGGCTGTCGGGCAGCGTCGTCGGCG
This sequence comes from Agreia sp., assembly GCA_040398585.1. GTDB lineage: Bacteria > Actinomycetota > Actinomycetes > Actinomycetales > Microbacteriaceae > Agreia. Next base: position 49,048 of record JBBATW010000012.1, read on the forward strand.
TCGCCCCGCCAGTTCCAGTCGAGGGTCAGGGAGTGCGCTGCGGCAAACGAGGCGGTGAGCACGAGCTCGGCCGGCTCGATCAGGGGGAGGGTGATCGAGGCATTCGCAGTGGTGACCTCGACCCGGCGGCGCAGCGTCGGATAGTAACCCGTGAGAAACTCATCGACGTCTTTTTTAGGGATGACCAGCGGTTTGGTGCTCGCCAGCAGGGCGCGGCGTTCGGTCCCGAGCGGTTCGGCGCTCGGCGCGAAGACGATGGCCAACTGCGGCCGGAACGAGTAGGAGTAGATTCCGTGGTCACCGATCGCCCCGACGTGGGCCGCGGCGACCGGCTGGCCGTCGATGGCGACCACGGGCGACAGCGTGAGCTTCCCCTTCGAATCGGATGCCGCATCCAGCGTCACCGCCGCAGTCTCGCCCCGGGTCACGGCCGCGTCTTTCTTCCCGGCCAGGAGGGGGATCCCGAGGCGCGCGGCCTCATCAAGCAGGGGCCAGAGCAGGGGGCTGGTGAAGTCGTCGAGGAAGATCCAGTCGGTCTCGTGGCCCATGAATACCGCCGGGGTCGCCCGGCTGAGTGCGGCGAACTCCGAGAACCAGCGGCTCTGCCCGGCATCGAGATTCAGGCGCTGGGACTGGTAGGCGAACGAGGTCCAGGTGACGTTGGCCTTGACCCAGTTGCCGCTGGCGCTGCGGATCGCGGGCCGCACCCCGAGGCGCCGAACGCCGCCGCCGGCCGGGGTCGTCGCGGTGACCGTATGGGAGGTCGGGCCGCGCCAGCTGTCCCGGCTGCGCCTGGTTTGCTCGCGCACTTCGAACATCAGGCCCAGCGGCGTCGCGTGCGACTTACCGGAGCCGCCGCGCCCGTCGACGCCCGCGCCGTTGCCGCTTCCGGCGTTCTGGATCGCCGACAGCGCTGTCTTCCACGACGGCTGACTGCCCGTCGTCGACGAGCTCGGCTGCGGATCGCCCTGCTGGCGAGCGGACGAGTCGGGGCTCGTGACATGGGCGAGGTTGCTGGCGAGAAGCGTTGCGGCGATGTGCTTGCAGTTGCCGCCGACGGGGCAGGAGCAGTAGCCCGTGAGTGGCGTGCTGAAGCCATTGGTGCCGGGCGCAAGTGTCACGATGCACTCGTACGCCGGAAACTCGGAGCCCTGCACCCGGGAGGAAAGCCGCTGGCTCGGGGCTTCCCACTGGAGGTCGTCGACGGCCCCGAGGCGCTGATAGGCGCGGGCACGATCGGCCGCGGCCCGGCCCACGAGACGCACGATGCTGACGGCATCCACGAGGGGAAAGGAGGTGTCGACCATCCCTAAAGTCTGACACGTCGGGCCCGAACTCACGTCTCCGGCGCAGCCCGGCGGCTCGCCTTGGGGGCTTCGGGCTGACGCTTTCGCAGAATGGGACCCAGACACCCTCGAAACGGGGTTTTCGGGAAAATGTCAGTCCGTGGCCGGGCGGGGACGACCTAGCGGGG
>JBBATW010000012.1:50621-81371 GCA_040398585.1 Agreia sp.
TCGGAGCCCTTCAAGAGGGCCATCACGGCCTGGAGGTCGTCGCGGCTCTTGGAGCTCACGCGCAGCTCGTCGCCCTGGATCTGCGCCTTGACGCCCTTGGGCCCCTCGTCGCGGATGAGCTTGGTGAGCTTCTTGGCGTCGTCCTGCTCGATGCCGTTCTTCATGGTGGCCTCGATGCGGAATTCCTTGCCGGAGGCATAGGGAGCTCCGGTGTCGAGGCTTCGGGGGGAGATGCCGCGCTTGATGAGCTTCGCCTCGAACACCTCGAGAATCGCCTTGACGCGCTCCTCGGAGTTCGCCTTCATCATCACCTTCTCGCCGCTCCAGGCGATCGAGGCGCCGACATTCTTGAAGTCGTAACGCTGCTCAACCTCCTTGTGCGCCTGAGCGAGGGCGTTGTCCGCCTCCATCTTGTCGACCTTGCTGACCACGTCAAACGATGAATCTGCCATGCTCCGACTTTATCGTGGCTTGGCCGTACTCATCAGCTACGCCCCGGAAACCTGTGCTGGGATAGCCAAATGCCTTCCCTGATCAGCACCGGCGCACGCCACCGAGTCAGACTGGGTGCCGTCGCCGCCGTGATCGCCGGCATCGCCGTCATAGCGAGCGGATGCGCGACCGCGGCGCCCACGAACCAGTCCGCCACCCCGACGCCGGTGGCTGCTCCGCCCGTGCTGCGCGCCGACCGCGCCCCGGCGGGCGTGCCGCCGGCCGACCTGGGTATCGCGGGCCTGGTCGATGCCGGCTGGGCGGCCAGGGTCACGGCGGCCACGGGCATCCCGCAGCGCGCGGTTCTCGCCTACGCGGGGGCGACGATCTTCGTCGAGAACCAGAACGCCCGGTGCCACATCGGCTGGAACACGCTGGCCGGTGTCGGCGAGGTCGAGTCGCACCACGGAAGCATCAACGGCAGCACCGTCGATGCCGCGGGCAACGCCACCCCGGGAATCTTCGGTATTCCGCTCGACGGCCAGGCGGTCAACAACATCCCCGACAGCGACAACGGGGCCATCGACGGCGACCCCACTATCGATCGCGCGGTGGGGCCGATGCAGTTCATTCCCGAGAGTTGGCGCAACTGGGGCATCGACGGCTCGGCGAATGGCGTGATCGACCCGCAGAACATCGACGATGCCGCGCTCTCGACCGCGAACTACCTGTGCCACGCGGGCGGAGACCTCGCCGACCCCGACGGCTGGCGCACCGCCATCGCGGCGTACAACGATGCCCGGCCCTACGCGGCTTCCGTCTCGGCGGCCGCCATCCAGTATGCCGCTGCTGCAACCGCCGCGGGCCTCGCGACCTAGCTCGATCGACCCTTGGCCAGGCCCCGAACGACCCCTGATTTCGCCGGATGCCCCACCGGCAGGTACTGTGTACTCGCGCCTTCGGTTGTGTTGTAAAACGCGGTCGGGTGTGCCTGGCAAGTTACCCAAGCGGCCAAAGGGATCTGACTGTAAATCAGCCGTCTTAGACTTCGGGGGTTCGAATCCCTCACTTGCCACACTCAAGCCCTGACTCAGGGTGACAGCCCCGCCCTGTGCTACTTCGGAGCCGGCCCGCGGGGCTGTCGTGTTCCGGGGCTGGTGCCCTGCCTCCGCCCCACCCATCTGCAGCCGCGACATTGTGCTTTGTGCGCGAATTTCGCGGAATTCGTGCACAAACCACATCGTCGTGAGGCAGATCAGACGGCGACCTCCGCCCCGCGACCGCGAGGATGTACGTGCGGCGCGAGATCTCGCCGGGCCGCACCACAGAGACAACGTCGTGGGCTGTGACAGGCTGGGCGCATGACGAATCAGGCCCACGCCGCCAATGAAGCCCTGCTCGAGATCGCCCGGGACATCGCGCTGGAGGCCGGGGCACTCGCAGCCCTCCGCCGGTCCGAGGGGGTCGAGGTCGCCGAGACCAAGTCGTCGGCCGTCGATGTCGTGACCCCTGCCGACCGCGAGGTCGAGACGTTCATCCGCGCACGACTCGCCGACGCGCGCCCCGGCGACGGCTTCGTGGGCGAGGAGAGCGCCGACAGCGCATCTACCACCGGCCTGACCTGGATAGTCGACCCGATCGACGGCACCGTCAACTATCTCTACGGCATTCCGCAGTACGCCGTCAGCATCGCCGTCGTCGAGGGCGACCCTGACCCCGAGACGTGGAACACCCTCGCCGGCTGCGTCGTGAACCCCGCGATCGGCGAGGTCTTCACCGCGTTCCAGGGCGGCGGCGCGCGCCTCGACTCCCCGACCGCCTCCCGCGTGCTGCGGGTGAACGCGGGCATCGAACTCGGCCAGGCCCTCTTCGCCACGGGCTTCTCCTACACGGCCGAGACGCGGATTCGGCAGGGCCAGGTGCTGGCCGGCATCATCGGCCGGGTGCGCGACATCCGCCGGGGCGGCTCCGCAGCGCTCGACCTGTGCTTCGTCGCCGCGGGCCGCTACGACGCTTACGGGGAGCGCGGCCTGAACGCCTGGGACCACGCCGCCGGGGCCCTCATCGCCCGAGAGGCCGGCGCCCGCGTCGGCGGCTTCGGCGCCTCCGCGGAGAGCACCCGGTTTCTGCTCGCCGCCGAGGAGTCTCTCGCCGCGCAGCTGGAGACCCTCCTCTTCGACCTTTACACGGCGGCCGGCCTGCCCACCTGACCAAGCCCCGCCACAGCGCCCGCAGCGGAGCTCCCGGGCATAAATCCCGGCACCCCGTGCTTGAGACAGGTAACAAACGGTCTCACTACAGAAGCATTGAATAGGCTTGAGCGTCTTTGACGCTGAAGTCCCACGACTCGAGAGGATCCTTCCCCATGGCCCACGTGTACAACAACATCACCGAGGTGTTCGGAAACACCCCCCTGGTTCGTCTGAACAAGGTCGCTGAGGGCCTCGGCGCCACCGTGCTGGCCAAGCTCGAGTTCTACAACCCCTCCGCCAGCGTCAAGGACCGCCTCGCCGTCGCCATCGTCGACGCCGCCGAGAAGTCCGGCGAGCTGAAGCCCGGCGGCACGATCGTCGAGGGCACGAGCGGCAACACCGGCATCGCTCTCGCGATGGTGGGAGCTGCGCGCGGCTACAAGGTCATCCTCACCATGCCCGAGTCGATGAGCATCGAGCGTCGCATTCTCCTTCGGGCATACGGAGCTGAACTCGTTCTCACTCCGGCCGGTGAGGGCATGCGCGGAACCGTCGACAGGGCCGCGGAGATCGTCGCAAACACCCCCGGAGCCGTCGCCGCCAAGCAGTTTGCCAACGAGGCCAACCCGGCCATCCACTTCGCCACCACGGGCCCCGAGATCTGGAACGACACCGACGGCGCCGTCGACATCTTCGTCGCCGGCATCGGCACCGGCGGCACCCTGACCGGCACCGCCCGCTACCTGAAATCGCAGAACAAAGACATCACGGTCGTGGCCGTCGAGCCCGAGGAGTCCGCGATCCTGAACGGCGGCGCCCCCGGCCCGCACAAGATCCAGGGCATCGGCGCGAACTTCGTGCCCGAGGTGCTCGACCGCGACATCTACGACGAGGTCATCGACATAAACATCGCGCAGTCGGTCGCCATGGCCCGCCGCATGGCCCAGGAGGAGGGCATCCTCGCCGGCATCTCCTCGGGAGCGACCGTTCAGGCGGCCCTCGAACTCGCCGCCCGGCCCGAGAACGCCGGCAAGACGATCGTCGTCATCGTCGCCTCGTTCGGTGAGCGCTACCTCTCGACCGTTCTGTACGAAGACCTCAAGGACTAGTGATGAAGCGGATGGCCGAGGCCCCGACAGCGCCGGCAGCCCCCAACGGGCGTCCGGGGTCATGGGCGACCCGGCCGCCCGCCGCAGTGGCCGCGGTGCCGGCCGCATCCGCTCGGCCTGCCCGGTGAGCGCGTTCGGCCGGATGCGCGAAGACATCGCCCTCGCCAGGGCGCGAGACCCCGCGGCGCGCAGCAACATCGAGATCGTGCTGGCCTACTCGGGGGTGCACGCCGTCTGGTCCTACCGGGTGAACAACTGGCTCTGGCGGCACAGGGCGTTGCTCCTGGCCCGCATGCTCTCCCAGCTCACTCGGTTTCTCACCGGGATCGAGATCCACCCGGCGGCCATCATCGGCCGCAGGTTCTTCATCGACCACGGCATGGGTGTCGTCATCGGCGAGACGGCTGAGATCGGCGATGACTGCATGCTTTATCACGCGGTCACCCTCGGCGGCCGGAGCTCGAGCCACGGCAAAAGGCATCCGACCCTGGGCGACAACGTCGTTGTAGGTGCCGGGGCGAAGATCCTCGGGGCGATCACGATCGGCTCACGCTCGAGCGTGGGGGCGAACGCGGTCGTCGTGAAAGACGCCCCGGCGGACTCCCTGCTCACCGGGGTGCCAGCGGTAGCGCGCCCCCGCCGCGAGCCGGCCGATATCGCCGACCCCGACTTCTATCTCGACCCCGCGATCTACATCTGAGTTCAGCCGGCTGCGGCTTCCTGGGGTCTGAGGCCCGCGGCCGTCGGGCGGTTCTCCACAACGAATCGGGTGTCGCCCAGCTTGGGGGGTTAAGCTCGGAGAATTGTTGTTTTTTCGCGCATCCGCGTGAGACTAAGGCTGAAACCCCGAACGATATTGGATTTTTTACGTTTTGACCCGCTCTGACCCAAACGCTGCCTCCCCGTCGAATGACCATTCGGCGACCGACGGAACGGGCCCCTTGGCCCCGATTCCTGCGGGTTCTTCTCCTGCGGGTTCTTCGGCGAAACCGTCGTCGCCCGAGCAGGTTTCGCGTCGAGCAGCCCGGGTCAGCATAGGTGGACGCCGCATCGCGGCCCGCACCGAGGCGATGGATGCGGCCGAGGAACAGGCAGCCCAAGAGCACGCCGAGCGGCTGGCCCGCGAAGAACTCGAGCAGCACTCCTCCTCGACGCGCCCGGGCAAGAGGGCGTCGGCCAAGGCGGCCAAGGCGGCTGCTGCCGCGGCAGCGAGCGCCGCAGCCTCGGCGGAGCCAACCCCGGAGTCCGAAACGGCAGCCTCTCCTGGGGCTCAGGCGCCCACGAAGAAGTCGGCGCCTCCGAAGTCGGCGCCTCTAAAGCCGGCCCCTCTGAAGCCCGCAGCTCTGAAGTCCGAAGCGCCAGCGGGAGCTAAAGAAGGCGCCACAGCACCGGATGCCAAGGCCGACGATGCCCCGGCCGATGATGTCCCGACCGACGATGCCCCGACCGACGATGCCTCAGTCGTGACGGCTCCCGTGCGCGAGCGACCCGCCGCCGGTCGCCGCGCCGGAACCACCTCTGCGGATGACGCGGCCCCCCGTTCGACCTCTGGTCGTCGCGTGGCGCCGGGAGCTGCCGGCACTCCGCTCGCCACGACTCCCGCGGACTACTCGGCCCACGCCTCAACCTCGAACGGTTCCACGTCAGCGGGCTCGGCGGCTCCCGCCACGCCGGGCAAGTCGAGCGCCGGCTCGGCCAAGACCGGCAGCGGCGCCGGCCAGGCAGAGCTCCCGACGCGCCGCCCGAGGATCAGCGGCCGGGGCGTGGGCAAGAAGGTTTTCGGCGCGATGGCGTTTCTGTTCGTGGCCGGTATGGCCGTAGCGACCTCGCTGCCCGCCCAGGCGCACCTGGCGATGAACCCCGAGTCGGCACCCATTCGAGTAATTGCCGCCGAGAGCATCGACCAGTCCCTCACCACCGAGGCCTCGGCCCAGGCATCGGTCAGCCGCGACTCGTACGACGTCACGATCCCGGTGGTTTCCGCTGCCGTGGCCGCGGTCTCGGGCAGCGTCTCATCGTTCGGCAACCCGGGCCTGGGCGCGATCCAGTGGCCGCTGCCGGGCGGAACCCGGATCAGCGACGGCTTCGGCTATCGCAGCTCGCCGGGTGGCATCGGCAGCACAGACCACATGGGCATGGATTTCGACCCCGGTTCGGGAACGCCGATCCACGCCATAGCCGATGGCGTCGTCACTACCGCGCAGAAGAGCGACAACGGCGGTCTTGGCTGCTACGTGGAGATAGCCCACACCGTGAACGGGCTGTCGTTCGCCAGCGTCTACGCCCATATGCAGTGCGCGACCGTCTCGATGTCCCAGGGCGAGAGCATAACGGTCACCCAGCTGGTCGGCCTCGTCGGCAACACCGGAACCTCCACGGGTGCGCACCTGCACTTCGAGATCCACAACTCCTCGGGCACCCCGGTCGACCCCGAGATCTGGATGCGCACCAACGCAGGCTGATCCCCGCGCGCGCGCAGCCTCCGGAGGCCGCGCGCGCGTTTGTCGTGTGCCTAGGAGGCCGTGAGCCAGACGGTGGCGTCGACCGGGAGCATCCGTTCGACGACGGGCTCGCTTGAGAGCAGCACATCGCCGGCAGGCAGGGCCAGGGGCGCTGCGCTGAGGTTGGCGATCATGACGACGTCGCCGTTGCGAAACGCGACGACGTTCGTGCCGTAGCCCGGCAGCCACGAGAGCGTGCCCCACCCGAGCGCAAACGACTTACGCAGGCCCAGCGCGAGCGTGTAGAGCGACAGGGTCGATTCGGGCGCATCCGTCTGGGCATCGCGGGCATACACGTCCCAGTCGGTCGGCTGGGGCAGCCAGCTCGCGTCGGAGGGGCCGAAGCCGTAGCTCGGCACGCCGGCCTCCCACGGAATAGGCACGCGGCAGCCGTCGCGGCCGTAGCGCTCGCCGTGGGTGCGGAAGAAGGTCGGGTCCTGGCGGGCCTCGTCCGGTAGGTAGATGGCCTCGGGCAGACCGAGTTCCTCACCCTGGTAGATGTACGCGCTGCCCGGCAGCGCCAGCATCAGGGCGGATGCGGCCCGCGCCCGGCGCAGCCCCAGCACCGGATCCGGCAGCCCGGGAGACTTCGGGCCGATACCCGCACCCTGCAGGTTCTCGGCGCCCAGGGCCAGCCGGCTGGCGTGGCGCACGACGTCGTGGTTCGAGAGCACCCACGTGGCGGGCGCCCCGACGGTTGCGAACGACTCGATCGACTCGTCGACGACCTTTCTGATGCCGGCCGCGTCCCAGACCGTGCCGAGGTAGGAGAAGTTGAACGCCTGGTGCATCTCGTCATCGCGCACCCAGCGGGCGAGCTTCGTCAGCGGTTCGACCCAGGCCTCGGCGCAGAGCACGCGGTCGTTCTCGTACTCATTCAGCACCTCGTGCCAGCCGCGGTAGATCTCGTGCACGCCGTCCTGGGCCCAGTAGGGCGGGGTCGCCGGGAAGCCGTCGGGGCCGATCGGGGCAGCGTCGGCTGCGTCGGCGGCGTCGGTTGCGGCGCCGCCCATAGAGCCGCCATCCGCCGGGGGAGTGTAGTCGGGCAGGCCCTCTTCTTTGATCAGGCCGTGGGCGACATCGACCCGGAAGCCGTCGACACCGCGGTCGAGCCAGAAGCGCAGGATGTCGTGGAACTGCTCGCGCACCCACGGGTTCTCCCAGTCGAGGTCGGGCTGGCTGACGTCGAAGATGTGCAGGTACCACTGGCCCGGGGTGCCGTCGGGGTTCGTGATGCGCTCCCACATGGGGCCGCCGAAGACGGACACCCAGTTGTTCGGCGGCAGTTCGCCGTTCTCGCCGAGACCGTCGCGGAACATGTAGCGGGCCCGCTCGATGCTGCCCTCTTTGGAGGCGAGCGCGGCCCTGAACCACTCGTGGTCCCAGGAGGTGTGGTTGGGAACGAGGTCGACGATGACCCGAATGCCGAGGGCGTGCGAGGCGGCCAGCAGCACGTCGAAGTCGGCGAGGGTGCCGAACAAAGGATCCACATCGCAGTAGTTCGAGACGTCATAGCCGGCGTCGTGCTGCGGCGAGGTGAAGAAGGGTGAGAGCCAGATTGCATCGATTCCGAGTGCCGCGAGGGCCGGGAGGCGGTGGGTGATTCCCGCCAGGTCACCGATTCCGTCGCCGGTGGAGTCGGCGAACGACCGAGGGTAGATCTGGTAGATCACGGCCGATCGCCACCACTCGGAACCAGTTCCGATCAGGGTTTCTGTTACAGAATTGGGGAGGGCGATGGCCCCATCGGGCGCGACGGATTCCGGTGAGAGTTCAAGGGTCATGTAAAAAAGACTAACCGCCCTCTGTTACGAGCGGGTTGCACCGGTGTCACTGAGAGGTGACGCGGCCGGCGGCCGGCATAACGCACGAAGTCCCGGGTGACTTCGGCAGCCCGTGGCAGGTGCTATTCTCTAACGGTGCCAACGAGCCTGGTTTCTGCGCTCAAATCTGGTCACGCCCCCTTAGCTCATCGGTAGAGCACTTCCTTGGTAAGGAAGAGGTAGTGGGTTCGATTCCCACAGGGGGCTCCGGCTCCAGGCTTCACCCGAAGTCAAGGCCTCGCGAGAGGCCTTCGTTTTTTGGGCAGGGCGATGGAACCGCGCGGCGGGGTAGCTCAGTTGGTTAGAGCACACGGCTCATAATCGTGGTGTCGCGGGTTCAATTCCCGCTCCCGCTACGAAAGCTCCCAAGATCTCGCCATCTTGGGAGCTTTCTTTATTTCTTCTGCCCGCGCCGGCCGGCGGCCCTGCGCGCCTCGTTGACGCGCATCATCGTGGCAACGACGACTCCGAAGGTCACCGCGGTGGAGAGCCAGACGAGCCTGACTGCGATCGACATTCCGTCAGAATAGATTTCGTGCCTATCACCGAGATCACCGACCTGGCCGACCCGCGACTCACCGACTACGCCCACCTGACCGACGTCGCCCTGAAGAAGGCCCGCGGCACAGAGCACGGGCTGTATCTCGCAGAATCCCTGCTCGTGTTCGAACGCGGCCTGCGCTCGGGTCATGTGCCCCGCTCGGTGTTGGCGCTCGGCACCTCGGCAGACGAGGCGATCGCCGCCCTCGCCGAGCACGGCTACGGCACAGGCACAGGCACAGGCACCGGCACCAGCACAGGCACCAGCACAGGCACCGGCACAGGCTCGCTCGAGATCCCGGTCTTCGTCGGCCCGGGCGAGCTGCTCGCCGAGCTCACCGGCTACATCCTGCACCGGGGGCTGATCGCCTCGATGAACCGCCCCGCCCTCGTGCCCGCGGCAGAACTGCTGGCGAAGGCCCGCCGCGTCGTCGTGCTCGAGAACGTGGTCGACCCCACGAATGTCGGCGCCATCTTCCGCTCCGCCGGCGCAATCGGGGCCGATGCGGTGCTCGTGACGCCGCACTGCTCCGATCCGTTCTATCGCCGGGCCATCCGGGTAAGCATGGGCACGGTGCTGCAGGTGCCGTGGACGCGCGTCGGCGACTGGGCCGAGACCCGCGAGCTGCTCGCGGACGCGGGCTTTCACATCGCCGCCCTGGCCCTGACCTCGGATGCCGTCAGCCTGCGCGACTTCGCCCGGAACGTTCCAGAGAAGCTCGCCCTGGTGCTCGGCGCCGAGGGCGAGGGCCTCACGCCCGAGGCGATCGCAGCCGCCGACACCGTGCTGAAGATCCCCATGCGCCACGGCATCGACTCCCTCAACGTCGCGGCCGCCAGCGCCGTGGCCATGTGGGCCGTCGCCGAGTAGCCTCGCCTGCACACCAGAGCCCACCGGCCTAGATACCCTCGAGTATGAGCACTTCGCCCGCCCCAGCCCCATCGCGGCCCGAGCGCGAGCGCAGCCTGAACCTGCCGAACGCGATCACGGTGGCCCGCCTCGTGATTTTCATGCCCCTGTTCGTGTTGCTGGTGCTCGTCTGGAACGACAACCTCTGGGCGCTGATCGTGCTGGTGGCCCTGGGCTCCACCGACTGGCTCGACGGCTTCCTCGCCCGCCGCTGGAACCAGGTCACCCGCTTCGGCACCGTCGTCGACCCCATCGCCGACCGTGCCAGCCAGGTCGTGGTCATCATCACCCTGGTCGTTGCCGGTATCGCCCCCCTCTGGATGGCCCTCGCGATCGCCGTCACCGACATCATCGTCGGCAGCCTCGTGCTCGGCTTCCACCGCACCAAGTCGATGACCGCGACGAAGTTCGGCAAGGCCCGCACGGCGCTGCTCATGGTCGGCTTCCCGGTCCTCCTCTTCGCCAACACCACCCTCGCCAGCACGACCCTCGCCAGCACCAACCTCATCGACTCGAGCGTTCTTCTGGGCGTCGCCTACTGGGTGGCCGCCGCCGGCTGCATCGCGCACGCCGTGGCCGGCATCCAGTACGCCCGCCAGATCGTGCTCCGGATGGGCGAGTAGCCCCCGCCGCCGCCGAGTGGCTGGGCTTCGCGCGGCCAGGGCGGATGTCGATGCCAGGGCCCCACACGAACACCCGGCCCGCGCCTCCGCCGCTGCCTCCGCCGCCGCCTCCGCCGCCGCCTCCGCGGGCCTGCACGCTATGGGAGGAGATTCCGGCCTATACGTCGCTATACGACGTATAGCGCGAGATCTCCTCCCTTAGCGGTGTGGGTGCGGGGTGCGGGTGTGGGTGCGGGGTGCTCCGGTCGGCGTCGGGCGGGTGCCGAGCCCGGAAGTGCCGAGTGGGCCCCCGGCGGCATCCCGCGAATAGACTGGGGGGGTGACTGTGAACCCAGAACTCGTCGGGCGCGTCTTTGATGCGACGACCCCGTACCTGGTTGGCCGCGAGAAGGTTCGCGAGTTCGCCCGCGCCGTCTTCGCCACCAACCCCGTGAACCTCGACGTCGACGCGGCGCGCGCGGCAGGATACGCCGACATCGTCGCCCCGCCGAGCTTCGCGGTCGTCGTGCAGGAGCAGACGCTGGCCCAGCTTCTTTCCGAACCGGATGCCGGCATCGACTTCTCGAGGGTCGTGCACGGCGAGCAGCGCTTCAGCTTCACGCGGCCGATCGTCGCGGGCGACCTGCTCACGGCGGTGCTCACCGTGGCGAGCGTCAAGACTCTGGCGGGCAACTCGATGGTCACCGCACTGTCCGACATCACTGATTCCGACGGCCGGCACGTCGTGACCGCCAGCTCCACCCTCGTCGTCAGGGGGGACGCATGACCGCCGCAGAACTGAACCCCGCCGCCGCAACAAACGTGGGCCCGGGCAACCTGACCGACGACGCCGTGCTCGCCGTCGGCGATGTCGTTGCGGGGGCAGTGTTCCCGATCACGCGCGATTCGCTGGTGCGCTACGCGGGCGCATCCGGCGACTTCAACGCCATCCACTATCGCGACGACGTTGCGGCCGCCGTCGGCCTGCCGGGAGTGCTCGCCCACGGCATGCTCACCATGGGCCTCGCGGTGCAGCCCGTCATCGACTGGCTCGGCGACCCGGGCCGCGTGCTCGACTACCAGGTGCGCTTCACCCGCCCAGTCGTCGTCGACCCCGTCGAGGGCGCGAAGCTGATCGTCTCGGCCAAGGTCGGCAAGATCACCCCCGAAGCGGATGCCGCCCCGGCCACCGCAGACGCCCCCGCCACCGCGGCGACCCCGGCCACCGCCCGCATCGACCTCACCGTCACCTACAACGGCGACACCGTGCTGGGCAAGGCGCAGGTGGTCATCGCCCTCGCTGGACGCTGACGCGCCATGACTGAGCCGACCGGCGAGCAGCAGGGCGTTGCCCTTGCCCCCCTCACCACGATGCGCGTGGGCGGTGCGGCCGAGCGCCTGCTCGAGCCGGCGACCGAGCGGGAGCTGCTCGAGGCGACCCAGCAGGTCTGGGCCGCGGGCGACGACTGGTGTGTGCTCGGCGGCGGCTCCAACGTGCTCGTGTCCGATGAGGGATTCGACGGAACGGTCATCCGTGTCGTAACCCGCGGCATCGTTCGCGTCGGCGCCCCGAGCGGAACCGTGCGGCTCCGGGTTCAGGCGGGCGAGAGCTGGGACGGCCTCGTTCAGTACGCCGTGACCAACGGCTGGGCGGGATTCGAGGGGCTCTCGGGAATACCGGGCTCGGTGGGGGCGGCGCCCATCCAGAACATTGGGGCGTACGGCCAAGAGGCGGCGGATTCGCTCTACTCGGTCGATTTCCTCGACTACGACAGCGGCCGCGTTCAGCGCCTCGCCGCTGCAGACCTGGGCCTCGGCTACCGCACGTCGATCTTCAAGCAGGGCCGCACGGGCCTCGTGCTCTCGGTGACGTTCGACCTCGTCGATGTGCCAGTGCCAGCCGACCACAGCGCCAGCGCCAGCGCCGACGCCGACGCCAGCGCCAGCGATGACGCCTTTCGCGCCGACCCGTCGCTGACCCTCGGCCAGCCGATCAACTTTCCGCAGCTGGCGGCGAGCCTCGGCGTGCCGCTGGGTGCCCGCGTGCCGCTCGCCGAGGTGCGCCGCACGGTGCTCGCGTTGCGGGCAGGCAAGGGCATGGTGCTGAGCGATGCCGACCCCGACTCCGTGAGCTGCGGCTCGTTCTTCACGAACCCGATCGTGACCGAGAACTTCGCGCGGGCACTGCCGGCCGATGTGCCGCGCTGGCTGATCGAGCCCGAGGAGGAGGCGATCGTGGTGCCGCTGCCAGAGCGTGGCATCGGCGAGCTCGACGTGCAGGCCGCCGGCATCTCCGGGCGGCTGCCCTCTGCTGCCCCTCTGCCCGCCGATGCCGCCGATCTGTCTTTCGCCGCCGACCTCTCCGACCGTGCACCGGTTGCCGCCCACACCGAAGACTGGGCGTCGCCGGCACCGCAGGCCTCCGCAGCGGATGTCTCCCTCGCGTCGGGCCCGCTGGTCAAGCTGAGCGCGGCCTGGCTCATCGAGGCTGCCGGCATCGAGAAGGGCTACCGCCTGCCGGGCAGTCGTGCCGCCATCTCCACCAAGCACACCCTTGCGATCGTCAACACGGGCGGCGCCACCGCGGCCGACGTGGCGGAGCTCGCCCGCTACATCCAGCAGCGCGTCTCGGCCCAGTTCGGCATCACCCTCACCCCCGAACCCGTCTACATCGGCTTCGAGTAACAGCCGTTTTCAGGCCATAGCCGCCGCCAACCGCCCCAGGCGGTTGCGCGCGGCTATGGCCTGAAAACGGAATCGGGTACGGGTCGGGACACGTCGTAAACACCTGATCAGTAGCGTCAATTCGTCTAGAAGATCACGTTTGTCACGCCCCGAATTTCGCCCTAGAACTCAAATGTTCTCAATCGCGAAGGTCTCGATGCCCGGTGTCGCGGGGCTGTGATGGGATATCTATCGGAAGCCCTGCCGCCGGCAGATTCCCTCCAAGCTCTGCGACGCAAGTGCATGGCCAGGAAAATTGTTAACGTTGACGAATTGTCTATACGCTAGCGTCGTGTCACCACAACAGGGGAGTAACACCATGGGAGAACCATTCTTGGATTTTGCGGCCGGCAAGGTGCCGGTCATTACCCGGGCCACCGCGTCTGGCAAGAACCAGAAGGTCGCTTCAGTGTTCCAGATGGCCGATGGCTGGCACACGAAGCGTGCCGACGATCACACAGGCAGCGCCTGGTCTGGTCCGTTCGAATCGGCCGAGCAGGCACTCAAGCGCTACACCGACGAGCTGGCCTCCTAACCCGACTTGCCCGCAATCACAACGGCACCGAGTGACTCTAGAAGTCGCCCGGTGCCGTAGTCCTTAACGCCCCAGCCGTCGCCCCCAGCCCTCGCCCCCCGGCTCGGACTTGAACAGATTCTGAACAACCTGCGGCAATGTTCGCAGAGGCGATTATTCCACAGATCAGAAATGCTGACCCTGTTTGACTAGGCCAGAGGGAACAGAGGGGCTGGCCGGGGGCTGCCGGCCCGTTTCGAACACATCGCTTGTGATATCTCGCCGGGCCTGGGTCCTTGGGCGGGCAGCATTCTTCAATTCCCCTTGAGAAATGGTGCCCGCCGAGGTCCTTGGCGCGGCGAAAGCCTACGACGCGAGACCGGCCAAAATCAGCGAGCCGTTGAACGTCGCGTGCGCCACCATGGCCCCGCCAAGGCGCTTCGTATAAACGGCGATCAGGCCGGTGGCAATGCCGAGAATCAGCGTCGAGAGCCCGAGCACGATCGCAGACTGTGCGTTCGTCACCTCGACGAGGTGCAGCAGCGAGAACAGCGACGCGCTGACAATCACCGCAACGACGGATGCCGCCCCACGCCCCGCAGGCCCCGCCGCGGTCGCATCGGCTCCCACTCCGGCGCGATACGCTGCCCGCAGCACGAGCCCGCGAAAGAACAGCTCCTCGACGAACGGCGCGATGAGAATTGGCGCGATCAGCGCCCCGAACACCCACCAGCCGTCGTAGACGATCTCGCCGAGCGTCACGCCGCCGAGGCTCATCCGCCCGTAGACGACGACCTCGATCATGCCGGCGAGTGCCCGCACGACGAGCCCGACCCCGAGCCCGAAAAGCACGTCGAGCCACGTGATGCGTAGCCCGAGGTCGCGGGCCGGCGACCGGGTTCCGCGCACGGAGCAGGCGTACGCGCAGGCGCCCAGCAGCGGAATCCACACGACGAGGTAGCTCAGCAGCAGCCCGAGGTTTCCGTCGAAGACGAACCGTGGAAACGAAGCCAGGGAGAACCAGCGCACAAGCAGCAGCATGAAGGTGATCGCGAGAATGGCCCCGACGAATGCCTCGATGAGCCCCCAGCTGCGCAGGCCGCCGCCCGGCGCGACGTCTCGGGCGCCTGAATTCATCTCGCTCATACGCCCAACCTAGCCGCCGGATGCCGCCACGCGGCCCAAGGCGTGGCCGCCGTTTCGGCTGGAAACATATCTGAACCCGTGAAAGTAGTCACCCCAGAACAGGTGCGGGCTGAGGGAAATGACCCTTGACCAAGGTCCTCTCAAGGCGGCTCACACATGCCTCCAGACGCCGGCCACGGCGGCCAGATCGTTGCAATACCGGGAAGTTCCAGCAATTCCGCCGTGCGCTCAGAGAAGGCGCGGGCGACATTCGTCGATCGTTGGCCGCTCACGACGCGGCAGTTCAGGAGAGTCTCACCAATTCAGGTTCTACGAAACACGCCCGCGACGGGGTAGCATCACCGTTGAGCCTGGGGGGAAACAGGCTCGCTTGATCAGGTTCAGCACCGACGGGGGGAACCGCGGGAGCCGAAGCGACACCTGCTTTGTGAGCAATTCGTCGCGCCTGCCGAGCGCCATACAGCTGGCGCCCGTTCTCAGCACCACGTCAGGAAGACACTTTTGTCAAAGACAGCAAGACCTCGCATCCGTCAGCGGCCGCGCCAGTTCGGTACCGAGCGCTCCACTGAACCTCTGCCCATCGTTCATCCGAGGCCGAGCGACGGCAAGATGATTCGCGGCCGGCTGGCCATCCTGGCCACGGTCGTTCTGTGGGCGGTCTATGTGATCTACACGATCATCCGCGAGTTCATCAACAACACTCTCGTCGACTTCCGGTTCGCAACCGAGGCCATCTCGTATCTCGTGATCGTGACGGTTCTCATCTTCTCGGCGACCATGTACCTCGTCGCCCGCCAGGGTGGCCTCCAGCGGTTTCGCGACCACCACCGGGTGCCGCGCGCGGCGCTTGATCGGCACTTCACCGACGAGCACGGCCAGCTCACCGTGCTGGTGCCCTCCTACAGCGAGGAGCCCAGCATTGTGCGGGCGACGCTGTGGTCGGCCGCCCTGCAGGAGTATCCAGCGATGAACGTCGTGCTGCTGCTGGATGACCCGCCCGCCCCGACCGACCCCGGAGCCGCCGCGCGCCTCGCCGAGTCGCGCCTGATCGCCGACCAGATCAGCCGCACGCTGGAGGAGCCGCGCGCCCGCTTCGTTGAGGCCCTGCGCGTCTACGAGCTCGAGTTCACCATGTCGTCAACCGTCACGGGCGACCACGTGCGTCGCCTCTCGGCGCACTACCGCTGGGCGGCCCGCTGGCTGCAGAACCTGGCCCAGAGCGAGCACGTCACCGACCACGTAGAGCAGTTCTTCGCCGAGCAGGTGCTGGGCGGCCTCGCCGCCGACTGCACCCTCTTCGGTTCGGCCCTCGACGCCGCCGCCTGGGACGAGCTCGCCCCGAGCCCGCGCCGCATGTTCGAGCTGCACCGCCGCCTCGTCTGGATCTTCTCCGCCAGGCTCGAGACCTTCGAGCGCAAGACGTTCGCCTCCCTCAGCCACGAGGCCAACAAGGCCATGAACCTCAACGCCTACATCGGACTGATGGGCCGCGAGTTCCGGCTCGAACAGGGCCCGGCAGGCAAGATTCTCTGGCCCGCCACGAAGCAGGATGAGGCGAATTTCGCCGTTCCCGACGCCGAATACCTGCTCACCCTCGACGCCGACTCCCTTCTCCTGCGCGACTACTGCCTGCGCCTCGTCTACTTCCTCGAGCAGTCCGAGAACGCCCGCGTCGCCGTCACCCAGACCCCGTATTCGTCGTTCCGCGGGGCCCCGACGCGCATCGAGCGCCTCGCTGGGGCGACCACCGACATCCAGCACATGCTGCATCAGGGCATGTCGTACTATGGCGCCGCGTTCTGGGTGGGCGCGAACGCGATCATCCGCAAGAGGGCCCTAGAAGACATCGTCGAGGTTGAAACCGTCGGCGGTTTCGAGGTGCGCCGCTACGTACAAGACCGCACCGTGATCGAAGACACCGAGTCGAGCATCGACCTGGGCACCCACGGCTGGAGCCTGGTGAACTACCCGGAGCGGCTCAGCTACTCGGCCACGCCGCCCGACTTCGGCTCGCTCATCGTGCAGCGCCGGCGCTGGGCGAACGGCGGGCTCTTGATTCTGCCCAAGTTCGTGCGGCAGGTGACGGAGCGTAAGCGCAACGGCACGCCCATCCGCTTCATGGAGCTCTGCCTTCGCCTGAACTACATGGGCTCGATCGGCTGGGCCAGCTTCGCGCTGCTCTTTCTGCTCGCGTACCCGTACGACAGCCGCCTGCTCAGCCCGATCGTGCTGCTGGCGTCGGCGCCGTACTTCATGGCCATGGGCAGCGACCTGCACTACAACCGCTACCGGTTCTTCGATATCCTCCGCATCTACGGCTTCAACCTGATTCTGTTGCCCGTCAACCTCGCCGGGGTGTTCAAGAGCATGCAGCAGGGCGTCACGGGCAAGAAGATTCCGTTCGCCCGCACCCCGAAGGTCAAGAACCGCACGGCCTCCCCGCTGGCGTTCGTCGTGATTCCCTACCTGATCGTCGCGTTCTCGGCGTTCACGGTCTGGCGAAACATCAACGTGGGGGCGTGGGGCAACGCCGCGTTCGCCGGCTTCAACGCCCTGCTGGCCACCACTGCGATCCTCGCCTACATCGGGGTCGGCAAGAGCGTCGTGGATGTCTGGCTCGGCCTCACCGACTGGCTGTGGGTCGACAAGCGCAGCGGCCGGGCGGCGCGGTACGAGATTCCCGGTTCGCCGGTGGTGCCCGCGCTCGACTGGCGCGCGGTGATCTATCACGGGCATGCGAACTCCGCGCATGAGCTCGAGGAGCGTGACCGCACGAACTCGGAGCTGACCCGCTACTCGGGCCAGGCCTTCGTGTCGAGCATCCCCGAGGGCTCCCGCGACAACGGCGGCAACGGAGGCAACGACAGCGGCAACAACGGCAACGAGCGCGACAACGAAATCCTGACCTCTGCGAGGAACGACTGATGAGCAACGTCCCGATGAACACCCCGGCCACCCAGGGCTACCAAGGCACCCCGGGCTATCAGGGCCCGCTCGGCACCGAGCTTGAGCTGAAGCCGCGCCGCACCCGCCGCATGTCTTTCTGGCGCACAACCCTGGCCGTCGTCATCGTCGCGGCCCTGGCCGGCGGCGGTTTCGTCGGCTGGCAGTGGTGGACCGGCTCCCAGGCCCTCGCCTCCTACAGCCCGTGGTTCGCGGGGTACGTCGACGTCACCTCGACTCCCCAGTATGCCTTCGAGAGCCCCCTGCCCGAGGTGGGAACCAGCGTCGTGCTGAGCTTCATCGTCGCGGGCAAAACCGATCCGTGCCAGCCGACGTGGGGCACGTTCTACACGCTCGACGCAGCATCCAGCGCCCTCGATCTCGACCGCCGCATCGCGCGACTCACCCAGCTGGGCGGCCAGGCCGATATCTCGTTTGGCGGCGCCGCGAACACCGAGCTGGCCACCGGATGCACCGATAAGGTCGCCCTCGCCGGCGCCTACTCCGCAGTCATCGACCGCTACAAGACCACGACGATCGACCTCGACATCGAGGGCGCGAACCTCAGCAACGTCGCCGGGGGAGAGCGCCGCGCCGCCGCCATCAAGACGGTTCAAGACAAGCGCCACTCGGCCGGCAACGACCTCGCTGTCTGGGTCACCCTCGCGGTATCGCCGGCGGGGCTGACGGATGCCGGCATCGCCGCCGTCAAGCAGCTTCTCGACGCGGGCGTGACCCTCGCGGGCGTCAACGCCATGACGATGGACTACGGCCAGAGCAAAGACGCGTCGCAGTCGATGGCCAAGGCCTCGATCGCAGCGCTGAATGCCACCCACGACCAGGTCGCTGCCCTCTACCGCGATCAGGGCGTCGTCATGACCACCGCCGCCGTGTGGGCAAAGATCGGCGCGACGCCGATGATCGGCCAGAACGATGTGATCGACGAGGTCTTCACCCTCGATGACGCCGTGGAGTTGAATGCGTTCGCGCAGGAGAAGCAGCTCGGCCGCATGTCGATGTGGTCGATGAACCGCGACCGCACCTGCGGCCCGAACTACGTCAACGTCAAGCATGTCTCCGACGCCTGCAGTGGCATCGACCAGGGCCAGCAGAGCTTTGCCAGCCTGCTGGGCAACCGTTTCGCCGGGGCCACGCCCGCACCGGGCGTGCCCACGGCATCTGCCACTCCGGTCGGCGTTGCCGAGAACAGCAACGGCGCCGTGTACGTCGACGACCCGATCACGAGCCCGTATGAGATCTGGGCGAAAGACCGCGTCTTTCAGAAAGAGGCCAAGGTCGTCTGGCGCGGCTACGTGTACCAGGCCAAGTGGTGGTCTCAGGGCGACCTGCCCGACAACCCCGCGCTGAAGTCGTTCGAGACGCCGTGGTCGCTGCTGGGCCCGGTGCTGGCCACCGACACCCCCCGCGTGCAGATCGCGCTGCCGGTGGGCACGTACTCCGACTGGGCGCCGACGACGGTCTACAACGCCGGCACCCGCGTGCTGGTGGAGGGCGTGCCATACCAGGCCCGCTGGTGGAACCAGGCGACGAGCCCGGCCTCGGCCGATATCAACCCCGATTCGCCGTGGCGCCTGCTGACGGCAGACGAGGTCACCGCTGTGCGCAACGGCACGATCGACGACTACGCCAGAGCTCAGGCCCAGGCGGCCTCCGCCGCAGCGGCTGCCGCGGCCGCCGGTTCGACCAAGTCCCGCTCGTAAGCACTACTGCAACGCGTTTCGACTGCACCCCATAACGGGGGACAAGAAAAGCCCAACGGGGGCCACCGCGACACTCGCGGTGGCCCCCGTTTCTTATTGCCGCAGACCATGCATCCGCATGAATTCGCCCAGAACCCCATGAAAGGGGCCCTACTTACGGGGCACTGAGCCACTACTCAGTACCGCTGTTCCCCCAATGGGTGCCCCTATATAAGGGGTCAAAAAAGACATAGATTCCTCATCGGGGATGATCCGTCAGGCACAAACCAATCCGACTGAGATATTCCCCTCCGCTGCCGACACGAGTCAGGCAGCCCAACTCTCAGCAAAGGTCCACTCCCATGCGCAAGTCAACCATCGCCTCCATCACCCTCGTCGGGGCCGTCGCCCTGACCCTGTTCGCCGCAGCCCCGGCCAACGCCGCGGTCACCGACCCGACCAACACGGTCACCGTCACCGTCATCGGTGGCGGCGTGCTCATCACCTCGGTCTCGGGCGGCACTGCCCTGCCGACCATCCTGCCCGACGCCGACGGTGGAGCAACGACCGGCATGACGTCGCTCGTCACCGTTGTCGACTCCCGCGCCGTCAAGGGCAACTGGACAGTCGGCGCAGCCGCTTCGGCGTTCACCGACTCGCTCGGCAACACCGACAACACCGGCTCAATGTTGGGTGCCAAAGTGAACTACTCCGGCAGCACCCCGGTCAACACCGGCACCTCGAATGCCGCCGGCCAGGCCGCGCAGAACCTGAGCACCACCAGTTCGCCGGTAGTTATCGCGTCGAGCACGTCGGGCTTCAACACCTCCGTCTGGACCGCGAGCATCAGCACCACGGTTCCCTCAGCCGCCCTGCTCGGTGTCTACACCTCCACGATCACCCACTCCGTCCTCTAAGACGGATGCCTGTGCGCGGCGAAACAAAAACCGTTTCGCCGCGCGCAACGGATGTTTAGAGATACACCCGCTACAAAAGGTCTCGATTCAGTTGCGTAACAAACTCCTTTCCCGCCGTGTTGCTCTGGCGCTTATGGCGCTCGTGTTCCCGATTGCGATTCTTGCCGCAGGCATTCAGCCGGCCCTTGCGCAAGCGACCAATCCGCCGGTGGTGACCGGGGTATCGATTCAGCTGATGGAGATCCAGGCCGCCCAGCAGAATGATCCGCGGGCCTCGGTCTCTATCGTTGACAGGCTCGCGCCCGGTTCGTCGGTCGATCGTCGCATCCAGATCAGGAACGGATCTGACACCGCAAGAACGGTGCGGGTCTACACAACGGCTGCCCGCATCGTCGGCGGTTCATTCGTCGGGGAGGCGACCGAGCAGAACGACCTCGCCCGGTGGACGACGACAGACCAGACTGCGATCGATCTGGGCCCCAACGTCACGGCCGATCTGACAGTCAGCATCGACATACCCAGCGACGCCCCCGAGGGCGAGCAGTACGCCGCGATCTGGGCCGAGGTGCAATCGGCCCCCGACCCCGGAACCAACGTCGTCAGCACCACCCGCGCCGGCCTGCGCGTTTACCTCGCGGTTGGCGCCGGCAACGGCGTAGCCCCCGACTTCACCATCGACTCGCTGATCGCGAACCGGTCGACGGATGGCAACCCCACGGCCCAGGCGAATGTCACCAACACGGGTGGCCGGGCCATCGAGCTCGCCGGCTCGATCGCGTTGGCAGCCGGCCCCGGCGGCCTCTCGGCGGGCCCGATCAACATCGATTCCACAACCTCGCTCGCCCCCGGCGAATCTGGCCAAATCACCGTCACCCTTGACGCGTCGCTGCCGGCAGGCCCGTGGGATGCCACCCTCACTCTCACCGGCGCCGCAGTCACCCATGACCGCACCGAACAGCTGACATTCCCGGCCGTCGGCACGGTCATCGACACAAACGCCAGCGCAGGCACAGGCCACGGCACCGGTCTCTTTCCGTGGCTGCTCGAATTCTGGCTCGCCGGCTGGCCGTTCATAGTGCTGGCCCTCATCGCAATCGCCGCCCTGCTGATCGCCGTCGGCCTCACGCTCCGTGCCCGCGCCGCCGCGGCCGTGCTTGCCTCGCCCCGCCGGGCATCCCGCCTGGCATCGCGCCGGGGACACTAGCGCCGCGCCGCGCAGAACGCGCCGGGGTGTGTGCAAAAATAAGAAACGGCCGAGCGGGGGACAGACGCGTGGCCACAACCATCACGACTTCGAGGGGAAGGCCGCAGAAGTGGAACTTCGCGACTACATCAGAATTCTGCGCAAGAGCTGGGTCATCATCGTCGTCTTGACCCTGACCGGCATCGCGGCCGCGGCAATCTACTCGATCGTGCAGACCCCGATGTATAGCTCCTTTGCCAAGGTCTTCGTCTCTACCTCCGGCGGCTCCACCGTTCAGGATCTAGCGCAGGGAAATGCATTCACCCAGCAGAGGGTGACGACCTACGCGGCACTGGCCGTCACTCCAATAGTGCTCCTACCGGTAATAGCAGACTTGGGCATCAATCTCAGCAGCAGCGCTCTGTCTGGAATGACAACAGTTTCAGCACCCATTGGAACCAACATCATCGACATTTCTGTCACCGGCGCCGACCCTGCTGAGGTGGCCCTGATTGCCACGGGGATATCGGAGAGCTTGACCAAGGTTGTTCAGAGTCTTGAGAGCCCCGAGGGAACCTCGAGCACATCTCCCGTAAAGCTGACACTGATCCAGCATGCGTCTGTTTCGCAGACGCCCATAAGTCCCAAGGTGCCGTTCAATCTCCTTATTGGTGGGCTCGTAGGTCTTGCAATTGGCATAGGCCTGGCTGTTCTGCGTGAAGTTCTGGATACACGTATCCGCAATGAGCGAGACATCGAGGAAATCACCGATGTGCCAATCCTCGGAGGAATCGTCTTCGACCCGAACGCCAGTGTCAGGCCGCTCATCGTTCACGCCGACCCGCGGAGCCCCCGGGCCGAGTCATTTCGCTCCCTCCGAACCAACCTGCAGTTCCTCGACATCGGCCGCACAGACCGTTGCTTCGTTCTGACTTCTTCCATACAGACTGAGGGCAAGAGCACTACAGCCGCCAACTTGGCCATCGCCCTTTCCGATGCAGGGTCTAGAGTGCTCATCGTCGATGCTGATCTTCGCCGCCCGCAGCTCGCGAACTACATGGGGCTAGAGGGGGCGGTCGGCCTGACCGACCTGCTGATCGGCAGCGCCGAGCCGCAAGACGTCATTCAACAGTGGGGCTCGAAAGAACTATTTGTGCTTCCGGCCGGCAAGAGTCCACCGAACCCAAGTGAACTCTTGGGTTCAGAGTCCATGGTCAAGCTGATCAAGGAATTCAATGGCGTCTTCGACGTTGTGCTGTTCGACTCCCCGCCTCTCCTGCCTGTGACCGACGCGGCAATTCTGGCCCGCATCGTGGGCGGAACGATCGTTGTCTGTGCCGCGGGCCGAACACACAAGAATCAGCTCAAAAGCGCCCTCGCCGCCCTGAACTCGGTTGACGCCCCGATTTCAGGCCTTGTACTCACAATGTTGCCCACAAAGGGGCCAGACGCCTATGGCTACGGCCGCTATGGTTATGGCTACGGGTATGGGGATATATCCGTGGTTCCAGTGGCAACCAGCTAGCTTCGGCTCCTTAGCTCACAGCTCTATTTGGGGAAGATCTTCGATGTCACTTCACTCCAGCGAGACCAAAGAGTTCAGCGTTCTCGTGGTCTGTGCCGGTAACCTATGCCGCTCGCCGGTAGCCGAGCAACTTCTTCGTGCCCGATTTGCCGCTGCGGGGGTTCGTGCCCACATCACAAGCGCTGGCCTCGAGGCCACCGAGGGTGAGATTATGGACGAGCAGGCCGCAGGGCTGTCGCGTACCTACGGCGGAGACCCGGAGGGAAAGACCAGTATTTTCTTGACCGCAGCCCACATCGTGAACGCGGATCTCGTTCTTACCGCGACCCGCGAGCAGCGCGCTCAGGTCGCGAGAATGGTACCGCGCTCCACCAAGAACACCTTCACGGTCAAACAGTTTGCGCGCATGATCCAGGGCCTTCCTGCGCTGAATTCGGCCGACGCTCCGAAAAGGACCGACAGCCTCGCCGCATCTATCGTGACGCAACTGGCGGCGACCCGCGGCTTTCTGCCACCGCTGCCCAACCCTGAAGACGATGACATCGAAGACCCTTACCGTCAGTCGCAGGCGACCTACGATCGAGTGGGCAAGAGCCTTGATTCCGCGGTGACCACCATCGTCGCAGCGTTCGTCTACTCGCCATTCGAGGGCGCTTTTGCCCCGCGTTAGGTCACGACGGCGACGCGGCAGTTCGGGTAGCCGGGCGCCCTGGGTCATCGTTGCAGTGGTGGCCTTCGTAATCGCTGACATCGCCCTAGTGGCGTTCGCCCTGTCAACCACGCGTGCTTCAACGCAGACGACCGTTCCCGAGATTCCAGCCACCATCAGCTCCACGCCAGCTTTTACACCAACACCCACCCCGTCGAGCATCCCAACCCCAACGAGGCCGGCCAGCTTTCTCGTAGCCACAAGCCCAACAACAGGGTGGCGGTCGACGGCGGGTCTCTGCGGCGTCACAGAACCGGTCATTGAGTCGACGACAGACTCTGGGGCCACTTGGATTAAACACAGCGCTGCAGATCTTGCCGTGCGCGAGGTTATGGCGCTTTCGGCAACAACAGGGCAGGCGGCAACCATCGTTGCCAAGACCGGTGCCAGCTGCACGGTCGAGACGATCGCAACATTCACGGCGGGCCAATTCTGGCAGGCCTACCCAGAGCGGTTGGGCGAGCAGTCTTTCATCAATACGACGAGCCCGGGCGTGATTCAACTTCAAGGTTCCGCCATCAACGCACCCTGCCCGACGGTGCTAGATCTAGAGGTTGCCTCCGGTCGCCTCGTTGTGCTGTGCAACGACGCGGTCTTCCAGCGCTCCCCCACAACCACGGAGTGGGTCACTTCCATCGCCACAGGTGCACAGGCATTCTCTGTAAACGCGAGTCGCATGCTTCTCGCTACGCGCGGTGTGCCAGATTGCTCAGGGGTGGCGATTCAGTCGATCGCGCTCCCGCTGACCCCGACCTCCTCGCCGGTCCTCGTCGGCTGTGCCACTTCAGCCTCTTCCACCGGCCCCTTTGCGCTGGATGCGATTGGCGAATCTGTCTGGCTGTCTGCCGCCGGGCAATCATCTATCTCATCTGACGGTGGCTTCACCTGGTAAAGGGCGGCGCGCTTCAAACGGGAGATCAAACGCGGAAAGGGAAGAGACTTAGTTGCTAGAAAAGATTCGTGCGGCGTCGGAGCCGTCAGATCGGGGTGAGTCGCCCGACTGGCGAAAGTCATATTCGCAGCGTCTGGTCATAACCGACCTTGCCGTGCTCGCCTGGGTGGTCTTCGGCGTGCAGCTCGCCTGGTTCCCGGACGCCGGGCTGTCGAATTCTGTCGGCGTCGACATGAAGAATTCGCCGCTGAGCTATACGGTGCTCTCGATCGGCATCATCTCCTCGTGGATGCTGCTCCTGAGCATGTTCGACACCCGAAGCGCTCGCGTATTGGGCACGGGTTCGCAAGAGTACCGACTGATCGCCGACAGCGCCGTGCGCCTGTTCGGGCTCGTCGCGATCGTGGCCTTCCTCTTTCAGCTTGACCTCGCGCGCGGCTATATCCTTCTCGCGTTCCCCCTGGGTATCTTCAGCTTGCTGGTCTCGCGGTGGATCTGGCGCCAGTGGCTCGGGGCCCAGCGCTTGACCGGTCGCTACTCCGCCCGAGTGTTGCTGGTGGGCTCTGAGGAGTCGGCGTTTCGAGTCGCCCGCGAACTGGCCGGCCAGCCGGCCGCCGGCTACCTTGTCGTTGGAGCCTGCCTGCCGACGGGCCAAATCGGGGCCTACCTAGACGGCGACCGCATTCCGGTTTTTGGCAACATCGACAAGGTTCTCGAGGCAATGGCGGCCACCGGCGCCGACACGGTCATGGTGACCAGTGGCGATCTCACCCCCGAGCGGGTGCGCGAACTCAGCTGGAGCCTGGAGCCCGGCCGCCAGCACCTCGTAGTCGCCCCCAGCCTCACCGATATCGGCGGCCCCCGCATCCACACCAGGCCTGTGGCGGGCCTGCCACTCATTCACGTGGAGACCCCGCGCTATGAAGGTCGCAGGCTCTTCGCGAAGAGAATCTTCGACATTGCTGCGTCCGCAGCGCTGATCCTCGCCCTTTCTCCACTTCTCGCGGTTGTCGCAATCGCGGTTCGCCTGAGTACTCCAGGCCCGGTGCTGTTTCGGCAGCAGCGAGTCGGCATCAACGGCACGCACTTCAACATGCTGAAGTTTCGCTCAATGGTGATCGACGCTGAGGCCCGCCTAGGAGCTCTGCAAAGCGAAGAGCGTGCCGAGGGCAATACCGTCATGTTCAAGATGAAGAACGACCCGCGCATCACGCCGATGGGCTCATTCATGAGACGCTTCAGCATCGATGAGCTTCCTCAGCTCTTAAATGTCTTCCGAGGCAGCATGTCGCTTGTGGGCCCACGACCACCCCTTGAGACCGAGGTGGCCAAGTACGAGACTCACGTGCACCGCAGGTTTCTTGTAAAGCCAGGCATCACCGGCCTCTGGCAGGTGAGTGGCCGTTCCAACCTCTCCTGGGGCGACACGGTCAGACTAGACCTCTACTACGTCGAGAACTGGTCTGCCATGGGCGACCTCGTCATCCTGTGGCGCACTGCCAGAGCCGTCTTCGCCAAAGAAGGCGCATACTAAGAATGCACCGGGTGCCCGCAAACCTGAACTACGATAAATTGACCCTCGATCGGGGGTAATTCGTCTCCGGCTTGACGGGAACAGTTCATGCGCTCCAAGTTATTATTTGCTGCTCTGATTGTGGTTATTGCCGCTTGTACTTTCCCCGCAGCGGCCAGTGCGACCGGCTACACGGCCCAAGGGCCCACGGCACAAGTCTCGGGCACAGGCGCGGGTGTGCTCTCCTTCACCGGATTCCAGCCCAACGAGCGAACCACAGCATCTGCGCCGGCAGCAGTCAGCCTTGCCGCGCTCCATGCTGTCGTCAGCCTTGAGCGCAACTCGGATGCCACGGGCAGAGTCGACTATTATGCCAGTGCGACGGCCCACGGCAGCTACACAATCACAGTCACAGGCATGAGCGGCACAGTCTCGGTGGGCACGCTCACCGTTTTGCCGCCTGACAGGGAAGGCGCAGTCACAGGGGGTTATGTGGGCGTCAGCGCACCCATCATTCTGGGAGGCATCGCGGGCGGCCTTGTCTTGGTAGCGCTCGCTTTCGTTCTGGTCCGTCGCAGGACTCTCCTCGCCAAGCGAAACGTCTAGGCCCAGATTGCAGAAAAAAAAGAGGTACGGCCCACATACTTGGGCCGTACCTCTTGCTATTTCTAAAGTCGAGCTATTACGCCGAGGCGCGCTGGCGTCGAATGGCGACGCGCACGGCGATCAGTGCTGCTCCGAGAGCGAGAACGCCAACGATGCTCCAGATGAGCAGCATCGGAACGCTAGCACCGGTTGCGGCCAGCCCATCGGAAGAGTTCGCGTTCGATCCTGAGCCGGCACCAGCGTCAGCAGGTACTACGGTGATGGTTGCGCTTCCGGTCGCACCTGAACTCAACCCCGTTGCCGTCACTGTGTAGGGCCCTTGCGCATCAGCGGGAAGGTTCATCAAGAAGGAGGTTGTCCCCTTAGCATTAGCAATCTTCGTCAGCGTAAAAGGTGCAGCCTTCACGGTAGACAGTGTGGGCGTGCCAAAACCGTCAACCGTCGCTGAGACCGTCTCGCTCGGCGTGAACACGGCGCCAACAAAATTTATTTCGACGCTGTCGCCAGGGCCAACAGCGTCTAGCGCAACGCCGTTAGCACCCGTGACCACGGTGTTGCTCGACGACGTGTAGTCGACGGCGTTGGCTACCGCTGGAACCGCCAGCATTGCAACTACCCCCAAAGCGGCAACGGCGATGATTTTTTTGAACATGCGAATATTTCCCCTAATAATAAATGGCTCAACACCCGATGGTGTTACAGACTCATAAAGATCTCTCCTACTGTATGTCAGCTCCGCACGTCAATTCCACCTGTTTTATTGCGTTGGTGTTAATTTGAGGTGTTATTTCGGCACCGAGCTTCCCGGAGAACGGCTTGTCTCCAAGCCACCGAAACCTCAAAACCGTGCTTTGTCCAGGGGCCAACTCGACGCTGATTGCACTGACCGGATAGCCATCGAGCGTGGTTGGATGAAATGGTGCCGAGCCGCCATCTTTGGTCATGCCCATGCTCATCACGCTCGGAGGCCCGAATGCTGAAACTATCGTTTTGATGTGACCCGGCGCGACGCCGAAGACGCCTCCTCCTGTAACGAGGCGAGAGAACGTTGTGCTGGCATTGAGCGGTGCGCTGTTCGTGAGCGACAGTGTGACCTGGTACTCAGGGCGCCGGTCATCGCGGCACGTGACCTGGCCCATGTCGACCTGAGTTAAGAGGTACCTGCCCATTTTTGCGCCAGTGCCGTCGTTCAGATAGACACCGAAGTTCAACAAGGTGGCGTCAGATGAAGGTAGGCCGCCGGTCAGCGTCGTGTCTGACAAGATCTGCTGTTCAGACGAGTTGCTGTTCCAGATGAGCACACGTCGTTCGTTCCCCCCTCTAATCAACGCCTTCATCAGTTCTAAGGGATTCCCTTGACCGTCGGCAACTGCATGAAACACAGCTTCAGCTGTGGCCGCAAAGAAGGCATCTTGATCGGAGGAAACGGGAAAGCGTTTGTATGCATCTTCTAGTAGGAGCTTCACGGCATTGTCGGACGTAATGACGTCTCCGTTTGGAAGGCTCACGGGCCCGGTCGCCTTAAGGAGATAGCCCAAAGTAATCGGATCGATAGAAATCACCCCGTCAACTTCGTCACCGAACCTGAGCCGCCACATTTCTCTAATGAGCCGAGCCGAGACATCGAAGTCTGGCGTAAGAGTGACATCTTGCATGTAAGTGCCAGTTATATCTCCATACAACCCCCGAGTCTCGTCGGAGAGTGGAAGAACCGGATATGCAAATTCGGGAAAGCTTGCACTTGATGCCTGAGCGCCGAGAGTGAAGCGTCCCTGGTCAGTGTGAATGATTGCCAGGGCACTTGGAATGCCCCCAGAGGCGCGGAGTTCGGCTGGGTTCTGAAACATGAGTAGATAGTTTCGCGGGCCAGAATTGCCAAGCATTGCGGGTATCAAGTGCACAGCTCTGTTCAAGGAGGCCAATTCAACCGAAGCCTTTTCGAGCATCCCTTCGAACTTTAGCGTTGCCTCCCTGACAACGCCCAACGTCTGGGAGGTATCGATAGATTTGACTCTTGTCGTAGCCGAATCGATGGAGTCTGACGCCGATTGAATGGCGGGTTGCGCATTTAGAAAAGGTCGGAGATTGAGGGCGCCATCAACAGGTTTGAAGTCACTCAGGCTGATTCCGTTTGCGACACCAGCCAAAGGCTGGACGACGTTGACGGCTAAGTCATTGACCGCTGCGGTGACCTCAGAAAAAGCCTTCAGGTTCGGCCCCAGCCAAGGAAGCAGCTCTACAGTCTTCCAAACTGGATCGCTCGTCAGGCGGGCGGCACTCGCGCTGTGAACCGCAAGCAATTCGGCCGTAACCTCGGCAGCTGCCCCATCATCCTGGAGGAGCTGCTGCTGAATCTGGGAAACAAGAGGAGCAGCTGCCTCGAGTTCGCCCTTTGCAAGGTAGCCGCGTGTTCCTACCCAGGTTGCACAGAGCACTAACAGCAGGATTATCAGGCCGCTGAATTGCAGTGCCCGTCGCCGCCGGAATGCTCGCCGTCTCCGCGCCCTGCCTGTACCCTCGGCATGTGATGTGCTCATGTCCTTATTTCTTCGAATAGTGAAACGGACCGATTCAGCTACCGAAAGAGTCGCTGCAACCTGGCCACGCCTTCGGCCAGTGCGTCGTCGCCCAGTGCGTAGGAAAACCGCAGGAACCCGCTCGGACCGAACGCTTCACCGGGAACCGCTGCAACCTCGATCTGATCCAGAATCAGATCAGCAAGTTCGAGTGATGTCGTAGGGGTAACTCCGCCCCAGTTGCGGCCAAGCAGCGCCGTCACATCGGGGTACGCGTAGAAAGCACCCTGCGGCATCGGACAGGTGACACCCTCAATGGCGTTCAGGCCGGAGACGATGGCCTTGCGCCGGCGATCAAAGGCCAGGCGCATTTCCTCCACAGCGTTTTGAGGTCCATTCAACGCAGCGATTGCTGCGCGCTGTGAGATGTTCGAGACGTTGCTCGAGAGGTGCGACTGCAGGTTGGCAGCACCCTTGATTGCGTCGGCCGGGCCGACCATCCAGCCAAGACGCCAGCCGGTCATTGCGTACGTCTTGGCGACGCCGTTCACCAGAATCGTGCGGTCGGCGAGAGCAGGAACGGCCTCGACAATAGAGATCGCCTTCACACCGTCATAAACAAGGTTCTGGTAGATCTCATCGGTAACAACCCAAAGCCCGTGGCTATCGGCCCAATCGCCAATGGCACGTGTCTGCTCGGGGGAGTACACGGCACCGGTTGGGTTCGACGGAGACACAAACAGCAGCACCTTCGTGCGCTCAGTTCGAGCAGCCTCAAGCTGCTCAACTGTCACGAGGTACCCCTGGTCGCTGCCGGCAAACACATCAACGGGCACACCGCCGGCCAAGCGAATAGCTTCGGGGTAGGTAGTCCAGTAGGGCGTAGGAACAATAACCTCATCACCCGGGTCGAGCAACGTAGCAAAGCTCTGGTAAACAGCCTGCTTGCCGCCGTTGGTGACAATGACCTGAGCGGGCAAGACCTCAAGGCCGGAGTCACGCAGCGTCTTCGCAGCGATCGCCTCCCGCAACTCTGGCAGCCCTGCCGCGGGCGTATACCTGTAGTTCTTGGGGTCCTGAACCGCAAGCGCCGCAGCGGCGACGATATAAGCAGGCGTCGAGAAATCAGGTTCCCCCGCGGCAAAGCTAACAACAGGGCGGCCCTGGGCTTGAAGAGCCTTCGCCTTGCCGTCGACTTTCAGAGTCGCTGACTCCGCAATTGATGAGATTCGGTGCGAGATTCGGTTGTGTTCAGTCACAAAACGAATTCTAGAGGGGACGGTTGGTTGAAAGGCGGTAATCGTCACCCTGTAACCTATGTGCGGGGCGAATCACAGTTGGGTGAACTTCCTCGGGCTGGGGAAGCCCAGCAAAAAATAACAGGGGGAAGATGTGGCCAAGAAAGCACTAATCACCGGCATCACCGGCCAGGACGGCAGCTATCTCGCCGAGCTCCTACTCGCTAAGGGCTATGAGGTGCACGGTCTGATCCGTCGCTCGTCGACGATCAACACGAGCCGCATCGATCACATCTACCAGGACCCGCACGAGTCGGGCGCGCGACTGTTCCTGCACTACGGCGACCTGACCGATGGCTCGCGCCTCGTGACGCTCCTCGATCAGATCCGCCCCGACGAGGTCTACAACCTCGCGGCGCAGTCGCATGTGCGGGTCAGCTTCGACGAGCCCGAGTACACGGGAGACACGACCGGCATGGGTTCCATCCGCCTGCTCGAGGCCATTCGCATGATCG
>JBBATW010000013.1:0-72373 GCA_040398585.1 Agreia sp.
CTCACGAAGGGGCGGCGTGAAGGTGGGGACGGTCAATCCTCGTTATGCCCGCCTAAATGCTGCGGCCCGCGCTGTAGCCACGCCGAGCGTGGATTCGCGAACGACCAACGTCGGAGGAAGTAGGACAGACGTGGGCTGCTCTCCGTTGAGGAGTTTGACAATCAACTCAACGGCTTCCTGGCCCATTCGATTATGGGCTGAATGCACTGTAGTCAGTGGCATGGGAATTGCTTCTGAAAGCGGAACGTCGTTGTAGCCAATGACGGCGACATCAGCGCCGGCCACCAGACCAGCGTCTCGCAGCGCGCCCATCGCACCGATAGCCGCGAAATCGTTTGTGGCGAAGACGGCGTCGAGCGTCACCCCGGTCGACAGGATCGACTGCATTGCTTCGCGACCACCCGCCGTATCGAAGGGGCCGTAGAGGATCAAATGATCAGGGATGGGGTGGCCGGCATCTCGGAAAGTGTCCACGAAGCCGGCTGTACGGTCGATAGCAGTGCTGGCGAATGGCTTACCCGACAGCAGAGCGGCCTGGACGAGCCCAAGCTCGAGAAGATGTTCTGCAGCGAGTTGTCCGCCCCGGTAGTCATCGGTGGTCGCAGAGAGAAATCCCTCGAC
This sequence comes from Agreia sp., assembly GCA_040398585.1. Taxonomy (GTDB): domain Bacteria; phylum Actinomycetota; class Actinomycetes; order Actinomycetales; family Microbacteriaceae; genus Agreia. The sequence goes on from JBBATW010000013.1 coordinate 622, forward strand.
CCGACGGGAAACCAAGCAGAACGGTACTCCCTTGCGGCTCTGCCGCTCGAGAAAATCACCGTGGGCTTCGGCGTCTCCGAAGATCATTGCATCTGGGTTGCGAGCGAGCATCGTTGCGGTCTGACGCTCACGACGGGCAGGGTCGTCGAGTGAGTTCGTCACATAGGTTGAGTAGCCATGCCGTTCGGCGGCCTCCTCTATACCCTCGTAAATAGTTGCGAGGACGATGTCGGTAAGCGTCGGGACGAGGACGCCTATATGGCTGCTACGGCGCGTGCGTAGACTTCTGGCCGACTGGTTCGGGGTGTATCGGAGGTCGGTTGCCACAGCCAGGACGCGATCAACAGTTTCGGGCGAGGCTGTGTGCTGTGAGCCGCCGAGCTGGTTATTGAGGATTCGGGAGACGGTGGAGACATGCACCCCGGCGGTGTCGGCGATCGTTCGGAGGGTTACTCTGTCGCGTCGTTCGGTGCTGGGCAGGTTTCTGGGGACAGGCACGTCTGCACTTCCTCTCTTCTAATTCCATTTTTGTCCAATGTAACCCGAAGGTGTGTATTGACTTCGCCAAACGATTGCGCTTAGTCTATCAACCGTCGCCAATCGTTTGGCGAAATAACCAGAACGACAAAGAGGTTTTCAGGTGAAAAAGGTCGTGGTGCTAGCGACGGGCGGAACCATTGCCAGTGCGCAAAACGCCGATGGTGACGCGGTCGCGGCCATTTCGGGGAGCGATTTGCTCGACAGGATCACCATCTCACTCAACGTGGGTGTGCACGTCGAGCAACTGTTTCAGCTCAATAGCTTCAATCTGTCCCTGGCGGACATGGCCGAAATGCTTCGTCGAGTGCAGCAAGTGCTTGCTGACCCGGAGGTCTGTGGATGCGTCATTACACACGGCACGGACACGATGGAAGAGACGGGATTCTTTCTCAGCCTCTTTCTGGAATCGGCGAAGCCCGTGATCCTCACCGGGGCGCAACGCTCCTCGGACGACCCAGCGCCCGACGGCGCGCGTAACCTCCAAAACGCCATCACTGTGGCGGCCGATGATCGCAGTCAGGGCATGGGAGTTTTGATTGTCTTCGACGGAGAGATCTGGTCCGCGCCCGGGACGAGAAAAACGAGCACGTTATCCAGCGCCGCATTCCTGTCTCCCCTTGGTCCGGTTGGAAGCGTCGTGGGTGGTCAGCTGGCCATCAATCGGCGACCTGCGCGAGGCATGCACTTCTCTCCGGAGAAACTGTTCACCGAAGCTCTTCCTCGGGTCGACATCGTCTCGTGCTATCCCGGCGGTGACACAGTGGCCATGGACGCCGTCGTCAGGGCGGGCGCCGCAGGGTTGGTCGTAGAAGCCATGGGCGCAGGCAATCCAGGTCTGCACATGGTGCAGTCGCTCGTCCCTCTCCTCGCAGCGGGCATGCCCGTAATCCTTACCTCACGCGTGCAGGCAGGCAGACCGGCCGGCATTTACGGAAATGGCGGCGGCGCTGAACTGGTCCGGCGCGGAGCCGTGCTTGGAGGGCTGTACCGGGCCCCCCAACTGCGCATCCTGCTGATGGCCGCGCTCGCAGCGACCGACTCGCAAGAGTCTGCTCGAATTTCATTGATGCAATTTCTTACAACTACCAACACAGATCAGAAATAACGGAGGAATCAACATGGCGAAAGAGATACTGGTCGGGTTCGGGGTCGACGTCGATGCCGTTGCCGGATGGCTGGGCTCGTACGGAGGGCAAGACTCGCCGGACGACATCTCGCGAGGGATGTTCGCGGGCGAAGTCGGGGTTCCCCGACTGCTCGATCTATTCAAGAAATACGATCTCCCCACCACGTGGTTCGTGCCCGGCCATTCCCTCGAAACGTTCCCCGACCAGATTCGCCGGGTGGTAGACGAAGGTCACGAGATCGGCATCCACGGCTACAGCCACGAAAACCCAATCGCGATGAGCCGCGAGCAAGAGGCGTCAGTCCTCGACCGGTGCATCGACCTCATCGAAGGAGTAACGAACCGTCGCCCCACAGGATATGTGGCGCCCTGGTGGGAATTCTCCCGCGTCACGAATGAGCTGCTGCTTGATCGCGGGATCAAGTATGACCACTCGCTTATGCACAACGACTTCCACCCCTACCGGGTGCGCGTCGGAGATTCCTGGACTCCGATTGACTACGCCCAGAAGGCCGAAACCTGGATGAAGCCGCTGCAGCGCGGGGTCGAGACGAAACTGATCGAAATCCCCGCGAACTGGTACCTCGACGACCTGCCTCCGATGATGTTCATCAAGAGCGCCCCGAACAGTCACGGCTTCGTCAACCCTCGCCACTTGGAAGAGATGTGGCGCGACCAATTCGACTGGGTTTATCGCGAGTTCGACTCGGCTACTTTCACATTCACTATTCACCCTGACGTCTCCGGACGTCCCCAAGTACTGCTCATGCTTGAGCGGCTGATTGAACACATCAACTCCCACGACGGGATCCGATGGGCAACGTTCGATGAGATGGCAGATGACTTCAACAACAAGAACCCATGGAAGGAAGCACAGAAATGACAACAACAGCCACAGGGACGTGGAAACCGAACGTCATCACGCCCCAGGATGCGAGGTTCGCTACAGTCTTGGCATTCTTCGCCTGGACGTTCGCGGTCTACGACTTCGTCCTCTTCGGCACCATGCTGCCGGCGATGGCGACGGACTTCGGCTGGTCCGCGGCGACGAGCACGGCGATCAACACGTGGGTGTCGGTCGGCACATTCGTTGTGGCCATTTTGCTGGGGCTCGTAGCTGACAGGATCGGCCGCCGACGCGGCATGATGCTCACGATCGGGGGAACGGCCGTCGCCTCCGTAGCAACAGCACTGACCTTCAACCCGCTCTATCTGATCGGCGTGCGCAGCGTTGCGGGCCTCGGTTACAGCGAGCAGGCCATCAACGCCACCTACCTCAATGAGATCTACGACGTCACTGACGACAAGTTCATCAAGCGAAACCGAGGCTTCATCTACAGCATCGTGCAGGGTGGATGGCCCGTGGGCGTTCTGCTGTCTGCGGCGCTGGCGGCGATCTTCCTTCCGACCATCGGTTGGCGGGGAAGCTTCCTCATCGCCACTTTCCCGGCAATCCTGCTCATCATCATGCGCGTGCGAATGAAGGAAACGCCGCAGTTCCAGGTGCAGCAGCGCATCAGCAGTCTCGTCAAATCAGGCGACATGCGGGAGGCCAATGAACTGGCAGCCGTGTACAACGTTCCGGTTGAGAATGGGCGTTCGCCGCTGGCAGCAATCTTTGCACCGGGTAAGCGACGGAACACCATCTTCCTATCGCTGGCGTTCTTTGCGAACTGGTTTGGAACGCTCACTTTCAGCATCCTGGGCACGACGGTTTTGACAGAAGGCAAGAACGTTACCTTCAGTAACGCGCTCATCATCCTTATTCTCTCGAACCTTGTCGCATTCGTCGGTTATGTATTCCACGGCTGGCTCGGAGACCGCTTCAGTCGCCGCAATGTTATTGCCGTGGCGTGGATCTTGGGTGGAGTGTCGTTCGGAATAATGACGACGCTCGCGCAGGGCGCAGTCATGGTGGTCGTCTTCATGAGCATCGGCCTGTTCTTCCAAATCGGTGCCTACAGTGCGTTGCTGTACTTCATGGCCGATTCGTTCGACACAAAGTCGCGTGCAACCGGCACCACCTTCATCAATGCCCTCGGACAAATCGGCGCTGTGGTTGGTGGCATCATCATCACCACGATGCTGACGGCAGGAGCGGACATCACGATGGCTGCGTTTGTTGTCGGTGCGCTCGGAACGGTAGCGTCAGGTTTTCTGATGATGGGCTGCCGGAAGGACGCTCCGAACGTCACCCGCGCGGAGGACGCTGCCATCAGGGCAGCTCGTGCAATAAAGAAGTAAATCTTCACCCACGACCAACGAATCGTCCGGACCGGAAGGAAGATGACGTGTGCGGAGCATGCGGTAATCATTCCGTCAAGGACTGGTCGTGGCCATGGTTGACCGGGAGCCGTTCCGCAACCCTCTTAGCGAGGGCTGCGGAACGGTTGTCAGGCGTGCGCAGCATTCGAGTCCTGGCAGCACCGAACGGTTGGCAAGTTGCAATGCCAACAGGGTCTACTCACTTGGTCCAGACTTTGACCGAGCTCGCGCGCACGGCGCAGGTGGACCTTACGGCCACGCCTGAGATGTTTCTTACCGGTACGGCCGAGACATCGGTTCTTGACCGACGCCGGGCGATCGAGGTCAGGGTCGCAGCTCTTGCCGAGCCATTACCAGCCGCAGCAAGCAGCTGGCCCGACAACCTCTTGAATCCCAATACCACCGTCATCACAATCGATGGGTCACACGCAACGCGGATGCTTCGTGAACTCAAAGGCCTTGCGATAACAGCGGCGCAGACTCCCTACCGCGATCACGTCCGAATACTTCCGATAACTGCCGAGCTCGCACACCAGTCGTTAGTGCATCGCTGGGCAGGCCTTCCTGATCGGATCAGCTCAGGAGGCCTGCCGGTCTTCTGCCTGAGCATCGCCGCACGTCTCGTTTCGCTAACGGAGACGGACTTGACATTCCGTGAAGCCAAGGTTCATTGCAATGAGCTCGGAACGGTTTGCATTCAGTCTGTCGGAGCAACGGTCACCGCCATGGAGGTTCGACATCCGAGCCGCCCGGACGCCACGTGCGATTCTCGCTAGGTCTCGTCGGCGCGTGCCGGGTCATTGCGCGTCGTTTCACTTGCGGGTTCCTTCGCATTCTTTTGGAGGGACTCCTATCGCTTACGCAGCCGGAGTGCTCACCTATCCTTCGTCGACCCAGCCGAGGGGTGAATCGGCGTGCGTTACGACACGCAGGGGCAACGTCGCGAATTCGTCTACGCGGAGATGCAACCCGAAGGTTTTGGTTATCGATACGAGAAAGTCATAGGGCTTGACATCATGGATGAGAAACTCTGTCACGGGAATGGAGCCACCGTTGGTTTCCGCCAGCTTGTCAAGGGCTGAGTCTCCCTGCGGGATGTCACTTCGGTGCACCGCCATGACCCGCAGCCCGTGGTCGCATTCACCACCGCCAAGATCCATGCCAACGATTTTCCAGTCAGCAGGCGTCAAGCCAACACTTTCCTCCAGCGACAGTTCGGTTTGGCGCAGTTCCAGCCGGGCAACTCCGTTCCAGAGTCGGCTTACGGTCTCCTCGGGGATTTTGATTGGCGTCATGGAGCTGGGATTCCTCTTATGGGTTGTGTTGCTCCGGGTCGCTTGATGGTTGCGCAAGCGTTAACACGCCATGCTGGTCCAACTTGTGGATGAATCATCGATTCCACGAAGGCTGACTGTCTGAAACCTTGGTCGCAGCCCAATTCGGTGCGGCTGGGTTCTCGCCGACCCAGCCGCTCCAGCTCGACCTACAGTGCTTTGCGGCGTCGGTTGACCGTGAGTGCCGTACCGAGGAGCGCGAGAATTCCTGCGGCGCCGGCGATCATGCCGAATGCACCCGCGTCAAGACCCGTCGCCGCGAGGGTTGTCGCGGCGGGCGTGGTATCGGCGGCCGGGGTGGTCCCGGCAACGGGGGTGGTCTCGGGTCCGGCGGTCGGCGTAGGCGTCGGCGTAGGCGTGGGCGTAGGCGTAGGCGTGAGCCCGATTAGCTGCACCGAACCGTTGGCTTCCGTCTCGGTGTCGTTGTTGTACTCCCCGCTGGCGGTGACGTACATCTTGGTGCCGTCGTGGCTGATAGCTAGGCCCGTCGTATAACTCGTCGGCACCGTGATCGGGTCCAAGAGAGCCTGCGAGGCGATATCAAAAACCTGAACCTTGCCTTGACTTGTGCCCACGAAGTAGGCGGCGGTGCCATCCGGGCTGACCGCGATCTGGCCGGCGTTTGGGGGAATGATGACGGACCTTGTTTTGAGTTGGGTTGAGACGTCGACGATGTCGAGTGTGGCATCGCCTTGGGTCGTGACGAACGCGGTCTTGCCATCGGGGCTGAATGAGACCGACTGGGGGAACTGACGCACGGTAATACCTGTTCTAATGGTGTCGGTCGCGACGTCGATGACGTAGAGAAGATTGTAGTCAGCGACGACGTAGGCGGTCTTTCCGTCGGGGCTGAACGTCACCGAATGGGGCTTTGTATTTGGCGGGAGAAAGATCCCTCCCTTGAGGGTGTTGGTCACGACGTCGATGACGCTGATGTTGTCACTTTTCTTGTTGGCGACGTACGCCTTCGTGCCGTCGGGGCTGAAGGCGACAGACACCGGGCTAAGTCCGACGCCGATGAACGACGTGTAAGAGCCGGTGTGGGCATCGATTACGGCAACACGGTTGCTAGTAGGAAGTGTTGCGTACGCCACGCTGCTGTCGGGGCTGATAGCGACAAAGTTGGCAGAAGCAATCCCCATATCTGCTGTCGCTACCACCTGCCCTGTCTCGGCGTCGATGGTCGAAACGGTGCTGTCGCCGGAGTTGGTCACCATAACTCTTGCACCGTCAGGGGAGACCGCGACGGAGGTCGGGTTTTTGCCGACGGGGATCGACCCCCCCACGGTGGAGACAGGAACCGCTGCCTGGGCGCCAACACCAAGAAGCACTGACGCTCCGAGGGCTACGACTGCCGCGCCGATGAGAATTTTTCTGTTCATAAGTGCAAGCGACTTTCTCTAATGGGGCAGGTATATGACGGGCAAGACTTCAGGAACATCGGCGCACGTGCGCACGGGCGCACGGGCGAACGGGCGAGCGAGTAACCCTTGATCGTCCGGACTGTAGCAGTGCTGAATTCACCTCAGCATCACAATGTGCGCTTGGGCGCCGGCGCCCTGCTCGCGGCTGCCGCGAGCCTAATAGCTCAAAGATTCGAAGACAAACCCAACGAATGATGACGAAACATCGATAATAAGCACTCGAACGAGGGGTTTTCTAGGCTGAAATCAATGAGACGCAGTCGGTGAGCGTGCCTTGTTTTGGGGGTCAGATTTTTCGGCCACGAAGCCGATGACGCAGGAGCAATGGACCTCGGTAGTGAACGAGCATCGAGCCTTCGCCGACGGTCCGTTCGGCGAGCTGCGGGAGGTCGTCACGGGCTATTACAAAATTGCTGTCAAGAATGCGCCTCAGGCCCATGAGTTGGCCGCCCTATTTCGCGCGGAACCGTGCTTTGCTGGTCAACCCCGGCGATGATGATCGCCTCAGGCTCCTCTCCAGGTGTGCACACCTTACCTGGCACCCGAGACGCGGCTGGCGCTCGCTTCGCACTGCAGGCATCACGGCACTCACCCCTTCCGGCTATTCGAGCAACTTGCCGGTCTGGGTAACGTCTTCCATGAGTGCCGCGATCTCATCCCGCACCGGCGGGATCTGCTCGTGCGCAATCGAACCGTCGGCTGACCACACCAGGTTCACCTGCAGAGCGGGGTCCATGTGGGGGTAGTCACTGCGGTTGTGAGCACCGCGGCTTTCCCTCCGCTCGAGGGCGCAGGCGAGGGTAGCTCGCGCGGCCATGAGGGAGGCGCGCAGGTCGAAGGCATGCGCGAGGCCGGAGAAGCCCGCGACATCCGGATGCACGCCGATTCGGCTCTGGCGATCGTCGAGTTCACCCAACCGGCGCAGCCCTTCCAGCAGCCCCGCCTCGTCGCGCACCACTCCGCCGAAGTCCGTCATGATGTTTCGGATGTCGCGCTGCAGCGCCCGTACGTTCTCCTGTCCGTCTGAGGCAAGAGTGTCGGTCACCTCCCGCTCGGCCGCGTCGATCGCGTCCTGCGATCGATTCTGGGAGGTGATCCCTGCGCTGTACTCGGCCGCAGCCTCACCGACAATCCGGCCGAAGACAAGCAGCTCGATTAGCGAGTTGCCGCCGAGCCGATTGGCCCCGTGCAGCCCGCTGGATGCCTCGCCGATAGCGTACATTCCGACGACATCGGTCGAGTGGTCATCCGGTCGCACCCACACGCCGCCCATGGAGTAATGCGCGGTCGGAGCGATCTCGATGGCGGTGGTGGTGACATCCAGTACCTGCAACTCGAGCATGGTCTGGTAGACGCGCGGGAGGCGCGTCATGATCGTCTCGCGGGGCAGATGGGAGATATCGAGCAGCACGCCGCCCTTCGCGGTGCCACGCCCCTCCTTGATCTCGGTGTACGCGGCAAGGGCGACCCTGTCGCGGGTAGACAATTCCATGCGCTCGGGGTCGTAGTTGGCCATGAACCGTTCGCCGAGTGCGTTCCGCAGAACCCCGCCCTCGCCTCTGGCGGCCTCGCTGATCAGGGTGCCTGCGGCATTCTCTGGTTCGAGGATGCCGCTCGGGTGAAACTGAACCAGCTCCGCGTCGCGCAGTCGGCCCCCGGCGTCGACCGCCAACTTGAAGGAGTCGCCCGTGTTTTCGTCCCGGCGGCTGGATGTGCGCCGCCAGATCCGGTTGTGTCCGCCAGCGGCGATGATGACTGCATCGGCGATGACCGTCACCCGGCTCCCGTCGCGCAGGTCGAAGCCATACGCGCCGAACACCACGTTGTCACGCACCAGAATGCGCGTGATGTACACCGAGTCCAGGATGGGCACGTTGAGCTCAGCGGCCCGGGCGATCAGGGTCCGTTGAATCCCGAGACCCGTGTAGTCCCCCGCGAAAGCGGTGCGACGGTACTTATGGGCGCCGAAGTAGCGTTGGCTGATGCGGCCGTCGCTCTCGCGCGCGAACGGCATGCCCCATCTCTCGAGGTCTTCGATGCCGCGGGCGGCATTCTTTGTCACAATCTCGGCCGCGAGTGGATTGGCGAGAAAGTAGCTCTCCTGAATGGTGTCTGCAGCGTGTTGCTGCCAGCTGTCTTCGGAATCCATCGTGGCCAGGGCCGCGTTGATCCCGCCCGCGGCCAGCGACGTGTGTGCATCGTTCTTGGGGCGCTTGCCGACGGCAAGAACATCGACACCGCGTTCGGACAGTTCGATCGCCGCGCGCAAACCAGAACCTCCAGTGCCGATGACCAGGACGGAGGTAGAAATACGGCGACCGGTGACGGTGGCGTCCGGCATGAGAGGGCCTTTCCAGGACAACAATATGAAGCCGCACCAGCGCGACCGAGAGCTTCACGCTAACCCGCATTACTGGGCTTTGGCCTCGTGCACGCCGGGAGTCAGCCGCAAGCTACGAGCGATTTTCGCGCAGCCAGGGAATGAGACCACCCGCGCGTAGCATGCCGACCTGCCGCGTCGAGAGGCGATGCCGTGCAGCGTAATCCTCACCCGAGATAACGGGGGGTGATCGCAGCGTGCTCCCGCGAGGAACCCTGCTCGTAATTGGCGCCGGCCACCACGATTACCGGCGCCTCGATGGGAACGTCGATAGAGGTAAAGCCGGGCAAAGACGAGATATTCTCGACCTTGACAAGCTGCACCCGGGAGTCAAGGTCAGCGGGGAGCGGCCCCTCGAGCATTGCCAGGTTCGCCCTCGCGCTGCTCCTGGGCAAGAAACGCGCGCACCTGCTCGTCGGCTGGAAGTACCGTGGTTGTCGGAACCGACCATCGAGGACCACAGACCGAAACGTTGACAGGCCGAGCGGAGAAAATCGTTGTCCTCCGCGTTTTTGCTATCGGACTGCAACAGGTTGTGATCGACGTACTGCACAGACGCTTCCGTCCACGCGCAGTCGAGGCGCGGCTATCCGGCGAAAAGTTCCGCGGTGATTTCCACACTATTCTCCGATCCAAGCGATAGCCACCCTCGGCGCTTCGTGCCGAGGCAAGACTCACCTTTTCGATGTCGCCGGAATCCGATCGAGCGGCCCCGGAATACTCGCGTGAATCATATTCCGGTACTTCCTTCTGATTAGTGGTTCGACATGGGCACGGTGAAAGCAATCGCCGTCCCCTCCGCGGAGCTACTGACGACACGCATCGACCCGCCTTTGGACACGACGATCTCCCTCGCGAGCGAAAGCCCGATGCCGAACCCCTTGCCGCTACTGCCACCACCCACCGCGCTTCCCGCGTGCGCGAAGCGATCAAAGATCCTGCTCGGTTCGATTCCTCGAATTCCGGAACCCTGATCTCGCACGGTCACCGTGACCGACTTTCTGCCCGTCGTCACGGACACCTGGACCGTGGACCCTCCCGGCGAGAAACGGAGGGCGTTGTCGAGAAGCACCACAAGGCAGCGCTGCACATTCATCGGCGACAGCCTCGTGAAAATTCCCACCGGCTGGGTGAGCTCGATCGCCACATCGGCCCGGTTGGCGATCAGTTCGATGGATGCGACGGCCGCGGAGATGGCCGGCCCCAGCTCGGCACCACGGCTATCGCCGGCCTCCCGAGAATCGGCCGCCTCGTGGGACTCGAGCAGATCGTTCACCACCGTGATGAGCGTGCCGGCATCCCGGCGCAGTTCCGCGACGAGATCGGTCGAGGGATCCCCCTCGGGCAGCCCCCGTTGCAGGATCTGGAGCCGGGCGTCGAGGATGGTGAGGGGTGTTCGCAACTCGTGACTGGCATCCGCTACGAACGAGCGCTGCATGCGGAGCGCATCGCCCAGGGGCTTGACCGCGCGGCGCGCGACGAACCAGCTCAGGAGTCCGGCCAGAATGACCAGCCCGACGCCCAGGACCGCGGCAGCCCGAAGCAGTTTGAACGCGTTGATGTCAAGAATCGCGGGATCGGTGTCGGGAGACAGGAGTGCCCCAATCGGCACCTCGCTGATGATGAACAGCACGATGGCCACCAGAATTATGAAGACAACCGCGGCACTGGCGACGGTCACGCGCACGCCGATGTTTCGCGACGCCGTCCGGATGGCAAGTGCGTCGCCGTCCAGCATCTCTGGCGTGCGGCCTGACCACTTCACAGCTCTCCCAGCCGATAACCCTGCCCACGCACCGTTACCACCGCCCCGACATCGGTCTTTCGCCGAAGATAGTGCACATAGGTGTCAACGGTGCCGGGCAGGTCTTCGTCGCTGAAGACCGCCTTCAGGATCTGGCTTCTCGTGAAAGTGCGCTGTGGGTTCTCCGCCAGAAGCGTGAGCAGGGCAGCCTCGCGTTCGGTCAGCATGATGCGCCCATCGTAGGGGGAGTGGATCATCCTGATCTCGGGGAAGAACTCCCAACTGCCCAGCGCGATCATCGTCCTTTCGACGGTGAAGACCCGACGAAGGGCACGCAGTCGGGCAAAGAGCTCGTCGAACTCGAACGGCTTCACCAGATAATCGTTGGCCCCGACGTCGAGGCCGTCGACTTTATCGCGCACCGCCCCCAGCGCCGTGACGAAGAGAATAGGCGTCGTGACGCGCTTTGCGCGCAATGCCGACACAAGACTCAGGCCGTCGAGAGAGGGAAGCCGTCGGTCGATGATCATCACGTCGAAGTCCATGGCCAATGCGGCCTCGAGCCCCTCTATGCCGTCCGCTACCAGCGTCACCGCGTAGACCTCTCGGAGCACCTGTGCCATCAGTGGACCGAGCTGGGGATCATCCTCGACGAGCAGCAGGGCTGGAATTGGATCGTGCGATGACAACCGAGCCCCATTTCTTCGACGGTGTCTTCGATCGTAACCGCCGCCACTGGCGTGCTTGGCCCGCACAGACGCCGATTCGATTCTTAGAGAGTTCTTAGACCATGTTTGGCACTGTTCTCGCATGACCGCAACCGGATTAGCGACGCAGACAATTGGCGCGGCCGGCAATATTCTCGACCCGGCAGAAGACTGTTCACGCCGAATGCCCGAATCCTCAAGACGCGGTACCTCGATGCGACGGATGGGTTTCTGGCCAAATACGGCTGCCGCGCTCGTTCTCGCGAGGTTTGTCCCAATCGTTCGCACGTACGTGCCGCCCGTCGTGGGAATGTCGACGATGCACTACCGGACATTTTTGATGTGGAATGCAATCGGGGGAGTGGTCTGGGCGCTCAGCCTGACGCTCGCGGGCTTCTGGCTCGGCCAGATCCCGTTCGTGGCCAACAACGTCGATGTCATCTCGATCATCCTTATTGTCATTTCCATTGCGCCGATCGGCTTCGATCTTCTGCGCCGCCGCCAGAGAGGGATACGGGCACGATGAGTGGATCGGTTGAACGGGCGAGGAGGCTCTTCGCACCGTTGGTCGCGCAGGCCCAGCTTCGTGGGCGGGTGACTGTGACCGCAGCAGCGGCCGTCGTGGCAATCCTGTCCGTGGGGTTGCTGATTCGAAGCAGTGACTTCGACGGCGCGGTTGTGCGGTTCTTCAATGGGTATCACGACGGCGCGATCGGCGCGATAACGAACGCCGTTTATGCTGTGTTCGAACCCATGCCGGCGATTATAGGCACGGCTGCGATTACGGTCATTGTTTTTGCAGCGACGAGAAGCGCGCGGGTCGCATCGACGTTCGCAGTGACCATCGCGGCGACGTGGCTGTCGTTGGCGGTTGTGAAACTCATCGTTCACCGTCCCCGCCCCGATTCGAGTCTGCTGCCGTTCCCCTTCACCCCTGCCCAGGCCGACGCCGGTTACCCCAGCGGCCACACCGCGTTCGTGACCGCACTGGTCGTGACGATCGTGCTGGCCTTGGCGGCCGGGCCGGCGCGGCGGCTGGCCGCCGTCTGTGGCGGACTACTCATTGTGGGTGTGGGCGTTTCGCTGGTGATCGACGGGGTGCACTACCCCAGTGATGTCTTGGCATCGATTCTCTGGGGAATTGCGATAGCTCCCCTGGCGCGAATGCTGTGGGTGTCTGTGGTGCTGGCCCGTCGAATCTAAAGCGTCATTGCACGGACGACTTCAGAAGTGCCCAGCGCCGGCGAGGCTTAACAGCCCCGAGTCCGGTTCGAGCGCAGCGATCAAGTCTGCGAGGTGGCGAAGGTCGCGAGCAGATCCCCGATGCGATGATTGCGATCCAGCGGGTGTCGAAGCGGCATAGCGGTGTTGAGCCGATAGGTATTGCGGCGACCTTCGCGTTCCCGCTCCAGATAGCCGGCCTCTTCCAACTCCGTGACGATGCGTTGCGCCGCGCGCTCGGTGATACCCACCTGAGCTGCGACATCGCGGAGCCGCACGTTCGAGTTTTCCGCCACGCACAACAGCACGTGTGCGTGATTGGTCAGAAAAGTCCAGGTGGCCATTCACCGATTATCTCCCATGTGATGAGCGTCACCCCATAGACAACTCCAGACATTTAATACGTGCTATGTTTTTCCGGTATTAACATTCGTGTTTTGGAGAGGTGTCGATGTCTGGCTGGCTTGTTGTAGGTGGCGTGACCTTGACGCCGTGGATCGCCGGGCTCTGCGCTTCGATGGCCGGCGGGGTGAAGGCGAGCGGTGACAGGGCTGCCCGGCTGGCGGCGACGGTCGTCGGGATCGGCTTTGTCCTGACGGTGGCGGTCGCTATCGCATCCGCTGCCGTGCCGCACCAGAGCTCTCAGGTGGGGCTCGGATCTACTTCGGTTCGCCTGGATGCCCTCGCGTTGATCTTGTCAATGCTCGTGCTGGGACTCAGCACGCTCATCCAGGTCTTCGCGATTCGGTATCTGCGGGGTGACCCTCGACAGGTCTGGTTTGTTGTTTCCGCGAACTTGCTCACTGGGTTCACCGTGCTGATGGTGTGCGCCGCGTCGGTGGCTCTGTTCGTTGTGGCGTGGATTGGGGCGGGGGCTGCTCTCCTTGTTCTCCTGGCGACCTATCGGCCGCTCACACAGGCGCGTGACGGGATCCGACGCACAGGGATCCGGTTTGTGATCGCCGACACCGCGTTCCTGCTTCCTGTGCTCATTCTGCTGGCCGCCGCAGAAGGAGACCTCCCCTGGGATCGACTCGGCGCGGTCGTCGATTCGTTGCCGCTGGCCCTGCAGCTGGCTTGCGCCGCACTGCTCGTTGTCTCGGCGCTGGCGCGGTCAAGCCAGATCCCCTTCCAGGGCTGGTTGCCGTTCACGTTGGCGGCGCCCACTCCAGTGTCTGCGCTGATGCACGCCGGTGTCGTCAATGCCGGCGCAATCCTCCTGCTTCGATTCGCCCCCGCGATCGCGCCTCACCAGGCCATCATGATCGGGGTATTCGTGGCTGGTGCCGCCACGCTGGTGTACGCATCAGCGGTACGCCTGGTTCGGCCGGATGTGAAGGGGCGGTTGGTGTTCTCGACCATGGCGCAGATGGGGTTCATGATCATGGCCTGTGGGTTGGGCGTCTTTGCGGCCGCGATCTTCCACCTGGTGGCCCACTCCCTGTTCAAATCCACCCTCTTCCTCGGGGCTGGCATGGGGGTGCGCCAGCACGCTGTCGACAGAGATCTCCCGGCGCGGCAGACCCACCCGCCGTTCGCGCTCGGTGCGATTGCGAGTTTGGCGATAGTGCTTCCGATCGCGTCCTTGGCCGCGGCCAAATGGGTGTTCTCTCCCGCCGTGTCACCGGCAGGCATAGGCCTGCTGGTGTTCGTGGCCCTGACCGCCGGCGTGGCTTACGCGACAGCGCTGAGTACCAACTTCTCGCTGCGAACGCTGCTCACCGGTGCGGCGTCAATAGTTGTGCTGGCGTTCGGGTATGTGGCCCTCCTGCAGGTCTTCACGGCTGAGTTGGAACCCGTGAGCACGATCAACGCAGCCCCCACCTGGCTCCTGGTGCTGCCGGCCGTGGGCCTCATCCTGGTGCAACTGCTTTCCGGCAACCGGCACCACGTTGCACCCCTGCGAGACGTCGTCTACGCGAGGACCGTGACGACCGCAGTCCCCCGCTCGCCCTTTTCCCCACGCACGTTGGTGACCCCAGGAGTGTTGTCATGAATTTGATTCTTCGCGCCCAGGTCGCCGCAGCGGCCCAAGACATTGTGCCGTCCTGGCCGGTGGAGTCCTTCATTGCGGTGAACCCTCTCGCGGGCCACGAACATCGCCCGTTCGATACCGCCGCCACCCCGGGTGTGGTGCTCAACCGATCTCGCGATGCCTACCTGGCAGACGCCGATAGCGGTCGCATAGTCGATGCCGACCTCGAGGCAGCGCTGGCAGAACGTGCGCCCGAGCTCGCCGGTCACCTCACGATCGGCGGACAGAAGGTTTCCGCGTTGCGCGTGGCGATCCTGGACATGAAATCCGCACGATGGAACTCCACCGTCTCGGCCGATGACCCCGTACCGTGGCTGGACGAGTACCTGACCGCCTGGGTGTCATCCTTTCTAAACCCGGACCCGCTGTGGGCGATGCCCCACAAGAACCGCGGTTTCTTCGAAGCGTGGCGAAGACTGGCCCGCCACGATTCGGCACTCCCGCGCGCGGTCCGGCGAACGGTTGCCGGGTTGGCGGTGGAGCCCGACGACGCCCTGACGTGGGCGCTCGCTCAGCTCGGGGTCGCTGCGGAGGCGGTCACGGAGACGCTCCGAACGGAGCTTCAGCAGCTCCCGGGCTGGGTCAGCCATATCAAGTGGCGGGCCGAGAAGATAGGCGACATCGACCTGATGTCCTACCTCAGCGTCAGATTCATCCTCAAAGCCGTTCTTGGGCTGAGACCCCCTGCGTCGCCACGCGGGCCTGTGCTCGCCGACGAGGCCTCACGGGCACTCTGGCAACGGGGCGAGCACGTTGCCCGGTCGATCGGCGGTGAACGAGTCGGCCGCGAAGACATCGCATCAGTGACGTGGGTCCTGGCCACGCATCCGGTGGCCGACCACCCGTTGACGTGGCAGAAGGCCTATGAGCTGCACTACCGCGCCACCCTCGTTCAGGCTCTCACGAACACCGAACCCGTGTCTTCTCGTGCGCAACTTCAGCTGGTGATGTGCATTGATCCCCGATCCGAAGGGATGCGACGAAACGTCGAGATCGCGCCCGAAGTGGAGACGTTCGGGTTCGCCGGATTCTTCGGCATTCCCGTGCGCTTCACTCGCTACATGGCCCGAGGGTCCATCAATTCGCTGCCGGCTCTCCTGACGGCCCGCAACCACCTCACGGAATACCCCACCGACTCCGCGGGGGCCCGAAGGCAGGTCGGACGTCGTCGGGCTCGCGACGCGCTTCGGTATTCGACGCACCGTGCCGATTCCGGCACAATGACCCCGTTCGCCTTGGCGGAGGTCTCGGGCTGGCTGTACGGCGCCGTCAGTATGCTGCGTACCCTGGCCCCCACGCTGCAGGCACGAATCCAGCGCTCACTGACTCCGTCGACCGACGTTCTCGAGAGCACCGTGACAATCTTCGACGCCTTCACGCTGGAGGAACGGGCCGCCATGGCTGAAACGGCCGTGCGGATGATGGGCATCGTACGGTTTGCGCCGCTGGTCGTACTCGCCGGGCACAGCTCCGAGTCGATGAACAATCTCTATCAGTCAGCGCTGGACTGTGGGGCCTGTGGTGGAAATTCCGGGGCTGCGAACGCCCGCGCGGCCGCCGCTATCTTCAACGACCCCGAAGTACGAGCGCATCTGAAGACCCGCGGAATCGACATCCCCTCCGACAGCTTCTTCATCGCCGCCGAGCACAACACCGTTACCGATGCCATGACGGTCTTAGACCGGCACCTGATCCCGCAGAGCCACGGCGAAGCGGTGCGAACGTTCAATCGCTTCCAACGCGCCGCTGCCGAACTTTTGGTCAGGGAACGTGCCGTGGACTTACCGGGCGCATCTCCGGACTTCCCCGCCCGGGTGCGGGCTCGCGCCCACGACTGGGCCGAAGTGTATCCAGAGCTGGGGCTTGCCGGAAACGCCGCCATGATAATAGGACCCCGTCAGATGACCAGAGGTGTCGACCTGGGCCGGCGAGTGTTCCTTCATTCATACGAAACGGATGTGGATCTCGACGGTGCCGCGCTGGAAACAATCATGACCGCACCGTTGGTGGTCGCGCAGTGGATCAACCACCAGTACTACTTCTCGGCACTCAACCCCGACACCCTCGGCGCTGGAACAAAAACCATCCACAATGCAATCGGCACCATCGGAGTGCTCGCTGGCCACACCGGGGATCTGCGCCGCGGCCTGCCTTGGCAATCCGTCGGTCTCGGCGACCAACTGTTCCACGAACCGATGCGCCTGACGGTCATTATCCAAGCGCCGCTGGAGAGCATCGGGCGCATCATCTCCCGCAACCAGGTGTTGCGCAACCTGCTCGACAACGACTGGATCACGCTCACCGCCCGCATCGACCCTGCGGCCCCGTGGCACCGTTACACCCCGTACGGCTGGACCGCCCGCCGCACCCTCCCGGAAGGAATATGACCATGAATAACCTGACCAAGATGACCCGGCTGGAGGTCGTTGTGCCCGCCCGCGGCGCCCCCGCAATCCGGGAACTGATCACTTCCGCCGGAGCCACCGGCTACACGTCCGTGTCAGGTGTATCGGGAATCGGACACCACGGTCAACACTCCGGGGCTTTGCTATTCAACGAATATGACACCCTCACCATGCTCATCACCGTTCTCCCGACCGACAATGCAAGCGAGCTGATCGACGCCGTGCAGGTGCTTCTCAGCACATCGAGTGGGGTCATGTTCGTCTCCGAAACCTTCGTCTCCAGGCCGGACTACTTTCACTGACCCTCCGCCCGGGCATGTGGGGCCGCATGGACCCGAGAATCATTCGTTCGGGAATCATTCGTTCGAGAATCATTCGTTCGGGAATTAGGTAGACGCCTGTTTGTCACGAAATACCGCGCCTTCGGCGTCACCGCTCTCGTTCTCGCCAGCGCTCTGACCCTCGCCGGCTGCGCAAGCGACTCCAATCCGACCCCAGACACCGACCCCGCGACATCGTCTGCATTCGAACATATTCATGGACTGGCGTTCGACTCGGGAGCCGATTACGGGCTGGTCGCGACCCACGACGGGCTCTACCGGTTCCCGCTCGCCACAACCAACCCGGTCATGCCATCACAACTGGATGGACCCCAAGGCGGACTCCGAAGCGACTTCATGGGGATCACCTCATTCGACGGCAGCCTCTACGCGTCGGGTCATCCGAACCCATCAGCGGCAGACAGCGGACCGAACCTCGGCCTGCTGCGCAGCACCGATGCTGGCCTCAGTTGGACGCGGGCATCCTCCACCGCCGCGGCGGATTACCACTCGCTAACCGCGGGGAGAAGCGGTAGCGGCATGGTCGTGCTCCATGGCCTGAACTCGATCACGAGTGCCATCGAGACCAGCACCGACGGAGGGCAAAGCTGGACCGTCGGGGCAACCTTGGCTGCCCGCTCCCTCGTCGCCGGATCGCCCAATCTCTACCTCCTGACTGCCGTCCACGACCCCAGCGTCGGATCCCTGATCGGTATAGCCGTCGATGGAGCCGTCTGGTTGAAAACTCCGACCGAGAACTGGACACAGACCGGCACCGTGACCGGACCAGCGGATGCGATCGCCTTCGGCTCAACGACCACGCCAGTCCTTCTCGTCTCTGACCAGACAGGAGTCTCAATCAGCCACGACCTTGGAACCACCTGGCAGCTGGCGGTCTCGCGATAACCCTCCTCTGAACGGTGGATTCAGGGTAAAACGCGGGGTGGACGCTAGGTGTTCGCAGACTCCAGCGCGGCAGCCATTGCATCAATGCTCGCGGTGGAGAGGGCATAGTCGATTGCCATGACGCTGGCTCCGATGATTCCGGCGTCGAGGCCTGCGCGGGACTGCGCGATGGTGAGATGTTCTGTGGCCAGTGGCATCGAGCGCGAGTAGACGACTTCGCGAACGCCGGCAAGGAGATGCTCTCCGGCGAAGGCGAGGGATCCGCCGATGGAAATAACGGAGGGGTTCAAGACGCTGACGCAGGTGGTCAGGACTTCGCCGATGTCGCGGCCGGCCTGTCGAACCGCCTGAATGGCGGCCAATTCGCCGGCCTTCGTGGCGGCCACCACGTCGCTGAGAACGGTGATCCGATTGCCGTTGAATTCGATACCGGCCAGCGAAAGGCGCTGGGCCAACGCCGGTCCGGCCGCCATGGCTTCCAGGCAGCCGCTATTGCCGCATCGGCACGGCACGTTGTCGCCCCGCGCAATTTGAACGTGACCGATGTCTCCCGCGATCCCTTCGGCGCCGCGTTGAAGGACACCGCTGCTGATGATGCCGGAACCAATGCCGGTGGAGGCCTTCAGGAAGATGATGTTCTCGATGTCGGGCCAGGCGAACTTCTGCTCGCCAAGCGCCATGATGTTGACGTCGTTGTCTACCAGAACGGTCGCTTTGAGGTGGTGATTGACGAAACCGGGTACGTCGAAGTCATCCCACCCAGGCATGATCGGAGGATTCGACGGCCGGCCGGTGGAGTGTTCGACTGGTCCGGGAAGGCCGATTCCGATGGCGATCAGGTCGGCTTCCTTGAGGTGGAGCGCGGCGAGTTCAGAGCGGATCGTGCGGACCATCCAGCCGAGGCAGGTTTCGGGACCGTCGGCGATTATCATTCTCGACGATGTTCGACCAAGGATCTCTCCGGTTAGGTCTGTCAGCGCCAGGCTTGCCTGCGACGCCCCGAAGTCCACGGCGGCGATCACACGAGCTTTGGGGTTGAGGGCAACCTGGGCCGAGGGGCGGCCGCCGGTCGAGACGGCATCGTTGACCGGCGCGATGAGATCAAGCTCGAGCAGCGTGTCAATGCGGAGCTGGATCGTCGATCGAGCAAGGCCCGTGATTTTCACGAGTTCCGCCTTTGTCCTCGGCTGTCCGTCTCGCAAGAGCTGAAAAAGTGTTGCCGAACTGAAGCCGGTGAATTTGTTTTGCATCTCAGCCATTCCCTTATTTTACGGGGAAGTAGGGCTAATTTTCCGCAGCCATCCATTTTTATTCGGCAGTAGTTAATAACGGATGTGTAACGTAATGTTGATTTTCAACAAAAGACATGTGTTTACTGTCATTATCACTGTGCGGGCAAGTAGCGCGCGAAATGAATGCCACAAGGCAATGAAGCTTTATCCATGAAAGGCACATCGATGAAGATTGGCTACTCGAGCATCACCTGGGGCGGTGTCGTCGGACATCCCTCTGGAGTCACGTCGGTGAAAGATCTCTTTTATCGGGCGAACGGCGATACCATCGAGGCGATTTCCGACATCGCCACTGCCGGCTATCAGGGCACCGAGGTATTTGACGGAGACCTTGCCGCGTACTCGGATCGACCTGATGTGCTGCTTGATGCACTCAAAAAGGCCAATCTGGAACTCGTTGCGGTGTACACCGGGGCCAACTTCATTTACGACGACATCCTCGATGACGAGCTGCACAAGATCTCGCAGGCGGCCAAACTCGCCTCAGAATTCGGCGCATCGCGGCTCGTTGTCGGCGGCGGGGCCAAGCGTGCACGGGGCGAACAGCCAGAGGACATGGCCAAGTTGGGTCGCGCCCTCGACCAGGTGGTGGAAATCGCCGCCTCATTCGGGCTCGACTGCACCTACCACCCGCACCTCGGCACCATCGTGGAGGGCCCCGACGCCCTCGAACGCCTGATGGGTTTGTCCACAATCAAGTTCTGCCCCGACACCGCCCACCTCACTGCGGGTGGCGGAAATCCGGTTGAACTCATTCAAAAGTACGCGGACCGTCTGGGCCATGTGCACCTCAAAGACTACAAATACGCCACCGGAGACTTTCTCCCCCTGGGTCAGGGCGACATCGATTTTCCCGGCGTCATTGCAGCAGTTCGATCAGCGGGCTATGACACCTGGCTCATGGTTGAACTGGATTCATATGATGGCGACCCCGCAGATGCCGCCGTCATCAGTAAGCGGTACCTCGACGATCTCCTTGCCAAATAAAAAACCAAACAAGATCAGCCCTCCACAAATAAGAAATAAGAAGGAAGCTATTTCAATGAAGAAATCACTAGCAGCGCTTGCCATTGGCACAGCGTTGGTCATTGGTCTCAGTGCCTGCTCCACAGCGAGCACCGCAACCACAGGTGCTGAAAACACCGGCGTCTCCGCGCAGGTCGATGCGGCACTGGCCCAATTGTCAGGTCAGGTATTGAGTGTTGGCCCGAACGGCGAAAAGCCCTCTGGTTTCGATTCGACCACGCTGACGGACGCGGAAGTCGCAAAGATCAAAGCAGGAAAATTCAAGGCGGCCATCGTCATGCACTACGCGGGCAACGACTGGTCCACGGCCCAGGTAGCGGGCTTGAAGTCAGAATTCACGCGACTGGGCATTGAGGTCGTGGCTGTGACGGACGCAAACTTCAAGCCAGAGCAGCAGGTCTCGGACCTCGAGACCGTGCTGGCGCTGAAGCCCGACCTCATCGTCTCGATTCCCACTGACCCGGTGGCAACCGCGGCTGCCTTCGCGAAGGCACGTGATGCCGGCGTAAAGCTCGTCTTCATGGACAACGTTCCTAAGGGCTTTGTCGGCGGCAAGGATTACGTTTCCGTCGTCTCCGCAGACAACAAGGGCAACGGGGTCGTTTCGGCCCACCTGCTGGCCAAGGCGCTCGGCGGCAAGGGAGAAATCGGTCTGGTCTTCCACGATGCTGACTTCTTTGTCACCAAGCAGCGCTACGAGGGGTTCAAAGAAACCATCGCGCAGTACTCTGGCATCAAGATCGTTGAAGAAAAGGGCATCGGCGGTCCAGACTTCGCCGGCGACGCACAGGCAGCCACCACCGCGTTGCTCACCAAGTACCCGAACCTCGCCGGCATTTGGGGCGTCTGGGATGTCCCTTCCGAGGGCATCATGGCCGCAGCCCGGGAGTCCGGCCGCTCCGACCTGAAGATTGCAACCGAGGACCTCGGTACCAACGTTGCAATCGCTCTTGCCAAGAACGAGCTCATCGTCGGCCTCGGTGCCCAGAGCCCCTTCGACCAGGGTGTCGCTGAAGCACGCCTCGGTGCAGCATCGCTGATCGGCAAGACCGGTATTCCCACCTTCGTGGCACTCGCAGCGCTTCCCGTGACGCACGACAACGTGCTGGAAGCATGGAAGGCCGTCTATCACGTCGACGCACCTGCCTCGATCGCTGGCGTCTTCAAGAAGTAAAACGCTCCACTCGCTGTGCGGGCCGGCTGCAGACATCGTGCCTGCGGTCGGCCCGCGCAGGCTTTTCACTTTCAACAACGGCCAGGTAGCGGCCTCTCACGCTTCCGCTTGATACGACAAGGAATACTCAATGAAGAAGATCAATGTTGGCCTCATCGGCGGCGGGTTCATGGGCAAGGCTCACTCGCTGGCCTATGCGGCAGTCCCCATGTTCTACTGGCCCACCGAAATCATGCCGGTGAAGCACAGCATCGCTGAGGCGACGGATGAACTGGCCTCCGACGCCGCGGCACGCTTCGGCTTTCAGAAATCCACGAGTGACTGGCGCTCCATCATCGACGACCCTGAAATCGATCTTGTCGACATCGCCACCCCCAACAATCTTCACGCGGAGATCGCCATTGCGGCCCTCGAAGCAGGCAAGCACGTCATTTGTGAGAAGCCGCTGGCCCGCACGGTCGAGGAAGCCGCCCGGATGTACGAGGCCTCGCGCGGAACCGATCGAGTTCACATGGTGGCCTTCAACTACCGCCGCACACCCGCGGTTGCCCTGGCCAAGCGCTACATCGACGAGGGTGCCATCGGGCGCATCCTGAACGTTCGTGCGACATATCTGCAGGACTGGTCGGCTGACCCGAGTTCTCCCCTGTCCTGGCGCTTCAAGAAGTCCATTGCGGGCTCCGGAGCCGTGGGCGACATCTTGACCCACGTGCTCGATCTGGCGCGCTACCTCGCCGGTGAGATCACCGCGGTAAGCAGCCTCACGGCCAACATCATCACCGAGCGGCCCCTGCAGCAGGCCGGCGCGGACTCGCTTGGAAACTCCAAAGCCGATGGGGGCCCGATGGGTGCCGTCGACGTCGAGGACGAGGTGCTGTCTCTCGTGAAGTTCGCCAGCGGTGCGATCGGTTCGGTCGAAGCAACACGCAACGCCTGGGGCCGAAACAACTTCATCACCCTCGAGATCCACGGGTCCGAGGGCTCCATCGCCTTCAACTATGAGAACCGGGACGAGCTCCAGGTCTGCTTCAAGAGCGACGAGAACGACCGCCGCGGATTCCGCACCGTTTACACCGGCCCCAACCACCCGAATGGCGCCAACCTGTGGCCCATACCGGCGTTGGGCATCGGTTACGGCGAGACGAAGATCATTGAAGCCCATGATCTGTTCACCGCCATTGCGGGCGGAGAGCCGGTTCGCCCCGACTTCGGCGACGGATACCAGGTGGCCCTCGTCGACCACGCAATCCTCGCCTCGGCAGCGTCGGGTCAGTGGGTCACAGTTCCTCAGCTCAACCGCGAGACCGGAAAGGTTGAATAGGGCCGATGTCTACGACTCCTGTGCTCGCGACTCCAGTGCTCGCGGTCGAGATGACCGGAATCACCAAAGCATTCAGTGGAGTTCCTGTTCTTCGCGAGGTCGGTTTTCAACTCTCGATCGGTGAAGTTCACGCCCTCGCTGGTGAAAACGGTGCGGGTAAATCGACCCTGATGAAGATTCTTCAGGGCGTCTACCAGCGTGACAGCGGCGAGGTGAAGGTTGCGGGTGAAATTGTTTCCCTGACGGACACCTTTGCTGCCCGGGCGGCTGGAATCGGAATGGTCTTCCAGGAATTCAGCCTGATTCCCACCCTCACCGTCTGGGAGAACATCTTCCTGACGGCTGAACCCGTGGGCAGATTTGGCCTCATCAATGATTCGCTCGCTCGCGAGAAAGCGCAGGCCATTTTTTCGGATATGGGGGTCAGTGTCGATGTCACTGCCCAGCTCGAGAATTTGCCCACGGCTCTGTGGCAGCTCACCGAAATCGCCAAGGCATTGGCCCAAGACGCCCGGGTGCTCATCATGGATGAGCCCACGGCGTCGCTGGCCAAGCACGAAACGAATGCCCTGTTCGAACTCATCAAGCGGCTTCAAGCCCGTGGAATCTCCATTATTTATATTTCACACCGAATGGATGAGGTCTACCGGGTTGCCGATCGGATCACCGTGCTGCGCGACGGGAGAAATGCCCTCACTGCACAACTTTCCGATGTCACTCCGGCGCAGATCGTCGCGGCCATTGTCGGTCGCGAAATGTCCGGAATCATGGTGCACGAAGACCGCAGTGCTCAGATCAGCCAGGAGGCCGTGCTGACGGTTACCGGTCTGGCCTCCGGCAAAAAACTGTCGAATATCACTTTTGATTTACATCGCGGCGAAATTCTCGGTTTGGCCGGACTCATGGGCAGCGGTCGCACAGAACTCGTGAACACGCTGTTCGGAATCGACCGTGCCACCGCCGGCACGATCACGGTGAACGGCAAGACCGTGTCCATTCGCAACCCGAGGCATGCCATCTCGCTCGGGCTCGCCCTCATTCCGGAAGATCGCCGGGCCCAGGGACTGGTGCTCGAGCACTCCGTTCAGGAAAACATCACCCTTCCCCTTCTCGATGAGCTCAGGAGCGGACCGCTCCTGCGTTCCGCCAAGATCGCCGCGCGAGCGCAGGAGATCATCGCCAAGTTCTCCATCAAGGTCGCCGACCAAAGAATGCCCATATCAAAACTCTCGGGTGGAAACCAGCAGAAGGTCGTCATCGGAAAGTGGCTGGGCACCGACCCCGCCATTCTCATGATGGACGAGCCCACGGCTGGTGTCGATATCGGCACCAAGAAAGAAATTCTGGCCATGGTTCGCCAGATCGCCGATGACGGCAAAGCGGTCATCATTATTTCGTCCGAACTCCCGGAACTGCTATCGGTGAGCGACCGCGTACTCGTGCTCCGCGATGGCGAAGTCGTTCGCGATCTCGCGCGGGCCGACATCCCCTCTGAAGAATTCCTCCAACTCGCTGTGCAAGGAGCATAAATGTCTACGATGACCCGTCAAATGACCCGCAGTTTTCGACTTGTTCAGCGCTTTGACTGGCGCCAGAACATCATTTACGTCGGATTTGTCGTGGTGCTGATCCTGTTTGCCGTACTCCTGGGCGACAGCGGTTTCACGACCGCCAACAACCTCTTGAACATTGCTCGCCAGACGGCCACCATTTCGATCATGGCCGTGGCGATGACATTCGTCATCGCCACCGCAGAGATTGACCTCAGCATCGGGTCTGTCGCCGGTCTGTCCTCGGTCGTATCTGCCCTGGCGCTGTCGACCTATGGGCTTGTACCGGGCATTCTGGCCGGCCTGTTGGTGGGACTCGTTATCGGTGCCGTGAACGGTGGACTCGTTGCATGGCTCAAGGTTCCATCCTTTCTCGTGACATTGGGAATGCTTGGCCTGGTTGTCGGCCTGGCTCGGTGGATCACGGCTTCAGCACCTGTGCCGATCGCCGACAGCACTTTCATTCAGATCTTCGGTGGCGGCGACGTCGGTGCAATACCGTCCCTCCTGATCTGGGCCGTGGTGGTTGTGGCCGTGGGCGCGGTCGTTATGAACAAAACCAAGTTCGGCCGCCAGGTTCGGGCCACGGGTGGAAACACTCAGTCAGCCATGTTCACCGGCGTCAACACCGCGCGGATCAAGTTCTATGTTCTGCTGCTCTCCGGAGTCGTGGCCGCCATCGCAGGCATGCTCTATGCCGGTCGGCTTCAATCGGGACGCTTCCAGTGGGGAACCGGCGATGAACTCTCTGTCATCGCTGCCGTCATTCTGGGCGGAACCTCCCTTTTCGGCGGCCGCGGCGCAATCATCGGGTCACTCTTCGGTGCGCTTTTCATCGGCCTGGTCAACAACGGTTTGATCCTGGCCGGCCTCGACGTGAGCCAGCAACAGGTCGTTCGCGGCGCCATCATCATCGTCGCCGTTGCCCTGTCGAGCAAGAAGGTTTCGCGCTGATGCAGGCCGGACTTCGCGCTGGAATCCTCGGCGGCGGGTTCATGGCAGACGTTCATGCCCGGGCAATCCGGGCAGCCGGCTCCGAGGTTGTGTTGATCGCGAGCTCGTCGCCCGACAGCTCCGCCCGGGCTGCGGCTCGACTGGGCATCGGCGCTATCGCGCCCCATGCCCGCGGGTTGATCGAATCGGATGCGGTCGACGTCATTCATGTCTGTACGCCGAACGCGTTTCATGCTGAACAGGCGGGACTGGCTCTCCTGGCCGGAAAGCCCGTCGTGTGCGAGAAGCCGCTGGCAACCCTGGTCTCAGACGCGGAAGACCTCGTGAACCTCGCCGAGACGACAGGAACACCAACGGCAGTCCCGTTCATCTACCGCTACTACCCTGCGGTCCGTGAGATTCGCGCGCGAATCTCAGACGGGACGGCCGGAGAGTTGCACCTTCTTCACGGCTCCTATCTCCAAGATTGGCTGGCACTGCCCTCCGCCACGAACTGGCGGGTTGATGAAACAGTCGGCGGCTCATCGCGCGCCTTTGCCGACATCGGCGTGCACTGGTGCGACCTGATGGAATTCGTGACGGGACACCGCATTACGCGGCTTGTCTCAGCGCTGTCGCTATCGCATCCTGAACGGGGCTCGACCGAGGACGCCGCATCGATACTGTTCGAGACAGATCGAGGCGCATCCGGCACGCTCATCGCCAGTCAGATTTCCCATGGGCGCAAGAACCGGCTGCAGTTCTCCTTTGACGGGGAATTGGAATCTCACCGCTGGAATCAGGAGCGCCCGGGCACGTTCATGGCCTCCAGCCAGAGCGGTGAACGGGCAATTTACGCGGGCTCCGAAGAGCTGGCCTCCCGGTCTGCCCAGCCCATGGCCTATCTTCCTGCCGGGCATCCTCAGGGTTATCAGGATGCCTTCAACGCTTTTACAGCGGATGCCTATGCTTCATTTCACGGCATGACTGTAGATGACCTGCCCACATTTTCCGACGGCTTGCGGGCCGCGATCATCACCGATGCAGTGTTGAATTCAGCACGGTCTGGCCGGTGGGTCGACGTGGTGGGCACTCGTGCAGTCAGCCCAAGCTCAGTAGATTCATACTGACCCTAAAGGAGTAACACATGTCTCGACCCGTCACCCTCTTTACCGGTCAGTGGGCTGACCTGCCGCTTGAGCAGGTGGCGAAGTATGCCAGCGAGTGGGGCTACGACGGCCTGGAAATCGCCTGTTCGGGCGAACACCTCGACGTCTGGCGTGCCGCGGAAGATGATTCATATGTGCAGGACCGTCTTGATATTCTCAAGCGCTATGACCTGAAACTCTTTGCGATCTCGAACCATCTCACGGGCCAGGCCGTCTGCGATGATCCCATCGATTTTCGCCATCAGGCCATCGTTGGTTCGCGAGTGTGGGGCGACGGTGAGGCCGAGGGTGTTCGCCAGCGTGCCGCCGAGGAGCTCAAGCTCACCGGCATCGCCGCTCGCAGGCTTGGCGTCGATACCGTGGTGGGTTTTACGGGCTCGAAAATCTGGCCCTACGTGGCGATGTTCCCGCCGGTACCTGCGCGCGTCATCGAGGCGGGCTACCAGGATTTTGCCGATCGTTGGAATCCGATTATGGATGTCTTCGACGACAACGGCGTGCGGTTTGCGCTTGAGGTGCACCCAAGCGAAATCGCCTACGACTGGTACACGACGGAGAAGACGCTTGAGGCCATCGGGCACCGTCCTGCGTTCGGCCTGAACTGGGATCCGTCGCATTTGATGTGGCAGGATATCGACCCAGCGGCGTTCATCCACAACTTTGCCGATCGCATCTATCACGTGGATTGCAAGGACACGACTTTGCTGCCGAAGGACGGCCGGCGGGGCCGGCTTTCCTCTCACTTACCGTGGGGCGACCCAAAACGCTCGTGGGACTTCGTCTCAGCGGGTCACGGCAGTGTGGACTGGGAATCGAGTTTCCGGGCCCTGAACACGATTGGCTACACCGGCCCCATCTCCATCGAATGGGAGGATTCCGGTATGGATCGACTTCGCGGGGCCCCGGAAGCGCTCGCGTTCATTCGCACACTGCTCTGGAGTCCTGCGTCGACCTCGTTTGATGCGGTCTTCAGCAACCAGGATTGATACCCACTCCGTTATCCCCTGAGGTCTGCGGGAAGGCGATGGCGGGGCGGCGCACAGCGATGGTGACCTCGGCTCCGCGGCGGGGCAGGTCGGGCGCGGCGATCCGGGCGCGCAGGAGGGCACCCGAGGCGAGCTCGAGGCCCACGAGGGCATCGTGGCCGGCGTAGGCGATGGCACCGACCCGGGCATCCGTTCCGTGATCTGCGAGGCGCAGCCATTCCGGGCGCAGCATCACCCGCACGGAGTCGCCGGCTTCGGGAGCAAAGCCCTCGGCAGGGTCCACGCGGATGCGGCCGAGCTCGCAGTCCACCAGTGAGTGGCCGCGGCCGCCGGCCTCGGCGATCCAAGTGCCGTTGAGCTCCACCGTGTCTCCGACGAAACCGGCGACCCAGAGGTTGGCCGGGCGTTCGTAGACGTCGGCGGGTGTGCCGAATTGTTCGATCCGGCCCCCGCGCATGACAGCCACATAGTCGGCCAGCGAAAGTGCTTCCTCTTGGTCGTGGGTGACCAGCAGGGTCGTATTCTCCTGATCGCGCAGCAGCTCTGCCACCTCTGTGCGAAGTGCTGAGCGCAGCAGAGGGTCAAGGGCGGCGAAGGGTTCGTCAAGCAGCATCAGGTCGGGCCGGGCCGCTAGTGCGCGTGCGAGTGCGACTCGCTGGGCCTGGCCGCCGGAGAGTTGCGACGGAGCCCGGTCTTCAAAACCGGCCAGTCCAACAATGGCGGCCAGTTCGGCCACCCGGGCGCTCTTGCCGGCGCGGCCGAGGCCGAATCCGATGTTGCCGCCCACGGAGAGATGCGGAAAAAGGGAGGCATCCTGGGGCACCCAGCCCATGCCGCGCTTCTCGGGAGCGACGGTGCTGCTTGCGGAGGAGAGAACCCGGTCGCCGACCGTGATGCTGCCCGAGTGCACCGGGAGGAGGCCGGCAATGGCGCGGAGCAGTGTGGTCTTGCCGCATCCGCTCGGGCCGAGCACCGCCACGAGACTTCCTCGGGGAACCTGCAGCCGGATGCTGTCGAGAATGTTGACGGGTCCGTAGGAAACCCGCAGATCGTCGATGGTGACCCAGGAATTCGCCGTCTTCATGCCGATTCCTTGGCCAGGCCGCGAATGCCCGACAGGATTACGGCGGGCACCGCGGCAAGAAGTACGAGAGCGGCGGCATAGGGTGCGGCCGCTCCGAACTCGAGCGCGGTTGTGCGGCTCCACAGCTCGGTCGCAAGGGTGGAGACACCGGTGGGCCGCAGCAATAGTGTGGCCGGAAGCTCTTTCATGATGGAGATGGCCACGAGCAGCGCTCCGATGCCGACAGCGGGCAGAGCCAGCGGCCGAGTCACCTTCCACCAGGTCTTGAGGGGTGAGAGACCGAGCATACGGGACACGTCAACCAGGCTCCCCGGCACCGCCTCGATGCCTCCCCGCATGGTGCCGATGGCCTTGGGCATGAAGAGCACGGCATAGGCGAAGACGAGCACGACCACGCTCTGATAGAGCGCCGGTACGACCGCGAGGGCGAAGAAGACGAGCGAGAGGCCCACGACGATTCCAGGCAGGGCATGCCCGAGAAAACCGACCGCCTCGATGGCCGCCACCAGTCGGCCGCGGTAGCGGGCGGCAAGGGCTGCAATCGGCAGGGCCAAGAGAACGGCCAGCAGTGCTCCGCCGAGGGCGAGCGCCAGGGTGCTGCCGATGGATTCGAGGAGGCGGGGCATGTCGATGGAGCGGATGGTGGCGGCATCCAGCAGGCGACTGAGCAGACCCCCCATCGGAACGAGCACTCCGGAGACGGGGGTGATCAGCAGCAGGAGCGCAAAGGGGAGGAGCTTTAGGCCCGGCCTGCGGAGCGGCACCCTGCTGCGCCCGGGAGACGCGTTGCCGACGCGGCCGCGATTGTGTCGTTCTCCGACGACGACGGCCACGGCGAGCACGACGAGCACCAGTGCGAGCAGGGCCGCCTGATTCCGGTTGAAGCTCGAGCCGTAGGCCGAGTTGATTCCCCAGGTCAGGGTCTGGAATCGCAGCATGGACACCAGCCCGAAGTCACTCAGCGAGTACAGGCAGACCAGCAGTGCGCCGGCGATGGCCGCGGGCCGCACCTGCGGCCAGGTCGCCGCACGGAAAGCCCCGAAGGGCCCGCGGCCGAGGGTGCGGGCCACGGCTTCGAGGTCTCCGGATGCTCCGCGCAGCGCCGCCGCGACCGGCAGGGTGACGTACGGGGTGCAGACCATGCTGAGCACGAACCAGCTCGGCCAGAATCCGTTCAGGGTGGGAAACCAGACCAGCCAGCCGTAGGCCGCGAGGTAGGACGGCACGGCCAGGGGCAGCGCGCAGATGAGCAGCCAGAAGCGGGTGGCCGGCATGCGCACCCGGGTCAGGACCCAGGCCGAAACAATGCCGAGGAGCAACGTTGTGGCGGTGACCGCCGCCGCGAGCACGATGGAGTTGAGGGTGAGCTGCAGAACGCGGGGGCGAAGCAGGGTGGCGGCCAGCTCCGTGAGACCGGCATCCAGGCTGCGCACCACGAGATACACGAGCGGGATAGTGGCCGCGGATGCCGCGAGGGCTGCCAGCACAAGCAGCCACGCAGGCGCGCCGAAGGGGCGAGGCCGTGAATCACGGCGGTGCCCCGTCGACACTGCGGGCTGGAGGCTGACGCTCATTGTTTAGATCAGGCCGTACTTGCCGAGCAGGTCCTGTGTCTCGGCGAGGGATTCCAGGTCGGCGAGATCAAGCTTGGCATTGACCAGCGAGTCAAGGGCCGGAACTCCGACCGGGGCATCGATTCCGCCAATCAGCGGGTATTCCCAGGTCTCGTCCACGAAGTACTGCTGTGCCTTGGCCGAGACCAGGAACTTTATGAACTCCAGGGCATCGCCGTCGGTGGCCCCGCTGGCCAGAAGACCGGCACCGGTAACGTTGACAATCGAGCCGGCGTCGCCGGCCTCGGGGTACGACAGCTGGGCGCGCATGTTTTCAGCCCCCCTCTCGGCAGCCTGGGCGAACCAGTAGTAGTGGTTGATCAGCCCGGTTTCGACTACCCCGTTGTTGATGGCCTCGAGGATGGCGCCGTTCTTTTCAAAGATCTGCGGGTCGTTCGCGGCGACGGCGGCCACCCACCTATCGGCTGCGTCTTCGCCGTTGAGCACCCGGTACGCGGTGACGAACGACTGGAAGCTGGCGTTGCTGGGAGCGATCGCAAAGCGGCCGGCCCATTCCGGCTGGGTGAAAGCGTCAACAGAATTGGGCACCTCGGCCGCGGTCAGTACCTGGCTGTCATAGGCGATGACGCGGGCGCGACCGGTGACGCCGACCCAGGTGTCATCGGTGGAGGTGAAGCCCGCAGCCACCGCGTCGGTGATCTCCGCGGGAAGTACGGTGAACAGCCCCGCGTCACTGAGTGCTCCGAGGGAACCGGCGTCCTGGGCCAGGAACACCTGCGCCGGGCTCTCGGCCCCTTCTTCGAGGAGGAGAGCGCCGAGTTCAGCTGTATTGCCGTAGCGCACATCGACAGAAATTCCGGACTGCTCTTCAAAGAGGTCGACGAGCGGCTGAATGAGAGCTTCTTCGCGGCCGGAGTAGAGCGTGAAAGCCTTGTCACTGACGTGCGCGCTCGGCCCGACGGGAGCGGGCGATTGGGTGGGCGCGGCGGCACTGCAACCGGCCAGAACGAGCGCGGCAACTCCGGCGAAGGCCAAGGCGAAAGGACGGTGACGTGGCATTGAGGTCTCCTGAGAACTCTGGTCGATCAGGGGCCTGACAGGTGGATTCAGGTCACGCAACCCCCGCGCTTACTTAGGTAAGGCTAACCTACTTTACGCCTGTCGTCTATCGCTTGTCGACTATCGCCTGTCGCCTGCGGAACCTATCGGACTTCTGCGAGGCCCGCCTCGATGGCGGCGATGACCTCGGGGGCATCTGGCTGCACTGTGGGGCGAAAGCGGCTGACGACGCCTGCGGGGGAGATGACGAACTTCTCGAAGTTCCACTTGATCTTGCCGGCTTTGCCGTCGGCATCCGGGGTCTCGGTCAGTTGCTTATACAAGGGGTGCGCGTTCTTGCCGTTGATCTTCGTTTTCTCCATCAGCGGGAACGTCACGCCGTAGGTCATCGAGCAGAACTCCTGAATTTTGTCGCCGTCGCCGGTCTCCTGCAGGAACTGGTTGCTCGGGAAGCCGAGAACGGTGAAGCCATGGGGGCCGTACTGCTGCTGCAGCTCCTCGAGCTTGGTGTACTGCGGGGTGAGTCCACACTTGGAGGCCACGTTCACGATCAGCACCGTCTTGTCGGCATAGTCAGCGAGGGAGGTGGGGCTACCGGTGATGGTGGTGAGAGGAATTTCGCGAATGCTCATGTCGCTCACTGTATTCCTCCAAGTCTGAGTCTTGCCGAGTGACACAAATAGACTGAAAACATGACTAAGGACCCCTGGCTGACTCCGCGGCAACTGCGCGCCTGGGTGCGCTTCATCGCGGTGGTGGAGCTGCTGCCCGGAGTGCTCGACACCCAGCTCCAGAAGGAGGCCGACCTCACCCACTTCGAGTACTACACCCTCGCGATGCTCTCTGAGGCGCCAAATCGCACGCTGCGCATGACCGCACTGGCATCGGAAACGAATTCGACGTTGCCGCGTCTGTCTCATGTCGTTGCCCGGCTGGAGAAGCGAGGCTTCATCGCCAGAACCCCCTGCGCGGAGGATCGCAGGGCCACGAATGCTGGCCTGACAGAGGATGGCTGGGCGAAAATCATCGCGACCGCGCCCGGGCACGTCAACACAGTGCGTGATCGGGTCATCGACACCTTGGACGCGGCCGACATCGCCGATCTCGACCGCATCATGGGCAAGGTTCTGGGCAGGCTCGACCCCGGCAGTTCATTCACACTGCTGGACGGTTCCGCATAATTTCGACCCAAGTGCCCCTATCACACCTAACATGGGGTCATGCCTTACCTCTCCGAACTCTCCCGAGAGGCGCTGAGGCGCGTAAAACTTGGCGACGAATCGGAGATTCTGCCCGAGCCGCTTGAGCGGCTCGCCGGCCTTCGCGGCCTGGTTTCGGAGCTTGAGCAAGACGAGGCGGTTCGGGCCTCGGTCAGGGAGGCGCTCGCTGCCGGATCGACCTGGGAGCAGATCGCCAGCGCGGCGGGGCTCAAGCCGGCAGCTGCGAAATGGCGCTGGCAGGGCAGCGACGATGAGATCTTCGAGCGGCATGAATCGGGGCGCAAACGTACGGCGCGGCCGAGCAGTGTTCCCACCGATTTGCCCGGCATGTCTGTGGCGGATGCGGCCAAGAAGCTGGGCGTCAGCGCCCAGGCTGTCTACCTCCGGTTGACGCGGGGCACCCTCCATGGCGAGACAGTAGACCTCCCCGACGGCCGCAGCTACCGTCGGGTCTTCGTGGAAGACAGCGACAGCTGACATGAGCGGCGTCACGCCGACGGGGGCGATCTGCCGTGGCGTGATTAGCTAGGGGTATGGATTCCAGACCCGCTGACTATATCGACGACTTCGGCCGCTTCATCCAGGCATCGCCCTCGTCGTATCACGCAGTCGCGGAGGCGGCCCGCAGGTTCGACGCCGCGGGTTTCACCGCACTGACCGAGACCGACGAGTGGAACGAATCCACCGGTCGGTTCTACGTCGTACGAGACGGGGCGATCGTCGCCTGGATCACCCCCGAGGCCGCGCACGCCTCGACGCCGTTCAGGATTCTTGGCGCCCACACCGACTCGCCCGGGTTCAAGCTCAAGCCCAAGCCCAGCCTGCGCTCACCGCAGGGCTGGCTGCAGATCGGCGTCGAGGTCTACGGCGGGCCGCTGCTGAACTCCTGGCTCGACCGCGAGCTCGAGCTCGCCGGACGCCTCGTGATGACGGATGGCACGGAACACCTCGTGCGCACGGGTCCGTTCCTGCGCATCCCCCAGCTCGCCATCCACCTCGACCGGGAGGTGAGCCACGGTCTGACCCTCGACCGCCAGCGGCACACCGTGCCGGTCTACGGGGTTGGTAGCGCCGCCGACGGCGACGTTCTCGACGTGTTCGCGTGCCGCGCGGGCGTGGAGCCCGAAGACATCGCAGGCTATGACATCCTGACCGCCGACACAGCCGCGCCGGCGAGGTTCGGCCTCGACGGCATGCTGTTCGCCGGCGGGCGGATGGACAACCTCTCGAGCGTGCACGCGGGGGTTCTCGCCCTGGCAGACGCCGAACCGACCGAGAACATCGTGGTGTTGGCCGCGTTCGATCATGAGGAGCTCGGCTCGGAGTCGCGCTCGGGCGCGAGCGGTCCGCTGCTGGATGACATCCTGACCCGCATCGGAGCTGGCCTGGCTGCGAGCGCCACCGACCGGCTCCGCGCCTATGCCGCGTCCTGGTGCCTGTCGGCCGACGCCGGGCACTCTGTTCATCCGAACTACCCCGAGAAGCACGACCCGGCGAACACCCCGATCATGGGCCAGGGGCCGCTGCTGAAGATCAACGCCAACCAGAGCTACTCGACGGATGCGCAGGGTGCGGCGCTCTGGGCGCGGGTGTGCCAGGCGGCCGGCGTCTCGTACCAGGAGTTCGTGTCGAACAACGCAGTGCCCTGCGGCTCCACGATCGGGCCGCTGACGGCGACTCGGCTGGGCATTCGCACGTTGGATGTGGGCGTGCCGCTGCTCTCCATGCACTCGGCGAGGGAGCTCTGCCACATTGCGGACCCGCCGGCGTTGTCTGCGGCAATCTCCAGCTTCTACGCGGGCGCCTGATGACCCGGTTGATGCTGGCGCGCCACGGCGAAACCCCGTGGCACTTCGAGAACCGCTACACGGGCTCCAGCGACATCGGGCTGACGGAGCTCGGCGTCGCCCAGGCCGCGAAGCTCGGCGAGTGGAGCGGTCGACAGGGCTTCGCCGCCGTCTACTCCTCCGACCTGTCACGAGCTATTCGCACCGCGACACCCGCGGCGGAGGCGCTCGGGGTGCCGTTGAACATCGATGCGCGGCTGCGCGAGGTCGATTTTGGCGCGGGAGAGGGTAAGACTCCGGCGGAGATGACGGCTGCGTTCCCGGCGGCCCGGGCCGAGTTCGAACTGCATCCTGGTCATTCGGCACTGCCCGGAGGGGAGTCCGGAGCCGTTGCCGTCACCCGCGCGTGGCCCGCGCTGGAGGAGATCAGTGCGGATCACGAGGGCGACGACGTGCTCGTGGTCATGCATGCGACCCTGATGCGGCTGATCCTCTGCCGCATCCTGGATATGCCGTTCGACCGCTACCGCTCGGCGTTCCCCGGTGTGTTGAATGCCGCGATCACCACGGTCACGATCGATCGGGACGCCCCGGCGCTGCACGGCTACAACGTTACGCCGGACTAGCCGCGAGCAACCTCAGCTGAAACTCGCCCTTGGCCGTGGAGGGATCGACGATTCGGCCCGATTGGAGGAGTTCGATGCGTCCGGCGGCGGTGAGTCTGCGCGCGGCGCGACGGGACGGTTCGTCGGGCGACGAGGGGATAGTGCGCCCGCGCGGCAGGGCTGCCAGCCGGGTCAGGATGTCGGCCTCGAGGGCCAGGTCGGCGGCGGACACGCGGCGGCTTCGGCAGGCATCCGAACAGTAGCGAACCTCTGCCCAGTTCTTTGCCCATTTCGCGCGCCACTGGATGCGCCGGCCACACGATGCGCAGGTCTTTTCGGCAATTTCTTTTCCGGACACGTGCACAGGGTATTCTCTGGCGCGACAACTTCCCTGAACGCTTTCCGGGAGGGAAGAAGGAGGAAACAATGGTTCCTGAGATCAACTTCCGGGCCGTGACCGGTTCGATGGACCTGCTCGCTGAGTACGGAAAGACGCGTGTCGCCTTCACCGACGACGCCGGCATCGACTGGGTGGTGCGGGCGACGAAGAGTCCCGAGTACTGGATGCTGCAGCCGCCGCACTTCGAGGCGGTCACGAGCGAGGCCTGGGTAATCACCGCCTGGAACCCGCGCAGCGAGGGAGCCCCAGCGGCCGAGAATGCGGCCGCCAACGTCGCCTTGGTCGCCGAGATCAGCGCCGAGGGCTACCGTCTCACCCCAGCCGTGGGCTTCTCGCCTGACTTGGCCTGGCGCGAGGACTCGTTTCTGGTTCACGACCCAGACCCCGCGTGGCTGCGCGATGCCGCGCGGCGCTTCGGGCAGAATGCGGTGTTCCGGTGGACGCCATCCGTCTGGGAGGTCGTCTGGACAGCCGAGGTGGAACAGGACTAGAGGTTACGCGCTGACGCGAGCGTCGAGCCGGGTGGGGCGCAGCTGGCGCACGCCGTTCTCGCGGTGAATCTGCTCGGCCCGAAGCGTGGGGGTGACCAGAAGGGTCACGTCGACAGTGTCACGGGTGAGCTCAACGAAGCCGAGTCGCTTGGCGAGCGCTAGGGCGGGCATGTTCTCGTTCCGGATGACGGCGTAGACCCACTTGGCCTCGAGCTCGTTGATCGCGAGGTCGATCATGGCATTGACGGCTTCGGTCGCGAAGCCGCGATGGCCGAAGTCGGGGGACTGCACCCAGCCGACCTCAGCGGCCCGGAGGCCTGCTCCGACGGTGCGCAGATGAAGCGAAACATCGCCGATGAGGCGCCCGTCCAGCTCGACGGCGAGGGCCAGAAAATCATCGACCTGAAGCAGGCGGGTGTGGCGCGTGCGGTGTCTGAGGTGTTCGAGAGACGCGGCCTCGTCGCGGACAGGCCAGGAGAGATATTCGGTGACGCTCTCGTGAGACTGCAGCTCGAACCACTGGGCTGCGTCTGCGATGCGATGCGGCCGCAGCGTCAGGCGACGGGTTCGGATGCGGCGGGCATCTACCGGGGCTGCCATCCGCTCGCCACGAATGAACCGCGGTCGGCGGATTCCCGCTACCTTGGCCAGTCGCGTTGCTACCCGTACTACCCTGTTGCTCATGAGCTTGACGATAGATGTCGGATATTTGCACTAAACCTGTAATTATTTGAGCTTTCTATGAATTGACGTCGAATGACCCCCTATTGAGGCATGACAGAGATACTTAACGGTGAGCCAAATCCAACCCTCCGATGCGCGCAGGCCCGCGCTGGCCAAGTTGCCACGCATCTATCGCGCCGATGGCGGCCCGATCAGGGTGCTGCTGGTCGACGACGAGGCGGTTCTCACCAACCTCGTGAGCCTTGCCCTGGGGTATGAGGGCTGGGTGGTAGACATCGCCCACAACGGCACCGAGGCCATCGAGAAGTACCGTGCCGAGCGGCCCGACGTCGTCGTGCTCGACATCATGCTGCCCGACATGGACGGCTTGGAGATCCTGGGAAAGCTGAAGGAGTTTGGCGACGGCGTGCCCTCCCTGTTCCTGACCGCGCGCGACTCGGTCGAGGACCGCATCATCGGCCTGACCTCCGGCGGCGACGACTATATGACCAAGCCGTTCAGTCTCGGAGAGCTGGTAGCCCGGCTTCGCGGCCTGTTGCGCCGCGTCGCCCAGACGGTCACGGAAGACACCAGGATCACGGTGGGCGACCTGTTCCTCGATGAGACGAGTCACCTCGTCAAGCGTGACGGGGAGACGATCTCCCTGACCGGCACCGAATTCGAACTGCTGCTCGTCCTGATGCGCAACGCCGACGTCGTGCTGAGCCGAACCCAGATTCTCGACCGGGTCTGGAACTACGACTTCGACGGCAAGGCGTCGATCGTCGACCTCTATGTCTCCTATCTCCGCAAGAAGATAGACACCGATCGGGAGCCGATGATTCATACCGTCCGCGGTCTCGGCTACATCCTGCGCACCCTGTGAACCGGCCCCGCCTCCGCAGGAGTATCGGTCGACCCTGGACGATTCGCCGCCGATTGGTCGTGGGCATCGTCAGCATCGCCGCCGTGATCATGGGGGCATTTGGAACCGTGAGTGTCGTGAGCATGAGCGCCGCCTTCACAACCGTGGTCGACACCCAGCTCTCGGCATCCATGACGGCGCTGAAGCACGCCGTCGACAAGCAGCGCAGGGGCGGTGCCGAGGTGACTGATGAGCGCCGGCTCATTGATTTCGCCGGCAGCGGGCCGGATGCCGTCGCCGCGATCATCAGGAACGGCCAGGTCCTCGACTCGGCGCTCTTTCTGGAGCCCGATCCCCTCGCGCTCGACGAGCCCGCCCGCCGCGAGCTCGCGACCGCCGCCGCCGTGGCAATGGCCACGGGACACACCGAGAGCGTTGAGCTGCCGGGCGTCGGCAGTTACCGCATCACCACGGAGCGTGTTCTCAACGGCGACATCTTGGTCGCAGGTGTTCCGCTTGAGACGGCCCAGGCTGCGGTGATCGGCCAGGCCATTACGATCGGATTGCTGGGACTGGTCGCGCTGGGTGCCATCATGCTGGGCGTCGTCATAGTCGTGCGTCGTGCGCTCCGCCCGCTCGCGCGGGTGGCGGCCACCGCGGTGGAGGTGACGAGGCAGCCACTGGAAAAGGGTGACGTCGTGATCGGCGCCCGCGTGGCGCTGGCCGACACCGACCCGCGCACAGAGATCGGCCAAGTGGGCGAGGCTCTGAACCTGCTGCTGGCGCACGTCAGTGACGCGCTGGCCGTTCGTGTCGCAATGGATACCCGGATGCGCCGCTTCGTCACCGATGCGAGCCACGAGATGCGCACCCCGCTGGCAGCGATCCAGGGCTACGCGGAGCTCACCAGGCAGGAGGCCGAGGAGATTCCTCAGATGACCGAGTACGCGCTTGGGCGGATCGAGGCCGAGGCCGCCCGAATGGGCTCGCTCGTGAGCGATCTGCTGCTGCTCGCGCGCCTCGATGAGGGGCAGGATCTGCATGTCGACGACGTAGACCTGAGCAACCTTGTCGTCAACGCCGTGAGCGACACGAACGCGTCTGCGCCGCATCACGACTGGGTTCTCGAGGTCCCTGATCACGCGGTTATGGTGCGCGGCGACGCCGAGCGGCTGCATCAGCTCGTGACGAATCTTTTGTCGAATGCCGCGACTCACACCCCGGCAGGCAGCACGGTTGCGGCGCGTCTTAGGGTGCTGACACACTCGGCAGGCAGCGACCAGATCGAGTTGCGCATCGAGGACGACGGCCCGGGCATTCCCGAGGGGTTGTTGCCCACCCTGTTCGAGCGATTCGCCCGCGGTGACTCGTCGAGGTCCCGAGCCTCGGGAAGCTCAGGCCTCGGCTTGGCAATCGCCCTGTCGATCGTCGAGGCCCACGGCGGGGCGATCACGGTGAAGTCGTCCCCCGCCGGAACGTCGTTCCGAGTGCTCTTCGCCTCGGATTCTGTCTCGGTCATTTGTGGGAGCCTTGGGGAATGTGGGAATTGAAGGGTCGTCGATCGCTGTCACTCGTGGCCGGGGCTCTTCTGCTCGTGCAGGCCGGAGTACTCACCGCCCTCGGCCGCAGCATTCTGCTCCCGGTGACCTTCGGTCGGCTCGAACTGTTTCGGGTCGACGCCGCTGCCGGCGTCATCGTGCCTGTGGTGCTGGCAGGACTCGTAATGCTGGTGAGGTCAGGGCCGAGCGCCCGGTGGATCGAATTCTCCCTGACCTCCTCGATCACCGTGTTTCTCGTGGCACAGCTGAACGGCATCTCCGACATCGGTGCCCTCGTGCTGATCTATGCGGCCACGACCGGCATGGTGCTGTTCGCCGTGGTGCAGGATCGTGTGCTCGTGAGCCGCGGCCATCCGCTCCTACCGCTCTGTTTCGCGGCCGCGCTCGGCATCGTTCCGTGGGGCGTGATCGCCTTTTACCAGATCGGCGCGGGCCTCGCGGGGCCCGGACCATCCGTCATGGTGCGGCTGGTCACACTGGTCATGCTGGCCTCGGCTGCAACGTTCTTCGTCTCTGAGTGGCGCAGCGCCCGCCGACGGAGACGCGGTGAGCGGATGCACGTGCTGCTCAGTTTCGCCAGCGCCTCGGTATTCGCCTGGCTGGTCGTGCTCGGTCTCGGCTAGCCAGCGGCCGGACGCGCCAGAACCCGACGACGTGGAGCGAGTGACGGGAATCGAACCCGCGCTATCAGCTTGGGAAGCTGAAGTTCTGCCATTGAACTACACTCGCGTGGCCTTCAGCCTAGTCGAGGTGCCGCCCGGCTCGTACTCGCGGCGGCCAGCCGGCATTGCTGCGCGGCAGGCCGAGGCTGGCTAGGCTGGGGCCGTGCTTCTTTCAGACCGCGACATCAAGGCCGAGCTGGACTCCGGGCGAATCGGCCTCCAGCCTTACGATTCGCAGCTTGTGCAGCCGTCGAG
This sequence comes from Agreia sp., assembly GCA_040398585.1. Taxonomy (GTDB): domain Bacteria; phylum Actinomycetota; class Actinomycetes; order Actinomycetales; family Microbacteriaceae; genus Agreia. The sequence continues at coordinate 40,704 of JBBATW010000013.1, forward strand.
TATCGATGTGCGGCTCGACCGCTACTTCCGGTTGTTCGACAACCACAAGTACCCGTTCATCGACCCCGCCGAAGACCAGCCCGAGCTGACTCACCTCATCGAGGCTGAGCGCGATGAGCCCTTTATCCTGCACCCGGGGGAGTTCGTGCTCGGCTCGACGTTCGAGCTCGTGACGCTGCCAGACGACGTCGCCGCGCGACTCGAGGGCAAGAGCTCGCTCGGCCGCCTAGGACTTTTGACGCACTCGACCGCCGGGTTCATCGACCCTGGCTTCTCCGGACACGTGACGCTGGAACTCTCCAACGTCGCGACGCTGCCGATCAAGCTCTGGCCCGGCATGAAGATCGGCCAGCTGTGCTTCTTTCGGCTCTCGAGCCCCGCAGAGAAGCCCTACGGTTCGAGCGAGTATGGCTCGCGCTACCAGGGCCAGCGCGGCCCGACGGCCTCGCGCTCGCACCTGAACTTCACCGTGGCCGACACCAGCACGACCTCGGCTGGCTCCGCCGGCCACTAGCCGCAGTCTGCCCCCGTGGAAGCTACAACTTCGCCGAGGCGGCCGAGGCGGCCGAGGCGGTGTGGGTCAGGAGACCGGCCGCGTCGAGAGCCGGAAGCTGCAGGGTCAGCCAGGGGCTGAATGCCCAGGGGGTCGCCGCCACAGAGTCTCGGAGGGCTATGGGGTCGACCCATTGGAATTCCGCAACCTCACTGGGGTTCGGCAGTACGGCATCCGTCGTAATTGCCACATAGACGGGGCAGATCTCGTTCTCGACGGTGCCCGACGCGTCGACCGCGCGATAGCGGAAGTCGGGCAGGGCGAGACTGACGCTCGCAAGCGTCAGGCCGACCTCGTCGGCCGCGCGGCGAAGGACGGCGCTCTCGATGGCTTCGCCGGGAGCGGGATGCCCGCAGAAGGAGTTGGTCCAGACCCCGGGCCACGTCAGCTTCGCAAGCGCACGCCGAGTGACCAGAATCTGGCCAGCAGCATTGAAGACGTGGCAGGAGAACGCGAGGTGCAGCGGGGTGACTCGGGTGTGTACGGTCGCCTTGTCGGTGGCTCCCACGGGGAGCCCGTTCTCGGACAAGAGAATTACCTGTTCGCGCGAATCGGTCATCGCACCATTCTGTCAGATTCCTGATATTAGTAAGCCGACTGGGAAATTCTCGCTGAACGCGGTTTAAGCCCGATTCCCCAAGGTGCTTGCGTTACTCTCGGTAGCATGGACACGAATAAACTCGTCGTCCTGTCACGGGGGCGACAGGAGAGCGTTGACGCCGTACTCGACACGTTTTTCGCAACGGCAAAGGGGCGTGCCGCGGTGATCGGGGAGCAGTATCTGACCCTGTGGAAGACGCTCGAGAGCAACACCACCGGGGGCAAGCGCTTTCGGCCCAGCATGGTGCTGGCCGCCTACGAGGCCTTCGGCGGGCAAAACCTGAACGCCGCGGCGCATGTGGGGGCTGCCTTCGAACTGCTGCACACCGCGCTGATAGTCCACGACGACGTGATCGACCGCGACTTCATCCGTCGCGGCGGCCTGAACGTCTCTGGCAGCTACCGCGATCTTGCCCAGACCGCGGGAATCGCCATCCCGACCGCGGAGCACCGCGGCATGTCGGTCGCGGTGATCGCCGGCGACCTCGCCCTCTTCAATGCCTTCCGCCTGCTTGACCGCTGCGGACTCGAGAACGACATGCGTGAACGTCTCGCCGCCATTCTCGACGAATCCATGTTCGCCTCCGCCGCGGGGGAGCTGCTCGACGTCGACTTCTCCCTGCGTGCCGCGGTGCCCACCGTCGAGGAGATCCTCGACATGGAGCGACTGAAGACGGCCGTGTATTCGTTCGAGGGACCGCTGGAGGCAGGGGCCGTGCTGGCCGGGGCCGGTGAGGCCGCGGTCAAGGCGCTCGGCGAATTCGGCCGAAACATCGGCATCGCCTACCAGATCGTCGACGACGTGCTGGGAGTCTTCGGCGACTCTGCGGCCACTGGCAAGAGCAACCTCGGCGACCTGCGCGAGGGCAAGCGCACCGTTCTCATCGCCCACGCCGTTCTCACCCCCGAGTGGGCCGCAGTCGAGCCGCTCTTCGGCGATCCCGATCTCACGGAGTCGGAAGCCGCTGAGCTTCGTCTCGTGCTGGAAACCTGCGGCGCTCGAGGCTACGCCGAGGCGCTCGCGAGGGACCTCGCCAACCGCGGTTGGGAGTCTCTCGCCTCTAAGGAGCTTCCCGACGCCGTTCGCGACGAGTTCCGCCCGTTCGTGGCGACCGTCCTGGAGCGCGCGCGGTGACGGGTGAGATCGTGCGCCCGTCCCAGGATGCCGTCGACGCCGCCCGGCTGTACGACCGGGTGGCGGAGGAGTCCTCCGGCGTCATCATCCGGCGCTACTCGACCTCGTTCGGGCTTGCCTGCCGCCTTCTCGGCCCGGAGATCCGCCGGCACGTCGAGAACACCTACGCCCTGGTGCGGCTCGCCGATGAGGTTGTCGACGGCGTCGCGGCGGCAGCGAACCTCGACGTCGCCCAGATCGAGGGCCTGCTCGACTCCCTCGAGGCAGAGACAGATCAGGCGCTGACGCTCGGCTACAGCACCAACCTCGTCGTGCACGCGTTTGCCCTCTCGGCACGGGCAACCGGCTTCGGCACCGAGCTGACGGCACCTTTCTTCGAGTCCATGCGCACAGACCTCCGTGCCACCGAGCACACCCAGGAGAGCTTCGAACGGTATGTCTACGGCTCGGCCGAGGTCGTCGGCCTGATGTGCCTGAAGGCGTTCGTCATGGGCCGCGACTACACGACCGCCGAGCATGAGCAGCTCGTTCTCGGAGCCCGGCATCTGGGCGCGGCGTTCCAGAAGATCAACTTCCTCCGAGACCTGGCCGCCGACTTCGGTGCCCTCGGCCGCAGCTACTTCCCCGGAGTCGACGTCGACACGTTCACCGAGGCCGAGAAGATGCGCATCCTTGCCGATATCGAGAATGATCTGCGCGTCTCGGCGGCCACCCTCCCGATGCTGCCGACCACCTCCCGGAAGGCCGTTGCCCTCGCCCAGGGGCTGTTCGGCGAACTCAGCCGCCGACTGGCAGCGACGCCGGCCGCCGTTCTCAGCACCACCCGCATCCGCGTACCCAACCTGGTAAAGATGCGCATCGCCGCGGCCGCTACCCTTGGCCGTCTACCGAAGGAACACCTGTGAGCAGCATCAGCCCGGTCTCCGGAAACAGCAATTCAGCCGACAGCAACGCCGGTGGCAGCGGTATCGGCTTCGGCAAGAAGGCCGTCATCATCGGCGGCGGGATAACAGGCCTGGCCACCGCCTCCCTGCTGGCACGAGAGGGCTACGCCGTGACCCTGCTGGAGAAGCAGCCGGAGATCGGCGGCCGGAGCGGCATGTGGGAGGCCGACGGTTTCCGCTTCGACACCGGCCCGTCGTGGTACCTCATGCCCGAGGTGTTCGACCACTTCTTCAAGCTGATGGGCACCTCCTCCGAGGAACAGCTGACCCTGACACTGCTCGACCCCGGCTACCGGGTCTTCTTCGAGGGCGAGAACGCCGAGTCCATCGACATTCTGGCGGATCACGACGCCAACGTTGAACTGTTCGAGTCGATCGAGCCCGGTGCCGGCGTCAAGATCACGGGCTACCTCGACTCGGCCAAGGAGACCTACGAGCTCGCCAAGAAGTACTTCCTCTACTCGACGTTCCAAGACTTCCGGCCGCTCTTCGTCAAGCCCGTGCTCACCCGCACCGTGCGCCTCGTGCGCCTGCTGCTCGAGTCGCTGAACAGCTTTGCCGGCCGCGTAGTCAAGGACGCCCGACTTCGCCAGGTACTCGGCTACCCGGCCGTCTTCCTCGGCTCCTCACCGTTCCAGACGCCGAGCATGTACCACCTGATGAGCCACCTCGACCTGACTGACGGCGTGCTCTACCCACAGGGCGGCCTCTACGAGGTCATCGACAGTATTCACCGGATCGCCGCTAACGCCGGGGTCGATATTCGCACGAGCGCCACGGTTACGCGAATAGTGATGAAGACGGATGCCGCCTCCACCGCCGCGGCTCCGGCCGAGGGCCTGTACGACTACGACACCGGGGCCTATGACACCAGCGTCATCGACCGAGACGAACTGAACCGGATGCTCGCCGAGGGCATTGGGCCCGCCGCACCGGCGGCGGCATCCGGAGCGGCGGCGGCCGAGCCGGTCGTCTCCAGGCTCGCCAACGCCGTGGGCGGCGTGCACTACACCGACGCGAACGGTCGGGCCCACACGCTCGAGGCCGACGTCGTTGTCTCGGCGGCCGACCTTCGCCACACCGAGACAACGCTGCTCCTGCCTGAGCTGCAGACCTACCCCGAAAGCTACTGGGAGAAGAGGACCGCAGGGCCGAGCGCGGTGCTCGTCTACCTCGGAATCAAGGGCTCGCTGCCCGAGCTCGCGCACCACTCGCTGTTCTTCATAGCGGATTGGAAAGCGAACTTTTCCCGCATCTTCGGCCGCGGTCGCTTCGGAACGACGATTCCGACATCTGTGCCGGACCCTGCTTCGATCTATGTCTGTCGCCCCAGCGCGACAGATCAGACGGTCGCCCCGGAGGGACACGAAAACCTGTTCATCCTCGTTCCGATCCCCGCGGATCCCGGCATCGGTCACGGCGGACTCGACGGCAAGGGCGACGCCCGGGTTGAGAAGATCGCCGACGACGCCATCGCGCAGATCTCCACGTGGGCGAAGATCCCCGATCTGGCCGAGCGCATCGTCGTTCGCCGCACGACGGGCCCCGGCGACTTCGCCGCAGACCTGAACTCATGGAAGGGCACGGCCCTGGGGCCGGCACACACTCTGACCCAGAGTGCGTTCTTCCGCGCGGGCAACGTCAGCAAGAAGGTCGATGGCCTGCTCTACGCCGGCTATTCGACGATCCCGGGAATCGGACTGCCGATGTGCCTGATCAGCGCAGAGCTCGTCATCAAGCGACTTCGCGGCGATGTGACCCCCGGAGCCCTCCCCGAACCTGTGGTGGTTACGGCCGCGACGGCCGAATAATCGCAGTGGGCATCCTCTATCTGGTGGCGCTGGTCATAGCGCTGTTCGGCATGGTGATGCTGGACCGGCGCTTCACGCTCTTCTTCTCTGTGGATGCCCGACGGGCCGCGATCGTGCTCGTGACCGGCGTGCTGTTCTTTCTGGTCTGGGATCTGTTCGGAATAGGCCTCGGCATCTTCTTCCGGGGTGAGACGGCCTTCATGACGGGGCTGCAGGTCGCACCGGAGTTGCCGCTGGAGGAGATCTTCTTCCTCACGCTGCTCTGCTACCTCACGATGAATCTGTTTGCGGCGGTCTCCCGGGTCATTGGCCTCCGTGCGGCGCGTCGGGCCGAGGGTCGTTTATGAACTACTGGACGCTGAATGTGTTCTTCCTTGCGGCGGCCGGAATCGTCGCCCTGCTGGCTGCGCTGAAGCTGCGCCGTGCGCGGCCGGTTCTCGCCGTTGCGGTGACCCTCGGCATCCTGTTGGTGTTCACCGCGGTGTTCGACAACATCATGATCGGAGTCGGGCTCGTGGGCTACGACCCGGCGCTGATCTCCGGCGTCAGAATCGGGATCGCTCCCCTGGAGGACTTCGCCTATGCGATAGCGGCCGCTATCCTGTTGCCGAGCCTCTGGGTGTTGTTGCCCGCGCGGCGTCCAGAGCCCCTGACACCCCCGACGGAGACCCGTGACCAAGCCTGAAACGACGCTCAGCCTGCTCGGATCGATCGTGCTGTCGTCGCGGCCGCTGAGCTGGGTGAACACGGCCTTCCCCTTCGCGGCCGCCTACCTTGTCACCACGAGAGAACTCGACTGGGTCTTCTTCGTCGGCACGCTCTACTTCCTCATTCCCTACAACCTCGCGATGTATGGCATCAACGACGTGTTCGACTACGAGTCAGACCTTAGGAACCCCCGCAAGGGCGGCCTCGAGGGGGCGGTGCTCGACCGCTCGCTGCACCGACCGATTCTGTGGGCGGTGGCGATCACGAACATCCCGTTCATCGTCGTGCTGGCGCTCGCCGGGTCGCCGCTTTCGTGGCTGGTGCTGGCAATCAGCCTCTTCGCGGTCTATGCCTACAGTGCGCCGGTTCCGCGATTCAAGGAGCGGCCATTCCTCGACTCCGTGACCTCGAGTACCCATTTCGTGAGCCCCGCCGTCTATGGCCTCGTGTTGGCGGGCGCCGTCTTCACGCCGCAGCTCTGGCTGATCCTCGCGGCGTTCTTCGCCTGGGGAATCGCCTCGCACGCGTTCGGTGCGGTGCAGGATGTCGTCGCCGACCGAGAGGCGGACATCGCCTCGACCGCCACCGTGATCGGGGCCCGCGCCACGGTGCGACTCGCAGTGGTCTCCTATATCGTGGCCGGCATCCTGCTGTTGCTCACGACCTGGCCGGGCCCGCTCGCAGCGATACTCGCGCTGCCCTATGCGATCGTGTGTGCGCGCTTCTGGAACATCACGGATAACGCCGCCGAGACGGCAAACCGCGGCTGGCGCCGTTTCCTCCTGCTGAACTTCATCACCGGATTCTTCGTGACCATGCTGGTCATCTGGTGGCGGAACGTCACCCCGTAGGCTGGATCCCGTGTCCTCGACGATCTCCGCTCCTGTCTCGACCTCCAGATTCACCCCGCGGCGTTTGTACCGGGTCCTCGCGGTCGCCGAGGCCGTCACCTGGACCCTGCTGATCACAGGAATGATCCTCAAGTACGGTTTCGGGGTGGCTGATTCGGCCGTCACGGTCGCCGGGTTCATGCACGGCACGATCTTCATCGCCTACGGCGCCGCGTCGATCCTTGTGGCAATGAACCAGCGGTGGGGCGTCAGGATCACGTTGCTCGCCGTCGCCTCCGCGATCGTGCCGTATGCGACGATCCCCTTCGAGCTGTCGGTCGATCGGAAGGGCCTGCTCACGGGGTCTTGGCGCACTGTCGGCACCGACGACCCCAAAGATCAGACTCTGATCGACCGGCTGTTCCGCTGGTTGCTTAATCGCCCGGTGGTGTTCGGGGTCATCCTGGTGCTCTCAGTGGTCGCCATTCTGGTCACCCTGCTCGTCATGGGCCCGCCCGGCGGCACCCACAACTAGTCCGCTCGCGGCCAGCCGGTCTAGCCCGTTCTGGACTCGTCTGGGGAATCCGTCACTCGGTGGCCGGCGTCAGCACTCGGCTGGCACGGGAATGCGGTGGGGACTTCACCGGGATCAGCAGGCCGAGGCCGAGGACCAGCACCAGGATGATGCCGAGGATGCCCCAGTACTGGGCTCCGAACCACGTAATGAACAGCGCGAAGAGTCCAGGGGCGAGAAAGCTCACGGCGCGGCCCGTCGTGGCATAGAGGCCGAAGATCTCACCCTCGCGGCCGACCGGGGCGATGCGGCCGAGGAACGTGCGGCTGGCCGATTGTGCTGGGCCGACGAAGAGGCAGAGGAAGAGGCCGCCGATCCAGAAGGCAGCGGTACCGCCATCGTGGAAGAGGAACACCGCGGTACCGGACATGATCAGTCCGGCGAGGGCCGTGATGATCACCGGCTTGGCGCCGAACCGGTCATCGAAGAGTCCCGAGGCAATGGTTCCGATGCCCGCGACCACGTTGGCCGCGATGCCGAAGATCAGCACCTGGCCCGCGCTGAAGCCGAAGGTGACCGCGGCCAGAACTCCGCCGAAGGTGAAGACGGCGGCGAGGCCATCACGATAGACGGCGCTGGCGAGCAGAAAATAGAACGTCGGCCGGCTGTCCCGGTAGAGGCGCTTGATGTCGCCGATCAGCACGACGTAGCTGCGAAAGAAGCTGACGCGCCCGCGGGCAAAGGCCGCGGGCTTGTTCTCCGGCACGGCGAGCAGCACCGGCAGGGCGAAGATCAGGGTCCACGCGGCGCAGAACAGGGCCACAACGCGAATGTTCATTCCGTTCGCGTCGGTTACGCCGAACCAGTAGGGGCCGTCGCCGGCGATGAAGCCGACGTAGAGCACCAGCAGCAGCACGATGCCGCCGAGGTAGCCGGCACCCCAGCCGAGGCCGGAGACCCGGCCGATGGTTCGCGGCGTCGACACCTGAACCAGCATGGCGTTGTAGTTCACGCTCGCTATCTCGAAGAAGACGTTGCCAATGGCTATCAGGGTCACGCCGAACGCAAAGAAGCCCGGAGCCGCCTGCACAAAGAACAGCAGGGCCATCACGAGCACGATCACCCCGGTGTTGATGCCCAGCCAGAGCCTGCGGCGACCGGATGAGTCAGAGCGCTGTCCCATGACCGGGGCGATCAGGGCGACGACGATTCCGCCGATGGTGAGCGCCAGGGCCAGTCCACTGGAGAGCCCGGCGACGGCCGACTCGTACGCTTCGGGGTTCGAACCCCTGTCGGCAAGTACCGCCGGGTCTATGAAGAGGTTGCTCGTGAGGTACACGGTGAAGACGAAGGTCGTGATGACGGCGTTGAAAGCGGCACCGGCCCAGTCCCAGAGGGCCCACGCGATGACCTGTCGGCGGGGGATCGCGGCGACGCTAACGGCGGGGGTCTGAATCATGATCACAGATTAGTGCGGAGGGCCTGCCAGCAGGTGAAATGCAACGAAAATGCTGGGGAAGGGGACTTTAGACTCTGGTGATTTCTGAGACGAAACTGAGAGTTGAGCCGATGGGACTCAAGTTTCTCCGCCTCAGATTGACACGGAAAGTATCACCTGCGAAGCTTGAGTCATCGCGACTCAACCCTGTGGGTATAGTCGCGAGCAGTCTTCACGAAACAGACAGTCAACAAGGAGATACACATGGCACGTGCAGTAGGAATCGACCTCGGAACGACCAACTCGGTCGTCGCAGTCCTCGAGGGTGGAGAGCCCACCGTCATCGCCAACGCGGAGGGCTTTCGCACGACGCCCTCCGTCGTCGCCTTCACCAAGGACGGCGAGGTGCTGGTCGGCGAGACCGCCAAGCGTCAGGCCGTCACCAACGTCGACCGCACCATCGCCAGCGTCAAGCGCCACATCGGCACCGACTGGAAGGTCGACATCGACGCCAAGCCGTACACGCCCCAGGAGCTGTCCGCCCGCATCCTGGCGAAACTGAAGCGCGACGCCGAGGCGTACCTCGGCGACACCGTGACGGATGCCGTCATCACCGTTCCCGCGTACTTCAACGACGCCGAGCGCCAGGCCACGAAGGAGGCCGGCGAGATCGCGGGCCTGAACGTGCTGCGCATCATCAATGAGCCCACCGCGGCGGCCCTGGCCTACGGCCTCGACCGCGGCAAGGAAGACGAGCTCATCCTGGTCTTCGACCTCGGTGGCGGAACCTTCGACGTCTCCCTGCTCGAGGTGGGCAAGGACGACGACTTCTCGACCATTCAGGTTCGCTCGACGTCGGGCGACAACCGCCTCGGCGGCGACGACTGGGACCAGCGTGTCGTCGACTACCTGATCAAGCGTTTCAAGGACTCCACCGGCGTCGACGTCTCCAACGACAAGATCGCCAAGCAGCGCCTCAAAGAGGCCTCGGAGCAGGCCAAGAAGGAGCTCAGCTCCTCGACCTCGACAAGCATTCAGCTCCCGTACCTCTCGCTCACCGAGAACGGCCCCGCCAACCTCGACGAGACGCTGACCCGCGCCAAGTTCGAGGAGCTCACAAGCGACCTGCTCGACCGTACGAAGAAGCCGTTCGAAGACGTCATCCGCGAGGCCGGCGTCTCGGTCAAGGACATCGCGCACGTCGTCCTCGTCGGCGGCTCCACCCGGATGCCCGCCGTCGTCGAGCTCGTCAAGAAGCTCACCGGTGGCCAGGACCCGAACAAGGGTGTCAACCCGGATGAGGTCGTCGCCGTCGGCGCCGCGCTCCAGGCCGGCGTGCTGAAGGGCGAGCGCAAGGACGTTCTGCTCATCGACGTCACCCCGCTGAGCCTCGGCATCGAGACCAAGGGCGGCATGATGACCACCCTCATCGAGCGCAACACGGCCATCCCGACCAAGCGCAGCGAAACCTTCACGACCGCGGACGACAACCAGCCGTCCGTCGCGATTCAGGTCTTCCAGGGCGAGCGCCAGTTTACCCGCGACAACAAGAACCTCGGCACGTTCGAGCTGACCGGGATCGCTCCGGCGCCGCGCGGCGTTCCGCAGGTCGAGGTCACCTTCGACATCGACGCCAACGGCATCGTGCACGTGTCTGCCAAGGACAAGGGCACCGGCAAGGAGCAGTCGATGACGATCACGGGTGGCTCCAGCCTCTCCAAGGACGACATCGCCCGCATGGTCCGTGAGGGTGAAGAGCACGCCGCAGAAGACAAGAAGCGCCGCGAGGCCGCCGAGGTCAGAAACTCTGCCGAGCAGCTCGCCTACTCGATCGCCAAGCTCATCCGCGAGAACGACGACAAGTTGTCAGACGAGGTCAAGGCCCCGGTCCAGGCTGATGTCGACGCGCTGAAGGCCGCCTTGGCCGGCGAAGACGACGAGGCCGTGAAGGTCGCGTTCGACAAGCTGACCGAGAGCCAGTCCACCCTCGGTGAGGCAATCTACGCCGCGGCCCAGGCTGCCGAGAGCGCTCCGGAGGCGTCCGAGGAGGGCGCGCCCGAGGCCACCAAGACCGATGAGGACGTCGTTGACGCCGAGGTTGTGGAAGACGACGAGCCCAAGAAGGACGGCAAGAAGTAGTCATGGCCAAGGACAAGTCACGGCCCGACAACGAGCCCGAGAACGAGCCCGAGGACACTTCGGGGGAGAATACCTCCCCCGAGGGGTCCGAGCACGAGGCGATGGAGGGCGTCATCGAGGCGGAGGGTCCCGATATCGAGACCTCGTCCACCGACCCCGACCTGAGCTTCTTGGATGCCGCCTTCGCGCAGCTTGATGCAGACTCACCCGACGCGATTCTCGCTGCCGAGCGGCTCAGCGACCTGCAGCGCGTCACCGCGGAGTACGCAAACTATCGCAAGCGCACCGAGGCAAACCGCGAGGCGGAGCGCGAGCGCACCGTCGGCGAGGTCGTGAAGGTCCTCCTGCCGGTACTCGATGATGTATTCCGGGCCGAGAAGCACGGTGACCTTGTCGAGGGTCCGTTCCTCGCCATCAGCCAGAAGTTGCGGGCCGGCGTTGAGCGTCTGGGGCTGACCTCCTTCGGCGAGGTCGGCGACGCGTTCGACCCGCAGGTACACGAGGCCATTTTCCAGCAGCCGACCCCGGATGCGACCAGCGAGACCATTGCCGACGTCGTCGAGACGGGTTACTACCTGGGATCCACCCTTCTGCGGGCCGCGAAGGTCGTGGTAGCGGTTCCCAATGGCTAGCCAAGACTGGTTCGACAAGGACTTCTACAAGGTGCTCGGAGTGTCGAAAGACGTCTCTGAGGCCGACCTGAAGAAGACCTATCGCAAGCTGGCCCGGCAGTTCCACCCCGACTCGAACCCGGGGGATGCCAAAGCCGAGGCGAAGTTCAAGGAGATCTCCGAGGCGCACTCGGTGCTCGCAGACAAGGAACAGCGCAAGGAGTACGACCAGATCCGTGCCATGGGCTCGGGTGCTCGCTTTACCTCGGGTGGTCGCCCGGGCGGGTCGGACGACGTCTTCGGCGGCATGTTCGGCGGCGGGTCGCGGGGAGCCAACTACAGCTCCCCGCAGCCCGGCGCGGGGCAGTATCAAGACCTGTTCGGCGGCATGTTCGGCGGCCAGCAGCCTGGCTTCGGCACCGGCAGCGGCGGATTCCGCGGCTACGGCGGTCCCACCCGGGGCCGCGACGTTACGGCGCGGGCGACGATCGACTTCCTCACGGCCACCAAGGGCGACACCATCAAACTTCAGACGGCGGATGGCGCGCCCCTGACGGTAAAGGTGCCCGCTGGCGTGGCCGACCAGCAGAAGATCAAACTGCGGGGCAAGGGCGAGCACAGTGTTGACGGCGGGGAGAACGGCGACATCGTTCTCACCGTGACCGTGCGTCCCCATGCGGTCTTCGAGCGCGACGGCCTGAACCTTCGGGTAACCATTCCGGTCACGTTCGTCGAGGCTACACTCGGGGCGACCATCGAGGTGCCCACCCTCGGCGGCGAGCCGGTACGCCTTCGGGTCGCCCCGGGCACGCCCTCCGGCCGGGTACTCCGAGTAAAGGGCCGCGGCGTTGAAACGGCAAAGGGCACGGGCGACCTGCTCGCGATAGTGCAGGTTGCGGTGCCGACTCACCTCAGCGGGGCGGCACGAGAGGCTCTCGAACGATTCCACGAGGTGGAGCCGCAGGAGAACCCGCGCGACGAGCTGATTGCCAAGGCACAGGGCTAGATAAATGATGGACGAGAACTCGCCGGTGTTCGCGATAGCGATGGCGGCCGAGCTGGCGGGGATGCATCCGCAGACACTCCGGCAGTATGACCGGGTGGGGCTTGTCAGCCCCACCCGGACAGCGGGCAAGAGTCGTCGATACTCGATGCGAAACGTGGAGCAGCTGTGCGAGATCGCCCGGCTCTCCGCCGAGGGCGTGAGCCTCGTGGGTATCGCCCGCATCCTGCAGTTGGAGAATCAGGTTCAATCCTTGGCATCGCGGGTCAGAGAGCTCGAGTCTGCTCTGGCCGATGAGTTGCTGAACCGGCCGGGCCGTCGGGTTTTCGCCGCCGATGTGCAGGGCGATGTCGTGTCGCTCCGCCACGGCACCCGAAGCCAGCGCCGCACGGAGCTCGTCGTCTGGCGCGCGCCGCTCAGTCGCGGCGACCAGGGCAGTTCGGACTAGGTTACGGTCGCTGAGGCGAAGAGCACCCGGCTGCTGCCGACCAGCTCGTGTGCGGCGAGGACTTTTCCCAACACGTGACCTGCGGCGATTGACGCGGCGCGTTCTGCCGCAGACTGCGGGGCCAGTCGGCCCTCGATGAAACCGCCCAGGGCGCGAACCGCGCAGGCCGCGATGATGCCCTCCGGCGTTCCTCCGATTCCCATGACCAGATCGATTCCGCTGCCGGGGGTGGCCGCGGCTATTGCGGTTGACACGTCGCCCTCGGGCGTCAGCAGCACCCGAACGCCCGCCGCCGTCAGCTCGGCAATGAGGTTTCCATGGCGCGGCTTGTCGAGAACGGCGACGACCAGCTCGGCGACGCCGACACCGCGGGCTGTGGCGAGGGCGCGCACGTTCTCGGTCGGTGACAGCGTCAGCGACAGGATGCCCAGCCCGGACGCATCGGAAACCAGCTTGTGCATGTAAAAGGTATCGACGGGGTTGAACATGGTGCCGAGGGGGGCCAGGGCGATGACGCTGACCGCTCCCGGCAGATTGTCGGCCGCGAGCCTGGTGCCATCCAGCGGGTCGACCGCGATGTCGTATTCGGGGCCTTCGCCGGTGCCGAGCCGCTCGCCGTTCGCGAGCATCGGTGCCGCATCCTTCTCGCCCTCCCCGATCACCACGGTGCCGGCGAACGGCGCCGCCTTCAGTACGGCCCGCATGGCCGCAACGGATGCCTCGTCGGCGGCGTTCTTGTCGCCGCGTCCCACCCAGACGCGGGCGGCCAAGGCGGCTGCCACTGTGGAGGCCCGGACCGCGGCGACGAGCGCCGCTGGGTGGCCTGCCCCGCCGATGACGAGGCTCTCGGGCTCTGGCCCGTGGTGCGTGTGTCCCATAGCCACCATTCTTGCCCGTGTCGCCAGCAGCCTCGCTAGGAGTGCCGCTCGATGTGAGCGGTGATGCCTGTGCCATCTTCGGTGAGCCAGCCCTTGGTGCCGGCGTAGGCGAGCATTCCGCTGAATCCGCTCTGCCAGGCGGCTGAAGCGGAGTCTGCGGCGTTCGCCTCGACCCACCGGGACAGGATGATTGCAGAGTCTCCGTCGACCAGGCCTGCCCCGTGCGCGGCGAGTGTTTCGGCCGGGTCGGCGCAGTCTGAATCGACGACGATCTTGAACTCGGTGAACTCTCCGGCCAGCTCCAGAATGGTTGCGTCGGCCGTGACGCGGACGATCATTACGCGCCCGAGGTGAGGGTCTCGCCGGCGAGGAAGTCCTCGACGCCTACGACGTGGGCGAAGCTGCCCTCGAACGCCGCCATGAAGGCGGCGTGCACGGTGGCGCCGGGAACAACGGTCTCGCCGAAGCTGAGGTCGGGGGCGGCGCACGCGTCGTGGATCACGATGTTCGTGAAGCCGAGCTCGGCCGCGGCACGGGTGGTCGAGTCGACGCACATGCTGCTCATCATTCCGGTGATCACGAGCTCGTTGATGCCGAGGCCGCGAAGGTGCTCGAGAAGCGTCGTGCCGAGGAAACTGTTCGGCTCCGACTTCTGAATCGTCGTCTCCCCCGGCAGCGGGGCGACGAGTTCGTGGATTTCCACGCCCGTGGAGCCGGCCCGGAGAAAGCTGGCCTCGGGGTCTTCTTCGACGTGGAAGATATGCACGATCGGCTCACCCTGCGACCGGAAGCTCCCGATCACCCGGGCGGCTGCGGTGGCCGCCTCCACCGGGCCGACGAGTGGAAAGGCTCCGCCGGAGAAGTAGTCGCGCTGGATATCGATAACAAGAAGGGCACGGGTCATGGTTCAAGTATGAACCACGACCCGTGCCCGCTCGGAAAGAGGATCTCTAGCGGGAGACGGCCTGCGCAAGGCTGGCCGGGTTGGACTCGAAGATTCCGGTGCGCTGGGCTGCTGCCCGGCCGCCGAGGCGCACCAGCTCCCGAATCGCCCAGACGAGCAGCACTATGACGAGCATGTTGCGCAGTGTCAGGATGGCGGCCACCGTCGGATCGCCGGCGATGAGGGGCATGTAGAGGATAGGAAACACGAGTGTGGTCAGCACGGAGATCCACAGCATCAGCATCGCGGGGATGCGCCACGGCCGCCAGCCGTTGGTGATTCCGACGGCGATGATCGGAGCGATCCACAGCATGTACTGCGGGGAGCCGACCTTGTTGAAGACGATCATCGTGGCGGCCAGTGCGAGGGCTCCGACCAATAGCAGGCGGTTGGCGTCGGCGCCGCGGTGGCGGGCCCAGACCATCAGGAGCACGATGGCGATGGCGATGACGGCCATGGCCGGCGTCATCAGCTTGATCGCCACGTCGTCGTAAGGACCTACGACCTCGCGGGTGGAGATGGAGATGTTGTTGTAGATGAAGCTGCCGGGGCGGCGCATGATGGCCATCCAGAGCCAGGGCGTCGTCACGGGGGCCTCGAGCTGCAACGCCCGGTCGGACTGCATCTGCACGAAGCCGGTGAGGAAGCGCAGGCCGCCGAGGGCATAGACGATACCGACGATTCCGACCGAGACGGCGGCGCCGGTGGCGACGATCCACCGCCGTGACGGCAGGGCGGCGATGACGGCAAGGAAGATCGCGGCAGGCCAGACCTTGATCCAGGTGGCCACGGCGAGCAAGATGGCGGCCACCACAGGACGGCGGGCGATCATGGCCAGGGCGATGATCACGAGGGGGGCGGTGATGCCCTCAAGACGCAGCAGGCCGACGGGGGCGAGGATAACGAGGATGCCCATCCACCACCACGCGGCGCGGTAGCCGTTGATCGAACGACCGCGGTTCGTCAGCGCCACGATGGAGGCGGCATTCAACGCTGCCGTGAGGAGGAACCACATCAGCTGGTAATTGGCAGGGCCGAAGATGTTGGCGAAGCCGATCGGCAGGAATGCGCCGATGGGGTAGACCCACTCGAAGGTGATGCCGGGCCACTGGCCGGCGGTCGCGGCACCCTCGGCCCACACGCGGTAGAGAGGAAGATCACCCTCGACTGTGCCGTTGATGATGTTCGGCAGCAAAGCCGCGAGAAACACGAGGTGCACTACAATGAAGCCCCAGACAAGGCCGCGGCGTGTTTCGTACCAGCCCTTGTCTGGCAGCAGGCTCTGAACCCAACGAACCAACGGGGTGCGGGGTGCTAGACCGACAGTGCTGGTATAAGAAGGCGACATATTTCCAAACTATCTGGTCGATTCCCTGGCAACCGGGGTGTTTACCATTTCGTTATCTTGCCCCGACTGATTCTCAGGCTTGTTTGGGCCCCTCGAAACAGGGCACTCGGCCGGCCGCTATCCGACCGTAGCCTGCAACTGCTGGGATGATGGTAGGCGTGACCCAGCCCTTCTCGTTCGACACTCTGCGGCGCAGGCCCGACGTCGAAGCCCCCAATCTCTTCGCGGTGGATGCCAGCGACCGCCTGATTCTCGACGAGGCGGCCGGGGCCCTGGCCGTGGCCGAGCCCGGTACCGTGGTGGTGGTCGGCGACCGCTACGGGGCGTTGACCCTGGGCGCGGCCGCAAATTCCGGGGCCCGGGGAATCCGGGTGTACCAGGATCCCCTCACGGGCGAGATCGCGTTGGCCAAGAACGCCGAGCGTTATGGCCTCCGGGACTCCTTCACCTCCACGACGCAGGATGCCGCGCTCTTCACCGGTGCGACCGTGGTGCTGCTGCAGATACCTCGCACGATCGCCGAGCTCGAGGAGACGGCCAGTCTGATCGCCGCCAACGCCGACCCCGATGTCGTCGTTTTCGCCGGTGCCCGGCTGAAGCACCTGACCGCCAGCATGAGCGAAGCGCTCAGCAAGCAGTTCGCCGACGTCGCCGGCAGCCTGGCCCGCCAGAAGTCACGCGTGATCGTGGCCCGCACCCCGCGGCCGAGCGCGAGTGGCCCGTTTCCGGCCCGGGAATTCTCCGAGGCACTGGGCCTCTGGATCGTGGCGCACGGTGGGGCCTTTGCCGGTACCCGTCTCGATATCGGCACCCGATTCCTGCTCGCCTATCTGCCCGATATGAAACCCGATGCCGTCGACGCAATCGACCTCGGCTGCGGCACCGGTATCCTCGCGGCAGCGATCGCGGCGGCGCGCCCCGAGCTGCGCGTGATAGCCACAGACCAGTCGGCTGCAGCGGTCGCATCCGCCGTGGGGACCGTCGAGGCCAACGGCCTGAGCGGGCGGGTGAGCGTCGTGCGCGATGACCTCCTCACGGTGCAGCCCGACGCGAGCTGCGACCTGATCCTGTGCAACCCGCCATTCCACGTCGGCGCCGCGGTGCACGCCGACGTCGCCTACGGACTCTTTGAGGAGGCAACCCGGGTACTTCGCCCCGGCGGCGAACTCTGGACGGTGTTCAACTCGGCACTCTCCCATGCCAGCGTGCTGCGAAAAATGGTCGGCAAGACCGAGGTCATCGGTCAGAACGGCAAGTTCACGGTGACCCGCTCGATTAAGCGTTAGGCGCTCGCTTTCGATGTCCAGATCCCTAGGTCTCAGCTCCGAGGCCCGCCCGGCGGCCGCGTTTGCCCCGCTGGCCGGCCCGGGCCGGAGCGAACAGGTCGAGCAGCGCATTCGGGAGGCGATAGTGCTCGGCCTCATCCCCGACGGCGAGCGGCTACCTCGGGAACTCGAGCTGGCTCGCCAGTTCAAGGTCGCGGTCTCGACCGTGCGGGAGGCGCTGGACTCACTGCGCAGCCAGGGGCTCGTTCGCACGGTGCGGGGGCGTGAGGGTGGCAGCTTCGTCACGGCGCCGGATGAGGGGCACCGCGAGCTGATCTCCACGAGGCTCGCCGAGTTCTCCAGGGCCGAGCTGCACGATCTCGCCCAGCAGTTCTCGGCAATCGGCGGTCAGGCTGCGGCGCTCGCGGCAGCCCGCGCCACGGTCGAACAGCTCGTCGGGCTGCGAGCGGTGACCGACTCCATCAACTTCGACGACGACCGCTCTGTGAGAAGCGGCGAGGGGCTCTTCCGGCTCGAGGTGGCGGCTCTGGCCCAGTCCCCGCGGCTGGTGGCCGAGGAGTTGCGCCTTCAGGCCGAGTTCGGGCCGGTGCTCTGGTTTGCGCTGTCGGAGTCGGACTGCCGCCGGGGCGTGCACACCGCCCAGGTCGCACTGGTCGAGGCGATGGTCGCGCGGAATGCCGACCTCGCGCGCCGAATCGTCGACGAGCACCTCATCGGCCTCGTCACGCAGGTACTTTTTCTGGCGAGTCTCGACGTCTCGGACTCGGCTGCTGATGCCGCGCCTGCCGATGCCGTCGCGGCGTGTGTGGGGCTGGTCGTGTCGAGCGTTGAGGCTGTTTTCTCCCGGGTGAGCCTGGCCCGCGAGGCGCTGAGCGCAGCGTTGGCCGCGGCGGCCGAAACCGAGACCGGGCAGCTGACCCGAGCGATTCTCGATGAGAGGGTGCGCCTACTGGCCACCGACGAGTTGAGGCACTCGGCTCCGGGAGTCGTGGGTGCGGGCTTCGTGACGGTGCCGGGTCTTCTCCCCGATACCCCGTGGCACCAGGCCTGGTGGGTGGCCCCCGACGGCGATCCGCTGGTGCACCGGAACCCGCCGCACCAGCTCACCGTCGTCGAAGACCCGGAGTCGGAGTTCTTCCGCGACTACACGCGGCTCGAGTGGTGGCGCGGAGCCGCCTCGGGAGCCGGCCGGCACGTGGCGGGGCCCTATGTCGACTACCTCTGTACCGACGAGTACATCCTGACGCTGACGATGCCCGTCACGAGGACTGCGGCCGACGCAGAGATGGTCGGGGTCGCAGGCGTCGACGTTTCGGTGGCGGCGCTTGAGCGACTGCTGCTCGGGTCGATGACCGCGATCGGCCGCCGGTGCAGCCTGGTCAACAGCGAATCCCGGGTGATTGTGGCGACGGATGCAGCGCTGGCGCCGGGAACCCTGCTCACGCCTTCGGAGCTTCAGTCATCGGAAAGAGTCGCCTGCGGGGACCTGCCCCTGTGGCTGGTTCTTGCCAGGGACTGACATTTTTCGAATAAAGGCACCCGGCGGTGCCGTTTCGAGGGTTCTGGCGAGGATGTCGACCTCACCGGGTCGACATCGCGGTCCCTGTGCGCGCCGTTAGACCTGAACGGGGGCGATTCGAACGGTGAAGCCGTCGAAGTCCGGGCGGATTCGCAGCTGGCACGACAGTCGGCTGGTCGGCAGGCGCTCGGCCTTGACGTCCTCGAGGGTCTCCGCCTCGTAGCCGGTGGCTTCGCCAACGAGGGGGAACGAGGCCTCATCGACGTAGACGTGGCAGGTGCCGCACTCGGCCTGGCCGCCGCAGTCCGCGAGGATTCCGGGGATGTCGTTGTCCATCGCGGCATCCATCACGCTGTCGTGGATGAGCCCCTCGACCTCGTGCAGGGTGCCGTCGGGGGAGTAGAAGCGAATCGTGGGCTTGGCGGCGTTGGTCATAGTGACCATCTTGCCCTTCGCGGGCGGGTTTCCGTCACCAATGACGGGGGCGCGCATGGGTTCTCTCAGGGTGGCGAACGTCGCCGCGTACCTGAGGCTGAAGTTGATCCACCACTACGTGTAGGTCGGTGGCGGCTGAAGGCTAGTCTGCTGCCTGGCCGAAGCGTTCGTGGGCGAGCTGGCGGGTCGTGCCGAGGGCGGCACCGATGTTGTCCCAGCTGACCCAGTTCGACCGCGCAAGCCTGACGAGATCGGGCAGGAGCCCCGCCAGAAGCACCGCAGAGGCATTGATCGCCTCCACGGTCTCCACCGCGAATACATCGTCGCCCTCATCCAGCTCGGCGAGCGTGGCCCGCAGTTGCTCCATGACGCCGGTCAGGGCACCGATCGTGGTTTCGCGGATCTTCAGCTCGTCAACGTCTTCGTCCATGCGGTCTTGGTTCATAAAGCCACCATTCCCTGACCCTCGGTTGGGTGTCAAGTTTTTTCACCCGGATGCCGCCCTAGGCGTCGTCCAGCGATGAGCCCGTCTTGAGGGTCTGATTGCGGAAGAACGCCGGGTTGGCCCGGTACATCAGCAGCATCAGCACGACGCCGCCGAGCAGCAGCACCATGCCGAGGATGAAGACCAGGCCGAGGCCGCCGATGTTTGATCCGCTGCCGTAGTCGGGGCTCATGCTGTCGATGATGGTGGTGGCGAAGATGACCGTAAGGATGACGCCGCCGACCAGCGGTGACAGGAACTTGAAGAGGAATGCGCGCAGGCTGGAGAACGCCTGGGCTCGGAAGTACCAGACACACGCGAACGCCGTGACCCCGTAGTAGAAGCAGATCATCATGCCGAGGGTAAGAATCGTGTCGGTCAGCACGTCGGTGCTGAGCGTGCGCATGACCGCGTAGAAGCCCCAGGCGACAACCGCCGCCACGACGGTGGCGTAACCGGGCGACTTGAAGCGCGGGCTGATCGAGCCGAACCTCTTCGGGAAGGCCTGGTACTGGCCCATGGCGAGCATGGTGCGTGCCGGACCCACGAAGGTCGACTGCAGCGACGACGCCGAGCTGGAGAGGACGGCAAGCGACATCAGGATGGCAAACGGCCCCATGATCGGCCCGGCGATGGCCGCGAAGACGTTGCCCTGGATATCGGCGTTGCCGAGCCCGAACTCGCCGCCACCCGTGCCGGAGTACATCAGGATGGCTACCGTGATCAGCAGGTAGAGGGCGAAGATCACGCCGACGGTCAGCGTCGCTGCCCGGCCCGGCGTCTTCTTGGGGTTCATGGTCTCCTCGTTCATGGTGAGGGTCACATCCCAGCCCCAGAAGATGAAGATCGACAGCGAAACCCCGGCGGCGAATGCCGAGAAGTCCGGCACGGCGAACGGGTTGAACCAATTCGCATCGAAGGCCAGCGCGTCAAACGCGGTGCCGTTGGCAACATGCGCGAGGGCCGCGATGCTAAACCAGACCAGCACGATCAACTGGAAGGCAACCAGTACGTACTGCACACTCTTGGTTGCCGACATTCCCCGGTACGCGATGTAGCAGGCCCCCGCCATAAAGGCCAGGCAGGTGAGGATATTGATGGGCACGTTGAAGGCCAGATCGGCGATGGCCGGAGTCTGGAAGACCTGCGACAGCATCAGGTAGAAGAAGTCGACTGCGACTCCCGCGAGGTTGGAAAGCACCACCACCGTGGCCACGATCAGGCCCCAGCCACCCATCCAGCCGACCCACGGGCCGAACGCCCGGGTCGCCCAGGTGAAGGAGGTTCCGCTGTCGGGCATCGAGTTGTTCAGCTCGCGGTAGCCGAGTGCCACGAGAAGCATCGGGATGAAACCCACGAGGAAGATTCCGGGGATCTGGGTTCCCACAGCATCCGCGGTCGGCCCGATCGCGGCCGTCAGCGTGTAGGCCGGGGCGATGCACGAGATGCCGACCACGGTGGCGCCGATCAGGCCGATCGAGCCGGCACTCAAGCCCTTCTTGGTGATTCCGGTCGTCGGGTTGGGCCCGTCGAAGTCGCTGTCCGAATCCGACGCGGCGGCGGCGGGAGCTGTTGTCATTAGATCAATCCTTCTACTGGAACGATGATGAGGGGAACGGGGAGCGAGTCGAGCATTCGGCTTGCGGTCGCGCCAATGAAAACCTTGCCGGGGGAGGCGAGCCGCGACGAGCCCACGACCACGATTTCAAGTTCCTGCCAGTCGAGCGATTCGGTGGCCGCTTCGAAGGTGGCCCCGATCGCGACGGCGGTTGTCACGGGGACCGCCGCATCTGACACGCTCGTGAAGTACGAGTGGACCTCGGCGAGATGCGCCTCACCGGCGGTGATCTGGGCAGCGAGGCCGGAAGGGTCCCAGACGGTGTCAATCTCAACGAGCGTGACGAATCGCAGATCGACGGTCAGGCCCTCCATCAGGACAGTGGTCGACTCAAGCAGCTCGGGCCAGCCCAAGCCCGTGCCGACAGCGCAGGTGATCCGGCTGATGGGCCCCTCAGCGCGAAAGCCGTGCGGCGCGAGACCCACTGGAACTGGCGACGCGTGCAGAAGCGAATTGGCGACGCTGCCGATGGTGTACCTGTTCAGGATGCCGCCGCGCCCGGCCCCGACGATGATGCGCGAGGAGAGAAACTCGGTGGCCGCGTCGATCAGGCCTTCGAAGGTGGAATCGGCCCAGATCGTATGGGTCGTGGAGATAAGGTCCGCCGGGACGAATGAGGCAGCTTCCGCCAACCAGAGTTCGGCCTGATCCACCAGCAGTGACTCGAAGTCGGCGCCGCCGGCCATCTCGTCGGCTGGGACGGCGGTCGGTGTGGGGAACACGATGCACAGTCGCAGTTCGGCCCCCGTCAGTCGGGCCAGAGCGACCCCGAGCTCGATGGCATCCCTGCCCCGCTCGGTTGCCTCGTAGGCAACGACGTAGTTCGCGATCCGGTTGTTCAAAACGCTCCCCCTTGTGCGCTTGCACCCAAAACGGGCTTAGGGCGTAATCAGAAGATAGTGCCCTAAACCCGTTTGGGGGTAGTTCTTAGTGCGACGAGTGCCCTTCGTGGCCCTCGTGTCCGCCGTGATCCATGCCCGGAGCGCAGTGCGCGCCAGGGCTGGCGAGCACATCGAGGCCCGGGTTCCGGTCGAAGAAGCTCGCGGGCTTCAGCCAGAACGACACGATGTCGGCGGCCATCACCGGCCATTCCTCAGGCCGGGTGATGTGGTGGATGCCGAAGGTGTACCAGAGAACCACATCCGTGTTGCGGGTGTCGCGCTTGGCGGTGACCCACTCCGGCATGCCGTGATCAACATAGCTCTGGTTCACGAACTCGCCGGAGGGCCAGCGCTCGGCCTCGTCGTTGGGTGTGACCCAGACAGTGTGGTCGATCACTTGGGCGCGGTTAAGCGCGGGGGCCGACGGATCGAAGAACGACGGGATCGCCGCGCCCGGAACCAGCTTGTACGACACCGGGGTGCCGAATGAGTTGGTCTTGTTCTCGTTGGTGATCTTCCACGCCCGCTGGGTGTTCCAGTTGAAGTCGTCGAAGCCCTCGGTGGTGATCGGGGTGTTCGCGACGGTGAGCCCGAGCCCGTGCGGGTTGGTCTCATCGATGGGCTGTATCACCGTTTCGCTTCGGAAGACCGTGTTCTCGGTGCCGTCGATGTCGAGGTCCATCCGGGCCACAATGAAGTGCTGATGGAACGGCGCATAGGTGTTGTTGTCGACGAGCGTGCCGTTCGGGTGCCCTTGGCCTTCTTCGATGTGGGTGACGACCATGATGCCGGTGGCGCGAACCTCGCACTCGATGTTGCCGTCCTGATAGAAGCGCCAGTAGACGAGGTACTCGTAGTTGGCCACGGTGACGTGGAACGAGACCACGAGGCGGCGCATCCGGCGAACCTCGGCGCCCGCGTCGTGATCCACGTGCTTCCAGAGCACGCCGGCATCCTCTTCATGAATGCAGAACGCGTTCGGGATCGTGTACGGCTGGCCCTTGCTGTCGTGCATGTAGGCGTCAAGGTAGCGGATCTCGCCCAGGCAGTCGCAGCCGAGCTCGAGCGACGTGGTCATGAAGCCGAGGCCCCACTCGCCGATGTCGAACGCGGTACGACGGAAGTGGTCGACGCTCGGGTCGCGATAGGGCACGACCATCTCAGAGAACGAGAGCCTGTTCGCGATCGGGCGAACGGTTTCGCCGTCCGTGTATGAAACGCGGTGCAGCGTCATACCCTCGCGGTAGTTGAAGCCGACTCGCAGCGACCAGTTCTGCCACTCGATCAGGTTACCGTCGACCGAGAAGCTGGGGCCGTCGGGCTGAACGACGTCCAGCGGCTTCAGCGCCGGGCGCTTGGAGAGGTTGCGAATGCGCTCCGGGATCAGGTGTGGCGTGTACTCGCCCATGACCTCGGGGCGAGTGCGGACGAAGCTGTCCTCGATCTCGAGCAATTCCATCGTGTTTACGTCGATAACGCAGTGCAGGCCGTTGATCGGACCGGCGTACGGGTTCCCGCCGGGAACCGACTTCACCCAGGTGTCGCTCCAGCCGAGGCGGCGGCCAGCGTACTTCTCGGGGATAACATGGCCGCCATAGGTCCATGTGTCCATGAATACCAGCGAAAGATCGGTAATGCCGCGCTTGGCAAGCGCCGCGATGACGTCCGGATGCTCGCGCAGAACGGCGTCGGCCTCTTCCCACTCATCGACCGTGAAGTTGGGCTGCACATCGGGAACGTGCTCCCAGTTGAGTAGGGCATCTGCCGTGAGTGAGACCACGGCGATATAGGTAGCGTTCTCGGCCCGGTTCAGGACAACGGCCCGGGCGAGCCGCTCAGGAACTGAACCGGTGGCATCGAAAGCTGCGACATGAGCCTTGCTCGGCTCCACCATCTCGATCGATGCGAAGCGCCAGCCTGCGGCCACGCCTTTCTCCCGGCCGAGGATGCCGGATGCGGCCCGAAACTCGTCAGGGCCCAGCGGATCGAGGGGGTGAAACGTCATGGCGTGCTTCTCTCTGTGCTGATCAGTTGTGTTGTAAGTATCGCCCGGCGGGCAGCTTCTCAGATAGAGAAGGCGGAAACCGGAATGCCTGCCGCCGCGTGCTCCCGCACGGCATCCGTGAGCACGCTGAGGCCGTCGAGCAGGAGGTCGTCGCTGATCACGAGTGAGGGCAGCAGGCGGATGACGTTGCCATAGGTGCCGCAGGTCAGGATGATGACCCCGGCAGCCAGGGCGGCTGCAGCGACCTTCTTGGTGATGTCGGCATCCGGTTCGTTGGTTTCGGCCTTGACGAACTCGATTGCCAGCATGGCGCCTCTGCCACGCACATCGCCGATCACGCCGGTTTCGTTCGCCAGCGCCCTGAGGCGGGGAAGGACGAGGGACTCGATGTGCCGGGCCCGACCGATCAGGTCGAGCTCGCGCATCTGACCGATGGCGGCGATTGCAGCGGCGCATGCGATCGGGTTGCCGCCGTACGTGCCGCCCAGGCCACCGGGGTGAACGGCATCCATCAGGTCGGCGCGACCGGTTACGGCCGCCAACGGCAATCCGCCGGCGATGCCCTTGGCGAGCGTGATGATGTCAGGCACGACACCCTCATGGTTCGAAGCGAACCAGTCGCCCGTGCGGGCGAAGCCGGTCTGCACCTCATCGGCGATGAATACGACGCCGTTAGCCGTTGCCCAGGCTGAGAGTGTCGGCAGGAATCCGGGTGCCGGCACGATGAAGCCGCCCTCTCCCTGGATGGGCTCGATGATGATGGCGGCGACATGATCGGCGCCGAGCTGCTTCTCGATGGCGAGGATGGCCCGGTTGGCTGCGGCAACGCCGGAAAGGCCAGCCTCGTCGCGGTAGGGGTAGGACATCGGCATGCGGTAGACCTCGGGCGCGAAGGGACCGAAGTTCGTCTTGTAGGGCATGGCCTTGGCGGTCAGCGCCATGGTCAGGTTTGTGCGGCCGTGGTAGGCGTGGTCGAAGGCGACTATCGCATCCCGGCCGGTGGCGAGGCGGGCGACTTTGATCGCGTTCTCAACGGCCTCGGCCCCTGAGTTGAACAGGGCGCTGCGCTTGGGGTGATCGCCGGGGGTGAGCTCGGCGAGCAGCTCACAGACTTCGACATAGCCCTCGTAGGGCGTGATCGTGAAGCAGGTGTGGGCGAAGTGGCCTGCCTGCTCGATGACGGCGGCAGCGACGGCCGGGTTCGAGGCCCCGACGCTCGTGACGGCGATTCCCGCACCCAGGTCGATGAACGAGTTGCCGTCGATGTCCTTGACGATGCCGCCGTCGGCGTCGGCCGCGTAGAACGGCGCCATCGAGGAAACACCCTTGGAGACGACGGCGTCGCGGCGGGTGGTCAGCGCCTGGGACTTCGGCCCGGGGATCGTCGTGACGAGATCGCGCTGCTGGGTGAGGCGGTAGGTCGGTTCGGTCATGCTGCGGTCCTTTTGAGCTCGGCTATCGGCTGGGTCGAGTAAAGATTCTATTTCGGATGTTATCAGTCGAGAGGCTCGGATTCACTAGGAACCGGCACCCAGTTCTGCTTCACCCGGCGGGTCAGGCCAAGCCGGCTCAGTTCGGCCAATTCGGCCGCTATTTCGAGGATGCCCGTGCCCACGCGGCGGGCATCCTGATCGGAGTCACTCGTGAAGCGGATGGTGATGCGCGGGGTCCCGGCGATCACCGCAAGACTCGAATCCTCCACCAGTGCGAGGGTGCGGGTGGCTTCGGCGATGGCGGGCAGGAGGGTGGCCGGATTGGTACCGGGGCGGATGCCTCCGACCGTGGCGGCGAAGCGATAGGAAGGCATGGGTCCCAGTCTCTCAGCCGCGCCGCTCAGGGCATAGGGCTGCCCTGGTCGGTATGGATGCGTAGCGTCGTTCTGATCGGCGCGGCCGACTACCGTGAGTCCGATCACATGAGAGCGAGCTTTCCCACGCCGGGTGGATCGGCCAAGCCGGGCGCGGTGCAGAGTCTGTACCAACGCGAGCGACTAGCCTTCTCTCTCATGAGAGTTGAACAGAGTCCCGGCCTGACCCGCAGCACTCCCGCGGCGGAAGGCGTCGACGACGCTGCGATTCTCAACTTCGTCGAGGCGCTCTCGACCGAGCTCGGGGCCCCGCACAGCATGATGCTGCTCGTTCACGGCAAGGTCGTTGCCGAGGGCTGGTGGACGCCCTTCGTCCCCGACGCGCAGCACATGCTCTTCTCTGTCAGCAAGAGCTTCACGTCTACCGCGATCGGCCTGCTGATCGATGAGGGCCGGCTCTCGGTCGAATCAAGAGTCATCGAGCTTCTGCCAGACGACGTGCCGGCCCAGATCTCGCCGAATCTCGCCGCCATGACCGTTCGGGATCTGTTGACGATGACATCGGGTCACGCCACCGACACCCTGGAGGCGATCGAGCGCTCGGCTATGGCCGGTGGCATCAATTGGGCCCGGGCGATTCTGGCCGAGCCGATCGTGCACATTCCTGGCAGCACTTTTGTCTATAACAGCGGGGCAACGTACCTGCTGTCGGCGATCCTCACCCGCATCACCGGGCAGCGCCTCATCGATTACCTGACCTCCCGCCTCTTCGCGCCGCTAGGCATCCACAGCGCTACCTGGGAGCAATGCCCGCGCGGCATCGACGTCGGTGGCTGGGGACTCGCACTCACGACTGAGCAGATCGCGGTCTTCGGCCAGCTGCTTCTTCAGGGCGGGCGCTGGCAGGATGCCCAGATTGTTCCCGCTGCCTGGGTGGCCGAGGCCACCGCGTTCCAGGTTCCCAACAGCGGCACCGATCTTCGCGATGCCGATGGGAACGTCACCGATTCCAGCCAGGGCTACGGCTATCAGTTCTGGCGCTGTCAGGCGCCGGGTGCATACCGGGCCGACGGCGCGTTCGGCCAGATGTGCATCTTTATGCCCGAACAGGATGCGGTGCTGGTGCTGACCTGCGGCATCGAGTCAGGCCAGAGCGCCCTCGACGTGGTCTGGGAGCACCTCCTGCCGCACCTGCCTGTGACGGGGGCTCCTGCTCAGGGAAATTCATCCGTCGAGCGGGCCGGTGTCGAGCGGGCCTGTGTCGAGCTGGCCGGTGTCGACCTCGCCGTCGAAGACGGGGCCGCCCTGCGAACCGCGCTGCAGGCTCTTGAGCTGGCGCCCCCGATCGGCACGGCGTTCTCGGTCGTGGCCGGCCGCGTCTCGGGTCAGCGCTACGTGCTCGAGGCCAATGACCTCGGCCTCGAGGCGGTTACCCTGTCGTTCGGCACCGGGCGCGTCGGTGCCGCGGCCCTCACCCTGAACTTCGCCGGGATAGACTTCTCGCTCGAGTGTGGCTCGGGGGAGTGGATCGACTCCCAGCTGCCGTTCCTCGCCAGAGGCATCATCATGACGAGCCACACGCCAACCCATCCCGTTTCCCTCGCTGGTGCCTGGGTCGATGCCCTGACATTTCTGGTCACGATTCAGTACACCGAGACCCCGTTCGCACTCACGCTCTCGATGCGGTTTGCGACCGAGGGGCCCGCTGAGGGATCCGTCGTCGTGCGCCTCAGCCAGAGCGTGTCGTTTGGCACCAAGGCTCTCCTCGCGGCGACGGGACTTAGGGCCTAACCGGGCCGTTCTCATCGAGCCTGAACTTGAGCGCTCGAGGCTCAATTCCGCTTTAGACTCGAGCCAGGCACGCGCGCGGATTCTCAGTTCGCGCCTCGGAACGAAGGCCCCACATGCAACCCGGACAGCAGCCACCGCAGGAAGAAGCCAAGAGCGCCCTCGAGACCTACGGGGTGAACCTCACCAAAATAGCTGCCAGCGGAAAGCTCGACCCGGTGATCGGCCGCGACGCCGAGATCCGCCGAATCAGCCAGGTGCTGACGAGGCGTACCAAGAACAACCCTGTACTCATCGGGGAGCCCGGCGTCGGCAAGACCGCCGTGGTCGAGGGCCTCGCCCAGCGCATCGTCGCGGGAGACGTCGCCGACTCCCTCAAGGGCAAGCAGATCATCTCGCTCGACCTCGCGGCCCTTGTTGCCGGGGCCAAGTATCGCGGCGAGTTCGAGGAGCGCCTCAAGGCCGTGCTGAAGGAGATCAACGATGCCCAGGGCCAGATCATCACCTTCATCGACGAGCTACACACCCTAATGGGCGCCGGCGCCGGGGAGGGCAGCGTCGCGGCCTCCAACATGCTCAAGCCCATGCTGGCCCGTGGCGAGCTGCGGCTCATCGGCGCCACCACCCTGAACGAGTACCGCGAATTCATCGAGAAGGATGCGGCGATGGAACGCCGCTTCCAGCAGGTGTTCGTGGGCGAGCCCAGCGTCGAAGACACAATCGCTATCCTCCGCGGGCTCAAGGAGAGATATGAGGCTCACCACAAGGTGTCGATTGCCGACTCGGCTTTGGTTGCGGCATCCGCCCTGAGCCATCGCTACATTCCCGGCCGTCAGCTGCCCGACAAAGCGATCGACCTGATCGACGAGGCCGCGTCTCGCCTTCGGATGGAGATCGACTCCGCCCCCGTCGAGATCGATGAGCTGCGCCGCAGCGTCGACCGGCTGAGGCTCGAGGAGCTCGCGCTGAAGAAAGAGAAGGACGAGGCCTCCCGGGCAAGGCTTGCGAAACTTCGCGAGGATCTCGCCGTGCGCAGCAGCCAACTCGCCGAGCTGCAGGAACGCTGGGACCGCGAGCGGGCAAGCCTGAACCGGGTCGGCTCGCTGAAGGAGAAGCTCGATGCGGCCCGCATCCGCAGCGACCGGGCTCAGCGCGAGGGCAATCTCGAGACCGCATCCCGTCTGCTCTATGGTGAGATCCCTGTGCTCGAGCGCCAGCTGAAAGAGGCCGAGGCCGAGGAGCAGGACGGCCCGCGGATGGTCAACGACCAGGTCTCGGCCGAAGACATCGCCGCCGTCATCGCGGCCTGGACCGGGATTCCGGTTGCGCGCCTGACCCAGGGCGAGACGGAGCGGCTGCTGTCGCTCGAGAAGGAATTGGGCAAACGGCTCATCGGCCAGAAGAAGGCCGTGCGCAGTGTGGCCGATGCCATCCGTCGCTCCCGGGCCGGCATCGCCGACCCCGATCGGCCTACGGGGTCGTTCCTATTCCTCGGTCCCACCGGCGTCGGCAAGACCGAGCTTGCGAAGGCGCTCGCGGACTTCCTATTCGACGATGAGAAGGCGCTCGTGCGCATCGACATGTCGGAGTACGGCGAGAAGCACACCGTCGCGCGCCTGCTCGGTGCCCCTCCCGGCTACATCGGCTACGAGCAGGGCGGCCAGCTGACCGAAGCTGTGCGCCGGCGGCCCTACTCTGTGATCCTGCTCGACGAGGTCGAGAAGGCGCACCCCGAGGTCTTCGACGTTCTGCTGCAGGTGCTGGATGACGGCCGACTCACCGATGGCCAAGGCCGAACCATCGACTTCCGCAACACGATCCTGATCCTGACCTCGAACCTCGGTTCGCAGTACATGGTCGACCCCGAGCTCACCGCGGGCGAGAAGGAGGACGCGGTCCAGTCCCTCGTTCGCAAGACCTTCAAGCCCGAGTTCGTGAACCGGCTCGACGACATCGTCGTCTTCTCGGCCCTCACTGAAGACGACCTCGCCCAGATCGTGTCCCTCTATGTCGATCGGTTGGCGCGCCGAGTCGCCGATCGCAGGCTCGAGGTGGCTGTGACCCCGGATGCGCGCAGCTGGCTCGCCGAGCGCGGCTACGACCCGATCTATGGTGCGCGTCCCCTTCGCCGCCTGATGCAGCACGAGATCGATGACCGGCTGGCGACGGCTCTGCTGAACGGATCGATCCGCGACGGCGAGACGGTGCGGGTAGAGCTGGCCGGCAACGGCGAGGGTCTGGAGATCACGTCAGAGGTTGCCGCGGAACCGATCCCCGAGAATTAGCTTGCTTTTGGGCCCTCCCGTTTGGGGGTATTCGGAATAAATGAGACCATCGAATGCGCTTGCCCTCGGGACCGTGCGCTACCGATAGGACTCACCAAATGACAGATGCGACCCTGACTTCGACCGGGGCCACGTCCCTCGGCGCTGAGGATCCCGGCCGCGACACGGCGCGCAACAACCTCGTGATTCGGCTGTTGCTGGTCTCGGCCTTCGTCGTCATTCTGAACGAGACGATCATGGGCGTGGCCATGCCGCGGCTAATGGCAGACCTCGACATCACGGCGACGGCAGCACAGCGGCTGACCACCGCGTTCATGCTGACGATGGCCGTCGTGATCCCGATCACCGGTTTCCTATTGCAGCGATTCAATACCCGGCCCGTCTTTATCGCGGCGATGAGCTTCTTCAGCCTGGGTACGTTCATCGCGGCCATCGCCCCCGGCTTCGAGGTGCTGCTCGTCGGCCGCATAGTGCAGGCCTGCGGAACGGCCATCATGATGCCGCTCCTGATGACCATCGTGATGACCCTCGTGGAGCCGGCCAAGCGTGGCCGCACCATGGGCAACATCTCCATCGTCATCTCGGTCGCGCCGGCGATCGGGCCGACCATCTCCGGCATCATCCTCAGCGTGCTTGACTGGCGCTGGATGTTCATTCTCGTGCTGCCAATCGCCCTTGGCGCCCTGACGCTCGGAACCGCTCGCATTAAGAACGTCACAACGCCCCAGGTTGTGCCCCTCGACGTGCTCTCGGTCATTCTGTCGGCTCTCGGCTTTGGCGGGTTCGTCTACGGACTCAGTCATTTGGGTGAATCGCTCAACGGGAGCAATCTCGCGAGCGGTCTGCTGCCCGTGACCGTTGGCCTGGTCGGCCTGCTTGTATTTGTTCTTCGGCAGGTTTCGCTGCAGCGCAACGATCGCGCGCTGCTCGACCTGCGCACGTTCAACTCGCCGACCTTCAGATTTTCGATCGTGATGCTCGCGATCAGCATGATGACCCTGTTCGGCAGCATCAGCATCCTGCCGATCTATATGCAGACCGTGCTTGGTCTCAGCACGCTCAGTGCGGGCCTGGCACTACTGCCGGGCGGCCTCACGATGGGGCTGCTTGCTCCGTTCGTGGGCCGCGTCTTCGACCGGTTCGGTCCTCGGGTGCTGCTGGTGCCTGGATCGATCATCGTCAGTGCTGCGTTCTGGGGAATGACCAGGCTCGGTGAGACAACGGATTCTGTGTGGGTGAGTGTTTTCCACGTGATGCTGAGTGTGGGCCTTGCCCTGCTGTTTACTCCACTCTTCACCTCCGCCCTGGGCTCGCTTCCGCGCCAGCTGTATTCGCACGGCAGCGCCATCGTGGGTACTGCGCAGCAGCTGGCCGGCGCAATCGGCACCGCACTGTTCGTGGCAGTCATGGCCGCCCGCGCGCAGAGCCTGATGGCGGATGGCCTGTCAACAGTTTCTGCAACGGCCGCCGGCATTCATCTGGCCTTCTCCGTCGGGGCGTTTATCTCGCTTTTGGCGATTCCCCTGGCCTTCCTGATTCGCAAGCCGGCGCTGGTTCCCGGGCCTCCGGCGGCTTCTATCGGACACTGATCCACGGTGCGGGGGCGGGTTGGTGAACGGGGTCTGAAATCTCTGTTAGGTTATACAAGTTGCCTTCCGC
>JBBATW010000014.1:0-70787 GCA_040398585.1 Agreia sp.
GCCGGCAGCAACGGAACAGATCGAGGCCGACCCAGCTACCGGGGATAACTCCGCCCTCAAGAGCACAAAGGAACAACACTCGCGGAGCTACCACGGGCCTCCGCATCGGCATTTCTAACTTCGGTACTGTCAATGCCGCTGGCAGAGGCAAGGCAAGGCAGGGGCAGCGGCAGCATCAACTTTGCTGGGAGCGGATGCCACGGCGCCAGACTGCCGCCGTGATCGGGACTCCAGGACGGTAGGCGAGGTGCGAGGCGGCGGGGGCATTGAGTGCCTGGAAGTCTGCACGGCCGCCGATAGTCAGGGAGCCGACAGCATCTGGGCCAGAGTCTCGGCCGAGGGACTTGGCGGCGCCCCTAGTAGCCGCCCAGATTGCCTCGTCGATCGAGAGCCGCATCTGCAGCACCGCGATTGCCACCACGTAGGGCATCGAGGTCGTATACGAGGTGCCGGGGTTGCAGTTCGTGGCCAGGGCGATGGATGCGCCGGCGTCCAGCAGGCGTCTGGCCGGGGCAAGCGGCTCCCGCGTTGACAGGTCGCAGGCGGGCAGCAGAGTGGCAACGGTAATGGACGAAGCCAGCGCAGCCACGTCGTCGTCTGAGAGGTAGTTGCAGTGGTCGACGCTGGTACAGCCGAGTTCTACCGCGAGCTGCACTCCCCCGCCGAAGCCGAGCTGGTTGCCGTGCAGGCGTAGCCCGAGCCCGGCGGCGCGGCCGGCGACCAAGACCTCGCGGGACTCCTCGATATCGAAGGCACCCTGCTCACAGAAGGCGTCGATGAACTGCGCGTAGGGCGCAACTGCGGCCAACATCGGTCCCGTGACGAGGTCGAGGTAGTCGCGGCGGTCCATTTCCTTCGGCACCACATGGGCGCCTAAATAGGTGACGACGTCGGCCACCTCTGCTGCGGCCTGGGCCGAGCGCAGCTCGGTGGCGAGGTCGAGGCCGTAGCCTGTCTTCGTTTCCAAGAACGTCGTACCTTGGGCCTCCGCCTCGGCTCGAAGCGCCAGGGCGTTCGCCGCGAGGTCAGCGGTGCTGGCAGCCCTGGTGGCGGCGACGGTCTGGCCGATGCCTGCTGCGGCATACTTCTGGCCGGCCATCCGCGCCTCGAACTCTGCGGCCCGTGTGCCGGCGAAGATCAGATGAGTGTGGCTATCGACCCAGCCTGGAAGTACTGCACGGCCACCGAGATCGGTGCGGATGTCGGCGGCAGGCGCGGCCGATGCGTCGCCAAGCCAGACGATGCGGCCATCGTCGACGACAAGGGCGGCATCGGTCAGCCGTCGTCGTTCGTCGTCGTTCGTGGTCAGCTCGGAGATTCCGGTGATCAGCTGGGCAGGCATCGGGTTTCACCCTTTTCGTTGTTCAGTTCATACCGTCGAGCGCGGCAAAGGCCTCGGCGAGAAGATGATCGGGTCGGCGAATCAACGCTGCCGCGTCGGGTGAGACCACTAGACCGTGGTCGGCAACGATCCTGCCGTGCACGATCACTCGTTTCACATCACTGGCCGTTGCCGTCAAGGGCAGCTGCACCGGCCTAGACCCGAGCGTGCGAATACTGCGAGTGTCTATCTCAACGAGGTCACACAGCCCGCCAACGCCGATGCTGTTGCCTACAGCGCCTGTAGGACGCAGACCGAGGCTCGCATAGCTGTTCATGGTTGCCGCCTCGATTAGCTCGCTTGGGTCGAAGCGGCCGCGCTTGCCAGATGCGAGTCGCTCCCCCATCTCCAGCCCGCGCATCTCCAGCAGGGGGTCGACGACTGCATTCTGATCCGAGCCAAGGGCTATTCGGGCTCCCGCGTCGGCGAGCCTTCGGGCCGGCCCGATTCCGTCGCCGAGATCTGCCTCGGTCGTCGGGCACATCACGACCGTGGCATTGGAAGCCCCGATTGCGGCGATATCGGAGTCGGTCAGATGCGTGGCGTGTACGAGGCTCAGGCGGGGAGTCAACGCGCCGAGCGAGTTGAGTAGCTCCGTTGGTGTCATGCCGTACTCGGACAGACAGTCCGCGTTCTCCTGAGGCTGTTCCGAGAGATGGATGTGCAGGGGTACGGCCGACGGGAGTTCAGCAAGGATCTTCTGCAGCGCTGGCACAGGAACGGCTCGCACGGAGTGGAGTGCGGCGCCGAGCGTGACGAGCTGCTCGGGATCGGTGCCGAGCCTCTCCGAAAGAGAGTTCCACCGGTCGAGCCAGCCGCTCGCCGAGCCGTCACCGAACCCGCGCTGCTCGGACTCAAGGGGGCGATCGATGCCACCGGCGAGGTAGCAGGTGTCCAGCAGCGTCAGCCTGATGCCGACGTCGCGGGCTGCTGCGGCGAGGGCAAGCTCCATGGCGTGTGAGGGCAGATAGGGCCTGCCGTCTGAGCGGTGGTGCAGGTAGTGGAACTCGCCTACCGCGGTATAGCCGCTGGCGAGCATCTCAGCGAAGACTGCCTTCGCCACGGCGAAGTATTTCTCGGGGTCAAGCATTCCAGCCGCGGCATACATTGATTTACGCCACTGCCAGAAGTCTCCGCCGTCGCCGTGGGTACGCCCCCTCAGCAGCCGGTGAAACGCGTGGGAGTGGGCGTTGCCCATGCCGGGAAGCACCGTGCCCAGTCGGGTGTCGGTCGACTCGTCCGGAACGCCAAGCGAGACCCGTTCGATGCGCGCATCCGGCGCCAGCTCAAGTCGTACCCCCGTTACAGGCGCCCCGTCGATCAGCGCGGTCTCGCACCAGTAGTTCATTCGAGCACCGACCTCAACAGATCTTCGAGAGCGACGACACCGGATAGACAGTCGTCGAACTCGGCAAATTCCTCGGGCGAGTGGGAGATCCCCGTGGGGTTGCGCACGAAGAGCATTGCGCTCGGAACATGCGCCGCGAGGATTCCCGCATCGTGCCCGGCACCGGTCGCGACCTCGGGGAGGCCACCGAGCGCAGCTCTGAAGCGGGAACGGAGCAGCGGATCGAAGTGCACCGTTCGGGAGAAGGACTCCTCGGCCCAGATGACCGGGACACCGGATTCTCGCTCTACGGCGGCGACTCTGGCTGCGATGTCGGCGACCAATGCCCGGGTCTCTGCATCCGATTCTGCCCGGGCGTCGAGCCAGAGGTCGACGGATGAGGCTATGACGTTCGTGCCACCCGGAATCGACTCGAGCCGGCCCACCGTGGCCCGGCCTCCACGGGTGGCGCGGCCCGCATCCTGAATCGCGACGATCGCGCGGGCCGCGGCGACCATCGGGTCGCGGCGATCGGCCATCTGCGTTGCCCCGGCGTGATTGCCCTGGCCGGCGAAGCTGAGCCGCCAGCGTCCATGGGCAAGAATCGACGATGCGAGGGCGACAGGCGCACCGAGGTCGATGAGTCCGCGTCCCTGCTCGACGTGCAGCTCGATGAAGAGGCCGATGTGGCCGAGTGACTCCGGATCGGCGCCGATGGCTGACGCGTCGAAACCTACCCGGGTGGCGGCGTCTGCCAGCGTCATGCCGTCACGGTCGTGAAGTGCTCGCGCTGCGTCGCCCGTCATGCCACCCGTCATCAGTCGGGAGCCAAGGCAGGCGACGCCGAACCGGGAGCCCTCCTCCTCGGCGAAGACCAGGATGGCCACCGGGCGACTCGGCTTGAGACCGGTGAGCATCAGCCGCTCGATCGCATCGAGCGCCGAGACGACACCAAGCGGTCCGTCGAAGGCGCCGCCGCCCGGAACGGAGTCGAGGTGGCTGCCGGTGACCACTGCGTCGGGACCAGGGGCTCCCCACCACGCCCAGATGTTTGAGTTTCGGTCGACCTCGACGTCGAGACTGAGCCGGGTTGCACGTTCGATGAACCACGCCCTCAGATCCAGATCGGCGTCGTTGAAGAGGTGGCGGGAGAAGCCCCCGCGGGCGCGGTCGCGTCCGGTCTCGGCGATCTCGGCAAGACCGGGCAAGAGACCGTTGGCCGCGAGACCGGCACCCGCGTCGCTCACCCTAGATCTCCCACATCGGCACCCGGAGGCCACGCTCGCGGGCGACCTCGGCGGCTCGTTCGTAGCCGGCATCGACGTGGCGCATGACGCCGGTGCCCGGGTCGTTCGTGAGTACGCGCTCGATCTTCTCGGCGGCCAGCGCGGTGCCATCGGCGACGATCACCTGACCCGCGTGGATGCTGCGCCCGATGCCCACGCCGCCCCCGTGGTGGATCGACACCCACGTGGCTCCCGAGGCGGTGTTCAGCAGTGCGTTCAACAGGGGCCAATCGGCGATGGCATCGGAGCCGTCGGCCATCGCCTCGGTCTCGCGGTACGGCGAGGCGACCGAGCCCGAGTCGAGATGATCGCGGCCGATCACGATCGGCGCGCTGAGTTCACCCGAGGCGACCATCTCGTTGAACTTCAGGCCTGCGAGGTGGCGCTCCTTGTAGCCGAGCCAACAGATTCGTGCGGGCAGGCCCTCGAACTCGACCTTCTCCCCCGCGGCCGTTATCCAACGCTTGAGCTGCGCGTCGTGCGGGAAGAGCTCGACGATCGCCTTGTCGGTCGCCGCGATATCTGCCGGGTCGCCCGACAGCGCAACCCAGCGGAATGGGCCCTTGCCCTCGGCAAAGAGAGGCCGGATGTACGCGGGTACGAAGCCCGGGAAGTCGAACGCCCGCTCGTAACCGCCCAGCTGGGCCTCCGCGCGAATCGAGTTGCCGTAGTCGAAGACGATCGCGCCCGCGTCCTGGAATCCGACCATGGCCTTTACCTGCTTGGCCATAGCGGCGCGGGCGCGGGTCGTGAACGACTCGGAGTGCTCGGCCGCATCCGTGTGCCATTCTTCAACGCTCTCCCCCTCGGGGAGGTAGGCCAGCGGGTCATGGGCCGAGGTCTGGTCGGTCACGATGTCGATAGCGGTTCCGCGCTCGAGCAGCTCGGTGAAGACCGACGCGGCATTGCCGACCAGACCGACGGAGAGCGGGCGGCGCTCGGCCTTGGCTGCCAGGGTCAGGGCGATGGCTTCGTCCAGATCACCCGCGATTATGTCGAGGTAACGGCGGTCGACGCGGCGCTCGAGCCGGCTGCGGTCGACGTCGACGATCAGCACGACTCCTTCATTCATGGTCACGGCCAGCGGCTGCGCGCCGCCCATGCCGCCGGCGCCTCCCGTCAGGGTGAGGGTGCCGGCCAGGGTGCCGCCGAAGTGCTTGTTCGCGACAGCGGCAAATGTCTCGTAGGTGCCCTGCAGAATGCCCTGGGTGCCGATGTAGATCCACGAACCGGCTGTCATCTGGCCGTACATTGTGAGGCCCAGCGCCTCCAGGCGGCGAAACTCCGGCCAGTTGGCCCAGTCGCCCACAAGGTTGGAATTCGCGATCAGCACCCGCGGCGCCCACTCGTTCGTGCGGAACACGCCGACGGGCTTGCCCGACTGCACGAGTAAGGTCTCGTCTTTTTCCAGCGTCGTCAGCGTGCGCACGATCGCGTCGTACGCCTCCCAGTTGCGGGCTGCTTTGCCCGTGCCGCCGTAGACGACGAGCTCGTCGGGGTGCTCGGCGACATCGGGGTCGAGGTTGTTCATCAGCATGCGGAGGGGCCCCTCGGTCTGCCAACTCTTCGCTGTCAGAACGGTGCCGCGAGCGGCCCGAACGGGGCGAGGTCCGTGCGAATCAGTCATCTGTGAAACTCCTAGAACGGTGCGGGTGAGTCAGGTGGGGCGATGCTGGTGGAGCGGGGCGGGTGTTGACGCAGGCAGAGCGGATGGACCTGCTCAGGCGAGTTCGCCGATTTCTGCGGTCGCCGCGGCAAGAATCGCCCCGCCGCGAACCGACTGGGCGAGGAGTTCGATCTCGGGCGAGAGGTACCGGTCGGGGCCGGGGCCCTCGACGTCGGCGCGCACGCGTGCAAGCACGGCCCCCGTGGCCGGGCCGGGCAGAAGGGGCGCGCGCAGATCGAGTGCCCGCGCCGCGGTCATGACCTCGATCGCGAGTACCCGGCTGAGCCCGTCGATAGCGGTGCGCAGCTTTCTGGCGCCGTGCCAGCCCATCGAGACGTGGTCTTCCTGCATGGCAGACGACGGAATGGAGTCGACCGAGCACGGCACGGCGAGACGCTTGAGTTCCGAGACGATCCCGGCGGCGGTGTACTGGGCGATCATCAATCCCGAGTCGACCCCGGCATCATCGGCCAGAAAAGCGTTCAGCCCGCCGTTCCGGTTCGGATCGAGCATCCGGTCGGTGCGGCGCTCGCTCATGCTGGCCACGTCGGCGACCACGATCGCGAGGAAGTCGAGCACGTACGCGACGGGCGCGCCGTGGAAGTTTCCATTGGACTCGACCCGGCTGTCCAGGGTGATGACGGGGTTGTCGACAGCGGAGGCGAGCTCTCGGCTGGCGACGAGGGCCGCATGGTCGACGGTGTCACGGGCGGCGCCGTGCACGACCGGTGCGCATCTCAGGGAGTAGGCGTCTTGAACCCGGGTGCACTCCGGGCCCCTGTGGCTGGCCACGATCGGCGACGCGGCCAGTAGTCGGCGAAGGTTGGCGGCCGAGGCGTCCTGCCCCAGCTGCGGCCGGAGTGACTGGAGATCGGCGGCGAAGACCGAGTCGGTTCCGAGCAGCGCCTCGATCGACATGGCCGCAGAGATGTCAGCCGTGGCCAGCAGCATCCGCAGGTCGGCGATGGCGAGGCTCAGCTGGCCGAGCATGCCGTCGGTGCCATTGATCAGGGCGAGTCCCTCCTTCTCTCTCAAGACAACAGGGGTAAGCCCCGCGGCGGCCAGGGCGGAAGCCGCCGACATCAGGGTGCCGGAGCGGTCGCGCACCTCGCCCTCGCCGAGCAGGGCCAGGGCGCAGTGGGCCAAGGGCGCGAGATCGCCCGAACAGCCCAGGGAGCCGTACTCCCGAACGATGGGCGTGATGCCGGCGTTCAGCATTGCCGCGTAGGCGTCGGCGGTGCTGAGCCGCACACCCGTGCGCCCGGTAAGAAGGGTAGAGAGCCGCAGCAGCATGAGAGCGCGGATGCTCTCCCGCTCGACCTCGGGACCGGATCCCGCGGCGTGCGAGCGCACGAGGCTCAGCTGCAGCCTGGCGCGCTTATCTAAGGGAATGAAGGTGGTCGCAAGGGCACCGAAGCCGGTCGAGATGCCGTAGTGCGCCTCGGGGTCACTCGCGAGGGCTTCGATCGTTGCACGACTGGCAGAAACCGCGTCACGGGCGTCCGCGCCGATGATGACGGCGGCCTCGCGGCGGGCGACATTAACGAGCTCGTCAATCGTTACGGGTCCCACGCCGACCGTGACGCTCGAAGCGGTGATCGTGGACCAGTCTGGAGCCGTAAGCGATGACATACGTCAATCAGAGCGCACGCCGCCCTCAAACGCCACGCCTTGCGCCCTCCGGCTGTCCCAGATATGAGACATTCGGGTGCGGCGGGGACTACTGCTTCTCTAGAGTGAAATCTCCGGAGCCGCCGGTCATGTGGATAGTGCCGTAGTAAGCCTTGTCGACCGTGACGCCGTTGTTAGAAGTGCAGACGAACCCCAGGCTGTAACGGCCGCCGGCAGCTTTAGCCGCAAGTGCGTTTCCGCCGATGAAGGTCTGGGGTGTGAGAGTGGCCAGCATAAAGAACGAGACTCCAGACGAGGTGGCGGGGCAGGTGATCGGCACGCTGTAGTCCGACGCGCTGCCCGCAGCGAGAACTAGACAATGACGCTTCTGAACCCTCAGGAATGTAGCCTGATCACGCCAACTCGTACAGCGACTCGAGAGCACCGGAGATGGAGCTGAAGACCCCAACAGGTCGTGCGTCGTCGTCATTCAGCGCGAATCCCAGCGGCGTTCGACGGATGACGCCGGCCAACTCGAAGGTCACATCGTGCCGCACCTCCCAACAGGCAGGACCGACGGCGACCACGGTGAACAGCCGGGAATGATCCATTGCACCCCCTACGACGCCCGTGACGCACCTGAACTACGACTCATGCCGTGATTATCTCGCACGCAATCGGCCCGGGGTGCCTGTTTCCGCGAACAGCCGGTGAACACACGATGTTGGATCGGTTGCTACCCCCAGGCTCAGCAGCACCGACCCTGGGGGTTCTGCGTCTGCCGATCGGAGTGGTCCCGCCAGAACTCTCGCTCGGTCATGACGTGGGTTTCTGCAGCCGGGCCCGTCCCGTCGGGATGCCGGGATTGGTGATGCGCGAGGTACTTCGCGTAGGCGTCCTCGCCCATCACGGCCTTGAAATACCAGGAGACGCCGACCGCGCCTGATCTGAGGGTGGTGAGCCAGGTGCCCATCAGTGTCCCGACCGCGGGGTGCGGGGTACTTCGCCTCGGGCAGCCCAGGTCGCCGCGAGTTCTCTCTCCGCGGAGGTTGCCACAAAGCTCGCCGGCGCGAAGATCCGTGATGCGATCGGTGCATCCTCACCGGTGTCGTTGCTGTGGGCTCGCCAGGCCTGGGTGGTCTTTACTATGGCGGCAGTGATCACGATGATCGCGAGCGTGACAAACAGGATCGAGAGCATCCCCTGGATCATCGTGTTGCGGATGACGGCTTGCATCGCGGGCAGGGTAGCCGCGGTGCCGAAGCTGGTCTCGCCCGCATTCAACGCAGTGACGAAAGCGTTGTGCTGGGCGAAGTAGCCGATGCCGGGAGTGGGTGAGAAGATCTTCAGCATCGAGGCGTAGATCGTCACGACGGAAGCGAAGCCGAGCGGCAGCATGACGATCCAGATGTATTTGAACAGTCCTCGCTTTGCGATGATCGCCATGCAGACGGCCAACGCGATGGCCGCCAACAGCTGGTTCGCGATGCCGAACAGGGGGAACAGCGTATTGATGCCCCCGAGTGGATCAGTGACCCCCATGATGAGCACCGCACCCCACGCCGCAACCATCACGCCGGTCGCGAGCCACGAGCCTGTTCGCCACGCCGTGTTCTTGAACTTCGGAATCAGGTTGCCGAGGCTGTCCTGAAGCATGAAGCGCGACACTCTCGTACCGGCGTCGACGGCCGTCAGGATGAAGAGCGCCTCGAACATGATGGCGAAGTGATACCAGAACGACATCATTCCGGCGCCACCGAATACCTGCTGCATGATGTGCGCCAGGCCGACAGCCAGCGTGGGCGCACCACCGGTGCGGGATACGACGCTGTTCTCGCCGATGTCGGCGGCCGTCTGCTCGAGCAGTTCCGGGGTCAGGTTGACGCCGGTGAGTCCGAGGCTGTTCACGAAAGTGACTGCACCCTGAACCGTTCCGCCGGTGAGGGCCGCCGAGGAGTTCATGGCGAAGTAGAGGCCCTGGTCGATCGACAGTGCGGCCACGAGGGCCATGATCGCAACGAAAGACTCCATCAGCATTCCGCCGTAACCGATGAAGCGGGTCTGGCGCTCTTTCTCGAGGAGCTTCGGGGTGGTGCCGGATGCGATCAGCGCGTGGAATCCGCTGAGAGCGCCACAGGCGATGGTCACGAACAGGAACGGGAACAGGGTTCCGGGGACGACAGGGCCGTTGCCCTCGACGGCGAAGCTGCTCACGGCGGGCACAAAGATCTCGGGGCGAACGATGATGATCGCGACCGCCAGCATGCCGATGAAGCCGATCTTCATGAACGTCGAGAGGTAGTCCCGGGGGGCCAGGAGCAGCCAGACCGGGAGCACCGCGGCGACGAAGCCGTAGATGATGATACCGATCGCCAGCGGGACAGGCCCGACTGTGAATATCGCGGCCCCCCATGCCGTCTCGGAGATGACGCCGCCGCCAATGATCGCGGCCATCAGCAGGATGAAGCCGATGATGGAGACCTCGGTGATTCGCCCGGGGCGCATGAACCGGAGGTATACCCCCATGAATAGCGCGATCGGAATAGTCATGGCCACCGAAAAGACACCCCATGGGCTTTCGGCCAGGGCGTTGACGACGACCAGGGCAAGAATCGCGATGATGATGATCATGATCGCTATGGTGGCGAGGATGGCCGCGGTGCCGCCGATCCGGCCCAGTTCGTCACGGGCCATCTGCCCGAGTGAGCGGCCGCCGCGGCGCATTGAGAAGAAGAGAATCAGGTAGTCCTGAACGGCGCCCGCGAGGATCACCCCGACGATGATCCAGATCGTTCCCGGCAGGTAGCCCATCTGGGCAGCGAGCACCGGACCCACAAGCGGGCCGGCACCGGCGATCGCTGCGAAGTGGTGGCCGAAGAGCACCCTGCGGTCAGTGACGGCGAAGTCCTTGCCGTCAGCCTTGTACTCAGCCGGGGTGGCACGCCGGTCGTCCGGCTTCAGCAGGTGCTTCTCGATGAATTTGGAGTAGAAGCGGTACCCGATCAGGTACGTGCAGACCGCGGCGAAGACAAACCAGATCGCATTGACGCTCTCGCCGCGGACTATGGCGAGCATTACCCAGCTCACACCGCCCAGCAGGGAGATGGCGATCCAGATCGCAACTTTCAGCGGCGTCCAGTACCGGGCCTCTTTGTCGAGCGTTGCCGCATCCAGCGCCACGGCCGGCAGAGCCGGGTCTTGGTTGGGAACCCCCGTTGCCGTGCCGCTTTGATTGGGCGTCTTGGATGTGCTGGCCATATTCTCTCCCTCGAGAATTCGTGTAACAGTGCCACGAAGACGCTAACAGTAAATCGGCACGTGAACACCCTTGTTCGGGGGTATTCGGTCCTAGGCATCGGGAAGCAGATGATCAACGGCCATGTACATCGTCTCGCGGGCCGCCACTCACTCCTGGGTCGACTGGTTCACGCCATGAT
Organism: Agreia sp.; assembly: GCA_040398585.1. Lineage (GTDB taxonomy): Bacteria > Actinomycetota > Actinomycetes > Actinomycetales > Microbacteriaceae > Agreia. Next base: position 10,709 of record JBBATW010000014.1, read on the forward strand.
CATCAGCAGGGCGACGAAGTAAATGGTTCCTGCGGCGACGCAGTAAATGGCGAAGGGATGCAGGGTACGGGTTTCGAAAAAGCGCAGCAGGAATCGCGTGGCAAACCAGGCGGCGAGTGCTGAGCAGAGGGCGCCGACCAGAAACGCGGCACCGTTTGTGGCGATCATTCCCGGAGCGAGTATCTCGGGGAGTTTGAAGAGCGCGGCGGCCGCGATGATGGGCGTCGCCAGCAGAAAGCTGAATCGGGCTGCTGTTTCATGGCTCAGGCCCGAAAGCAGACCTCCGACCATTGAGGCACCTGAGCGCGAGATTCCGGGAATAAGGGCAGCCGCTTGAGCCGCGCCTATTCCGAGCCCCCGCCGGAAGGTGAGCACCGCGATCTCAGCGTCGTTGCGCTCGGCATCGAGCGTCTCTTCGTTGGCCGCCCTCTGGCGTTTCCTCAGTCGCTCGGCGGTGTACAGAATCACTCCGTTCATCACGAGAAAAGCAGCGGCGACAAACGGGGAGGCAAAGAGCAACTTTATGGGCTTCTCGAGCAGCAGGCCCAGTAGCCCCGCGGGCAGCGTTGCGATCACCAGAAGCCAGCCGAGCTTCGCGTAGGTGTCACCCGGTGCAATCCGACGGTCGCGGATAGATCTACCCAGGCCCTTGAATACCCTGACCCAGTCCTTGAGGAAGAAGAGAAACAGCACAATCGCGGTGGCGAGGTGCGTGGCGATCAACAGGCCCAGAAACGCCGGGTCGCGTTGGTCGATGTTCCAGCCGAACAGTTTCGGCAGAATCACACTGTGACCAAGGCTGGAGATGGGAAAAAGCTCGGTGATTCCTTGGATGAGGCCAAGAATTGCGGCCTGAAGAACGGTGATCATGACGAAAGGATAGAGGATGTGAATGACTGAGAATGTCGCGGTCGAAACTGACTGTTCAATCTGCCGGAAAGGGCCCCCACCATCGCCGCCATGGACTTCAATTACAACCAGCACCCGAGAGCGACCGAGCGCGTCGCGAGCGGGCCTCCCACAGTCAAATCTGTCCTCGCGACGTCTCATGAAAACGCCAGCGGGATGCGCCGACTCAACGAGCGAATCGGCCTCGCCATCACCCGCAGCGTCGGCACAATGTGGGCCGCCTATGCGTTCGTTCTTCTCAGCCTCGTCAGCCTGCCGGCGGCGATCCTGAGCCACGATTCGATCATCATCGTTGCGTGGATCGCTCAAACCTTTCTCCAGCTCGTCCTGCTGCCGATAATCATCGTCGGCCAGAATATCCAGGCCAAAGCCTCCGACGCCCGAGCCGACGCGACCTTCGAGGACGCCGGCGCCATCTTGGAAGAGGCAAAACAGATCCAGCTTCATCTAGCCGCGCAGGATGCAGCGATAGGCAGCCTGCTGGAGAAGATCCGCCTATTGGAAGTCGCAAAACAACCCCTGATATGACCCTGTGAACCGGGTTCGAGGAGCCGTTGCCGCTGATGTTCGCGCCCAATACGCAGGTATTTCACGAATCTTTAGTATTTGGCACGTGACTCAGATGTAGGCGATGGAGCATCACTGTACTCGGCGGATCAGCCGTTTTGGCGTCCCAAGCGACTAGATAGTTTTTTTTGGTCAAATTCATGTTTTAGCACAGGGAATTACTGCAATGGGCCGACGAGTCGTCGATTCTCGTAGTAGAGTTGGTGCAAGAAGTTGATGTGCCTCGCACGTCCGGGGCTCATTACGCGCCTTGCACCGCCCATACGGCGGGCCCTGAACCTAGGGGACGACGAACACCCCGACGAGTGGCCCCGACAATCGGGACCGAATTATCACTCCAGGAGGAGTTTGTAATGGCTACAGGCACAGTGAAATGGTTCAACGCAGAAAAGGGCTTCGGCTTCATCGCTCCGGAAGACGGAAGCCCGGACGTGTTCGCGCACTACTCGGCGATCGCTTCTAGCGGTTACCGCTCGCTCGACGAGAACCAGAAGGTCGAATTCGACGTCGCACAGGGCCCCAAGGGTCCCCAGGCTGAGAACATCCGCCCCATCTAATTTTTCCCGAGGTTTTACCTCGGAAATGATTCATCAAAACCCCTCATCCGTTTGGATGAGGGGTTTTGTGTTGTTAATCTTGGCCGTGTTGTTAATCTTCATGGTGTTGGTAGTGTCAGGGGTCAGCAGAATCGCTGTCCTGACGTGATTCAACAACACTGAAGTCGGAACACATGATCATGCTCACCAGTGCCAACGCTGTGTTCTCGGGTAATTGGCGCGTCGGTGTTGCGAGCGGCACGGTTGCAGTGCTCGCACTCGTCTTTCTGGTTTTCCCCGGTTCCGCCCGGGCCGACAACTACCCGTCGTGGGACGATGTTCAGGCGGCGAGGAGCAATCAGGCGGCGACGCAGGTTGAATTGAACCGGATAGACGGTCTGGTTGCGGGTCTCCAGACCTCGTTGGCCTCGTCACAGGCCGAGGCCAGCAGGCGATGGAATGAAAACCAGGCTGCCCAGACGGCGTTCAACGAGGCCAAGGCGATGGCGCAGAGCCTTGCGGCTGAGGCGGCGTCCGCTCAGACGCGGGCCGCTAAGTCGCGGGCTCAAGCTGCCGTGCTCGCCGCCCAGTTTGCGCGTTCTGGGGGAGACGACCTGTCGGCGCGCCTCTTGGTCGACAGCCAAAACGCGAGCGACCTGCTCTACAAGCTCGGCGCCATGTCAAAGCTCAGCGAGACGACGACGGGCCTCTACCAGCAGGCGACACGGGATGAGAACGCCGCGAAGTCACTGGGCGATCAGGCGGTTGTGGCTGAGGATGCGCTCGGTGCGCTGGCCACGGCAGCGGCTGCGACCCTGACAGACGCGGTCGCCGCCCAGCAGTCAGTGCAATCGGCACTGGTGGCTCAGGAGAGTCATTCGGCCCAGCTCGCCGTTCAGAAACGAATTCTCACCGAGGGGCTCAACCTTACCGAGGCCGGATATCAGGCCGGGGTAGAGGCGGAACGGCTTGCCCGAATTCAAGCCGAGCAGGTTGCGGCTGAGGCGGCAGCCGCGGCGGCGGCGGCAGCTGCCGCGGCTGAAGCAGCGGCGAATACGCCGCCGCCCGCGCCGAACCAAGGCGCCTCGGGCGGGTCAGGTTCGGGCAGCACCGGGGGCGACACCACTCCGATCACGATAGCCCCCCCGTCGTCGGGTAGCGGGGCCGCGGTTGTCTCGTTCGCCGAGCAGTTCGTGGGCGTTGTTCCCTATGGCTGGGGCGCGAGTCCAGACACAAGCTTCGGGTGCGACGGCCTTACCCAATACGTCTACGGGCAGTTCGGCATCAAGTTGTCGCGTTTGGTGAGCAACCAAGCGGCTGCGGGCATCCGCGTTTCAGCCGGTGACGCTCAGGCCGGAGATCTGGTGGTGTGGCCGGGGGCTCACATCGGCATCTATGACGGCGACGGCGGCGTCATCCACTCGCCGGACTGGGGACGTTTCGTCGAGCACCGCCACAACCTCTGGGGCTCGTACTACTTCGTGCGCGTTCTTTTCTAATTCAGTAGAGGAAGATCGGCAAAAATCCCGGGTTGTGTGCATGCACCAGCACGAGGAACAGCACCAGGTCAAAGAGTAAATGAACGGTAATCACGTAGGTCAGCGACTTCGTGCGCTGGAAGATAAAGCCCTGAATCATCGCAAAGGGGAAGATCAGCAGGGGTCCCCAACCCGTGAATCCGAGTTCGTAGAGGAAAGACGTGAAGAGCACAGCCTGCAGGACGTTCGCGATGACCAGCGGAAAGTGACGGCGCAGAAGCGCGAACACCGTGCAGATGAAGAACAGCTCATCCCATATTCCCAGGGCGTTCGTGCCGAGGAACAGCAGCCCTACCTCGCCGGGCGTTGAGACTGCCGGCCAGTTGACGTACACGCCCGAGCCGATGAGGTAGACCGGCAGTAGTAGGTAGCCCAGAACGAGTACCGAGGGAAGGTAGATTTTCTCGGTGCGGCTCCATTTCGTGCCCCGGCGAAAGGGGAAGGTGATTGCGTCGTCACGAAAAACGACCCGGTTCAAGACAAATGGCAGTGCGATGGCCAAAATCATCGCAACACCCATGATCACCATGTGTGACAGCCCGATGTCGGTCGTGATAGGGACCATGCTCATGATCGCAACACCGACGCCCAGAGCCAACAGGTCCCTGAACAGACGCCGATCAACAGCGAGAGCGACGAGGATGCCCGTCAGGAGCACGGCATAGCCGATGAGAGGAAGGCGAAGGGCAAAGAGCAATACGCCAGAGCCGGTCACAAGGACCGCTGGAATCAGTTTCCACGCGTAGATCCCCATCCTTGAACTATATTGTTCGCCGCTGTGAGCCTCCCATTTCGTCACAGACTGACGCACGGGGGATGGCAACGAGCAGACGTCGTAACATTGGGTCTGTCTGCGAATGATAGTCAGTGCAGTCAGAACAGGAGCAGCGGATGGCCATCGTCTCGCCGGGCTTTTTCGGTCGGGCTCGGTCCGAGGACACCGGGCTTCCCTCCGGACAGTACCTGACCCGGGACTTTCCCGTCCTTTCCACCGGACCCACCCCGGAAGTCTCCCGCACCGACTGGGAGTTCAGCATCGAAACCGAGGATGGCTCGCAACACCGGTGGGACTGGGCCGAACTCCAGTCCTTATCGTTCGAAGACTTGCACACCGATATTCACTGTGTCACCCGATGGTCCAAGCTCGGCACCTCGTGGCGCGGGGTCTCCCTTGACACCCTCTTTGCCGGCGTGCAGACCTCGGCCGGCTACGCCCTGCAGCACGCCGTCGGCGGGTATACGACCAGCATTGCCCTGGCTGATCTTCTCGGGGGCAAGGCGTGGCTCGTGACGGAGTACGAAGGCGCGCCGCTCGAAGCTGAGCATGGCGGGCCTGCTCGGCTTGTAGTGCCGCACCTGTACTTCTGGAAGAGCGCCAAGTGGATTCAGAGCATCACGCTGCATACCGAAGCCCAGCAGGGCTTCTGGGAGCAGAACGGGTACCACCCGCTCGGTGATCCTTGGCGCGAACAGCGCTACGAATATGACAGCTGAGAAGATGGCACAACCTGAATGGCTTGTCGCCGACGTCATAGGCGTCCGCGACGAGACTTCCACCGCCCGCACCCTTGTTCTTCAGATCCCAGGCTGGCCAGGCCATCGAGCCGGCCAGCACATTGATGTTCGCCTGACCGCCGAAGACGGTTACCAGGCGACACGGTCCTACTCCATAGCGTCCGCGCCCGTGTCCGCGGGTTCAGGCGTGGCCTTGATCGAGATCAGCGTTGAACTGTTGGACGACGGAGAGGTATCGCCCTATCTGGTTCGGGTAACCGCCGTCGGCGACAGGTTAGAGCTCCTGGGACCTATCGGCGGCTACTTTGTCTGGAGCGCGGCGCAGAATGAGCCCGTTCAGCTCATCGCGGGCGGCTCAGGTATCGCGCCTCTTCGCGCGATCCTGACTGAGCGCGCGGCCGCAGGAACCGGACCTGCGGATTCGCTTCGCCTGCTCTATTCCGCCAGGGCTCGGCATCAGGTCTATTACGAAGAGGAGATCGCCGACCTTTCAGACGGCGACCAGGCCGAGATCAGTCTGCAATTCACCCGGAGTGCGCCCCAGGACTGGCCAGGGAGAGTGGGTCGTGTCGACGCCGCTCTACTCGAGCGAGTGTGCATTCCTGCGGCCCTGGAGCCGACTGTGTACATATGCGGTCCGACGTCGTTCGTCGAGGTCGTCGCATCCGCGCTTGTCAGCCTGGGGCACGACCAAGCACGCATAAGAACGGAACGCTTCGGAGGCTAGGAAACGCCCGCCATCAAGCGGCGGACCCAGGGAGATATGGCCAGCAGCAGCGCACCGATCAGAACGGCGGCAGCCCCGAGCACACCGAAGTAGGGGCTCTGGTTGGTGCTGTCGTAAAACCTCGCCAAGAGCCCTGACATGGCTGAGCCGAGAGCCACCGACAGGAAGAACAGCGCCACCATCTGCGTGGTGAACACCGCGGGGGCAAGCTTCGTGGTGACCGACAGGCCCACGGGCGACAGGAAAAGTTCCGCGACGGTGAACAGGAGCAGGATTCCCATCAGGGCGATGAGGGGCGTGGAGCCTTCTCCACCCGCGGCAAAAGGCAGGAACGCCAGGAACGCGATTCCCATTATGATCGTGCCCAGCGCGAACTTGGTCGGAGTGCCGGGCTGCCGCGTTCCCAGTTTGGTCCATAGGGCAGCGAACAGCCCCGAGAGCACGATGATGAAGACGGGGTTTATCGACTGGACCCACGAGACCGGCATCTCCCAGCCGAACAGTGAGCGATTGAGCTGGCTGTCGGCGTAGAGGGTCACAACGGTGAACTGCTGCTGGTAAAGCGACCAGAATGCTGCGCTGGCGATGAACAGCGGAATGAAACCAAACACCCGGCTGCGCTCGAGCCTGCTGATCTTGCGGCTGGAAAGAATCACCGCAAAATAGCTCACGGTTGCCGCAACCGTCAGCAGGATGACGATGAGAGCGAGATTGTCGGCCGTGATGACGCCGAGGGCGGTGAGTAGAACCACGAGAGCGACCGCAACGGCCCCAAGGAGCACCGTGAGTCCTCGTCGGGCACGGGGAAGTGGATTCGGCACGATACGGGAGGAGGCGGGAAGCGAACGGCGGCCGAATGAGTACTGGGTCAGCCCGATTGCCATGCCGACGGCGGCGAGCCCGAATCCATAGTGGAATCCGAGTTGGACCTGAGCAAGTCCGGTCAGGATGGGACCGGCGAAGGCGCCGAGGTTTATGCCCAGATAGAAAATGGAGAATCCGGCATCACGGCGCGGGTCAGCGGCGGAGTACAGGGTACCGACGACACTCGTTGCATTCGCCTTCAGGCCGCCGCTCCCGATGGCGACTGCCAGGAGGCCTGCCGTCACTCCAGGGATGCCGGGCACCAGAGCCAGAATGATGTGACCGATCATGATGAGAATCGCCGAGTAGAAGAGAACGCGCTCGGAGCCGAGGAGCCGGTCGGCCGTCCATGCACCCAGTACCGTTGACAGATAGACACTGCCGCCGTAGGCGCCGATGATGCCGGCAGCGGTGGCTGCGGGGATTCCGAGACCTCCATCGGACGCAGGATAGAACAGGTACAACAGCAGGATCCCCTGCATGCCATAGAACGAGAACCGCTCCCACATCTCGACGCCAAAGATGTGCACGAGAGGCCGCGGCTGACCGAAAAACAGCTTCTGGCCTGCTTCTGGCTCGTTCTTTTCTCCGGTGAAGGTAGTCATTGACAAACCCTCTCACGCCTCAGCCGAACCAGAAAACGATTCTGCTAGCTGTGCTTTGCGCCCATCCAGCGTCGGACTGTGGCTATTCGTGCCTGAAGCTGGGTAACGCTGGCCTGTGCGACCGCTGGCCCGCCGCAAACGCGACGCAGCTCTGCGTGCACGATGCCGTGCGGCTGATCGCTCGTCTTGGCCCAGATTCCCACGACGCCATTGAGCAGGGTGCGCTGTTCGGCGAGGGTGCGATACAGGGGCGCCGGCGGCTCTGCCGGGCTAGGCTCGGCAGAGGACGATGCCGGCAGGCCGTTCTTCTTGCGATCGGCGGCGTGGCGCTGCTGACGCTGCTGACGATGCTGCAGCAGCTCTCTGACCTGCTCGGGCTCGAGCAGGCCTGGAATTCCGATGAAGTCGAGTTCCTCGTCACTGTCGACGGGGGCCTCGAAGCCGAACTCGCCGCCGTCGAAGAGCACTCGGTCGAAGGTCGCCTGCGAGCCGAGTGCTGCAAACGTGAACTCGGCCTGCAACGACTCAGAGGCCCTGTCCTGGCTGTTGGCGTCGGCAACCATGGCATCTTCGGGGTTCCACATGTCCCCCTCGGCCTCGCCGGTCTCGCGACGGTCGAGGGCGTGGTCTCGCTCAACCTCCAACTGGGCGGCGAGGGCCATCAGCCCCGGAACGTTCGGCAGGAAGATCGAGGCGGTCTCGCCGCGTCGCCGGGCCCGCACGAAACGGCCGACCGCCTGGGCGAAGAACAGCGGTGTCGAGGCAGACGTGGCGTAGACGCCGACGGCGAGGCGGGGAATATCGACGCCCTCGGACACCATTCTGACCGCGACCATCCACCGCTGGTTCGATCGTGAGAATTCGTCGATCCTGTCGCTGGCCTCTTTTTCGTCGGAGAGCACGACGGTCACAGCCTCGCCAGAGATCTCCTTCAGAATCGTGGCGTAGGCGCGCGCCGTCGTCTGGTCGGTGGCGATTACCAGGCCACCGGCATCCGGTATTCCCTGGCGAACCTCGGTCAGGCGGCGGTTGGCTGCCTTCAACACAGAAGGAATCCAGTCCCCGGAAGGGTCTAGAGCGGTGCGCCAGGCCTGGGCGGTGATGTCCTTGGTGTTGCCCTCTCCGAGGCGGGCCTCCATCTCGTCACCGACCTTCGTGCGCCAGCGCATATGACCGGCGTAGACCATGAACAGCAGCGGACGCACGACGCCGTCTTTCAGGGCGCGCCCGTAGCCGTAGCTGAAGTCGGACTGCGATACCCGGATGCCGTCTTTGTCCTGTAGGTATGTCACGAAGGGGATCGGCGAAGTGTCGGAGCGAAACGGCGTACCGGTCAGCGACAGCCTGCGGGTTGCCGGCTCGAAGGCCTCGCGAATGGCGTCGCCCCAGCTCAGCGCATCGGCACCGTGGTGCACCTCGTCGAGGATAACCAGGCTTCGCGCGCTCTCCGTCAATTCGCGGTGCAACGACGCCCGGGCCGCGACCTGGGCATAGGTGACGGCGGCGCCGTGAAAGTGCCGACCGTAACGCTGGTCGCTGTTCTTGAACCCTGGCGTAAGGCGGATGCCGACCCGATCTGCGGCATCGGCCCACTGGCGCTTGAGATGCTCGGTCGGTGCGACGACCGTGACGCGGTCGATGATCTTTCGGTGCAGGAGTTCGCGGGCCAGTCGCAGCGCGAACGTGGTCTTGCCTGCCCCCGGGGTTGCCGCGGCCAGAAAGTCGCGGGGCTGGTGCAGGAAATAGGCCTCCAGGGCCTCCGTCTGCCAAGCCCGCAGTTTGGAGGCGGTGCCCCAAGCTGCCCGCTCGGGGAACGACGGCGAGAGCAGTTCCGCCGCCGAGGATCCCAGTGCGTGGCGCTCTGCGCCGGGGTTCGGGCTCTGGTCGTTCTTGAGGGGATCCGGCATACTGTTCACTTGACTCAACAGTACCCTCTGGATTGTGGGCAGACCCCGGCTTCTCCTCGGTCTCTCGTGGCCCGCGGTGCCGACATCGCGGGTCAGCGGGAAACGCCCGGTACCTGTGCCTGTGCAGGCGACTTTCGGTCTTCAGCCGAGAAGGGCTGAGGGGTTGGCGAGACGCCACAACCAGCCGGGGTCGTTCAGGGGAGCATCCAACGTCAGCGGCACAGCAATTCCGGTGCCCCCGATCACCGCATCCGCAGCGCCGACCACAGCGCCGACGGCACCGGTCGAGAATGGATCGGTGCCGGCAGTCAGGGAAACAGCAGGATTCGAGTACACGACCCGCTCGACGGCTCCCCCGGCGACGAGACCAGCAACCTCGCCCCAGACGGTGTGAACCTGACCGAAGACGTCGCCCGCCTTGACCAGACTGACGTTGGTGTAGCCGCTCTTTGCACTGTCGAGCAGCGCTCGGACTGAGTCCCGGGCGGCCTCGGAGGAGGCTGCCCCGAGGATCACACCCACGACGGTGATCGTGTCCCGACCGACCGTGAAGCTGGCGGAGAAGAGCAGGCAGGAACCGGCCTCATCGGTCGTGCCCGTCTTGATGCCGTCGATGCCGTCGATGCCGAGAAGAGTGTTCGTGTTCTCGATCGTGCCGAGGCCGGCGACAGTGTTCGTCTTGGTGCCGACGATCTGCGCGAGGGTCGGATTCGCCATTGCAAGAGTCGCGACCTTCATCAAGTCTTTCGTCGAGCTGACGCTGCCGGCATTCAGGCCGCTCGAGTCCACGAGCGTCGTGTCGCTCAGGCCGTTGGCCGAGATGAAGGCCCTGGCCGCGTCAAGATAGTTCGCCATCGACCCGAAGGCCCAGTTCACAAGGGTCAGACTGTAGTTGTTGGCGGATTCGAGCAACATGATCTCGATTACCTGGTGTTGAGAAAGAACCTGGCCCTGGTTGACGAGCTCGAAGGAGCCGCCAACCGCCTGGGTCTGGGTAAGAAATGCCACATCCGCGGCCGTCATCGTGAGGCTGGGGCCCTGCTCGCCGAGGGCAAGCGGCTTTGCCTCGAGAACAACCAGCGTCGTAATTATCTTTGTGACGCTTGCGATGGGCAGGGGGCCGTTCGACCCACTGAAGCCAAGGTTCTCGGCCGAGCCGACAACGCTGATTGCACTCGCACCGACAGCCGGTTCGTCAAGGACCGCCGCGGGCAGGGCAGTGACCTCGGGAACGGCCAGCGTCACGGCCGCCGCAGGAAGCGGTGCCGAAAGCACCAGAGGAACGTAGACGCCCGCAGAGACAATGCCCAGGACCAGGGCTACGGCGCCAACCCGTCTGACGAGAAGTGTTCGAGTCCTGGACGATGATCGGTGGGCCACAGAGGTCATGAATCGAGTCTACGAGCGCGTCGGTTGGCGAAGTTGATACAACGCCACCGCGCTGGCGGCCGCGACGTTCAGCGAGTCGACTCCGTGCTTCATCGGAATCGTGACAATGGTGTCGGCGACAGAGAGCGCCGCTCGGCTGAGACCGTCGCCCTCGGCGCCGAGCACGATCGCGAGGCGCTCGGGCGGCGCGGCAGCAAAATCATCGAGGGTGACCGCCGTGTCGGACAGCGCGAGGGCCATGATGTGAAAACCGGCGGTCTTGAGCAGCGGTCCTGCCTCAGCCCACTCGGGGAGCCTGGTCCATGGAACCTGCAGTACCGTTCCCATGCTGACGCGAACGCTGCGGCGGTAGAGCGGGTCGGCGCACCGTGGAGAGATCAGCACTGCATCGGCTCCGATTCCCGCCACGGCGCGAAAGATCGCTCCCACGTTCGTGTGGTCCATGATGTCTTCCAGAATCACAACGCGGCGCGCATCGGCGATGATCTCAGAAACCGACGCCAGGGGCGGCCTGTGCATGGAGGCAAGAGCGCCCCGGTGCAGGTTGAAGCCGGTCAGGGTCTCGAGCAGGGTCGCGGAGGCAACGAAGACGTCAAGATCGGCGTAGGGCTCGAGCGCTGGCGCGAGTTCGGCAAGCCACTGCTCCTGGAGCAGCACCGAGCGTGGGGCGTGACCGGCGTTCAGCGCACGAGTTATGACTTTGCTGCTCTCGGCAATGTAGAGGCCGCCGGCCGGCTCGCTGATGCGGCGCAGCACGACGTCGGTGAGGCGGGCGTAGTCTTCGAGGCCCGGATGATCGAGATTCTCGATTCGGATGAGGTTCACGGGAGCTCGATTTCTCTTAGGCAACGGCACGGATCGCACTCTGACTGTGCCCACTCTTGCGTGTGTGGGAACCTTTCGCCAAACGGGATTGTTTTAGAATAGGAGAGCTTTCCGTGTCGAAAAGGGAGGGTTGCAGCAGCAGGAGGGAAAGCGTGGCGCTCATAGAGACTACGAACGAGGTCATAGAATCCTCCAACTTTAACGAGGCGATAGCCGTGCTGAGCGGTCGGCGCGTTGTGGTGCTGACGGGTGCCGGGATGAGCACCGACTCGGGGATACCCGACTACCGCGGTGCCGGGGCTCCCAAGAGAAATCCCATGACTTTTGACCAGTTCCGAGAGAGCCTCGATTATCGTCGGCGTTACTGGGCTGGCAGCCACCTCGGCTGGAAGATGTTCGATGCCGCCAAGCCCAACGGTGGGCACTTCTCGCTCGCCGAGCTTGAGGCGTCGGGAATCGTCACGGGCGTGGTTACACAGAACGTCGACGGGCTGCACTCGAGGGCAGGCTCCCGCCGGGTCGTAGACCTGCACGGGTCGATGGACCGTGTGCTCTGCCTGAACTGCGGTCAGGCGTACGCCCGGGCGAGTATCGCCGAGCGGATCTCCGCCGAGAATCCCTGGATCAACGAACCGGATGCGATCTCAATGGCCCCCGACGGCGACGCAGAGGTCGCCGACTTCGGCAGCTTCGTGATCCCGGCATGCTCTGTCTGCAACGGAATGCTGAAGCCCGATGTTGTCTTTTTCGGCGAGTTCATCCCGGTCGAGAAGTTCACCGAAGCCACGGCCTTGGTGGGCGGAGCCGGGGCGATGATCATTGCAGGCTCTTCGCTCGTCGTGAACTCTGGCATCCGTCTCTTAGAGCAGGGTCGCCGCAGGAAGCTTCCGATTGTCATTATCAACCGCGGGGTCACCAAGGGTGATTCTCGCGCCACGGTCAAGCTTGAATCTGGCACGACAGAGACCCTTGCCGCTCTCGTTGACCGGCTCCCCCGCACTGTGAAAAAAGGATAATCTACGCCAATGACCACGCTTACCCTTGTTCGCCACGGCCAGACCGACTGGAACCTTGCCCAGCGAATCCAAGGCAGCACTGATATCCCACTGAACGAGACGGGTCGCCAGCAGGCGCTCGAGACAGGAAGGCGTCTCCGCGGAAGTTGCATCGACTCAATAGCGACCAGCCCCCTTGTCAGGGCGCTGGAGACCGCCCGGATCATCGCTGAGGTGCTCGGACTCGACGAACCCGCCATAGTTTCCGACATCGTAGAGCGGGCCTATGGGGAGGCCGAGGGGATGGACGCTGCGGCACTCGCGGATCGGTTCCCCGGGATGAAGGGTGTTCCCGGCCTTGAGCGTCGCAGCGAGGTGCGATCACGGGTGCTTCCGGCGCTGGAGGCCGTGGCGCTGGCGAATCAGGGCTCGCACGTCGTGGTCGTCGCGCACGGCGGCGTGATTTCCTCCGTCGTTCGCTATCTATCGGACAGGGCGTTGCCCGAGCCGAATTATCGGATGCCGAATGGTTCAGATCACCGATTCGGCTATGCCAACGGGCTGTTGCGACTCACCGAATTCGACGGGGTGAGCGTCGACTTCCCTCCTCGGCCAGTAGTGTCCACAGGGTCTCGGAACTCCGCTCCCAGCTGAAGCGGGCCGCCTGCGTGACGGATCGACGCGCATGCTCGAGGAAAACTGCCGGGTCTTCGAGCTGTCGGACGTGTTGCGCCAGCTGTTCGGGTTCTTCTGAATCGAAATAGAGCCCGGCCTCGCCGCCGATCTCTCGAAACACCGGGATGTCGCTGACCACGATTGGCGTCGACTGGCTCATTGCCTCGACGAGGGGAATGCCGAAGCCCTCAGCGCGGGATGCCGACACGAGGGCGGTGGCGTGGCTGAGAACCGCGCGGTACTCCTCGTCACTCGCGCCATTGTGAAAAACGAGTCGGGCGGCCGGATTGATGCCCTCGAGCAGGAGCCGCTCGCGGTCGCTGATCCGGCTCATGAGGTGCAGGTCGTAGTCGGGCAGCAGGCCGGCGGCGCGAACTAGAGTCTCTACGTTCTTGTAGGGCATGAAAGACCCCATGTAGACGAGGCTCCGAGTTCTCGTCACCTCGTCTGAGCTCTCGTCTTCGTTCGCCGCGGTGGGAGCGCTGGCGGCGTTCCTGACGACGGTGACCGGATGTCTTGTCAGAGTGTGGGTTGCTATCAGGTCACGGGTCGTCTCGGAGACGGTGACGATCGCATCCGCCTTGTTCAGCAGGAAGCGCTGCGGCCACCAAGACAGGTGGTACAGCCGCCAGAGCAGCCGAACGGGCCAGGTGAAATTGGGCGGTGGGGTCGGGTTCGAGTAATAGATGAGGTCGTGCACGGTCAGGACGAGACGATATCTGCGGCCGAACGAGCCCATGGTCTGCATAGGAGAAAAAACAACGTCGGGGTCAAGCCGGTTGACCTGCAGTGCCACGATGGGCTCCCGAATGCTTGTGGGTCCGCTAACGAGCTCCCAGGGCAGATCCGGCAGGTTGGCGAGTTGGCGCCGATCACTGATCAGCATGATGACCGGATGCCGGGCGGCCAAGGCGCCGACCAGGCCCGCCGTGTACCGGCTGATGCCATCATGCTGGCCGACCCGCGTGTAGCGGCAGTCGAAGACGACCCTCATTCCGATGCCGCCCCGGTTTCGGCCGGCCCGGCGTTGTCGGTCAGGAAGGCGATGATCGCCCGGCCGGCCTCCTCGGGAACCTCATAGTGGATCAGATGACCCACATCGGGGATTATCGCGAGCTCTGAGCCTCGGATCAAACCGTTCAGGCGGTGCTGGGCGGCAACGGGCGTGATGTCGTCCTTGTCGGCGGCGATCAGCAGGGTCGGCAGGGTGATCTTGGCCGCAAACTCTGAAACGTCGGAACCGACGGATGCGGTGAAGGCCTCAAGAACCACATCACGGTTGGAGAACACGCTGAAATAGGCGTCGTGCTGCGCGTGGATCCAGCGCCTGAGCCCGGCGTCCTTGGTTTTGGCCATCGTGACGCTCATGACGCGCACGATAGCGGCGTTTCTGAGTAGGGCGAAGCCGAGCTTCTCTGGCAGCTTGGCAGCGAGCCAGTAATAGAACACCGCGAAGCGGGTGAGCACGCCACGGGGTCCCGCAAGCGCGGGAGCGGCGATGGGGTTGATCAGCACGAGGCCGTCGGCCGACAGACCCCGGGAGAGGGCCCCGGCCACGATGATCGAGCCGAAGGAGTGACCCAGCACGATGGTTCGACGGGTGCCGGAACCTGCCACCTGCGGAAGAAGCTCGGCAAGCCAGCGACCGTAGCCCTCGACGTCATGCTTCGTCTGCAGCGGGGTCGATGAGCCGAAACCCGGAAGATCGGCCAGCACAGAGCGGTAAGAGGCGAGTTGGGCGACGATGGGCTCGAGACCGTGGTGGTCACCGCGAAACCCGTGCACCATGACGATGGTCGTGTCAGCATCCTCGGGGCCATACGTCCAGAGCTCGGTCCGGCTGCCGTTGGCGGTGACCCAACTCCGCGCGAGGGGAATTGCATCGAGCTTGGCCTGGTAGGGAGAGAGGGAGTTCATCGCCTTTAGTTTAGATCGACGGTCGCGTCTCCCACTGTCCAGCGGTTCTCCGCGGCGGTGTCGGCCCCGGGCCGTAGAGTCGAAGACGTGACTGCTACCACTATCGATGGACTATTTCCCCTTCCCGCCGAGGCCGCCGCTGGCTGGGTTGCCCGCCTCGCGGTGTTCGACCTCGAGACCACTGGCATCGACGTCGAGACCAGCCGGGTGGTGACCGCCAACGTCAGCGTCATCGATGCCGAAGGCGTTCCGGTGTCGCGGCGTGACTGGCTGGCGAACCCGGGAATCGATATTCCCGAACAGGCAACTGCTGTTCATGGGGTGACCACGGCCCGGGCAATCGCTGACGGCCGGGATGCCGCTGAGGTGGTCGGCGAGATCATTGCTGCACTCCGTGAAATTCTGGCGAGCGGGCTTCCCGTCGTAATCTTCAACGCTCCCTATGACCTGACCCTTCTCGACCGCGAGGCCCGCAGGTACGGGATATCGCCCCTGTCGGGACCCATGCCGATCATCGATCCCTTGGTCATCGACAAGGCGGTCGACAAATACCGAAAGGGCAAGCGCACGCTCACCGCGACCGCGGAGTTCTACGGTGTTGAGCTGCTGGACGCTCATGATGCGGGCGCCGACGCCATCGCGGCCGGTCGCGTCGCCCAGGCGGTTGCACTCAAGCACGCCAAGGTTCTGGCAATCCCCGTCGCTGAGCTGCACAATCGTCAGGAAGTCTGGTTTCAGGAACAGGCCCTGAGCTTCCAGGAGTACATGCGGCGTAGTCGCGATCCGGAATTCACGGCCAAAACCAAGTGGCCTGTGGGCTGATCGCGCCGCGAGGCACTGAAAAAAAGAATAGCCCGGGAGAACTTCTCCCGGGCTATCTTGCGAAGATCTTGCTTGTGACGTAAGTGCTGGCTACGCGCCGAAGCCCTTGTAGCGGCTGTTGAACTTCTCAACCCGGCCGGCGGAGTCCATGATTCGCTGCTTGCCCGTGTAGAACGGGTGCGAAGCGGAGGAGATCTCGACGTCGATGACCGGGTAGGTCACACCGTCGAGCTCGATGGTCTTGGCGCTTCCCACGGTTGAGCGGGTCAGGAAGGTCTCACCGGACGCGAGGTCGCGAAAGACAACATCAGCATACTTGGGGTGGATGTCGTTCTTCATTAGCTGGTTCCTTAGTGATGGGTACGGTTACGGCTTAAAAATTTTGGCTCGGGGGCCAGCTGTGAAGCTTAGCAGATTTGAGCTCGGACTAGACCGCTCGCGCTGAGAAGCGGCCATCCGTCTCAGTGACCTCGATCGGTAGGCCGAACGTGAGGCTGAGGTTCTCGTTTGTGAGCACAGCCTGAATTGAGCCCGATGCGACGACACCCTCCTTGGTCAGCAGCAGTGCGTGAGTGAATCCCTGGGGAATCTCCTCGACGTGATGTGTGACCATGACGATGGCCGGTGCCACGGTCGAGCTCGCGTAGCCGCCCAGAAGCTGCAGGAGCTCCTCTCGGGCACCCAGGTCGAGACTGGCAGCCGGCTCGTCGAGTAACAGCAGTTCAGGGTCTGTCATCACAGAGCGGGCGATCTGAACCCGCTTCTGTTCCCCATCGCTCAGCGAGCCGAACAGGCGGTCGGCGAGATGGTCGAGTTTCCACTCGGCGAGCACCCGCTGCGCGCGACGAAGGTCGACATCGTCGTAGGACTCGTTCCAGCGCCCGGTCACCGAATATGCGGCCGTGATCACGACGTTCAAGACCGTCTCGTCGGCGGGAAAACGTCGTGCCATGGCGCTGGAGGCGAATCCGACTCGGGGCCGCAGCTCGAAAAGGTCAGTGCTGCCAAGCTGGCTGTCGAGAACGATCGCCGTGCCTGCCGACGGATGCGTCATGGCCGCCGCGATCTGCAACAGAGTGGTCTTGCCTGCACCATTTGGACCGAGGATTACCCAGCGTTCGTCGCCCTCGACGTTCCAGTTCAGGTTGTCGATGATCGTATTCGAATCACGAATGACGGACACGTCAGAGAGAGCGAGAACCGAGGGCATACCCCCAGCCTATTGGTTCCCTGCGGCCCGGTCGGCGCATTCGGGCGTAGACCGGGCCGTGTTAGAGCAACGACCGGTAGATGGCCACGGTATCGACGGCGATTTGGGTCCAACTGAACATCAGCTGGGCGCGCAGGCGGCCGGCCCGACCCATCTCGGCTGCTCGCTCTGGGTCTCGCAGAACCTGCAACAGGGCGGCGGTGAGGTCGCGAACGAAGCGGTCCGGATCGACCGGTGTTCCCGTTCCATCTGTCAGCTGGTCGATCGGCACGAGTACACCCGTAACGCCGTCCTCGACGACCTCGGGGATGCCGCCGGTGGCCGTTCCCACGACTGGCAGGCCACAGGCCATGGCCTCGAGGTTGACGATTCCCAGGGGCTCGTAAACGGATGGGCAGACGAACACGGTGGCCGCGGAAAGAACAACCGAGAGCGAGCGTTGATCGAGAAGGCGATCGATCCAGATCAGGCCGGTTCGCAGCTCCTGCAGTGCTCGAACGCCGGCGGCGACCTCCTCGAGAATCTCGGGGGTGTCGGGTGCCCCGGCGCAGAGAACCACCTGCACATCTTGAGGGAGAGACTGGATGGCGCGCAGCAGGTACGGCAGTCCCTTCTGCCGGGTGATCCTGCCGACGAAGACGACGGTGGGCCGGTCGGGATCGATGCCCAGCTCCGCGAGCACACCCGCGTCGCTGGTGGGTTTCCAGCGGTCCAGATCGATGCCGTTGTACACGGTGCTGACCTTCGCCGGATCCAGTTTTGGATAGCTGCGCAGGATGTCGCGACGCATTCCGTTGCTGACAGCGATAACGGCATCGGCACTCTCGAAGGCGTTCTTCTCGACCCAGGTCGAGATGCGGTAGCCGCCGCCGAGCTGTTCGGCCTTCCAGGGCCGAAGCGGCTCCAAGGAATGGGCCGTGACCACGTGGGGCACGTCGTGCAGCAGGGCGGCAAGTTGTCCCGCTGCGTTCGCATACCAGGTGTGGGAGTGAACGAGATCTGTTCCGGCGACAGCGGCTGCGATCTGGAGGTCAACGCCCAGTGTTGCCAGTGCCGCATTCGAATCCGTGAGTTCGGCGGGAACCTGGTAGGCGAAGACACCCTGCTCTGAACGCGGCGCGCCAAAGCACCTGACATTCACTTCGATATTCGTCCGCAGGGCCTTGACAAGCTCGGCCACGTGCACGCCTGCTCCCCCGTAGACCTCGGGTGGATACTCCTTTGAAATTACGTCGACTCGCACGCTAGCCAACGTAGTACAGGCCACGGCAGAGGCTCTACTGTTATGGCATGGCTGCATCGAAGAAGATTTTTGGCATCGTTCTTGCTGGTGGCGAGGGTAAGCGACTCATGCCCCTGACGGCAGACCGGGCCAAGCCCGGTGTGCCATTCGGCGGCAGCTACCGGCTCGTGGATTTTGCACTCTCCAACCTGATAAATTCCGGCCTGCGGAAGATTGTCGTGCTGACCCAATACAAGTCACACAGCTTGGATCGGCATATCTCGCAGACCTGGCGCCTCTCGACAATGTTGGACGCCTATGTGGCATCGGTGCCGGCGCAGCAGCGACTGGGCAAAAGATGGTTCGCCGGAAGCGCCGACGCCATCCTGCAGAGCCTGAACCTCATAGGCGATGAGCGACCCGACATCGTCGTCGTCGTCGGAGCGGACCACGTCTACCGCATGGACTTCGCCCAGATGGTCGAGGCTCACATCAGTTCCGGGATGGGGGCAACGGTAGCCGCCATCCGTCAGCCCATCGGGATGGCCGACCAGTTCGGCGTCATCCAGACCGACGAGGACAACCCGAACCGCATCGCGGAGTTCCTGGAAAAGCCGACCAACCCCCGCGGACTCGCCGACTCCCCCGGCGAAGTGCTGGCGTCGATGGGCAACTATGTCTTCAACGCAGACCTGCTGATCGAGGCGGTCATCCGCGACGGCGAGAACCCCGACTCCGAGCACGACATGGGCGGTGACATCATTCCCGACTTCGTGGCCCGGGGCATCGCCGGTGTCTACGACCTGCAGAACAACGATGTACCGGGAGCCACCGACCGCGACAAGTATTACTGGCGCGACGTGGGCACCATCGACTCGTTCTACGATGCCCACCAGGACCTCATCTCCGCGCTGCCGATCTTCAACCTGTACAACCAGGAATGGCCGATCTTCACCCAGCAGCTGAATGCACCCCCGGCGAAGTTCGTGCGCGATGCCAAGGGCAACCCGGGTTTCATGTTGGAATCGATTGTCTCCCTGGGCTGCCTTATCTCGGGTGCCCAGGTCGAGGGCTGCGTCGTGGGTCCCTGGACAACGATCGAGTCCGGTGCCGTTGTTCGCGATTCGGTGCTGTTCGACCGCGTTCACATCGAACCGGATGCGGTGGTCAATCACGCTATCCTCGACAAGAACGTGGTCGTCGCGGCCGGCGCCAAGGTCGGTGTCGATGCCGTGCGGGACAGAGAGCGCGGATTCACCGTGACGCAATCCGGCATCACCGTCGTAGGCAAGGGAGTACGCGTCGAACCATGATCAGTCAGCAGCTGAGAGAGGTCTCTGGCCCGTCGGCTCAGCAGACTGAACGGGCGCGTTTTCTCGTCGTGCTGGACGTTGATTCAACGCTGATCGAGAACGAGGCGATCGAACTCCTGGCCGAGGCCGCGGGCAGCTTTCCAGAGGTGCGAGACATCACCGAGCGCGCCATGCTGGGTGAGCTCGACTTTGTTCAGAGCCTTCACGCCCGGGTGTCAACGCTTGCCGGACTGCCCGTGGGCGCAATCGCTGAGGTCGCAGGGAATATTCGCGTGACGGCAGGCGTACGCGAGCTAATCTCTGGGTTACACGCTGCCGAAAGCGTCGTAGCCGTTGTCTCGGGTGGTTTTCATGAACTCCTCGACCCGCTGGCCGAGGTGCTCGGACTCGACCACTGGCGCGCCAACCGGCTTGAGGCAGTTGGCGGCGTATTGACCGGCCGGGTGCTGGGGACGGTGATAGACGCCCGCGCGAAGGCCGATGCTCTTCGTGAGTGGGCAACACTTCATTCAATCCCGATCTCCCGCACGGTTGCTGTCGGTGACGGTGCCAACGATTTGGAGATGATGGCTGCCTCCGGTCTGTCCGTCGCCTTTGACGCGAAGCCCCGGGTACGCGCAGCCGCGCACATCGCAATCGATGTGCGCGACCTCAGCCAGCTGCTGCCTGCCCTGGGCCTGCGCGCTTAGACAGCGCGTGCCGGCTGACTGCGGCTAGTGGCCCATTCCGAGGCCGCCGTCGACCGGTATGACGGCTCCAGAGATGTATCCGGCATCATCCGAAGCGAGCCAGGCCACGACGCGTGCGACCTCGTTCGGGGTGGCGAACCGACCGGCGGGAATGTTCTTCTTGTACTCTGCCTGAGTCTCGACCGGGAGCGCAGCCGTCATGTCGGTCTCGATGAAGCCGGGAGCCACCACGTTGGCGGTAATGCCCCGGGAGCCCAGTTCGCGCGTCAGCGAGCGGGCCATGCCGATGAGACCGCTCTTTGATGCGGCGTAGTTGACCTGGCCGGCGGAGCCGTACAGGCCGACGACACTCGAGATCAGAATGATGCGGCCGAAGCGTGCCTTCAGCATGCCCTTTGAGGCGCGCTTGACGACGCGGAAGGCGCCTGAGAGGTTGGTGTCGATGACCGAGGTGAAGTCGTCTTCAGACATCCGCAGCAGCAGCGTGTCCTTTGTGACCCCGGCGTTGGCCACCACGACCTCGATCGGTCCGAGCTCGGCCTCGACCGTTGTGAATGCCGAATCGATGGAGGCCGAGTCGGTGACATCGGCGTGCACCGTTAGGCTCCCCTCCGGGCCGCTTCCAGAGCGCGCGGTGACGGCGACCCGGTGGCCCTGGGCGATGAATTCCTCGGCAAGGGAGTAGCCGATTCCGCGATTTCCGCCGGTAATCAGAACGGTTCTAATGGTCGTCATTTTCTTGCCTTTCACCACACAATTCGCTGCCGGGCAGATACACAGCAACCACAAGCATAGGAGGTCTGGCAGCGGCGTAGGCTTGGCTTACATATCCTTCAGAAGTGGTGTCATGAAGCAGCAACAGTCGATTACGTCTCTCCCCCAGTCGCCTCGCGACGAGCGCCGATCCCGCATGATCCGGTACTCGGTCACGATGACGATTCGTCTGATCTGCCTGATCTGTGTCTTCTTCGTATCGGGGTGGTGGATGCTCGTCTTCGGCCTGGGGGCGGTCGTGCTTCCCTACTTTGCAGTCATCCTGGCCAACGCCGGCAACGCCGGTGGAACACAGTTGTCTACGGGCTCCCTGAAGCCCGGCGGCGTCGTTGCAATCCCGGGAGCAACAGCACCCCGGGACTTCGGCGGTCGTCCGGAGTGAGGCGGGCGATTTCATGATCGGCCTGGGGCTCGATCCGAATTCGGATGTGCCCGGGGCACCCGTCTGTGCCAGAGCCGGCTGTCGCTCAGCGGCCGCGTGGCGCATCGAGTGGCGCAACCCGAAGATTCACGATGCCGCCAAGAGAAAGATCTGGTTGGCCTGCGATGAGCACGTGGAGTTCCTCCGGGGGTTCCTCGCTGCTCGCGACTTCCCACTCTTGGTCTTAAACTTGGCTGCAGGGCCATCAGCGGAACCGCTGTCAGTTGAGCCGCGAGCACCAAGGATTTAGAAAACGTGAGAACCGGATGGCAGTTCCTGCTCAGTCGTCGCTGGGCAGGTTTTCTGGCTCTCACGGTCGTGTTTGCCCTGGTCTGCATTGGCCTCGGCGAGTGGCAGCTTCAACGGCGTGCGGACGCAGTGACCGAGAACAACAGGGTCGCAGCGAACTACAACGCCGCCCCCGTTCCCATTGCTGAACTCTTGTCCACCCTGGACGCGTTCGACGAGTCCCAGAAGTGGCGGCCCGTGCTGCTTCACGGTCGCTATCTGCCCGAAGACCAGGTGCTAGTTCGAAACCGACCATTGAACGGACAGCCCGGATTTGAGATCTTGGTGCCCTTTCTCCTCACAGACGGCACGGTCTTCGTCGTGGATCGCGGCTGGCTTACGACCGGTTCGACGCAAGACAGGCCCGATGTCATACCGCCGGCACCCACTGGAGATGTGAGTGTCGTGGCGCGGGTCAAGGCGGGCGAGCCATCCCTCGGCACCCGCACGACCAATCCGGGCGAGGTAAGCACCGTCGAGTTGCCGCTATTGGCGGCTCAGATTGGTATGCCGACGTACACCGGTGCCTATGGCACAGTCGCCACGGAATCGAGTGCTGCCGGCACCGGAACCCTCGAGCTGCAGCCACCGGAGGACGAGGGCCCCCACCTGTCGTACGCATTCCAATGGTTTGTATTCGCTCTTTTTGGCTTCTTTGCGCTGTTCTATGCCGCCAGGCAGGAGTTCCGATTCCTCAATGCCGACGACCCGGAAGAGCAGGATCGCGCCCAGGCTCGCGAGCGGAAGCGCCTCGCCAAGGACAAAAAAGACAGCGACGTCGAGGATGAGATCCTCGACGCCGCCAACAAATAGGCTTTCGCCACGGTCACTCCAGCGAGATCAGCTCGGCGTAGTCCGGGTTCCAGTGGTCCTCGATGCCGTCCGGCAGGATGAGGACGCGCTCGGGGTTGAGCGCCGCGACAGCACCCTCGTCGTGGCTGACCAGAACGACCGCACCCTCATAGTGTGCCAGGGCGTCGAGAATCTCGAGGCGGCTGGCAGGGTCGAGGTTGTTGGTGGGCTCGTCAAGCAGAAGCACGTTGGCGCCAGACACGACGATCATTGCCAGGGCAAGTCTTGTCTTCTCGCCGCCCGACAGCACGCCCGCGGCCTTATGTGAATCGTCACCGGTGAACAGGAACGAGCCGAGAACCCTGCGGGCCTCCATCTCGGTGATGTTCGGTGACGAGGAGACCATGTTCTCCAGCACGCTGCGCTTGACGTCGATCGTCTCGTGTTCCTGGGCGTAGTAACCGATCCGCAGGCCGTGGCCCGGTTCGATCTGACCGGTGTCAGGCTGGTCAGCGCCACCAAGGATGCGCAACAGGGTCGTTTTGCCCGCACCGTTGAAGCCGAGGATGACCACCTTGGAACCGCGGTCGATGGCCAGGTCGACGGCCGTGAAGATCTCGAGCGACCCGTAGCTCTTGGAGAGGTTCGATGCCATGAGAGGCGTCTTTCCGCACGCTGCGGGGGTCGGAAAGCGCAACTTGGCGACGCGGTCGACACTGCGCACCTCATCGAGGCCGGCGAGCATCTTCTCAGCGCGGGCGACCATTTGGTGGGCCGATGCCGCTTTTGATGCCTTGGCGCCGAACTTGGCCGCTTGCATGGTGAGAACGCCGGCCTTTTTCTCGACGTTGATGCGCTCCTTCTTGCGGCGCTCCTCGTCGGCAGCACGCTGGCGCTGGTAGTTCTTCCAGTTCATGTTGTAGATGTCGATCATCTGACGGTTGGCATCGAGATAGAAGACGCGGTTGACGGTGTCTCCCACGAGCTCGATATCGTGGCTGATCACGATGAAGCCCCCGTTGTAGCCCTTCAGGAATTCGCGCAGCCAAACCACGGAATCGGCGTCGAGGTGGTTGGTAGGCTCATCGAGAATCAGGGTCTGTGCATCTGAGAAGAGGATCCGAGCCAGCTCGATGCGGCGGCGTTGGCCACCGGAGAGCGTAGAGAGCGGCTGGTCAAGAATGCGATCCGGCAGGTTCAGGTTGCTTGCGATGGATGCGGCCTCCGCCTCGGCAGCATAGCCGCCGAGGGCCAGGAACCGGTCGGTGAGGTTGCCGTACTTGGCCATGCCGGCCTCGCTGACCTTGGGGTCACTCGAGCCCATGTCTGTCGTGGCCTGGGTCATGCCCAGAACCAGTTGGCCGAGACCACGGGCGTCGAGGATGCGAGTGCGGGCCAGATCGTCTGGGTCTCCCGAGCGAGGATCCTGGGGAAGGTAGCCGATTTCGCCATCCTTCTCGACAGAGCCGCCGTTGGGAAGGAGGTCACCGGCCAAGACCTTCGTCAGCGTTGTCTTGCCGGCGCCGTTGCGGCCGACCAGTCCGATCTTGTCGCCGTTGGCCACCCGGAACGACACATCCTTCATCAGTACTCGCGCACCAACCCGTAGTTCGAGGTCTTGGACGTTGAGCACGGTGATATTCCATTTCTTACGACGCGTTTCCACGACGATTGTGTGAGGGGATGATCCCCAGTATAAATCGGCTGACACACCAAGACGGGCACGGCCGCAGTGGCCGCACCCGTCATCGGTAGTCAGAGGTTATTTTTACGGGCTCAGATCGAGAAGCCGAGCGCCCGCATCATGTCGCGGCCGTCATCGGTGATCTTGTCGGCACCCCACGGCGGCATCCAGACCCAATTGATGCGGAACTGCTCAACGACGCCATCAAGCGCCTCGGCGGTTTCGCTCTCGATGACATCCGTCAACGGGCAACCGGCAGAGGTCAGCGTCATGCTGATGACCAGGGCATCGTTTTCGTCGTCCCAGCCCAGGTCATAGATGAGTCCGAGGTCGACGATATTCACGCCGAGTTCGGGGTCCATCACCTCTTTGAGTGCCTCTTCGATCTCATCGAAGCGCTTGGGGGCAAGAGTGGAAACGGCCATCTGACTAGCCTACGGTCGCGGCGGTCGTAAGGAAACGGTCGTAGCCCTCGTTCTCGAGGCGCACGGCAAGCTCGGGGCCGCCCTGTTCCACGACGCGCCCGGCGACGAACACGTGCACGAAGTCCGGCCTGATGTACTTGAGGATCCGGTTGTAGTGCGTAATCAGCAGGATTCCGAGACCGGTGTTCTCCTTGGCGCGGTTGACGCCCTCGGAAACGATCTTCAGTGCGTCGACGTCAAGCCCTGAGTCGGTCTCATCGAGCACAGCGAAGCGTGGCTTCAGCAGTTCGAGCTGAAGGATCTCATTGCGCTTCTTCTCGCCACCGGAGAAGCCCTCATTGACGTTGCGCTCGGCGAATGCCGGGTCCATCTTGAGGTTTGCCATGGACGTGCGCACGTCTTTGATCCAGCCACGGATCGCGGGCGCGTCGCCATCGATGGCCGTCTTGGCCGTGCGGAGGAAGTTCGTGACGCTGACGCCGGGAATCTCGACCGGGTATTGCATGGCGAGGAACAGGCCGGCACGGGCGCGCTCGTCGACCGACATACTCAGCACCTCGACGCCATCCAGGAGGATTGAGCCACTGTCGATCTTGTACTTGGGGTGACCGGCGATGGCGTACGCCAGCGTCGATTTTCCAGAGCCGTTGGGGCCCATGATGGCGTGGGTCTCGCCCGCACCGATTGTGAGGTCGACACCGCGCAGGATCTGCTTGGTGCCCTGTTCGGTCTCCACACTGACGTGGAGGTCACGGATCAGAAGTTGGGACATAACTAGTTGATCTCTTTCATTTCACTGGCATTGATGATGACGCTCGGGTCGATGAATACGACCCCGTCAACGATGGTGAGTTCGTAGACCGGTACCGGCTCGAACGCAGGAAGGGTCAGGGGCTTGCCCGTTTTGAGCGAGAACTTGGAGCCGTGGGCCCAGCACTCTAGGGTCTCGTCTTCGACGAAGCCCTCGGCCAGGGAGATATCCCCGTGCGTGCAGGTGTCCCCGATGGCGTGGCAGTTTCCCGCCGAGTCCATCACGAGCGCAATTGCGACGCCATCGATCTCGACGCGAACAGCCTCGTTGGGGGTGAGCTCGTCGACCGAGCAGATTCTTTCGGGCAAGTTCAGTTCTCCTGCTTGTTCGTGGCGCTGTCGGTCAGCTCTGCTTCGATTGCCGCCTGGAGGCGGGCCTCGGTTCCGGTTGAACCGATCTGGGTAACGATCTCCGTGAGGAAGCCGCGCACGACCAGTCGACGCGCTTCGGCCTCGGAGATGCCTCGGGACTGGAGGTAGAAGAGCTGTTCGTCGTCGAAACGACCCGTGGAGCTTGCGTGGCCGGCACCCAGGATATCGCCGGTCTCGATCTCGAGGTTCGGGATCGAGTCGGCGCGGGGGCCCTCGCTCAGCACAAGGTTGCGGTTCTCCTCATAGCTATCTGTGCCCACTGCGTCTGGCCCGATACGAACATCGCCGACCCACACCGAGCGGGCATTTGCACCCTCGAGGGCACCCTTGTACTTGACCCGGCTGCGGGTCTGGGCGGCGACGTGGTCGATGTAGACCCGCTGCTCGAGGTGCTGGCCGGAGTTGGCGAAGTAGAGGCCGTAGGCCTCGGTTGCCGCGCCGGCCTCAACGAGGTGAATTGAGGGGTTCACCCGGACGACGCCGCCACCGAGGGTG
The DNA here is from genome assembly GCA_040398585.1 of Agreia sp. Taxonomy (GTDB): domain Bacteria; phylum Actinomycetota; class Actinomycetes; order Actinomycetales; family Microbacteriaceae; genus Agreia. Next base: position 36,995 of record JBBATW010000014.1, read on the forward strand.
ACCACGATGTGACGCAGGGTGGCATCCCGACCGACGCGGGCGAAGTGGCTCGCGAGGTGGTTGCTGTCAGCGTTCCACTCCTGAACGGTCACGACGGTCAGCACCGCCTGGTCCTCGACGACGATCTCGACGTTCTCCGAGAGATTGGCGACCCCGGAGTTTTCGAGGATGATCAGTCCGCGGCTGAATGGCTTCGCAGTGATGATCGTGTGCGCTGCACGCGGGGTACTACCGAGGCCGTTGCGGGCCACAACGAATTCCGCGGCCGTCTCGCTCGTCACGTCAATCGCCAGGGCCTTCTCGAAGTGGGACCACGCGTTCGCGGAGGCACGCTCCTCAGGCAGGCCCGCGGAGCCGACGCGGCCGTCATCGCGGTCGACCCAGACGGCTGAGACGCCGTCTTGGCTCGGCAATGTGATGTCGGCGGCTGAGCCGTCGAGGACACCATCGAGCAGGTCGGCGATGCGCTTGATCGGTGTCAGTTTCCACTCAAGGTCATAGCTCAGAGCCGGCCCGAAATCGGCGACATCGGCTGATGTGAACCGTTCGCTGCGGGACTGGATGGGGGTGTACCGGGTTGAAGATCCCTCGGCGATCTCAGTCGCGGCCGACGCCTCATTCGAGGCGTCGGTCTTCGCTGTGGTTACGGCCGACATCTAACCGACAGATCCTTCCATGCCCATTTCAATGAGCTTGTTCAATTCGAGGGCGTACTCCATTGGGAGCTCCCGGGCGATGGGTTCGATGAACCCGCGGACGATCATGGCCATGGCCTCGTCTTCCGGCAGGCCTCGGCTCATCAGGTAGAAAAGCTGCTCTTCGCTGACCCGCGAGACGGTTGCCTCGTGGCCGAGCTGAACGTCGTCCACGCGGATGTCGATTGCGGGGTACGTGTCGCTCCGGGAAATTGAGTCGACCAGCAGCGCGTCGCAGCGCACCGTGTTGGCCGAGTGATGCGCGTTCTCCGCCATCCGTACCTCGCCGCGGTAGCCGGCGCGCCCACCGCCCCGGGCAATGGACTTCGAGACGATCGAAGACTGCGTGTAGGGCGCCATGTGCACCATCTTGGCACCGGCGTCCTGATGCTGGCCAGGGCCTGCGAACGCGAGAGACAGGGTCTCGCCCTTGGCCCGCTCGCCGACCAGGTAGATCGACGGATACTTCATGGTGACCTTGGAACCGATATTGCCATCGATCCACTCCATGGTGCCGGCCTCATGAACGATGGCGCGCTTGGTGACCAGGTTGTAGACGTTGTTCGACCAGTTCTGGATCGTCGTGTAGCGAACACGGGCGTTCTTCTTCACGACGATCTCGACCACGGCCGAATGCAGGGAGTCGCTCTTGTAGATGGGGGCCGTGCAGCCCTCGATGTAGTGCACGTAGCTGCCCTCGTCGGCGATGATCAGCGTGCGCTCGAACTGGCCCATGTTCTCCGTGTTGATGCGGAAGTAGGCCTGCAACGGAATCTCGACCTTCACGCCGGGCGGGACGTAGACGAACGAGCCGCCGCTCCACACTGCCGTGTTCAGCGCGGCAAACTTGTTGTCGCCGGTCGGGATTACGGTGCCGAAGTACTCGGTGAAGAACTCCGGGTGCTCACGAAGCGCTGTGTCGGTGTCCATGAAGATGACACCCTGGGCGGCTAGGTCTTCACGAATCGTGTGGTACACAACCTCGGACTCGTACTGAGCGGCAACGCCTGCCACGAGGCGCTGGCGCTCGGCCTCGGGGATACCGAGCCGCTCGTACGTGTTCTTGATGTCTTCGGGAAGGTCTTCCCACGACGTCGCCTGCTTCTCAGTAGAGCGGACGAAGTACTTGATGTTGTCGAAGTCGATGCCCGAGAGATCTGCACCCCACGTTGGCATGGGCTTCTTCTCGAACAGAGCGAGGCCCTTGAGACGGTTTTTCAGCATCCACTCGGGTTCGTCTTTCAGTTTCGATATGCCCTTGACCACATCGGGGTTGACGCCTCGCTGCGCGATGGCACCGGCCGCGTCAGAGTCTGACCAGCCAAATTCGTAGACCCCGAGGTTCTCGAGCTCCGGACGGTCTATCAATACATCAGACATGTGGTATTCCCTTCCAGTTGTCTATAACCCGTTCGACTCTGCTGACATTTCCGAATGCGGGTCACTCTCAGTTCTTACGCTGATTGCACCACAGTTCCCTGACTGAAAGGGTGCTGTGCACCCTGACAAACACCACTACTTAGAATGGAAAGAACAGCAGGGCGTCGATGCCCCAACAGTGAATATTCACACCGTGCGAAATGCCGATACCCGCCGAATCTTAGGCTTTGCTCAACCTGATCAGTTTACAGGTTTGAGTGGCGAGATGGGCAACAGTGTCAGTGTTCTCGCCGGATGTCTCACCCATGTCGACAAGGAACACCCACAGAGTGAAATCTCTTCTTCGTTACCTCCCCAACACGATCGACCGAAGGGTCCGTGTCGTCGCGTGGCTCAGCCTCGCCTGCCAGGTCCTTCTCATCGGCACGGGCGGCGCTGTCCGGCTAACCGGTTCAGGCCTCGGCTGCCCGACGTGGCCACGCTGCACCGCTGATTCCTTCGTCTCGACGCCGGCTATGGGTATCAACGGTGCCATCGAGTTCGGCAACCGCATGCTGACCTTCGTTCTGGCCATCGTCGTGATCCTGGCATTTCTGGCCGTCATCCGGATGCGCCGCCAGCGGCGTGACCTCTTCGTCATTACCCTCCTGCAGGGCCTCTCTATTCCGGCGCAGGCCGTTCTCGGCGGCATCACGGTGCTGACCGGGTTGAACCCCTACATAGTGGGAGCACACTTCGTAATCTCGATGGCACTTGTCGTACTGACGACGGTTCTCGTGTACCGCGTCTACAACGGACCCAGGGGGAACATGCCGCTCGGGCCCTCGTGGCTCCGCCGTCTCTCGATCACGGCCGCTGTTTTCGCGATGTTCGCCGTTGTCCTTGGCGTTCTGACCACGGGCAGCGGGCCGCACGCGGGCGATGCCGCGACGCCCCGCAACGGCCTAGACTCCGAATTTCTGGAACATTTGCACAGCTGGCCTGCATACGGGTTGCTCGGCTGCACGGTGGTGCTCGTTGTCGCAGTGCTGCAATTCCGGCTTCCGGGCCGTCGCTACTTCCTCGCCCTCCTCGGGATCGAGGTGCTGCAGATAATCGTCGGCATCACGCAGGCCAACTGGGGCCTGCCAGTGTTGCTCGTGGGCATCCACATGGTTCTCGCCGCGATGTTGACGGGGGCCATGACCGCGAGCATTCTGTCCCTGCGCACAACGAGCAGCGCCTCGCTCGGTAGCCCGGAGTCGGCCACCCCACTGGTCTCAGCCCGGCGTTAGCCAGGCTGCGAACCCCGAGTGTCCAACACGTAATCTATGCGTATTACTAACGGCCGCAGACGTGTGTTCACGGTGGCGTTTATCTAGGCTTGAAGCTTCGCCATAATCTGGAGGTAACAGTGCCGATCCGCGAATTGCCGAGATCGCAGACCACTCAAGCGGGCCGGCGCGAAAGGGCGAAGCGTTGGTTGCTTCAGGGCATGTCCGAGCGGCGAGGCGTCAGAGACACCGCACCTGACGCCACCATAGGTGAGAAAAAACATTCGTGGTGGCGGGTGATGTGCCTCACCGGGGTGGACTACTTTTCGACGCTGGGATATCAGCCGGCCATCGCTGCGGTCGCCGCCGGTCTGCTCTCACCGTTGGCCACGATCGTGTTGGTCGCGCTCACGTTATTCGGAGCGTTGCCTGTCTATCGCCGGGTTGCTGCAGAAAGCTTTCGCGGCGAAGGCTCCATCTCCATGCTCGAACGCCTCCTGCCCTGGTGGGGTGGCAAGATTTTCGTTCTGGTCCTTCTTGGCTTCGCCGCCACAGACTTCATGATCACCATCACCCTGTCGGCCGCCGACGCGACAGCACACGCGATTGAGAATCCATTCGCGCCCGCTTGGTTCGATGGCAACGAAGTGCTGATAACCCTCGTCTTCGTGGGGCTGCTTGCCGCCGTATTTTTGCGCGGTTTCAAAGAAGCAATTAACGTGGCGGTTGCCCTGGTCGCGGTGTACTTGGTGTTGAACGCAGTGGTCATCGTCGCCTCTTTTGCCCAGATCGGAACAGACTTCACCGTCGTGGATGACTGGTGGGCTGCGCTCACGGCACAACACAGCAACCCAATTGTCATGGTTGGGATCGCTTTACTCGTCTTCCCAAAATTGGCATTGGGATTGTCTGGCTTTGAAACAGGCGTTGCTGTGATGCCACAGATCCGAGGTACTTCGGGTGACACCGAAACCAACCCGGCCGGTCGGATACGGGGTGGTCAAAGGCTCCTGACCACCGCCGCGTTGATCATGAGCGCATTCCTCATCTGCTCCAGCATCGTCACCACGTTTCTTATCCCGCAAAGCGAGTTCCAGCCTGGCGGACAGGCCAATGGTCGGGCGCTGGCGTACCTTGCGCATGAGTATCTGGGAAGTGGCTTCGGCACCCTGTATGACGTCAGCACAATATGTATTCTCTGGTTCGCAGGCGCCTCTGCGATGGCAGGTTTGCTGAACCTTGTTCCGCGCTATCTTCCGCGCTACGGAATGGCCCCCGATTGGGCTCGCGCGGTCAGGCCGCTTGTCATCGTCTTCACCTTGGTTGCATTCGCCATCACCATTGCCTTTCAGGCGAATGTGGATGCGCAAGCAGGCGCCTACGCGACCGGCGTTCTCGTACTCATCACCTCAGCGTCAGTCGCCGTCACCCTCTCCGCTCGCCATAAGAAGCAGAAGAAGCGCACCATCGGATTTGCCATCATCTCCTTGGTGTTCGTCTACACGACACTTGCGAATGTAATTGAACGACCGGATGGCGTGCGGATTGCCGCGCTTTTCATTCTCGGCATTGTTGGTGTTTCCTTGATCTCCCGTGTCCAGCGATCCTTTCAGCTCCGAGCAACTTCCGTGGTCATGGATGAGATGGCCAGCGATTTTGTGAATTCTGACAATGATGAATACGGGGCTATTCGAGTCATCGCACATGAACCAGCCCAAGGCACAGCGTCGGAATACCGGCTGAAACTCCACGACGAGCGTCTTGACAACGGAATTCCCGCCCGCGCACCAGTGATTTTTCTGGAGGTGACGTCAGGTGATTCTTCGAACTTCGAAGAAGACCTCCTCGTGCTAGGGGTGGCCGACCACGGTTACCGAGTGCTTCAGGTCTGCAGCGGAAATGTGCCGAACACAATCGCGGCCGTGCTGTTGGCCATCCGGAATACCACTGGTACCGCACCGGACATCTACTTCGAATGGACAGAGGGAAGCCCCATTTCGAATATGTTCAGGTTCCTGATCACCGGCACAGGGGAAGTGGCTCCGGTCACCCGGGAGGTGCTGCGCCGAGCAGAAAGAGACCGATCACGCCGACCAAATGTGCACGTCGGCTAGACCAGAGGGCCAGCCGGCCGCCCCCAAATCGATCTGAACAGCGGATACTCAGGGGCGGATAGTCGGGTGGGTACTATTGCATATGGACTTCTTTTCAAGCCCGGATCTATGGATTGCTTTTCTGACGCTGTTCGTGCTCGAGCTGATTCTCGGTGTCGACAACGTGATCTTCATTTCGATCCTGGCGGCCAAGCTGCCTCTTGCTCAACAGAAACGGGCTCGCACCGTGGGCCTCACGCTGGCGATGGTGCTGCGAATCGGCCTCTTGTTCGTGGCCTCGTTCATCGTCGGATTGACCGCACCGCTCTTCGGATGGGGCGAGGGGGCATTCCAGTTCAGTGGGCGCGATGTGATCCTGATCCTCGGAGGTGCCTTTCTTCTCTACAAGGCCGTCACCGAAATTCACGAACGCCTCGAAGGCACCAACCATGAGAAGTCGACCGGTAAAGCAGTCACTTTCGGCGCTGTTATTGCTCAGATACTCCTACTGGACGTGGTCTTTTCCCTGGATTCGGTGATCACCGCCGTTGGAATGGTCGACGAGCTTTACATCATGATCGCCGCCGTTGTGCTGGCCATCACCATCATGCTGTTCACCGCAGGCATCATCAGCAGATTTGTGGAAAAGCATCCGACGGTGAAAATGCTTGCCTTGGCGTTTCTTGTTCTCATCGGCAGCACTCTGATCGCCGAAGGTTTCGATGTTCATATCAACAAGGGCCTCATCTATGGTCCCATCGCGTTCGCCCTCATTGTTGAAGCGTTGAACCTGACCTATAAAGCCCGACAAAGCAGACGCACGCATGTGGCACCCGATCCGATTCGGCTGAAAACGCCCTACGACGACGCGGATAGCGGACCGTCTTCAGGTCAACCGGTTTAGTCGTCATCCAGGGCGACCCCGGTGGGATTATGTTGCGGTGCTCGCGTGCGCGGCGCGCCGACCCGTTTTTACGACGCTGCGGCTAGAAGGGCAGCAGGGGGTCGATAGCGATCGCGAGGAACAACAGCGTGAGGTAGCTGATCGAGGCGTGGAAGACGCGCATCGGCTTGACCTCCAGGTGCCGGATAGCCATGCCATAGAGGCGGTGCGTCTCGTAGATGAACCAGCCGCCGGAAAGGAGGGCGACCGACGAGTAGACGATGCCCATGGGTGCGACCGGAATCAGCAGCAGGGAACAGGCGACCGTGGCCCACGCATACAGGATGGTCTGGAGGCCGACGATTGCGCGGCCGCGAACCACGGCCAGCATGGGTACGTTGACGGAGCGGTAGTCCTCGCGGTACTTCATCGAAAGCGGCCAGTAGTGCGGCGGCGTCCACAGGAAGATGATTCCGAACAGGACGACCGGAGTCCAGGTAAGCGAGTTGGTCACCGCGGCCCAGCCGATGAGCACGGGCATACAGCCGGCGGCCCCACCCCAGATGATGTTCTGCGACGTGCGCCGCTTGAGCCACATCGTGTAGACGATGACATAGAAAAGAATCGCGACCAGAGACAGCATCGCGCTGAACCAGTTGACCAACACACCAAGCCAGACGATCGAGGCAATTCCCACGGCGTACGCGAAAACCAGCGCCTCGCGGTCGCTTAACTCCCCCGTTACCAGCGGACGGTTTTGCGTACGCTTCATGACGCGGTCGATATCGCGGTCGATGTAACAGTTGAACGCGCCCGCGCTGCCAGCGGAAAGAGAACCCCCGATCAGGGTGCCGAGAACGAGCCAGAGGTTGGGAATACCCTGCTGAGCAAGGATCATCACCGGGGCGGTGGTCACCAGAAGCAACTCGATGACTCGGGGTTTGGTCAGGGCGAAGTAGGCCTTGGCCTTGCGCGATACCGTGTTGGAAACTGTTTCACGCCTATCGGCGATGCGATTGTCAACAGCGATGGTCTTGCTCCTCTACCCGTGAACCGCCCGAAGAATGGGCCCTAGACACCTCCCAAGTCTAATTGATTCCGGCCGCAGGTCTTCCCAAGCGTCTACGGTTAGGAACCATGAACTCAGCAAATTCAAAGGCCAGCGAGGAACTTCGCAACCTCATATCCCGCACCGAGCTGGAGCTCGCCGAACTCGAGGTCGACTCATTCAATAGAACGGACGCCCTGCGTCTGGGAATGATCCTCGTGCGGCGGGCCACCGAGGAGGCACTGCCCGTCGCGATGAACATCACTCGGGGAACGCAAACGCTCTTTCACGTGGCACTGGAGGGCACCACCGCTGACAATGATGACTGGATCGCTCGAAAGACCCGAGCGGTTGAGCGTTTCGGAGTTCCCTCGCTTCTGCTGGGCCTTCGTTCGCAACTGACCGGAGTGTCAATCGAGGATGAGCCATGGTTCGATGTCACCCTCTACGCCGCTCACGGGGGCTGTTTCCCGATCGTTGTAAAGGGCACCGGCCAGATTGCCACTGTGACGGTTTCTGGCCTTCCGCAGCTGGCCGACCACGAGTTGGTCGTCGCGGCGCTCCGGGAGTTCATAGCCAAGCAATGAAAAACGGCGCTCTTCCCTATACTTAGGGACTGCGACAGTGCTGTTCGCAATATTTGCACGGTCACTGTTGTTCAGATGAATAGCGGACTCGTCGGGCCTCTTGCCCGCAGCCGTGCACAGGTTTGGGTTCTCCGCTGACCGCGGCAGGACAGCGTTGGACCGGCAGATATGTCGCGTCCACAATCTAGAAGGGGCTAATTCCTCGTGGTATCACTCCAGTGGAACTCCATTGACGATCAGGCCGTTGCAACGGCAAAGCTTCTTGCGGCGGATGCCGTCGAGAAGGTAGGAAACGGCCACCCGGGTACGGCGATCAGCCTGGCTCCCGCTGCCTACCTGCTTTTCCAAAAAGTCATGCGTGCAGACCCCAGTGACACCCACTGGATTGGTCGCGACCGCTTCATCCTGTCGGTCGGGCACAGCTCGTTGACCCAGTACGTGCAGCTCTACCTCGGCGGCTACGGCCTCGAGCTCGATGACCTCAAGGCGCTGCGCACCTGGGGGTCGCTCACCCCCGGCCACCCCGAAGTCGGTCATACCGCCGGCGTCGAGATCACCACCGGTCCGCTGGGTCAGGGCCTCGCATCCGCGGTCGGCTTTGCCTACGCCGCCCGCTACGAGCGTGGCCTGTTCGACCCCGAGGCAGAGGCGGGCACCAGCCCGTTCGACCACTTCATCTACACGATCGCCGGCGACGGTGACCTGCAGGAGGGCGTAACGAGCGAGGCTTCGTCTCTCGCCGGCCACCAGCAGCTCGGCAACCTGATCGCGATCTACGACAGCAACCAGATCTCGATCGAGGACGACACAAACATCGCTTTCACCGAGGACGTCAAGGCGCGCTACGAGGCGTATCACTGGCATGTGCAGACGGTTGACTGGAAGCAAACCGGAGAGTACATCGAAGACGTCCACGCCCTGAACGATGCGATCGAGGCGGCCAAGGCCGTCACCGACAAGCCTTCGATGATCATCCTCAAGACGATCATCGGCTTCCCCAGCCCGACCAAGCAGAACACCGGTAAGATTCACGGCTCCGCCCTCGGAGCAACCGAGATCGCCGGGCTGAAAGAGGTGCTCGGCGCCAACCCCGACGAGAGCTTCGCCGTCTCCGACGAGGTAATAGCCCACACCCGGGCCGCAGTCGCGCGCGGTGTCGCCGCTCACGCTGAATGGGATGCCCGCGTCGCCGTCTGGGCCGCGGCGAACCCCGAGCGGAAGGCACTGTTTGACCGCCTCGAGACCGGCGCCCTTCCCGCGGGAGTCGACGAGGCCCTGCCCGTGTTCGAGGGCGGCACCTCCGTCTCGACCCGTGCCGCCAGCGGCAAGGTCATCAACGCCATCGCGGCCGTCGTCCCCGAGCTCTGGGGCGGTTCCTCCGACCTAGCCGAGAGCAACCTCACCACCATCAACGGCGGCGGCTCGTTTATCCCGGCCGAGCACTCCACCCACGAGTGGACCGGAAATCCCTACGGCCGCGTGCTGCACTTCGGTATCCGCGAGCACGCCATGGGCGCGATCCTGAACGGCATCGCTCTGCACGGCAATACCCGCCCCTTCGGTGGCACGTTCCTAATATTCAGTGACTACATGCGTCCCGCGGTGCGTCTGGCCGCCCTGATGAAGACGCCCTCGATCTTCGTCTGGACCCACGACTCGGTCGCCCTCGGCGAGGACGGCCCGACGCATCAGCCGATCGAGCAGCTCGCGACGCTCCGCGCTATCCCGGGACTGGACATTGTGCGGCCCGGTGACGCCAACGAGACCGCCTGGGCGTGGAAGACCATGCTCGAGCGTCGCAACGGCCCGGCCGGCATCGCGCTGACCCGCCAGAACATCCCGGTGTTCGAACGCGGCGAGGGCGACGCCCACGGCGAGGTCTTCGCCTCCGCCAAGAACACGGCCAAGGGTGCATACATCTTGGCCGAGGCGCCGCATGGCACCCCCGACGTGATCTTCATCGCGACGGGCTCGGAGGTTCAGCTCGCCGTCGAGGCGCGCGCGATCCTTGCCACCGAGGGAATCAACGCCCGTGTTGTGTCGGCTCCGAGCCTCGAGTGGTTCGAAGAGCAGAGCACCGAATACCGCGAGCAGGTTCTGCCCAAGGCAATCAAGGCCCGCGTCTCGATCGAAGCCGGCCTTGATCTGACTTGGCGCAGGTACGTCGGCGATGCCGGCGAGAGCGTCTCGATCGAGCATTACGGCGCATCCGCCGACTACGAGACGCTGTTCCGCGAGTTCGGCATGACGACCGACCACGCCATCAAGGCCGCGAAGCTCTCGATCGCCGCAGCCGCCGTCTGACCTGCGCCATAATTTTTAGGAGAAATTAGAAAATGACTTCCACCACCAGCAACACCGCCCAGCTCTCGGCCGCCGGCGTCAGCATCTGGCTCGACGACCTCTCGCGCGAGCGCATCACGTCGGGCGGACTCGTCACGCTCATCGCTGAGAAGAACGTCGTCGGCGTGACAACCAACCCGTCAATCTTTGCGGCCGCGCTGACCAACGGCGAGTCCTACGCCGCGCAGGTCGCCGAGCTGGCCGCGGCGGGCAAGAACGTCACCGAGGCCGTCTTTGAGATCACCACGCAGGATGTCGCCAACGGCTGCGACATCTTCAAGGGAATCTACGACTCCTCCAAGGGCTTTGACGGCCGCGTGTCGATCGAGGTCGAGCCGGGTCTTGCCAACGACGCCGAGGGCACCATCGTTCAGGCCAAGGAGCTCTTCGCGAAGGTCAACCGGGAGAACGTGCTGATCAAGATCCCGGCGACCGTCGCCGGCCTCACCGCGATCACGGAGACCATCGCCGCGGGCATCAGCGTCAACGTGACGTTGATCTTCAGCCTTGCCCGTTACCGCGACGTCATCAACGCGTACCTCGCGGGCCTAGAGAAGGCCAAGGCTGCCGGTATTGACCTCGCCGGCATCCACTCGGTCGCATCCTTCTTCGTGTCGCGTGTCGACACCGAGATCGACAAGCGTCTCGCCGCCATCGGTACCCCCGAGGCACTCGCCCTTACGGGTAAGGCCGGCGTTGCCAACGCCCAGCTCGCCTACGAGGTCTACGAGCAGGCATTCGCGACCGAGCGCGCCACCTACCTCCTGGCCGCCGGAGCAAACAAGCAGCGCCCGCTATGGGCCTCGACCGGTGTCAAGGACCCCGCCGTACTCGACACCACCTACGTCGTGGAGCTCGTCGCCCCCGAGGTCGTCAACACCATGCCGGAGAAGACGCTCGATGCGACCTTCGACCACGGCGTGATCGCGGGAGACAGCATCACCGGCTCCTACGCTGCGGCGAACAAGGTCATGGACGCAATCGCCGATGCGGGCATCTCCTACGCCGAGGTCACCGAGTTGCTCGAGATCGAGGGCGTCGACAAGTTCATCGTCTCTTGGCATGAACTCTTGGCGACTGTCAATACCGCGCTCAAGGACTCCAAGTGAGTGTAGAGATCCACGTCTCGGGGGCGGTCAAAGCCGCCGTGGACGCTCACGTTCCCGGGCTCGTTGCGGGCCTCGTCGCCTCCAGCATCACCGGGCTTGACCCTGCACTCTGGGGGCCGGCCGCCGAGGCTGAGGCGGCCAAGCGGCTGGGCTGGACCCAGTCCATCAGCGTGTCCCGCCCCCTGGTTGCCGAGATCACGGCGCTCCGCGATGAACTACGTGCTGCCGGTGTCAACCACATCGTGCTGGGCGGCATGGGCGGCTCATCTCTTGCCCCCGAGGTCATCACGCGCACGATGGGCGTTGAGCTCACCGTGCTCGATTCCACCGAGCCAGGTCAGGTCGGTGCGGCTCTTGCCGACCGCTTGGCCACAACCGTCTTGGTGGTTTCGAGCAAGAGCGGTGGCACCGTCGAGACCGACAGCCAGCGCCGGGTCTACGAGAAGGCCTTCCGGGATATCGGAATAGACCCGAAGGACCGCATTATCGTGGTCACCGACCCCGGCTCCCCCTTTGAGAAGCTGGCCCGCGACCTCGGCTACCGCGTCTTCCTCGCCGACCCGACCGTCGGCGGACGGTACTCGGCACTAACGGCATTCGGTCTGGTGCCATCGGGCCTGGCCGGCGTCGACATCGGCGAGTTGCTCGACGAGGCAGAGGCAATCGCGCTCTACCTTGCAACGGACGACGCGGACAACCCCGGGCTCATCCTGGGTGCGGCAATCGCCGGCACGAGCCCGCTGAAGGACAAGCTGGCCATCGTCGCAGATGGAACCCACATCGTGGGCTTCGCCGACTGGGCCGAGCAGCTCATCGCCGAGTCCACCGGCAAGGATGGCAAGGGCCTGCTTCCCGTCGTTCTGGACACGCACGCCCCCGAGCTCTACGCAGACCTGGCCGATGTGCAGGTCGTGCGCTTGGTCAAGGATGCCGGCGGGTTGCACCTCTTCGACGCGCACCGCGGCGAGATTCTGATCAGCGGCTCCCTCGGCGGCATGATCCTTGCATGGGAGTACGCCGTCGTCGTAGCAGGCATCCTTTTGGGTATCAACCCGTTCGACCAGCCCGATGTCGAGAGTGCCAAGATCGCCACCCGTGGCCTTCTGGACTCGCGCCCTGAGCCCGTTGCCCCGGTATTCGTGGACAACGGCATCGAGGTGCGTGGGACTACGGATGTAGTTTCGGGCACAGACTCTGTCGCCGCAGCCATCGACGCCCTTCTGGCCCAGGTGGGTGAAGACGGCTACGTGTCTATCCAGGCCTATGTGAACCGCCTCGAGCTTCCGCAGCTCGCGGAGCTTCGCGACATCCTCGCGGCGCGCTCTGGCCGCCCGGTGACGTTCGGCTGGGGTCCTCGATTCCTGCACTCGACGGGTCAGTACCACAAGGGTGGGCCGGCTACGGGCGTGTTCCTGCAGCTGACCCAGGATGCTGACGTCGATATCGAGATTCCCGGAATACCGTTCTCGTTCGGGCAGTTGATTCAAGCTCAGGCCACCGGTGACTCGAGCGTGTTGGCCCAGCATGGTCGGCCCGTTCTTCGCCTCAACCTGACGGATGCCGCAGCCAACGTGTCCGCAATTTTCTCGGCGCTTTCCTAGCGTTTTCGTCGTTACACAGACCTTTCACGGTCGCAAGGAGTCCGATGCCCCCGGTTGAGATCACCCCGGAGTACAACCCGCTCAGAATTCCCTCTGATCGCCGCTTGAACAGGATTGCCGGCCCGAGTGGGCTGGTTATCTTCGGCGTCACCGGGGATCTGAGCCGCAAAAAGCTCATGCCCGCCATCTATGACCTCGCCAGCCGGGGTCTGTTGCCGCCCGGCTTCTCCCTCATCGGGTTCGCCCGCAGGGACTGGGAAGACCAGGACTTCGAGCGGGTGGTGCACGACGCCGTCAAGGAGTACGCTCGCACCCCCTTCGACGAGGATGTCTGGCGGCAGCTGTCCGAAGGGATCAGGTTCGTCTCCGGCGAGTTCGACGACGCTGCGGCGTTCGAGACGCTTAGGAAGACCATCTCGTCGCTTGACGCCAAGCGCGGAACCATGGGCAACTATGCCTTCTACCTGTCGATTCCGCCGAAGTCCTTTCCGCTTGTTACCGAGCAGCTGCGCAACTCTGGCCTCGCGCATCCCGAAGAGGGTCAGTGGCGCAGGGTCGTCATCGAGAAGCCCTTCGGCAGCGACCTGAAGACGGCCCGCGAGCTGAACGACGTGGTCGAGTCTGTGTTCCCACCCGACGCCGTGTTCCGCATCGATCACTACCTCGGCAAAGAGACCGTGCAGAACATCCTGGCGCTGCGCTTCGCCAACCAGCTCTACGAACCCATCTGGAACTCAAACCACGTCGACCACGTTCAGATCACGATGGCCGAGGACATCGGCGTCGGTGGCCGGGCAGGCTACTACGACGGCATCGGTGCGGCCCGGGACGTTATCCAGAACCATCTGCTGCAGCTCCTCGCCCTCACGGCGATGGAGGAGCCCATCTCCTTCAACGCGGCGGATCTGCGCGCAGAGAAAGAGAAGGTGCTCTCCGCGGTGCGGCTCTCGTCCGACTTGAGCAAGACGACGGCGCGGGGACAGTACGCCGGTGGTTGGCAGGGCGGCGAGAAGGTCACCGGGTTCCTCGAGGAAGACGGGATGAATCCCGAGTCGACAACGGAGACCTACGCGGCGATGCGCCTCGACATCGGCACACGCCGGTGGGCAGGCGTGCCGTTCTATCTCCGCGCCGGCAAGCGTCTCGGTCGCCGCGTGACGGAGATCGCGGTCGTGTTCAAAAGAGCGCCACAGCAGCTCTTCGAAGAGAGCCAGACCTCAGAGCTGGGGCAGAACGCACTGGTCATCAGAGTTCAGCCCGATGAGGGCGTCACGATTCGGTTCGGTTCCAAGGTGCCCGGTGCCGGAGTTCAGGTGCGTGATGTGACGATGGACTTTGGCTATGGCCACGCCTTCACGGAGGCCAGCCCCGAGGCCTATGAGCGCCTCATCCTTGACGTGCTGCTCGGCGACCCGCCGCTGTTCCCGCGGCATCAGGAGGTCGAACTCTCGTGGAAGATCCTCGACCCCATCGAGGAGTACTGGGCGACCCAGGGTCAGCCGGACCAGTACCGTCCCGGAACCTGGGGTCCCGAATCAGCCGATGAACTTCTTGCCCGCGACGGCAGAACCTGGAGACGCCCATGATCGTCGATCTGCCGGACACCAACACCAGCAAGGTCTCCAAGGCCCTGGTCCGCATCCGTGAGGAGGGTGGGGCCGTGGCCCTAGGCCGTGTCCTGACGCTCGTTATCCGCACCAGTCTCGGTGAGGAAGAGGATGCGATCGAGGCCGCCAATGAGGCGTCGCGCGAGCATCCGATGCGCGTTATCGTCGTGTCGACCGATGACGAGGACGGGACAAAGACCGGACGCGGGGCCAGGCTCGATGCGCAGATTCGGGTAGGCGGCGATGCCGGTGCCAGCGAGGTCGTGATGCTGAAGGCATACGGTGCTGCCGCGAGCGACGAGGAGAGCCTCGTAACAGGACTCCTCTTGCCGGACGCCCCGGTTGTCGTCTGGTGGCCGGGCAGTGCGCCGGACTCGCCCTCGACGTCAAGCCTTGGCAAAATAGCCCAGCGTCGCATTACCGACTCGTCGAGCCGGCAGAACCCCAACGAGGCGCTTCGCACACTGAGCAAGAACTACGCTCCGGGCGATACCGATTTCGCCTGGACGCGACTGACCCTGTGGCGCGCGCAGCTCGCAGCGGTCCTCGATCAGCCGCCCTTCGAGCCGGTCCTGGCCGTCACCGTCTCCGGTGCCAGCGACTCGCCTTCCACCTTGCTTCTGGCGGCGTGGCTGCGGCACCAGTTGAAGGTTCCCGTGGAATACGGGATCTCCTCGCGGGCCAACGGTTCCAGCGGCATCCACGGCGTCACGCTCAGCCGGGCCTCGGGCCTGATCACGCTCGAGCGCTCAGTGCCCAACGTTGCCTCGCTCGTGCAGCCCAATCAGCCGACGCACGACCTTTCGCTGCCCCGGAGGAGCCTCCGGGACTGCCTGGCCGAAGAGTTGCGCAGGCTGGACCCGGACTCCCTGTACGGTGAGGTTATCTCTCAGGGCGTCCTGGAACTCAACTCCTAGACACGCCCCACGAAGCACGATCGACACGGCGAGGAGCCGGACCGTTGACGACAGAGCATGATTGCCGAAGGATCGCATGACCAACGAGCGCAGGGTGTTGGTGCATCCCGACAAGGCATCATTGGCTGGTTCCGTGGCGGCCCGGTTCATCACCAAGATAATCGACGTGCTCGATGATCGGGACTCGGTCAACATCGTGCTTACCGGTGGATCCGTGGGGATCGCTGTGTTGGCCGCCATCAATGCGTCTCCAGCCAGGGACAGCATCGACTGGCAGCGGGTGAGTTTTTGGTGGGGCGATGAGCGTTTCCTGCCTGCGGGCGACCCGGAACGCAACGAGACTCAGGCGCGCGCTGCGCTGCTTGACCATATCGGCGTGCCCGCCGGTCGAATTCACGCTTTCCCCGCGTCTGATGTCGGTTCCGACCTCGACGAAGCGGCAGCGACCTACGCGGCTGAGCTTGAGAGCTTTGCCGAGCAAGGCCAGTCGCATCCGCGGTTCGACATCACATTCCTCGGCGTGGGGCCTGACGGTCACATCGCCTCGCTTTTTCCCGGCAAGGCCAGCGTGCGGGTGACGGATGCCACGGTCATCGCCGAGCGCCACTCCCCCAAGCCACCGGCCGAGCGGCTCAGTCTGACCCTGCCCGTAATCCGGTCCAGCGACCGCGTGTGGCTTGTCATGGCTGGAGCGGACAAGGCGTCTGCCCTGGGGCTGGCAATGGCTGGCGCCAGCGTAGACGAGGTTCCTGCCGCGGGCGCCCAGGGTCGCCGTCGCACTGTTTTCTTCGTGGACCGCGACGCGGCGGCCGAGGTTCCCGCCAACCTCATCACACCGACCTACTACTAGCCAGCTGCGCCGCTCGGCTAAAAGAAACAGCCCTGCTCACCACGTGAAGGCGGGAGCAGGGCTGTTTTTTCGGTAAATCAGGAAGCGGCGACCGTTCCGCGGCGGGCGCGAAGCTGAACCAGGGCATCCTCGAGGAGCTGGACGGCTTCCTCTTCGGTGCGACGTTCTTTCACATAGGCGAGGTGGGTCTTGTAGGGCTCCACCTTGGACAGCTCCGGCGGGTTCTCCTTGTCGCGGCCGGCGGGAAGACCGGAGGCCGGGCAGTCGATCGTCGCCGGGATCTCATCGTCGGGAAGCGCCGCTGAGAAATAGCGGGTCGTTTCGTTGCCAAGGGCATCCCAGTAGGAGACCTTCACCCGGTCTGCGTGAAAGCCCCGATCCTGTTCGCCCATCGGGCCGGCTCCGACACGGGAACCCCTGATTGCACTACCGCCTGATGCCACGACTTGCTCCTAGAGTCCGGTATCGAACTTGGTTATCAGACCAAGCACGACGATGCTGGTGACCCACACGACGGCGAGGATCACGGTGATGCGGTTTAGGTTGCGCTCGGCAACGCCCGAGGCGCCGAGGTTGCTCGTGACGCCGCCGCCGAACATGTCTGAGAGTCCTCCACCGCGACCTCGGTGCAGCAGGATGAGGAGCGTCAGCAGGAGGCTCGTAATTCCGAGCAACACCTGCAAAACAACCTGAAGGATTTGCAACGTAGACCTCTCAAAAAGTGTTGGGGCGTGACCAAATCGAGGCCAAACCAACGCCAAGCATACCCGTTTGCCGGGTATGACCTGTGCAGCGCGGGGACGGCTCGCTTAGAAAGCGTGCTTCTGGTAGCGGATGATTCCAGAGAACTCATCCATATCGAGGCTTGCCCCGCCGACAAGAGCACCATCGACGTTGGGCTGCTTCATGAAGCCGCCGATGTTCGTCATCTTGACCGAACCGCCGTAGAGCACGCGGGTCTTCTCGGCAACATCGGCACCGAGGACCTCGAGCAGTACTGCCCGAAGTGCGGCGCAGACGTTCTCGGCCTCGTCTGGTGTTGCCGCCTTGCCACTGCCGATGGCCCAGACGGGCTCGTAGGCAACAACGATGTCGGAGGCAGACTTGACCCCCTCGAGCGCCTTGCGCAACTGGGCCACGGGGACGGCGCTTGGCCCGAAGTCTTCGAGGTCTTGGGCGCTCTCGCCGACGCAGATGACCGGGACGAGTCCGTGCTTCAGCGCTGCGGCGATCTTTGCCGCGACTACCTCGTCGGTCTCGGCATGCATCATGCGACGTTCCGAGTGGCCGATGATGACGTAGGTGCAGTCGAGCTTCGACAGGAACTGGCCGGAGATCTCACCGGTGTACGCACCTGAATCTGCAGCAGAGAGATCCTGTGCACCGTAGATCAGCGGAAGCTTGTCCGCGGCTACGAGGTTCTGAACCGCCCGTAGGTCGGTGAAGGGCGGGAACACAGCGACCTCGACGTCGGCGAAGTTATGGCCGGCATCTTTAAGGTTCCAGGCGAGCTTCTGAACGAAGGCGATCGCCTGGAGGTGGTCCAGGTTCATCTTCCAGTTGCCGGCGATGAGCGGCGTGCGAGCGCCGGTGCGTGTCGTGTTTTGTTCGGTAGTTACCATCCGAGGACCTCCAGTCCTGGCAGGCGCTTGCCCTCGAGGAACTCGAGACTGGCACCGCCGCCGGTAGAAATATGACCAAATTGGTCGTCTGTGAAGCCGAGCGCCCGAACGGCCGCGGCTGAATCTCCGCCGCCGACGACACCGAGGCCATCGACCTCGGTCAGCGACTGGGCGACGGCGCGGGTGCCTTCAGCGAAGGCTGCGAGCTCGAACACACCCATGGGGCCGTTCCAGAACACTGTCTTCGAGGAGGCGATGATCCCTGCGAAGTTTTTGGCAGTCTCGGGCCCGATGTCGAGTCCGAGGCCGGCTGCACCGAAGGGCGTTGCCTCGATGGCGTCGGCCCGGGTGACGACGTGCTCGGCGTCTGCCCCGAACTTCGACGCCACGACGACATCTGTGGGAAGAACGATCTGCACGCCGAGGCGATCGGCCTCGGCCAAGTAGCCGAGGACGGTGTCGATCTGCTCGGCCTCCAGCAGGCTACCGCCCACCCTGTGGCCCTGCGCCGCGAGGAAGGTGAACAGCATGCCGCCGCCGATGAGAAGACGGTCGACTCGGGGTAGGAGGTGTCCGATGACGCCGAGCTTGTCGCTGACCTTGGAACCACCGAGGACGACCGTGTAGGGCCGATCTGGATTCTCGGTCAGGCGCTCCAAGACCCCTAGCTCGGTGGCGATCAGCAGGCCCGCGGCGCTCGGCAGAAGTTTGGGCAGCTCGTAGACGCTGGCCTGCTTGCGGTGAATCACGCCGAAGCCGTCGGAGACATAACCGTCGCCGAGGGCTGCGAGGCGGGTCGCAAAGGCCGTACGCACAGATTCATCCTTGCTGGTCTCATCTGCGTTGAAGCGCAGATTTTCCAGGAGGGTGACGTCGCCGTTGCCGAGACCTGCAACGGCATCCGCTGCGGCCGCGCCGACGGTGTCGCTGGCAAAAGTGACGGGCTTTCCGAGCAGCTCAGACAGTCGCTGGGCCACGGGTGCCAGCGAGTACTTCGCGTCGGGGCTGCCGTCAGGGCGCCCGAGGTGGCTGATGACAACCACCCGGGCGCCCTGGTTGACGAGCGCATTCAGGGTTGTGAGGGAGGCCCTCACCCGGCCATCGTCGGTGATCTGGCCGTCTTTCAACGGCACGTTAAGATCACAGCGGAGAATGATCCGCTTTCCGGCGAGGTCGCCGAGGGAAGCGAGAGTGCGCAGCGTCAACTGATATCCCGGTCTACAGGCGGTCGGCGACGTACGTGGTGAGATCGACGAGGCGGTTGGAGTAGCCCCACTCGTTGTCGTACCACGAGGCAACCTTGACCTGGGAGCCGATGACCTTGGTCAGGCCGGCGTCGAAGATGGAGGAGTGCGGGTCGCCAACGATGTCGCTGGAGACGATCGGGTCCTCGGTGTACTTCAGGATGCCCTTGAGGGGTCCCTCGGCAGCAGCCTTGTAGGCGGCGTTGATCTCGGCGACGGTCGTGGGACGCGTGGTCTCGACGGTGAGGTCGGTGATCGAGCCGGTCGGGACCGGAACGCGGAGCGCATAGCCGTCGAGCTTTCCGAGCAGCGCGGGGATGACCAGTCCGAGGGCCTTGGCGGCACCCGTCGAGGTCGGGATGATGTTCAGAGCGGCGGCGCGTGAGCGGCGGAGGTCGCTGTGCGGGCCATCCTGGAGGTTCTGGTCCGCCGTGTAGGCGTGGACCGTGGTCATGAGGCCACGCTCGATGCCGAAGTTGTCCATCAGGACCTTGGCGAGGGGGGCCAGGCAGTTCGTCGTGCAGGACGCGTTGGAGATCACGTCGTTGGTGGCGGGGTCGTAGGTCGCCTCGTTGACACCGAGAACGATGGTGGCCACGTTCTCACCGGTGGCGGGAGCGGAGACGAGGACCTTCTTGGCGCCGGCAG
Source organism: Agreia sp. (assembly GCA_040398585.1). Lineage (GTDB taxonomy): Bacteria > Actinomycetota > Actinomycetes > Actinomycetales > Microbacteriaceae > Agreia. The sequence goes on from JBBATW010000014.1 coordinate 56,875, forward strand.
CGATGTGCTTGCGGGCCGCAGCGGCATCGGTGAAGAAGCCGGTCGACTCGATAACGATGTCGACACCCAGCTCGCCCCAGGGCAGGTTTGCGGGATCGCGCTCGGCGAAGACGCGTATGGACTTGCCGTTGACGACGATCGTGTCGCCGTCAACCTCTACCGTGGCGTTCAGACGGCCGTTGATCGAGTCGTACTTCAGGAGGTGGGCGAGTGCCTTGTTGTCGCCGAGGTCGTTGACCGCGACGATCTCGAAGTCTGCGCCCTTGGCCAGTGCCGCGCGGAAGTAGTTGCGTCCGATACGACCGAAGCCGTTGATGCCGATCTTTACAGTCACGTGTAGTTCTCCATGAATGGTGGGCGGCCTGAAACAGGACCGCTTCGTGTGGGGTATAGGGCTGGAAGGCGGCTGCGCCGGGTCACGCGACCCGGCGCAACCATTGCGCTACGAGAGTAGCAGGAGGCCGGAAGTCTTCTCACGCGCCGCTGCAAGGCGACGCGCGACGTTCTCCCAGTTCGCTACGTTCCAGAACGCCTTCACATAGTCGGCGCGCACATTGAGATAGTCGAGGTAGTAGGCGTGCTCCCAGACGTCGAGCATGAGCAGCGGCACGGTACCGGCGGCCATGTTGGACTGCTGGTCGAACAGCTGCTGGATGATGAGACGCTGGCCGATGGAGTCCCAGGCAAGCACGCTCCAGCCGGAGCCCTGAACGCCCATGGCGACGGCGGTGAAGTGCGCCTGGAACTTCTCAAACGAGCCGAAGAAGTCGTCGATCGCCGAGGCGAGTTCGCCCTCGGGGGCGCCGCCCGCATCCGGACCCATGTTGGTCCAGAAGATCGAGTGGTTCACATGACCGCCGAGGTTGAACGCGAGGTCCTTCTCGAGCTTGTTCACGGCGCCGAGGCTTCCGGCGTCGCGGGCCTCGGCAAGCTGCGCGAGAGCGGCGTTGGCGCCGGTCACGTAGGCCTGGTGGTGCTTGGTGTGGTGGAGCTCCATGATCTTGCCGCTGATGCTGGGGGCAAGGGCCGAATAGTCGTAGTCAAGCTCGGGCAGGGTGTAGTCAACCATTGATATCTCCTCGTTATGTCTGCCGCGCGGTAGGACCCGAACGGCTGAGAGTGACGCTTTCAGTCTACTAAAGACAACGCAGGCGACTCCAGATCGTTCCGTCGGACGGATCAGTCGTCGAGGTCGGGGGGAAGGTTCGCATCGGTGCCCGGAATCCCGGTGTCCTGAGCCTTCTTGTCGGCCATGGCCAGCAGCCGGCGAACCCGGCCGGCGATAGCGTCTTTCGTCATGGGTGGGTCTGCGTGGTGGCCAAGCTCGTCGAGGCTCGAGTCGCGGAAGTTCAGCCGAAGCTCGCCCGCGTAACGGAGGTGGTCGGGTACATCGGAGCCCAGGATCTCCAGCGCGCGCTCCACCCGGGAACACGCGGCTACGGCGGCCTGCGCCGACCGGCGAAGGTTTGCGTCGTCGAAGTTGACCAGTCGATTGGCCGTGGCCCGCACCTCTCGGCGCTGGCGCATCTCCTCCCAGGTGACGACGGCACGCTCGGCGCCCATGAGGGACAGGATGCGGGCGATGGCCTCGCCGTCCCGGATCACGACGCGGTGCACACCCCGCACCTCGCGGGCTTTCGCCGGCACGCGGAGCCTGGCAGCGGCCCCGACGAGAGCCATCGCGCTCTCATTTCCGGGGCAGGTGACCTCCAATGCGGCAGAACGGCCGGGGTCGGTCAACGTTCCGCTGGCGAGGAACGCGCCGCGCCACACGGCAGAGAGTTCCTCCTGCGAGCCCGTGGTCAGCCGGTTCGGCAGCCCACGAATCGGCCGGCGACGAGCATCCAGAAGACCGGTCTGGCGGGCAAGAGTCTCTCCCCCATCGAGAATTCGTACGAGATAGCTGGTCGTGCGACGGGTGCCCGACGGCTGAATGAGCATCACATCGCCGCGAACACCGTAAAGTTCCGCGAGGTCTCGGCGTACCCTCTTGACGAGCTCGGTGGTCTCGAGCTCGCTCTCGATTGCGATCCGGTTCGAGATCATGTGCAGTCCACCCGAGAACCTGAGGATCGTCGTGAGCTCGGCGGCGCGAAGGTTGGTCTTGTTGGTGACGACGCTCGTCAGTTCTTTTTTGACATCGGCGGTGAGAGCCAATCTCTGTCCAATCGTTTTGGGGCTGATCTGCGGGTCACGCCTCGTGGGCATGCCGCGCCGGGCAGCCTGAGTATTTCTCTGCCTGAGTTATTCGCGACCGAGGTCGCGGTGCTTGAGATTCACGGCGACACCGGGGTTGGCGGCGATCAGTTCAGCAAGTTTTGTGGCCACGGCGACCGAGCGGTGTTTTCCGCCGGTACAGCCCACGGCAATGGTCACGTGGCGCTTGTTCTCGCGCTGGTAGCCGGCAAGAACAGGCTCCAATGCATGACCATAGTTTTCGATGAACTCGGTTGCGCCCTGCTGGGCGAGGACGAACTCGCTGACGTCATCGTCGAGGCCGGTGCTGGAGCGGAGTTCGGGGATCCAGAAGGGGTTCGGCAAAAAGCGGGCGTCGGCAATCATGTCTGCGTCGGCAGGAGCACCGTACTTGAACCCAAAACTCATTACTGTCACCTGAACCCCGGGCGTGTCCTGAAGAGCGAAAGACTCGGCCACCCGGGTCGCCAGCTGATGGATGTTCAGGTCGCTGGTGTCGATGATGAGATCGCTGGACTCGCGAATGGGCCGGAGTCGCGTGCGCTCCAGGGCGATGCCGTCAAGGATAGTGCCGTTGCCCTGAAGCGGATGGGGGCGGCGCACCTGCTCGAAGCGGCGCACCAGCGCCGCATCCGTCGCTTCAAGAAAGAGCACCCGCAACTGGCCGCCACTGTCGCGAAGCTCCTGGATAATCTCCTGCAGCTCGGAGAAGAAATTGCGTCCGCGAACGTCGACGATGGCAGCGATTCGAGGCAGGGTGGACCCTGCCTTTTCGGCGAGATCGACGAGGGGCCGAAGCATCTGCGGCGGCAGGTTGTCGACGACGTACCAGTCCAGATCTTCCAGCGCATTGCCCACAGTCGAGCGCCCGGCCCCTGACATACCTGTCACGATCAGGACTTCCTGGGGAGGTGTCTGGTCGGGAGTCATTCAGGGCCTTTGCTGCTGGACGCGTCGAGGAGGACGAGAGGAAGCCCTACCCGCCTCCCTAAGACTACCGACTGGCCGCGGGGTGCAGGTGAGAATGCACGGTCTCGGCGAGCACGGGGCCGACCCCCTTGACTTCTGAGATGGCGGTTGCCGGTGCCTTCTTGAGCTCGGCGACGGAACCGAAATGTGTCAGGAGCGCCTTGATCCGCGACGGGCCGAGCCCGGGTACGTCTGACAGAACCGACGAGATATCTTTCTTGCGCTTGGCCCGTTGATGGGTGATCGCGAACCGGTGGGCCTCGTCGCGCAGGCGCTGCAGGAGAAAGAGTGCCTCGCTGCCGCGCGGCAGGATGACGGGATAGTCAGAGTCGGGAAGCCAGATCTCCTCGAGCCGCTTGGCGAGGCCGCAGAGGAAGATCCCGGTCACGCCCGACTCTGTCAGGGCACGCTGCGCAGCTTGAACCTGCGGTTGGCCGCCGTCGACCACGAGCAGCTGGGGCGGGTACGAGAAGCGCTTGGACGCGGTGTCGCTTTCACTGCGTTCGCTGCCCTCCCGAAGATAGCCGAGGCGCCGAGTGATCACCTGGTTGATCGATTCGGTGTCGTCGGTCGACTCGGCGATGCTGAACCGGCGGTACTGGTCTTTTCGGGGCAGGCCGTCCTCGAAGACGACCATTGACGCCACGATGTTCGTGCCGCCGAGGTGGGAGACATCGAAGCACTCCATACGAAGGGGTGCCTCGTCCATCCCGAGCGCAGTCTGAATATCGGTCAGGGCGGCGCTGCGCGCGACGAAATCTGCGCTTCGCCGGGTTTTGTAAAGCATGAGGGCGTGCATCGCATTGAGCTTCGCCGTCTGCATGAGAGCAGCCTTCTCGCCGCGTTGCGCCGTTCGCAGCTGCACGCGCCCGCGGGTCTTTCGCCGACCGGAGAGCCACGTCTCGAGTTCGGCGGTATCGTCTGGCAGTTCGGGCACGATGATCTCCCGCGGCGGCTCCTCTTCGCCCGCGTAGGCCGTGGTGAGAATCGAGTCGACAAGTTCGGCCGTCGAGAGATCCAGCTCCTTATCGACCGTCCACTGACGCACACCGCGGATGCGGCCGCCACGCACAACGAACTGCTGGACCGCTGCCGCAAGCTCGTCGTGCTCGATGCCGAAGAGGTCGGCGTCGACGCCGTCGGTGAGCACGACCGCGCTCTTGGCAAGCACGGCGTCGAGCGACTGCAATTGGTCGCGGTACTTGGCCGCTGCCTCGTAGTCCTGCACCGCGGCGGCATCCCTCATGCGATGGGTGATCTCGGTTACGAAGCGGGAGTCTCCCCCGGCCATGAATGCAACGAAGTCATCGACGATCGCCCGATGTTCGGCGATGGTCACCTTGCCGGAGCACGGGCCGCCGCACCGGCCGATCTGGCCCGGAAAACACGGCCTGCCGCTCTCCATCGCCCGCCGGTAGCTCGAGTCTGAGCAGGTGCGAATGGGGAAGGCCTTGATCATTAGGTCGATGGTCTCGCGCACCGCCCAGATCTTCGGGTACGGCCCGAAGTAGCGGGCACCGGGGATGCGGGTGTTGCGGGTGATGGTGACCCGGGGAGCCTCGTCGCCGAGCGTGATGGCCAGGAACGGGTAGGTCTTGTCGTCGCGGAACTTGACGTTGAACGGCGGGTCGAACTCCTTGATCCACGTGAACTCGAGCTGCAGCGACTCGACGTCGGTGCCGACCACTGTCCATTCGACGCTGGCGGCGGTCGTGACCATCCGCCGGGTGCGCTCGTGCAGGCTCGCCAACGGGGCAAAGTAGTTCGCGAGGCGCGCCCTGAGGTTTCGTGCCTTGCCCACGTAGAGCACTCGGCCGTTGGCATCTTTGAAGCGGTACACACCGGGCTCGGTAGGAATCTCCCCGGGCCTGGGCCGATAGGGCACGGTGTCAGGGCCCGTTCTAGCCATGAGGGTGTCCTTTCGGTCCTGAAGTCTGGTGTGGTCTCGAGATGCACGCGCCGATCAACCTACTCAGCCTGCAGCCAAAACCTCTTTCAGAAAAGAGCCCGTGTGGCTCTTCTTGACACCTGCGATGTGCTCAGGCGTACCGACCGCAAGAATTTTTCCGCCGCCGGCGCCGCCCTCTGGGCCGATGTCGATAACCCAATCTGCACTCTTGATGACGTCGAGGTTGTGCTCGATCACGATGACCGTGTTGCCCTTGTCGACCAGACCGTTCAGCACGAGCAGCAGCTTTCGAACGTCTTCGAAGTGCAGTCCGGTGGTCGGCTCGTCAAGAACATAGATGCTGCGGCCGTTGGAGCGCTTCTGCAGCTCGGTGGCAAGCTTCACACGCTGTGCCTCGCCGCCGGAGAGCGTCGTGGCGCTCTGGCCGAGCGTGACATAGCCGAGGCCGACGTCGACGAGCGTCTTCAGGAACCGGTGGATCGCGCTGATCGGCTCGAAGAACACGGCCGCCTCGGCGATGGGCATGTCGAGCACCTCGGCGATGTTCTTGCCCTTGTAATGCACCGAGAGGGTCTCGCGGTTGTACCGGGCGCCGTGGCACACCTCGCACGAGACGTAGACATCCGGCAGGAAGTTCATCTCGATCTTGATGGTGCCGTCTCCCGAGCAGGCCTCGCAGCGGCCGCCCTTGACGTTGAAGCTGAAGCGGCCGGGCAGGTAGCCGCGGGCCTTCGACTCGGCCGTGTCGGAGAACAGTGTGCGCACCCGGTCGAACACACCCGTATAGGTGGCAGGGTTGGAGCGCGGGGTACGGCCGATCGGGTTCTGGTCGACATGCACCACCTTGTCGAGGTTTTCGAGCCCCGTGACCCGCTTGTGCTTGCCGGGGATCTTGCGAGCACCGTTGAGCCTGTTGGCCAGTACCCGGTACAGGATGTCGTTGACCAGCGAGCTCTTTCCGCTGCCCGAGACGCCGGTGACAGCGGTGAGGGTGCCGAGCGGGAAGTTGACGGTGACCTTCCGGAGGTTATTGGCCTCGGCGTCGACGACGACGATCTCGCGGGCGGGGTCCAGCGGTCGGCGCTTCTTGGGAACCGCGATGTTTCGGCGCTTGGCGAGGTAGTCCCCCGTGAGCGACTCGGTGTTTGCGAGAAGGTCTTTGTAGGAGCCCGAGTGCACGACCGTGCCGCCGTTGACGCCAGCGCCGGGGCCGATGTCCACGATCCAGTCAGCGGTCTTGATGGTGTCCTCGTCGTGCTCGACCACGATCAGCGTGTTGCCGAGATCGCGAAGCTTGACCAGCGTCTCGATGAGGCGCCTGTTATCGCGCTGGTGCAGGCCGATGCTGGGCTCATCCAGAACGTAGAGCACGCCGGTGAGGCCCGAGCCGATCTGGGTCGCCAGGCGGATGCGCTGTGCCTCGCCGCCCGAGAGCGAGCCGGCGGCCCGAGCCAGGTTGAGATAGTTCAGGCCGACCTGAATGAGAAAGTCGAGGCGCAGGCGCAGTTCGCGCAGTACCTGAGCGGCGATCTTGGCCTCCCGCTCGGTGAGCTCGAGCTCATGCATGAACGTCTGCGCGTCGGTCAGGCTGAGGGCGGTGATGTCGGCGATGCTGCGACCGGCGACCGTGACAGCAAGAACCTCGGGCTTGAGCCGGGTGCCGTCGCAGGTCGGGCAGGGGATCTCCCGCAGGTACTCCGACCAGCGAGCCCGCTGGGTGTCGGTCTCGGCCTGCGCGAACTGGCGCTCGATGTAGGGCACGACGCCCTCGAAGCCGGAGGTGTAGCTCATCTCCCGGCCGTAGCGGTTCTTCCAGCGAACGCGCACCTCGAAGTCGTTGCCGCGGAGAACGGCCTCCTGGACCTCATCGCTCAGCTCGCCCCAGGGCGTGTCGAGCGAGAAGTCGAGGTCGTTGGACAGTCCGTCGAGCAGCTTCTCGTAGTAGCTGAAGAGGCCCTTGCCCTGCGTGGTCCAGGGCACGATGACGCCCTCGGCGATGCTCAGGTCAGGGTCGCCGAGCAGAAGCTCGGTGTCGACCGACATGCTCGTGCCGAGGCCCGAGCAGTCGGAGCAGGCACCGAACGGGGCGTTGAACGAGAACGTACGCGGCTCGATCTCGGTCAAATGCAGCGGATGATTGTTCGGGCACGACAGCTTTTCAGAGAAGGTCTGCCAGGCATCGTCGCCCTCAGCGTCGACGTAGTTGATCTGAACGAGGCCGTCGGTGAGGCGCAGCGCCGTCTCGAGCGAGTCGGTGAGCCGGCCGAGAATGTCGGGAGCGGCGACGAGGCGGTCGACGACGACCTGGATGTCGTGCTTGTTCTGCTTCTTCAGTTTCGGCGGGTCGGAGAGCTGGATGACTTTGCCGTCGACGATGGCGCGCGAGTAGCCCTGGGAGCCGAGCTCGTGGAACAGGTCGACGAATTCGCCCTTTTTCTGCTGCACGACGGGGCTGGCCACCTGGTAGCGGATTCCGTCTTCTAGGCCCATCAGCTGGTCGGCGATGTCTTGCACTGTCTGCTGGGTGATCTTCTCGCCGCAGACGGGGCAGTGCGGCACGCCGATACGCGCCCAGAGCAGGCGCATGTAGTCGTAGATCTCGGTGATGGTGCCCACGGTCGAGCGCGGGTTGCGGTTGGTCGACTTCTGATCGATCGAGACCGCCGGGCTGAGGCCCTCGATGAAGTCAACGTCGGGGCGGTCGACCTGGCCGAGGAACTGGCGAGCATACGCCGACAGCGACTCGACATAGCGGCGCTGGCCCTCGGCGAAAATCGTGTCGAAGGCGAGCGAGCTCTTACCTGATCCGCTCAGTCCGGTGAAGACCACGAGCGAGTCTCGCGGAATCTCCAGATTGAGGTTCTTCAGGTTGTGAACACGCGCCCCTTGGACGCTCAAGATGTTGGTGGAATCCACCTTCGCAATTGACACCTACAGAGTCTAAGAGTCTGCCGCTTGTGAGAACGCCAGTTGTCAGATGTGGCCGGCCTTCTCCATCTGGCGCAGCTCCCGCTTGATCTCCCCCAGCTCGTCGCGGATGCGCGCGGCCAGCTCGAATTTCAGCTCCGCGGCGGCCTGCAGCATCTGCTCGTTCAGGTCGGCGATGATGCCCTCGAGCTCGTTCGCCCCGTTTGCCCCGATGCCCTCGCGGCGCAGGTTGGGCGTGGGCGTCTTTCCCCGGCGGTTGCTGTTGCGACCCGCCAGCAGCATCTCGGTATCGGCACCCTCGCGGGCCAGCACCTCGGTGATATCGGCGATTCGCTTGCGGAGCGGCGTCGGGTCGATCCCGTGCAGCGTGTTGTACTCGGTCTGCAGCTCCCGCCGACGGTCGGTCTCCGAGATCGCGAATTCCATCGAGCGGGTCATCCTGTCGGCGTACATGATCACCTGTCCGCTGACGTTTCGGGCGGCGCGTCCGATGGTCTGGATGAGCGAGGTGGACGAGCGGAGGAACCCCTCCTTGTCGGCGTCGAGGATGGCCACGAGCGAAACCTCGGGCAGGTCGAGGCCCTCGCGCAGCAGGTTGATGCCGACGAGTACGTCGTAGACGCCGGCCCGCAGCTCAGTCAGGAGCTCGACGCGGCGGAGCGTGTCGACATCGGCGTGCAGGTAGCGCACGCGTACCCCGTGCTCGCCGAGGAAGTCGGTGAGTTCCTCGCTCATCTTCTTGGTCAGCGTCGTGACGAGAACACGCTCGTTCTTCTCGACCCGCTGGCGAATCTCCTCCAGCAGGTCGTCGATCTGGCCGGTCGACGGCTTGACGACGATCTCGGGGTCGATCAGGCCGGTGGGCCGGATGATCTGCTCGACGATGCCATCCGCTATGCCGAGCTCGAACTTTCCGGGCGTTGCCGAGAGGTAGACGGTCTGGCCGACGCGCTCCTTGAACTCGTTCCAGCGCAGCGGCCGGTTGTCGAGAGCGCTCGGCAGGCGGAAGCCGTGGTCGACCAGCGTGCGCTTTCGCGACGAATCGCCCTCGAACATGGCGCCGATCTGGGGAACAGTGACGTGGCTCTCATCGATCACGACGAGGAAGTCGTCGGGGAAGTAGTCGATGAGGCAGTGCGGGGCCTGTCCCGGCTCCCTGACATCCATGTGCCGGGAATAGTTCTCGATACCCGAGCAGAAGCCGATCTGCTGCATCATCTCGAGGTCGAAGGTGGTGCGCATCCGGAGACGCTGGGCCTCGAGCAGCTTGCCCTGCGACTCGAACTCCTTGAGCCGCTCGGCTAACTCGATCTCGATGGTGCCGATGGCACGCTGCATGTTCTCGGTACTGGAGACATAGTGCGAGCCCGGGAAGACGGCGACGGAGTCGAGCTTTGACACGATGTCGCCGGTCAACGGATGCAGGCTGTAGAGCGCCTCGATCTCGTCGCCGAACATCTCGATGCGAATTGCGAGCTCCTCATACTGCGGGATGATCTCGATCGTGTCGCCGCGGACTCTAAAGTTTCCGCGGGAGAAGTCGACGTCGTTGCGCTGGTACTGCATGGCGACGAACTTGCGCACGAGCCAGTCGCGGGAGACCTTCTGGCCGACCTGCAGTGCCACCATCGCCTCGAGGTACTGCTCGGGCGTGCCGAGACCGTAGATGCAGGAGACGGTCGAGACCACTATGACGTCGCGGCGGCTCAGCAGGGAGTTCGTCGTCGAGTGACGCAGGCGCTCGACCTCGGAGTTGATCGAGCTGTCTTTCTCGATGAAGGTGTCGGTCTGGGGCACGTACGCCTCAGGCTGGTAGTAGTCGTAGTAGCTGACGAAGTACTCGACGGCGTTCTTGGGCATGAGTTCACGGAATTCATTGGCCAGTTGGGCCGCCAACGTCTTGTTGTGGGCGAGAACGAGGGTGGGCCGCTGCACCGCCTCGATCAGCCAGGCTGTCGTGGCGCTCTTGCCGGTTCCGGTGGCGCCGAGCAGAACAACATCAGTCTCACCAGCATTAATGCGCGCCGTGAGCTCGGCGATCGCCTTGGGCTGGTCACCGTTCGGCGTGTATTCGCTGATGACCTCGAAGGGGTGAACGGCGCGGGTTGGTTCCATGCAATAAGTTTATGGTGGCAAACAGGTGCCAACCTGTGACCCCTTATTCGTTTTAGAAGCACAGAATCATAGGCAGGACACTTCGATGCGCATTGGCATTCTCACCTCGGGCGGCGACTGCCCCGGACTCAACGCGGTCATCCGCGGTGCGGTTCTGAAGGGCACCAAGATCAACGGTCAGGAGTTCGTGGGCTTCCGGGATGGCTGGCGCGGTGTCGTGAGCGCCGACATCATGGAGCTGAACCGCCACAATATTCGCGGCATCGCCAAGCAGGGTGGAACCATCCTGGGCACCTCACGCACGAACCCCTTCGAGGGCGACAACGGTGGCCCCGAGAACATCGCAGCCAACATGCGCCGCAACGGCATCGACGCCATCATGGCGATCGGCGGCGAGGGCACCCTGGCCGCGGCCAAGCGGCTGACGGATGCCGGACTCAAGATCGTCGGAGTGCCCAAGACGGTAGACAACGACCTCGACGCCACGGACTACACGTTCGGCTTCGACACCGCCGTGCAGATCGCGACCGAGGCGATGGATCGCCTCCGCACGACCGGTGAGTCGCACAGCCGCTGCATGGTCGCCGAGGTCATGGGCCGGCACGCCGGCTGGATCGCGCTGCACTCGGGTATGGCCTCGGGTGCCCACGCGATTCTCATCCCCGAGCAGAAGACCAGCATCGACCAGATCTGCGACTGGGTTCAGAGCGCCTTCGACCGAGGCCGCGCGCCGCTCGTCGTCGTGGCCGAGGGCTTCATGCCCGACAGCCTGAACGACCCGCACTCGGAGCGCGGCCTCGACGCCTTCGGCCGCCCGCGCCTCGGCGGCATCGGCGAGCGTCTTGCTCCCATCATCGAGGAGGTCACGGGCATCGAGACCCGCGCGACCACCCTCGGCCATATTCAGCGCGGCGGCGTGCCCAGCGCATTCGACCGAGTGCTTGCCACCCGCATGGGCATGGCCGCCAGCGACATCGTGCTCGACAACGCCTGGGGCAAGATGGTCGCGCTGAGGGGCACCGACATCGTTACCGTCGACTTCTCCGAGGCCCTCGGCAAGCTGAAAACCGTGCCGCAGGGCCGGTATGACGAAGCGGCCATGCTCTTCGGCTAAGCCACAGGTTTCCCGAGTCAGAATAGGCTTCCTGACCGCTACATCCAAAACATCTCCGGGAGCGCGCCACGCCTGACTTCTTGACCCTGATCACCACGTTCTCACCCAACTGGGTGGCAACGATCGTGATCGTTCTGGCATCGGCTGCGTACCTGTCGGGAATTGGCCTCGCGCGAAGGGCCGGGCATTCGTGGCCGGTTCTGCCCACGCTGGGCTTCTTTCTGCTGGGCCTTGGCTCCTACGCGGTAGTCGAGTTCGGCTTTCTGGGCTCGTACAGCGTCGACCTGCGCTGGGCATTCAGCACGCGGATAGCCCTGCTGCTCTTCGCAGTGCCGGGGCTGCTGACCACAGGCAGGCCGATCGCGCTCGCCCGACTCGCCCTCAGCGGCCTGCCCGCAGCCAGACTGGAGCGCATTCTCGACTCCCGGCTCATCCGTCTGGTGGGCAATGCCGTCTTCGCTCCCCTGTTCGCTCTGGCGGCGTTCTCGATCTTCCTCACGCCGATCGCCGGGGTTCTTCGGCAGTCGCCCGTGGCGGAGGCATCTGTGAGCGTCATCGTTCCGCTGATCGGGCTGCTGATGGTGCTGCCGATCACCGAGCTGACCCGGCAGCGCACGAGCTTCTTCATCGCGGCCGAGTTCCTGCTGGCCTTTGTCGAGCTCGTGGTCGACGCGATCCCCGGCATCGTGCTGCGCCTCAACGACGTCATCCTTGACAGGGTTCCTGCGGCCGTCGGCAACCTGCCGGCCTGGTTTCCCTCCGTGCTGCACGACCAGCACCTCTCGGGCGACTACCTCTGGTTCATCGCCGAGCTGGCCGACATTCCGATTCTGATTCTGCTGTTCGTGCGCTGGTCACGGGTCGATCGCAAGGAGTCCAAGGTCGTCGACGAGCTCAGCGACGAGGAAATGGATGCCCTGACGGCCGAGCACCTGCGAATCAATCGGCGCTGATTATGAATCGGCGCTGATTATGAATCGGCGCTGAGGCTCCGCCAGAGGTCAAGCGCCTGTTCGCGGGTGTACTCGAGCGTGCCTGAGGTATCGATCACCAGATCGGCGACGGCAAGGCGCTCGGAGTCGCTGGCCTGAAGCGCCACCCGGCGCTCGGCCTCCTCGCGGCTCAGCCCACGGATCTCCATCAGCCGCTGTACCCTGAGTGCCGCGGGAGCCACGCAGACGACGACCTGGTCGAACCTAAGGGCGTTCTTCGACTCAATGAGAAGCGGAATGTCGTACACAACGATCGCGTCAGGGTCCTTCTCCTCTGCTTCGCGGAGGCGCTGACCCGCAAGTTCACGGATGAGGGGATGCAGAAGCTCCTCGAGTCGGGTGCGCGAGTCGGCGTCGGTGAACACGATCCCGCCGAGCACGGCCCGGTCGAGCGTGCCGTTGGGGGCGATGACGTTCTCCCCGAAGGCCTCGCGTACGGCCGCGAGCCCAGGGGTACCCGGTTCGACGACCTCGCGCGCGAGAAGATCGGCATCGATATGCACGGCCCCCCGTTCGACGAGTTGCTTCGTAACGGTAGATTTCCCAGCGGCAATACCGCCCGTAAGTCCAATGAGATGCACCCCACCACACTAACGCCCACCCGCGCAGGCCCGGGCGGGCCACGACGTTGTGGTTGGTGCACGAAACCTCAACTTTTCGCGCCTAAACCACATTGTCATGGAAGAAATGGGCGGGAACGACAGAACGGCCGCACTCTCGAGGGAGTGCGGCCGTTCTGTGGGTGCAACTACTTAGGAGTTGTTGCCCGAGAGCTTCTCGCGAAGAGCGGCGAGGGACTCGTCGTCGGCAAGCGTGCCGGCTCCGGTCGACTCGCTCGAGAAGGAGGAACCGGCGCTGGCAGACTCGCCGGCGGTGGCGACCTCTGCGTTGGACGCGGCAACCTGCTTCTTGTGCAGCTCCCAGCGAGCCTGGGCTGCAGCGTAGTCCTGCTCCCACTTCTCGCGCTGGGTCTCGAAGCCTTCACGCCACTCGTTGGTCTCCGAGTCGAAGCCCTCCGGGTACTTGTAGTTTCCGGCGTCGTCGTACTCGGTCAGCATTCCGTAGAGCGCCGGGTCGAACTCGGTGCCCTCGGGGTCGACACCCTCGTTGGCCTGCTTGAGGCTCAGCGAGATGCGGCGACGCTCGAGGTCGATGTCGATGACCTTGACGAAGACCTCGTCGCCGACGGAGACAACCTGCTCGGCGAGCTCGACGTGCTTGCCCGAGAGCTCCGAGATGTGAACAAGACCCTCGATGCCCTCGGCAACGCGAACGAACGCGCCGAACGGAACGAGCTTGGTGACCTTACCCGGTGCAACCTGGCCGATGGCGTGGGTGCGGGCGAATACCTGCCACGGGTCTTCCTGCGTTGCCTTGAGGCTGAGGGAGACACGCTCGCGGTCGAGGTCGACCTCGAGGATCTCGACGGTGACCTCCTGGCCAACCTCGACGACCTCGGACGCGTGCTCGATGTGCTTCCAGGACAGCTCGGACACGTGCACGAGACCGTCTACGCCGCCCAGATCGACGAATGCACCGAAGTTGACGATCGAGGAAACGACACCCTTGCGGACCTGACCCTTTTGAAGGTTGTTCAGGAACGTGGTGCGGCTCTCGGACTGCGTCTGCTCCAGCAGGGCGCGACGCGAAAGCACAACGTTGTTGCGGTTCTTGTCGAGCTCGAGGATCT
>JBBATW010000015.1:0-68283 GCA_040398585.1 Agreia sp.
GCGCCCCTCCTACGGCGACCGCCCGCAGGGTGGCCGCCCGTCCTCTTCAGACCGTCCGTCCTACGGCGATCGGCCCCAGCGCACCGAGCGTCCGTCCTACGGCGATCGGCCCCAGCGCACCGAGCGTCCGTCGTACGGCGACCGCCCGCAGACCGGCCGTCCGGCGTACGGCAACGACCGCCCCGCTTATGGCGCTGGCACCGACCGTTCCGCGTCGACCCGCCCCTCCTATGGCAACGACCGTCCGGCCTACAATGCCGACCGTCCGGCCCGCACCGAGCGTCCCGACCGCCCCGCCTATGGCGACCGCGCCGCGTCGACCCGTCCGGCCTATGGCAACGACCGTCCCGCGTATGGCGCCGGCTCCGACCGTGCCGAGCGTCCGGCCCGTCCGGAGCGCAGCGAGCGTCCGTCCTACGGCGACCGCTCCGAGCGCCCCGCGTTCGGTGAGCGCAACAGCGGCCCGTCCTACAACTCCGAGCGTCCGGTTCGCGCCGAGCGCACCCAGTACGGCGACCGTGCAACTTCTGCGAGTGACCGCCCGCGTCGTTCGTTCGACGACCGCAACGAGCGCCCGCGCAACAACGACCGCAGCTCCGACCTGTACCCGAAGCGCGACGACCGCCCCTCGACCGGTTTCGCTCCGGTCGAGGACGTCGTTCTCGAGCGCCTCGTAGCCCAGGCCACCACGGCCGTCGAGGTCGAGGGTGTCACCTTCGCCGACCTCGGTCTCGGTGACAACATCGAGCGCCAGCTGCACTCCATGGGTGCACCCAGCCCGTTCCCGATCCAGGCAGCCACCATCCCCGACGTTCTCGCTGGCAAGGATGTCCTCGGCCGCGGCAAGACCGGATCGGGCAAGACCATCGCGTTCGCCGCTCCGATCGTCGAGCGCCTCATGGAGAACAACGGCGCCAAGGGCCGGAAGCCGGGACGCGCACCGCGCGCCCTGATCCTCGCCCCGACCCGTGAGCTCGCCATGCAGATCGACCGCACGGTGCAGCCCATCGCCCGCTCCGTCGGACTGTTCACCACCACCGTCTTCGGTGGTGTCCCCCAGTTCAAGCAGGTCTCCGCCATCCAGCGTGGAACCGACATCATCATCGCCACGCCGGGTCGCCTCGAGGACCTCGTCGAGCAGGGTCGCCTCGACCTCTCCAACGTCACCATCACGGTGCTGGACGAGGCCGACCACATGTGCGACCTCGGCTTCCTCGAGCCCGTTCAGCGGATCCTGCGCAAGGTGCAGTCCGGCGGACAGCGCCTGCTGTTCTCGGCAACGCTTGACAAGGGTGTTGCCCAGCTCGTCAACGAGTTCCTCGTGAACCCGTCCGTGCACGAGGTCGCCGGGGAAGACCAGGCGTCTTCCACGATCGATCACCGTGTGCTCCTCATCGAGCAGCGTGACAAGCGCGCCATCATCGAGCAGCTCGCGTCGGGCCCCGGCAAGACGCTCATCTTCGCCCGCACCCGTGCGTTCGCCGATGAGCTCTCCGAGCAGCTCGAAGACGCGGGAATCCCGTCGACCAGCCTGCACGGCGACCTGAATCAGGCCCGCCGTACGCGCAACCTCCAGCTGCTCACCAGCGGCCGGGTCAACGTGCTCGTGGCCACCGACGTCGCCGCCCGCGGCATCCACGTCGATGACATCAACCTGGTGATCCAAGCCGATGCCCCCGACGAGTACAAGACGTACCTGCATCGCTCGGGCCGCACGGGCCGCGCCGGCAAGCAGGGCACCGTCGTGACCCTGATCAACAAGTCGCGTCGTCGTCGCATGGACGAGCTTCTTGGCCGCGCCGAGATCAAGGCCAACGTTGTTCCCGCAGCCCCCGGCGACAAGATCATCGACGACCTGCGCTCCATGTAGTCAGCAGTTCCCGCCTAACGGCACGAAAACGGCCATCCCTTCACCGGGATGGCCGTTTTTCGTTGCCCGGAAGGTCTTCGATGGCCGATCGCTGGAGTGCGCGCCGGGCCACCGACTGACGGATTCCGGGAATGGGAGGTTTCGGCGCACGGCTGGCGGCGTGTTGGAAAAATGTCGACCTGGAACCGTCGACATCCGTCGAGTTGGGGGCCAAGCAGTGCCAGTTGGTCAGGGGGATGGATCCCGACCCTGTAGGTGGGTCGCGCCATGGCTACGGGCTGACGGATTCCGGGAATGGTGGGTTTGGGGGCACTGCTGGCGGCGTGGCGAAAAAGCGTCGACCCGGGGTTCCTAGTCCGTGGCCAGCAGGGCGGCGGCGGCCAAGGCCGGGACGACGCCCAGGATCTGAACGGGTGCGATGCGTTGCTTGAGCACTTTTCGCAGCCAGCAGAATCGCGAAGCAAAGGTTGCCGAGACCGACTCCCGTCCTCGGCCGCACTGAAGCGTCAACCAGCATCGACCTGAGCCGACGTCGCCGAGTGACCAGCCCGAGAATCAGCCAGGTAACCCCCATCAGCGCCGACCCTGCCGCCATCGACAGCCCGCGGAGGCTCGGCCGCACGGCGCCCTTCTCGGGCACAAACCCGACCAGCACGACGGCGAGCAGCACGAGCCCGATACCGATGTAGCCGGTGACCGCGAAATGCTTCCCGTCGATGATGCCCACGGCGGCCGGCACGATCGCCCCGATGATCGCGGTCAATGGCGACAGGATCAACATTGACCCGATCGCGAGGCTCGCGTAGATCAGCGAGATCAGCGAGATCGCCAAGGCGTCAGAAACCCCCGACCGTGCTCCCGGAAGACTGCGCCCGGCGAGACTGCCTCGCCCACCAGTGGTTACAGCAACAGCAGGAGGAGCAACCCGCTTAGGGCGGAGACCCCGGTGACCCGAATGGCACTGATCCGTTTCGCAGCCAACCCGCCCAGAAAGTCGCCCGCTTCGAAAGTGAAGGCGCCGCAGACTCCGAGTAACGAGGTGAGCCTAGGCCTCGATCCTAAGAGTGGCGGGCGTCACCAGAACCCGCTGTAGCTCTACCGGTTAGGCGTCGAGCGCGCCGAGTGCCATCCGCGTGACGAGCGTCGTGAAGACCTCGGCTCCTTTGATCAGGTCAGCGTCGTGGGTGAACTCCCGCTCGTTGTGCGAGATGCCCTCGACGCTCGGCACGAAGACCAGAACGGTGGGCACGCCCTCCTTCAGATTCGTAGCGTCGTGACCGGCCACGGTCAGCACGCGCAGGCTCGGATAGCCGAGCTCCGCGCTGGCCGCTTCGATCAGGGCCAGGCCAGTTTCCAAGAATGGTCCGCTTTCCCAGATGCTGGAGCTGGCGATCTCGACGCGGGTTCCGGTCTGCTGTTCGATGACCGCGATTTTTTCTTGCAGCTTGCCGAACGCTTCGACCAGAATGCCGGACTCGCGGGCGCGCAGGTCCGCCAGGAACCGCACCTCCCGGGCAACCGTCACAGGGGAATTCGGCAGCACGAACAGCTGGCCGACGGAGGTGTGCAGCACCTCCTCCTCGAACTCAGCCGTCAGATCGAACAGGGCGACGACCATCTTGGAGGCGGCGAGCAGGGCGTCGCGACGGTCCCTCATCATGGTCGAGCCCGTGTGAGACTGCTCGCCGTGAACGACGATCTCGTACTTGTAGGCGCACCAGGTGCTCGCGACCACGCCGATGGGAATGCCGGCATCCTCGAGCCCGCGGCCCTGTTCGACGTGGATCTCGCCGTAGGCGGCGACGTCCAGATCGGAGAACGAGCCCCGGCCTGAAATGGCGTCGAGGGCGTCGCGCACGGTGATGCCGGCCGGGTCGGTCGTGCCGAGTGCGACGTCGAGGTCGAGCCGGCCGGTGAACACGGCGCTGCCCATCATGCTGGGCTTGAAGCGTGAACCCTCCTCGTTGAACCAGTCGACGACCGCGATGTTGTACACAGGCGTCGTGCCCGAGGCAGCCAGATCCCGCCGGGCCCGGGCCGCGGCGTGGGCAGCAGCGAGCACGCCGTAGGCGCCGTCGTAGCGACCGGCCAGCGGCTGGCTGTCGAGGTGGGAGCCGAACAGTACATAGGCCGCGCCCGGCACCAGGTCGAGGAAGCCGAAGATGTTGCCGATCGCATCGACCTCCACTCGGAAGCCCTGTCCCCGGAGCCAGCCCATGAACCAGCCGCGCGTTTCGCCATCCGCTTCGGTGGCAGCCTGACGGTCTACGCCGCCGCCGGCCGTTGCGCCGAACTTCGACATGGTGTGGAAGTCTGCAATCAGTGCCTGCGCGTCTGTGTCGCGGATGCTCATGGCTCTACGACCAGTCCCGCTGGAGCTCCATGGTGGAACAGTGCACGCTGCCGCCGTTCTTCAGCACCTCGCGGTAGGTCACCGGGATGACCTCGACGCTGTGCCGGTCGGCGAGAATCTCGGCAGTGCGGGGCAGATGGCCGGGCATGATCACCTTGCGGCGATCCAGCGCCAGCATGTTGCAGGCCCACTCCTCCCGCGGGTCGACCTCGACGGTCTCGATGCCCATGTCCCACAGCTGCGACATGTAGTCATACGGCGCGAGCCGCGGATTGACCAAGGCGAGGTCGTCGTCGAGCATGACCGAGCAGAGGTCGAGGTGAATGAGGTAGCCGGGCAGGGTGACCTGCTTCAGCGTGATCCCGTGCTCCTCGAGGATGCGGGCGAGCTGGCGGAACCCCTCCGGATTGACCCGAACGGAGGTACCGAGGAACGCGGTATCGCGGCGCACCTTCACGAAGCTGCCGCCCTCGACCAGGCCGGTACCGGTGATCATGCCGAGAATCGGCATGCCTGCCGCGGCCACCGTTGCCGCGATGGACTGTTCCTCGCCGCGGCGCATGCGCGGGCCAAGGCGGCCGATGATGGCACCTCCCGGGATAGTTACGAGCGGGTCGCGGGTGTAGATCGACTTCGTGAACGTCTCGGGCAGCTCCGGCGCGAAGAAGACTTCGACGTCGTTTGCCTTCAAAGTTGCAACGACGTTGTCGTACTGCGCGTTCACGACGTCGAGGTCGGGGGCCTCGCGACCCGTCCAGTACCAGCGGCGGTCGGGGTCGACGAGGGCGCCGAGCTCCTCGTTGTACGCGTCCTCCCGGATGTTCGCCAGGCCCTGGCTCGGTCGACGCATCAGCACGCTGCGGAGGCGGCCGATCTCGTCGGCCGCTCCCCACCGTCGACCCCAGGTCGCCTCGAGTTCCGCCGTGTCGCTGAATGCGGGCAGGGCCTCTGGGCCGAGCAGTCGGTGGTATTTTCCATCGGAGAGTTCGAGGGTGGAGTCGATTTCAGTCATGACGCGGCTTTCGTTGTGAAGTATGTTGCTCAGGTTTGGTGCGGGGCATGGCGGGTGAGACTAGGCGGCGGCGGCGCCGGCCGAGAGGTGTTCGTGGATGCCGAGCCAGGCATCCGCTCGGCGCTCGAGGATCACCGACTCGCGTTCGTAGACGGTCTCCTCTACCCCTTCCATTGTCAGGGTGGTCTCGACGTCGTGGCTGAAGACCGCCACGTGCCCGAAGATCTGGATGCGCCGGTTGGTCGAGCGGCAGCTCAGAACATGGAATGCATTATCGGTTTCCCACGATGCCCAGAGGGCCTTGTACTCTGCGCGGGATTCGAGGCGTATATCGCTCGTATAGAAGAGGAACGTCGCTTCAGGGGCGAATCCGGCGAAGTAGGCGTCACGCCGGTGGGCGCCGAAGTTGCCGATGATTGCGTCGACCGCCGCCAGCGCCTCGAGTTCGTCGCTGTCGTTGTTGTCGCTCAGAAAAACGTCGCTGCTGAGCGCGTCCGACGGCGGTCCGACGGTCACTTTGCTGACCGGGCCAGGGCGACCTTGGCGGCCGTCGAGGTGTGATCGAGCACGATCTCCTGGGGGGCGGCGTTGCTGGTGGGCACGCCGAGCGCACCGTCTTCGCCGAATACGAAGCGCGGCTCCGGGAAGATCACCATGGCACCGACGTAGAGCACGACCGCGGCAATCACCGCGCTGATCAGGCTGAGGTCGACTCCCCCGCCAAGGTCGGCGAAGGGGCCGACGACGATGGGTGGGTAATTCGCGAACATCAGGCCGATGGCGGCCGAGCCGATCCAGGCGACCATGCCGCGCCAGTTGACGCCGGCATTGAACCAGTAGAGTCCGCCGGTCTGGCCCTTGTTGAAGACCTGCAGGTTGCTCGCGTCGAAGTGGCCCCGGCGAACGATGAAGCCGATCGTCATGACGACCATCCAGGGCGTCGTCGTGACGATGATGGCGCCGACGAACGCGTTGACGATGCCGAGCAGGTCGAAGAACAGTCGGCCCGTGAGGATGAAGAGAAAGGCGACGACGCCGATGGCGATCGTGGCCTGCACCCGGGTGAACTTCGGGAAGACCGACGAGAAATCGAGGCCCGTTCCGTACAGGGACGTCGTTCCGGTGGAGAGACCGCCGATGAAAGCGACGACCATGAGCAGCACGGCGTACCAGATGGGGGACGTCTGCATCAGGGCGAAAACGTAGTCTTGGTCGCCGGCGACGAGCGTGGCGGTGGCAACACCGAACAGGAACGGAACGAGGGTCAGCATCTGGCCGAGGAACGTGCCGAGCAGAATCTTGCGCTTGGGGGTTGCCCGGGGGATGTAGCGCGACCAGTCGCCGAGGAAGGCGCCGAACGAGATCGGGTTGCTGGCAACGATGAGGGCGGCGAGCACGAAGGTCGGCCAGAAGGAGCCGAGGGCGAAGGCCTCCTCGCCGGGGTTGTAGCCGGCGTCGAAGGTGCCGGAGAATGCAATGATGGCGAGCAGGATGAGGATCGTGTTGGCAAACACTGCGGTCTTGTTCACGAGCAGCATGAACTGGTAGCCGTAGATCACGACGATGATAACGATCAGGCCGATCACACCGTAGATGATCGTGCGGAGGCCGATGGAGTCAGGGACACCGCCGAGGCGGTTGAGGGCGCCGACGATGGCATCTCCGCTGACCCAGACCGAGATCGAGTAAAAGGCGATGGCGGTGAGCAGCGAGAGGAAGGAGCCGACCACGCGGCCGCGAACGCCGAAGAAGGCGCCGGAGGAGACCGCGTTGTTGGTTCCGGTCTTGGGGCCGAAGAGGCCCATCGGCATGAGAAAGAGAGTGCCGACGAGCAGGCCGCACAGGGTAGCCGCAACGGCCTGCCAGAACGAGAGGCCGAGCAGGATCGGGAACGTTCCCAGCAGGATCGTCGCAAAGGTGTTCGCCCCGCCGAACTGGATGCGCAGCAGATCCACCCAGGTCGATGTGCGGTCGGCGTCGGGGATCGTGTCGATGCCCAAGACCTCGACCTCGGTGACCCTGGGTCGGGGGTTCAGCCCGGCGGCCGGGCTCTCGTTGCTCTGTGTGCTCATGCTGTGCTGACCTGACTTCTTTGTCTCGCTGAAACTACGGTTAGGGGAAGAATTTCGCTCAAGCTAGCACAAAGTTATTTCCTATGTGCAACCATTTATTTCATGGAGATAACACGTGTGGTCGATCTGTCAGTCGTTGTGGGGCCGGGAACGCAGGTTTATCCAGGGGATCCAGTGGCGAGTTTTGACGTGCACAGCACGATCGGGCGCGATGGGTTTAACCTGCTCAGCGTACAAATGGGCTCCCAAACAGGAACCCATGTCGATGCCCCTTATCACTTCGACGAGACGGCTCCGAAGATCGATGAACTGCCGCTGGAACGTTTCGTCGGGCCCGGTGTAATTGTTGACGCCCGAGGTCTCGGCGCGCGGGGTCGCATCACCTGGGAGCACATTTCCCCCGTCGCCGACCAACTGAAGCCCGGCTGTATCGTGTTGTTCTTCACCGGCTGGAGCGAGCACTACGGCACCGATGAGTACTTCGAGAACCCCTTCCTCGAAGCGGATGCCTGTCGTCGCTTGATCGAGGCCGGCGTGCGCACTTTCGGCATCGACGCGATCAATATCGACGAGACACCCGACGAGAGCCATCCCGGCGAGGGGTTTCCCGTGCACCACCTGATCGCCGACGTGGCGGGCGTTATCTCTGAGAACCTCACAAATCTGGCTGGTATCGACTTCGCCAACCCGCTGATATCACTACTACCGATAGCCTTCGAGAAAGCGGATGGGGCTCCCGTAAGGGCTGTTGCCCTGCAACTCTCATGAGCAAGGGACCCAGCACCATGGCCACACGACAGGTCCCCATCGGTGCGCGACTCCGGATGGCCAGGCTGGCCAGGAATCTTACGCTCGATGATGTGGCGAGCACCGTTGGGATCAGCCAGGGCTACATCAGCAGGCTCGAACGCGACCAGGTCTCGCCCTCGGTGGGAACCCTGGTGTCGATCTGCGACACCGTCGGGCTTCGGATGGGGGAGCTCTTTGACGCCCCCTCGACCGATGTGGTGCGCGCCGGCGAGGGCTCGGCGATCAACTTCGGCGGCGAGGGAGCCAGCGAGCTGCTGCTGACGCCCAGCTCTGAGCCGAATGTTCAGGTCATCCACTCCGTGATCGACCCCGGCGGCTCGGCCGGTCCCGAGCTTTACAGCCTCGACTGCGATGTGGAGTTCGCCTACATCGTGTCCGGCACGCTCGACATCGTCGTGGGTGACACTGCCGTGACCTTGGGGCAGGGGGATGCGATGACCTTCCGCGGCCGGGATCCGCACCGCTGGCTGAACGCCTCGGCGGCTGTGCCCTGCGAGGTTCTCTGGGTGATGGCCCCCGCCCCGTAGCTCGCAGGGCGCGCGGAAAGGCCCGGCATCCCTGGGATGGGGACGACGGGCCTTTGTTTCGCTTTGCTAGAACTCGGCTAGCTGATTTTGGCGAAGATTACTTGGCCGGCGGCATCAGAACGGTGTCGATGAGGTAGACAGTTGCGTTCGCGGTCTTGACTCCACCACAGACGACGGTGGACTCACCGTTGATCTTGATGTTGTTTCCCGAACCGGTCACGGTCAGGCTTGCACCGTTGACGGTCGTGTGGGTGCCGTCGATGGCGTCAGGAGCGATCTGGCCGGGGATCACGTGGTAGGTGAGGATCGAGGTCAGAGTTGCGGCGCCAGCAGGCGTTCCGAGAGTGGCGAGCGTTGCGGCGTCGATCTTCGCAAAGGCCGTGTCGACCGGCGCGAAGACCGTGAACTGCGATCCGTTCAGGGTGTCAACGAGGTTGACAGCCGGGTTGACCCCACCGGAGACAGCAGCGACCAGCGTCTTCAACAGCGGGTTGTTGGAGGCGGCGGTTGCCACCGGGTCCATGGCCATTCCGCTGACCGAACCGGCACCACTCGGGACTGCCTCGGCGTAGGCGGCACAGCCGGCGCCGACGAGAGCCGTCGCTGCGGGGGTCATGGGGGCAGCGGAAGGTGAGCTGCTCGTCATGGGTGCGGCCGGAGCAGGCGCCGCGGCGGACGAACAGGCCGTAAGGCCGAGGGCTGCGATCGCGCCGATGGCGAGGATTGCAAATGTGTTGCGCTTGGTGGTTCGCATGAACTTCTCCTAATGGTTGGGTCGGCTGGGCGGCGGGGCGACGTAGAAGCCGCTGTAGCCCGAATTGCTTTGCCTACAAGTGGTCTTCGGCACCAGGCTCATATCGGATTGGAAAAAGTCCTACTCAATCGCAGAATCACATTTCTGCGCTGTCGCAGCCCGATCGAAAATCTATTTCGCCAGAAAAGCGAGCAACGCTTCGTTCACCTCGCGATGGTGGGTCCAGAGCATTCCATGAGGTCCACCTTCGATCTCGACATAGTCCGCACTGGGAAGCATCTTGGCAAAGGGCCTCCCGGTCGCATCAATGGGAAGAATAGTGTCGCTGGTGCCGTGCATGATCAGGGTTGGAACGTCAATCTTGGGGATGTCTCCTCGGAAATCGGTCAGCCAGGACGGCAGCACAGCGCTGGTTGCAAATGCGCTCGACCCGGCGGCGATGGCGAAGCTCTGGCGAAGAACCTCCTCGCTCAGGCGGGTGCCGAGGTTCTCGGCAGAGTTATAGAAGTTTTTGTAAAACTCCGTAAAGAACGCGTAGCGGTCCTCGACGACGGCGGCGCGAATTCCGTCGAAAACTTCCTGGGGAACCCCGGTCGGATTGTCTGGGGTCAGAAGCAGAAACGGCTCGAGTGAGGCGATAAATGCCGCTTTGGCAACCCGACCGGAGCCGAAGGTTGAGATGTAGCGTCCGACCTCACCGGTGCCCATCGAGAATCCGACCAGCACGGCATCCTTCAAATCAAGGGTTTCCATGACCGTGTTGAGGTCAGCTGCAAAGGTGTCGTAGTCATAGCCCATCGTGGGATGGCTCGAACGACCAAAGCCCCGGCGGTCGTAAGTAATCACGCGGTAACCGGCATCCAGGAGCGCGAGGGTCTGCTTTTCCCAAGAGGAACCGTCAAGCGGGAATCCGTGGATCAAAACGACCGGCTGGCCTGACCCGTGGTCCTCCAAATACAGATCGATGGACGTGCTGTTCTCTGTTCCGACGGTGATGTAGGACATAAGGTGATCCTTTGCATTAGAAGAGAACGGACGTTCTCCATGAGTGCAATGCTAGAGAACTTTCGTTCTCAAAGCAAGTAGGATTGCCGTGTGATAGAAAAAAGCGTGAGAGACCGGCTGATCGGCAGCGCGGGTGATCTCTACAACCTGCGCGGGATCCAGTCGGTGGGGATGGATGATCTGCGAACGGCCACCGGCATTTCCCTCAAGGCGATCTACGGCGCGTTTCCCTCAAAGAACGCCATAATTCTGGCGGTTTTGGATAAACGGCATGACGACTGGACGACCAGCTTGAGTCACCGCGTAAGCCTCGTGGCAGATCCGGAAGAGAAGCTGCTGGAGGTGTACGAATATCTTTTCGATTGGTTTTCCGAGCCCGGATTTCGGGGTTGCGGATTCATCAATTCCTTTGCTGAATTGGGTGCGGTCAACCCTGAGGTCCGCCAGCGTGTGCAAGAACATAAAGAGGCATTCCAGACTTTTATCGCAGAACTGGTTACCGCGGCCCACGCGGAACCAGAACTTGCGGCCCAGCTCGCCATCTTGGCCGAGGGGGCACAGACGACCGCTGCCATCGCCGGCACAACATCCTCGGCGAAGCACGCGCGCCGCGCCGCTGAAATCCTCATCGCTGCCGCCCTGATGCCGACGCCCTGATGCCGACGACCCGACGGTAGCCTTGGTTTGTGAGCTGGAACGCTGAAATACCCTGGGACCCAAACGAGGCACCGCTCGATTTCGAGGGCCCAGGCGACCCATATCAGGCTGGGGCACCCTCCGCGGGCGACCTTCCGGTGGGCACCCGCCCGGCTCCGCCCATCCGTCGTGCTGCGGCGTCTGCCAGCCCGGCAACCGCACTTCAGACCCTGGAGCGGGTCTTCGGCTACGACGCCTTCCGGGGCGAGCAGGCCGAGATCATCGATCAGCTGATCGGCGGAGGAGACGCGGTCGTGCTGATGCCCACCGGCGGCGGCAAGTCCCTCTGCTACCAGATCCCCTCCCTCGTGCGCGCGGGAACCGGCGTCATCGTCTCGCCGCTGATCGCCCTCATGCAAGACCAGGTCGACGCCCTGACCGCCGTGGGCGTTCGTGCGGCATTCCTGAACTCCACGCAGGATGCCGCGGAGCGCTCCAGAGTCGAGCGTGCCTATATTGCGGGCGAGCTAGATATGCTCTACGTCGCTCCCGAGCGCCTGTCGAGCGAGAGCACGAAGCGCTTCCTTGATCAGGGCACGATCGCGCTTTTTGCCATCGACGAGGCGCACTGTGTCTCCCAGTGGGGCCACGACTTCCGCCCCGATTACCTGGCCCTCTCCGAGTTGGCCGAGCGCTGGCCAGCTGTACCGCGCATTGCGCTGACGGCGACCGCGACAGAGGCCACGCACAAGGAGATCACCGCGCGCCTGGGCCTCGGCCGCGCCAAGCACTTCATCGCCAGCTTCGACCGGCCGAATATCCGCTATCGCATCGAGCCCAAGGGCGAGGTGCGCAAGCAGCTCCTGTCGTTGATCCGTTCTGAGCACGACGGCGATGCCGGCATCGTCTACTGTCTTTCCCGCAATACAGTCGAGAAGACCGCTGAGTTTCTGGCTGCCAACGGTGTGAACGCCCTGCCGTATCACGCGGGCCTCGACGCTCGACTTCGCGCCTCAACCCAGTCCCGGTTCCTTCGCGAAGACGGCGTCGTCATCGTCGCCACCATCGCCTTCGGCATGGGTATCGACAAGCCCGACGTACGCTTCGTTGCCCATATCGACCTCCCCAAATCGGTCGAAGGGTACTACCAGGAAACAGGGCGGGCCGGCCGCGACGGTCTTCCCTCTACCGCGTGGCTCGCCTACGGCCTTCAAGACGTCGTTCAGCAGAGACGCATGATCGACGAGTCGCCCGGCGACCTCCAGCACCGGCGACGCCTCTCGGCGCATCTCGACGCCATGCTCGCCCTCTGCGAAACGGTGCACTGCCGACGCGTAAACCTGTTGGCCTACTTCGACCAGGCCTCGACCCCCTGCGGCAACTGCGACACCTGTCTGTCTCCCCCCGAGTCGTGGGATGCGACGGTCGCCGCCCAGAAGCTGCTCTCCACGGTCGTGCGCCTCGATCGGGAGCGAAACCAGCGTTTCGGCGCCGGCCATCTCATTGACATCCTGCGCGGCAAGACCACCGAGCGCATCACCCAGTGGCGCCACTCCGAGATTTCCACCTGGGGCATCGGCCAAGAGCTTGGCGAGCAGCAGTGGCGCGGCGTCGTGCGACAGCTCTTGGCCCAGGACCTGCTCGCCGTGAACTCCGACGGCTACGGCACGCTGGGGGTCACCCCGGCCAGTGCCGAGGTGCTGGCAGGTCGACAGAACGTCTCGCTGCGGGTGGAGGCCGAGGTCAAGCCGCGCACGACGACGTCCGGTGGCGCATCCGGTGGGTCCAAGCGCGCCAAGGCCGCGGCTGCTGTCGCCGACCTCGGCCCGGCGGATGCCGCCCTGTTCGAGAAGCTTCGCGACTGGCGCTCAGTCGAGTCGCGCGAGCAGGGCGTTCCCGCGTACATCGTGTTCGGCGATGCCACGCTTCGGGGAATCGCAGCGGCGCGTCCTGACAGCCTTGCTGCGGCCGGCGGAATAACCGGCATAGGCGAGGCCAAATTGGAGAAGTATGGGGCGGCCATCCTGTCTATCGTCGCCGGCGACACAGGCATCACGATTTTGGAATAGGTTTCACGCTCGCTCAAAGGCATTCCGCTTCGGCTATGGATGCCATGACAGACTGAGGCAATGCTCAAGTTCCTCAGTCGTGCCCTGCTCGCCCCCGTGGCGCGATTGATCTACCGGCCACACATCTCAGGTCGCGACAACGTGCCGCCCACGGGTCGGGTGCTGCTCGCGAGCAACCATCTGAGCTTCATTGACAGCGTGGTGCTGACCCTGGTCGCCCCGCGCAGCGTCTCGTTCCTGGCCAAGAGAGACTACTTCACCGGCACCGGATTCACGGGCTGGCTGTCGCGCTCGTTCTTCACCTCGATCGGCGCCATCCCGGTCGAGCGCGGCGCCGGACAGGCCGCGCAGGACTCCCTAGACGCGGGTCTGCGCGTGCTGGAGGACGATCAGGCGTTCGCGGTCTACCCCGAAGGCACTCGAAGCCGGGACGGCCGCCTCTACAAGGGCAAGACCGGCGTGGCCTGGCTCGCGATGAGCGCCGAGAGCCTGATCGTACCTGTCGGGCTGATCGGCACGCAGTACCTCCAGCCGATGGGGACGAAGATTCCGCGGCTTCGCCGGGTGACGGTGAAGTTCGGCCGCCCGATCGACGCCGCCGAGTATGGGCAGGCGGAAAGCGCCAAGGCCCGCCGCCGCCTCACCGATGAGGTCATGAAGCAGATTCATGAACTCTCGGGCCAGCAGCTTGCCAACGCCTACAACGAGCCCCCGGCCGCCAACCCGATAGAGAAGGTTCGTAGGTTCCTCGGCCGGAATAGGCCCGCCTGAGATGCGTCTCGCTACTACTATTCGACTAATGAGAAAGTCAAAGAATCTTCGTCAGACCGAGTCTGCGGGTACCGTTCTGGCCCCTGCCGCTGTGGTCCCTGTCTTGCCTGCACTGAGACAGAACGCCTTCCTCTTCGGCCTCTTAGGTGGTCTCGGCGTGCTGGTCGCGCTGCTGATCGGAACCGTCATCGGACAGCTGAGCACGGTGCTCATCTACGTCGGTGTCGCCCTGTTCATCGCCTTGGGCTTGGACCCAATCGTCACCTGGCTCGAGAAGCGAATTCCGCGGTGGGCGGCCATCCTGGCCGTATTTGGCACGATAGTCATCCTGGTTGCGCTGCTGTTGATGACCATCATCCCGATCATCGTCGAGCAGATCGCCAACGCCATCGACACCTTTCCGGGTTTCCTTAATACGTTTCTGGCGAGCGACTTCCTGCGAAACCTCGAGACCCAGCTGGCGGGCGTCATCGATCTCCAGCAGGTGAATACCGGGATTCAGAACTTCGTCAAGGACCCGAACAACTTCATCAATATCGGTGGCGGCATCCTGGTCGTCGGCGCCGGAATCGCCGGCGGTATCACCGGCGTGATCATCGTGCTCATCCTGACGCTGTACTTTCTTTCTTCGCTTCCGACGATCAAGAAGGCGACCTACCGGTTCGTTCCGGCCACAAAGCGCGCGAGCTTCACAGACATCTCCGATCAGATCACCTCTGCTGTGGGCCGTTACATCGTCGGGCAGTTCAGCCTTGCGCTGATCAACGGCGTGCTGAGCTTTATCTTCCTGTCGGTCATCGGCGCCCCCAAGACTGCGCTTCTGGCCTTCATCGCCTTTCTGTTCTCCCTCGTCCCACTGGTGGGAACACTCTTCGCGTCCATCCTGATCTCGTTGATCTGTCTCTTCGCCTCGCCGCTCACCGCGCTGGTGGCCATCATCTACTACCTGGTCTACATGCAGATCGAGGCGTACGTGCTCAGCCCGCGCATCATGAACAAGGCGGTCAATGTGCCGGGGGCCGTCGTGGTCATCGCCGCCATCGCGGGCGGAACCCTAGGCGGTGTTCTCGGCGCCCTCGTGGCGATCCCGATCGCCGCATCCGGGATCATCATCATCGAGAAGGTTCTTTTCCCGAAACAGGATCTCAAATAGCCGTGTTGTGTGATAACGACGACGTTCCGGATGCATTGCTGTAGATATCCGCAAATAGTCCTCCTGAAATGACAGGCATTTTTGTAGCCCCGTAACGGCGGACTTTTCTGCGCTCGGAGCAGCTCATAGCGTTGAATTCGACTTCAGAGGATGAGGATTCCCATGACGACCATCACCGGCACGCACTCCACCGGCTCCAAGAAGACCAGCGATACCCGCTCCGCCCTGCCGAAAGTTCCGGCATCGTTGACGAAGAATGCGGCGCGCGTCGACACCGAGTGGCTGGGCCGGTACCTGCTGGGCACCTGGGCCGATGTGCGGCTGAAGGCACGTGACCTCGCGGCGATGCCCGGGCTCCAGCGCATCGAGGGGCAGAGCGTCGCCGAGCACCGAGCCACGGTCTTTGGCCAGCTCAAGATTCTGGTCGAACATCGCGGCGTGCTTCGGGCCTTCCCGAAAAGCCTCGGCGGCGATGAGGACCACGGCGGCAACATCGCCGGCTTCGAGGAGCTGGTCACCGCCGACCCATCGCTGCAGATCAAGTCGGGCGTGCAGTGGGGCCTCTTCGGTGCGGCCGTGCTGCATCTCGGCACCGCTCGGCACCACGAGAACCTGCTGCCCGACATCATGAGCCTTGCCGTGCCGGGCGCGTTCGCGATGACCGAGACCGGCCACGGGTCGGATGTCGCGGCCATCGGAACCACCGCCACCTACGACGAGGAGACGGCCGAGTTCGTGATCGACACCCCGTTCCGCGGGGCCTGGAAGGACTACCTCGGCAACGGCGCCCAGCACGGAACCGCCGCGGTGCTGTTCGCGCAGCTGATCACCCGCGGCACGAACCATGGCGTGCACGCCTTTTATGTGCCCCTTCGCGATCAGACGGGCGAGTTCCTACCTGGCATCGGCGGCGATGACGACGGCCTGAAGGGCGGCCTGAACGGCATCGACAACGGCCGCCTGCACTTCACCGCCATGCGCATCCCGCGCACGAATCTCCTCAACCGCTACGGCGACGTCGCGCTGGACGGCAGCTACTCCTCGTCGATCGCGAGCCCCGGCCGCCGCTTCTTCACGATGCTGGGCACGCTGGTGCAGGGCCGGGTGTCGCTGGATGGCGCATCCGTCGCCGCGGCCAAGATCGGCCTCGCGATCGCGGTGCGCTACGGCAACGAGCGCCGGCAGTTCACCGCCGCAAGCGACACCGATGAGGAGGTGCTCCTCGACTACCGGCTGCACCAGCACCGCCTGATGCCGCTCCTGGCCACGACCTATGCCGCGAGTTTCGCCCACGAGCAGTTGCTGACGAAGTTCGACGGCGTCTTCTCCGGTGCCCACGACACGGATGCCGACCGGCAGGATCTGGAGACCCTCGCTGCAGCCCTGAAGCCCCTGTCGACCTGGCACGCCCTCGACACCCTGCAGGAGGCCCGCGAGGCCTGTGGCGGCGCCGGGTTCCTGGCCGAGAACAGACTCACGGGGCTGCGGGCCGACCTCGACGTCTATGCCACTTTCGAAGGCGACAACCATGTGCTCCTTCAGCTCGTGGCCAAGCGGCTGCTCACCGACTACGCGCGCCGGTTCGCGGCCGCCGACGTGGGATCCCTCGCGCGCTACGCCGTGGGGCAGGCCGCCGGGCACGCGGTGAACGGCACCGGCCTCCGGTCCCTCGCACAGAACGTTTCAGACCTCGGCTCGACGGCGCGCTCGGTCGGGCGGCTGCGCGACGAGGCGACCCAGCGCGAGCTCCTGACCGGGCGGGTCGAGGCGATGGTGGCCGAGGTCGCGGGCAAGCTCCGTCCCGGAGCCAAGGCATCCAAGGTGCAGGCCGCGCATCTGTTCAACGAGAACCAGGTCGCGGTGATCGAGATGGCCCGCTCGCACGCCGAGCTGCTGCAGTGGGAGGCCTTCACCGAGGCGCTCGCAGGAATCACCGACGACGATACCAAGACCGTGCTGACCTGGCTGCGCGACCTCTTCGGCCTCGGCCTGATCGAGAAGCACCTGGCCTGGTACCTGATCAACGGGCGGCTCTCGGCCAAGCGGGCCTCCTCCGTCGCGCCCTACATCGACCGCCTCGTGGCGAGGCTCCGGAAGCATGCCCAAGACCTCGTCGACTCGTTCGGCTATGGGCCGGAGCATATTCGGGCGTCGATTGCCACGGGGGCTGAGGCTGTGCGCCAGACCGAGGCGCGCCAGTATTACGCCGCCCAGGCGGCCGCTGGAAGAACTCCCGCGACGGAGAAGTCCCCGCCGCGGAGGTGAAGTGCGTCTGGGGCAAAAAACCCTCCTTTAGATCGATTCGGTCTCCTGGCGCCTCGGGTAGCGTCGAAGGCTAACCCGAGAT
This sequence comes from Agreia sp., assembly GCA_040398585.1. Taxonomy (GTDB): domain Bacteria; phylum Actinomycetota; class Actinomycetes; order Actinomycetales; family Microbacteriaceae; genus Agreia. The sequence goes on from JBBATW010000015.1 coordinate 17,380, forward strand.
GAACAGGAGACAGCATGATCGAGGCTCAGGTTCTCACTAAGCGCTACGGCGCCAAGACGGCCGTTGACGAAGCAAGCTTCATGGTCCGCCCCGGCAAGGTCACGGGGCTGCTCGGCCCGAACGGTGCCGGAAAATCCACGACGATGCGCATGATCGTGGGGCTCGACCGGCCGACTGCCGGTTCGGTGACCGTCAACGGACTCGCCTACGCCCAGCACGGCGCCCCGCTGCACCAGGTAGGTGCCCTGCTTGAGGCCAAGGGGGTGCACACCGGCCGCTCCGCCTACAACCATCTGCTCGCTCTCGGCGCGACACACGGAATCGGGGCATCGAGGGTGCGCGAGGTGATCCAGATCGCCGGTCTCGAGTCGGTCGCCCGCAAGCGCGTCGGCGGATTCTCGCTCGGCATGGGCCAGCGCCTCGGCATTGCCGCGGCGCTGCTCGGCGACCCGCAAACCCTCATCCTCGACGAGCCGGTGAACGGTCTCGACCCGGAGGGCGTCCTGTGGGTGCGGACCCTCGTTCGCCACCTCGCGAGTGAGGGCCGCACCGTACTGCTCTCCAGTCACCTGATGAGCGAGATGGCCTTGACCGCCGACCACATCATCGTGTTCGGCCGGGGTCGGGTGATTGCCGACACTCCGATCAGCGAGTTCGTCGATCAGGGCAGGCCCGCCACGGTTCGTGTCAGCAGCCCGCGTGCCGACGAGTTTGCGCGACTGCTCCAGTCTCCTGATGTTCAGGTCAACCGGGTGGATGCCGTCACGCTCGACGTGGTCGGTGTCACGGCGGACTCGATCGGTGAACTGGCCGCATCCGCAGGTATCGCGCTGCACGGCATTAATACGGTCTCGGGCTCCCTCGAGGATGCCTACCTCAAGCTGACGGCCGAAGAGGTCGAGTACAAGTCAGGCATGACCGGCACACCAGATGCAACGATTCAGCAGGAGGCTAAGCGATGACCGGCCCCATCAGTACCCAGGCAAGCATGCCCGAGACCCATCGCACGAGCCTCGAGGCTCCTCCCCAGGGCCTGACCTTCAGCGGGATTCTGCTCAGCGAGTGGATCAAGCTGCGGAGCCTGCGATCGACCGTGTGGTCGTTCTCCATCATGATCGTGCTGCAGATTGCGATCGGGGTCCTGGTCGCCGTCGCTATTTCGTCATCCTCGGAAGTGGGCGGCGAGTTGCCCGTGCAGAATTCGGAGTTGGCCGTCTCCGTGGTGATCGGTGGGCTGGCGTTGGGCCAGTTGATCATCGCCGTGCTGGGCGTGCTCATCATCAGCGGAGAGTACTCGACCGGGCAGATCCGTTCGTCACTCACCGCGGTACCGACGCGGCTGCCCGTGCTCTGGGCGAAAGCGATCGTTTTCGGTGTCACAACCTTCGTCCTCAGTCTGATCAGCCTGCTCGTGACCTACGCGGTGACGGCGCCGATTCTGGCTGGCATCGGCATCTCGGCGAGCCTTCTCGATGAGGCCGTCTGGCCGCATCTGATCGGCGCAGCGGCGTACCTTGCCTTCATCGGCGTGATCTCGCTCGGCCTCGGGTCTATTGTTCGGTCTTCGGCCGGCGGCATCGCATCCAGCCTCGGTTTGCTGCTTGTGATCCCCGTCGTTCTCGCTCTCATCCCGGTAACCTGGGTTCAGGCGCTGTCGAACTGGCTGCCGAGCTCGGCCGGCGGACAGCTCTACTTCGACCTCGGAGTCTTCGAGGCGTGGCAGGCGCAGCTGATCATGGTCGGCTGGATGGCACTCTTGCTCGGCATTGCGGCACTGATGCTCAAGCGGCGGGATGCTTAGGGCAGCAGCAGCAGCAGCAGTCGACGTTGATGCCAGAGGCGTAGGGTCAGGGGATGCGTGATTTCTACCCCAAGATCGAACCGTTCGCCTCTGGCATGCTCGATGTCGGAGACGGCCAGTCGATGTACTGGGAGCAGTCGGGAAACCCTCTCGGCAAGCCCGTCGTGTTCCTGCACGGCGGGCCGGGCGGAGGGACCAATGGCAATCACCGCCGTATCTTCGACCCGGCAAAGTACCGCATAGTGCTGCTCGACCAGCGCGGCTGCGGCAAGAGTACGCCGAATGCCGCAGACGCAGCCTTCAGCCTGGCGGCGAACACCACGTGGCACCTCGTGGCCGACATCGAGCTGCTGCGCGAGCACCTCGGCATCGACCGGTGGCAGGTGCTCGGCGGATCCTGGGGCTCGACCCTCGCACTGGCCTACGCCGAAACTCATCCCGAGCGCGTCACCGAGATCGTGTTGCGCGGCATCTTCACCCTGAGAAAGAGCGAGCTCGACTGGTTCTATGAGGGCAAGGGCGCGAACGACATCATGCCCGAGGCCTGGGAGCACTTCGTCGCTCCGGTTCCCGTGGCCGAGCGCGGCGGCATGATCGCCGCCTATCACCGCCTGCTCAACAACCCCGACCCCGGGGTGCACGGCCCGGCTGCCGTGGCGTGGAGCACATGGGAGGCCTCCTCGATCACGCTGCTGCCGCGCCCCGATATCGTCGAGGTATTTGCGAGCCCGGCATTCGCGCTGGCGTTTGCGCGAATCGAGAACCACTACTTCATGAATCAGGGCTGGTTCGACGACGGCCAGCTGATCGCCAACGCGGGGCTCCTCGCAGACATCCCGGGCGTCATCGTGCAGGGCCGTTACGACCTGTGTACCCCGGCCGTGACCGCCTGGGACCTGCACCGCACCTGGCCTGAGGCCGAGTTCCACATGATCGCCGATGCGGGGCACTCCTTCGATGAACCCGGCATCCGCGATGCGTTGGTCACAGCGACCGATCGCTTCGCCGCCGACTTCCCTGGCGAACCGGCCCCGGCACCCAGCCCGAGCCTCATCCTCACCGATGCCGCCCCCGGCGTATCCTGCGACGCCGACGGCAACTGCTACTAGCGCACATCACCTGTCGGCGCAGGCTCGTGAGTCGCTGTTTGGTGCGCGAAACTTCGAGGGTTCGCGCACCAACTGCGTACTCGTGGCCAACCTCGCGGCGCCGGCTATGGGGTTGGCGGGCCGTACTGGATGGCGGGGGTGGCGGCATCCGCTTCGGAGGAGTCGTGTTCACGGCGGCGGGCGGCGGGCGTCATCCGGCCGCTGCCGAGGGAGAGGGTGGCGAGAAAGCCGATGGCGAGGAAGCCAGCCGCGGCGAAGGCTGCGAAGCGGGTGCCCTCCGAGAAGGCCGCCTTGGCATCTGTCGCGGCATCCGCGGTCTGCGGGTTCGCCTCGAGGCCGATGATTGCGGCGCCGGCTGAGTCGACGACAGCGTTCGTGATCTCGGTGCGCTGGGGCTCCGGTACGCCGCGGTCGGCGAGGCGGGAGTCGAGCTGCGCCCCGGCGGTCGTGAACAATACGGTGCCGAGGATGGCGATGCCCAGCGCCGAGCCGATCTGGCGGGCCGTTGACTGGGTGCCGGAGCCCGAACCGCTCTGATCGATCGGGACATCCTTCAGCACCACGCCCGTGAGCTGGGCGGTCGCGAGCCCCACACCGAAGCCGTAGAGGAACAGGAATGGAACCAGCGGGCCCCACGAGGCGGATGGCGAGACGACCGCACCGATGCCGATGACGCCCGCGATCTCGGCGAGCAGGCCGATGCGCACGATAGTCACCGGGGTGACCCGGTTGCCAAAAGCGCCGGCGAACCCGCTGGCGATGAACGCGCCGAGTGCCAGGGCGACAAGGATGAGTCCGGTCTGCAGGGCGTCGTAGCCGAGCACGAACTGCAGCCAGATCGGCAGCGACAGGATGATGCCGAACTCACCGAGGCTCACGATCATGGCCGCGATATTGCCGTTTCTGAACGAGGGGATCGCGAACAGGGCGAACGCAAGCATGGTGCTCTTGCCCTGTCGCTGGCGGCGGCGACCCCAGAGGACGAAGAGGGTTGCGGAGGTGAGAGTCACGGCAAAGACGATCGGGATGATCGAGAGCGGCAACGGCCAGGTCCAATCGCCGACCTGCAGGGCCTTGTTCGACAGCCACCAACCGTAGGTGCGGCCCTCGATTAGGCCGTAGACCAGGGTCGCGCTCGCGATGATGGAGAGGATGGCGCCGATGACATCAACCTGCTGAACCTCGCCCTCCGCCTTGGATGCGCGCACGAAGATGAGCACGCCGAGAACGATGATGACGCTGATGGGCACGTTGATGCCGAAGGCCCAGCGCCAGGAGTAGTAGGTGGTCAGCCATCCGCCGAGCAGCGGGCCGACGGCGACCATGCCGCCGATCGTGGAGCCCCAGACGGCGAACGCGATCGCCCGGTCCCGGCCGCGGAAAGTCGCGTTGATGATCGAGAGGGTCGTCGGCAGTACCATCGCGCCGCCGAGCCCTTGCAGCACACGGGCGCCGATCAGCAAATTGCCCGACTGCGAGAACGCGGCCACAACACTCGCCAGGGTGAAGACCACGACACCGAGAAGAAGGATGCGGCGGCGCCCGAAGCGATCCGCCAGCGTTCCGAAGACGAGCAGCGTCGCCGCGAACACCAGCGTGTATGCCTCCTGCACCCATTGGACCTGGGTGGAGTTGATGCCGAGATCATTGATGATCGAGGGAATCGAGACGTTGACGATCGTCGAATCTACGATCACTATGGCGACCGAGAGACTGATGAATATCAATCCCAGCCAGCGAGTTCGGTTGCTGGTCATTGACACACCTGCACCTTCTGTTCCTGAAACTTGGTCACAGTGTAAGGATACTCAGCCGGCTTACTATTTGGACGTGGCATAGATTGGAAAAATGACCAACAACGACACATCTCAGACAGGGACACGGGTCGGAGTCGTCGGAGACATGGGGACCTGGCCTACCGGCCGCCTGCTGGCCACGGCGTCGCGCATGGTCGAGCACGCCTGGGTCGATGCCCTAGACCGGCTGGGGCTGACCCATGCCGGGCTCATCGTGCTGCACTTGCTGCAGTCGGGCTCGATGAACCAGACCGCACTCGCCAAGCATGCCCGGGTCGAGAACCAGACAATCTCCCGCACGCTCGAGCGCCTCGAACGCGAAGGGCTCATCGAGCGCGAGCCCGATGAGCGCGACCGCCGCAGGCAGGTCGTCACGATCACAGACGCCGGCCACGAGGCGTGGGCATCCGCACGAACACTCGAACGCGACCTCATGCCGCACATCGCCGAGGCCGAACGCTTCCGGCAGGTTCTGCTCTCCATTATCGAATCATCTTCTGCCAAAAGGTGGGAACCGCAGGATTCAGCGGGTTCACCCGAGGAGCAGAACACCCCGGAACAGCTACGAGCCTGACGCTCCGGCCGGCGCAAGCAGCACAAGCGGGATCTCCCGTTGGGTCTTCTCCCAATAGCCCGATTAGTTCGGGTATCGCCCCGATATTTCCGGCCGCAGCCGGGCACGCTGCTCCGGGGTGGCGATGCCGGCGGTCATCGCGCAGGCTCAGGAACAGGCAGGATGGCGGTCGTCGCCTCCGCGGGAGGCGACGATCACGTAGCCGGGGCCATCCATCGCGGGGGCCGTCAGCATGGCGGTGCGCTTCTCGCCACTCTTTCGCCCGGTCATGGCCTTGAGGCTGAAGTCGGAGGGCATGCGCCGATGCTACTCCGCCGGGGTAATGACACCGGAAACAAGGCCGGAAATGGCGGGCGAAGGCAAGCCTTGCCTGTCATGGCTGGTTCAAAGCTTGTCCACAGGTTTTGGCCAAGAGGGGTTGCTTGAATTCAGTCATGAGTCAACACGATGTGACGCCCGCGCGTACTGCCCTGGAGCGCCCCGCTGTCACTCATCGCAAGCGGATGCGGCGTGCAGATCTCCTGGTCATCCTGAGCTGGGCATCGGTCGCCATCGTCATCGCGCTGTTTCTGGCCGAGGGAGCCGCGCCCGGTTTCAGGGACGTCGCGAGCATTTTCACGAGCCTAGGCATCCTGGTCGGCCTCGTGGGCACCAACCTGATTCTGCTCATGCTCGTGTTGGCTGCGCGCGTGCCCGTCATCGACCGAACCTTCGGCCACGACCGTGCAATGGCGGCCCACCGCAAGATCGGCAAGCCGGCCTTTTACCTGGTCCTTGCCCACGCGGCCCTGCTCACCATCGGCTACGGTATCCGCACGAGCAGCAACCCGATCACCTGGGTCATGGACATGCTGGCGATCGACGATATCTGGCTGTCCGCGCTGGCGCTGGCGCTGCTTGTCGTCGTCATCGTCACCTCGCTCGTCGCAGTTCGACGCCGGTTCGCCTACGAGGTCTGGCACCTCATCCACCTGCTCAGCTACCTCGCCGTGCTAGTCGCCATCCCACACCAGTTGAGCGTGGGTGGGCTCTTTGCCGACGGCACGTTCCAGCGTTACTACTGGGTCGGGCTCTACCTGCTTGTGGTCGCACTCGTAGTCGGCTACCGGTTTGTCGAGCCCGCCGTGGTCTCTGTTCGGCACCGCCTCCTCGTCAGCCGCGTCGAGGCGGTGGCTCCCGGGGTCGTCACGATCACCATGAAGGGGCGACACATTCAGGAGCTGAACGCCCAGGGCGGCCAGTTCTTCATCTGGCGTTTCTGGACCGGCTCCGACTGGTGGCACGCGCACCCGCTGTCGATGTCGGCAGCCCCGGGCAAGGACACCCTCCGAGTGACGGTGCGTGCCGTCGGCAAGGGCTCCCACTCGCTGGTCGACCTGCCGGTGGGCACCCGCGTATCTTTCGAGGGACCATACGGCATCTTCACGCAGGGCGCCCGCACGTCATCCCGGATGCTTCTGGTCGCGGCCGGCATCGGCGTCACGCCGATCCGGGCGCTGATCGAGCAGGCCCGAGTGGCGCCCGGTGAGGCCACGGTGATTCTCCGGGGCCCCGGCGACCAACCGCCCTTCCTCTGGCAGGAGCTGCTGGATGTCTGCACGGCCAAGGGCGCCCAGGTCTTTCTCGACGAGGGGCCGCGGCCGCGGCACACGGAGTCGTGGCTGTCGGCCGACGCGGTGGCCAAGGGCTACAACATCGGGGCCTATTCCAAGCAGCTCACTGACACCGACCTCTATGTTTGCGGTCCCAGCCGCTGGGCTGACCTTGTGATCGCCGATGCTCGCAACCACGGAATCAAAGAACATCAGATTCATGTAGAAAGGTTCGACTGGTGAGAGTCAGGGCAACAATAGGCGCGATAGTCGCCTCTGGATCTATTCTCATGATCGGCTGGGATGTGGGCATGGCCACCATGCAGGCCGACTCAACGATCGACACCGCGGCAAGTTCGGCCAGCGCCGCTGCCACAGCTGCCGCGGCGGTTCCCGACACCTCAGCTACCGCGGCGGCCCCCGTTACCGAGGCCCCAGCAGCGGCGGCACCCGCGGTTGCGGCCGGCGCGGCCGGGGCAGCCGGGGCAGCCGACGGAACGTACACCGGGTCGACCGTGAGGACAGGCTACGGAACAGTGCAGGTCGCGGTGACCATCGCGGGCGGCAAGATCTCCGACGTCACCGCGCTGAAGCTCACCGACCAGAGCGACCGCTCGGTCTCCATCAGCGCGCAGGCGGCCCCCATGCTGCGCAGCGAGGTGCTGTCGGCGCAGTCGGCCAAGGTGAACAGCATCGGCGGCGCAACCTACACGAGCGGGGGCTACCTTAAGTCGCTGCAGTCCGCCTTGGACAGCGCCAACTTCACGGGCTGATGGCCGCCGCGTCGTGGCACCACGACGGGTTCTCCGCGATGGGCACCGTGGTTTCTATCGGCGTCGAGCTGCCGGATGCCGCGTGGCCGGCGGCCTTTGCCGCGGCCAAGGCCGCGTTTGAGCAACTCGAGGCTCGCTTCAGCCTGTACCGGCCCGAGTCTGAGCTCAGCCGGATAGCCGACGGGTCGCTGACGCTGCCCCGTGCCAGCGTTGAGCTGCTGGATGCCTACGCGCTCGCCGTGCGCTGGCGCAATGAGACCGGCGGCGCATTCACGCCGGACAGGCCCGACGGCATTCTGGATCTGAACGGGATCGTCAAGGCCTTGGCGATCGATAAGGTCGGCGAGGTGCTGCGGCATTCGAGCGCCGAAAACTTCACCATCAATGCCGGTGGGGACATACTTTACGCCGGTGTCGCGGCTGGCGGCGAGGCGTGGACAACCGGCATCACGGATCCCTTCGACCCGGACGTGCTGCTCACCTCGGTCGAACTCTTCGGCGACCACCGGGCGATCGCAACCTCCGGCTTCTCTGAGCGTGGCCAGCACATTTGGCTGCACGGCGCCGGCACGGGCTCGTTCGGTCTCGGAGACTTCAGCCAGGTCACCGTGATGGCCGCAGACATCGTCACGGCGGATGCGCTCGCCACCGCGATTCTTGCGGCCAGCGACGGGCACCCGGCCGGGTTCGCCGACCTCGCGTCCCCACACGGTGCCGAGGTGCTTGCGATGACCCCCGATGGCAGCGTGTATGCCACGCCGGGAATCCGGTCGCAGATCAGGGCGGAATCCTAGCGTTGCAAGAGAAGACGCTCGAAGGCGGGTTCTGCACTCATCTGCGCCCGCAGGAACTTCCTGCGGGCTCGCTGACGTCGATCAGACCCGCTGGATAGGCGAGCCTTTCCTTGCTGGCGAAGCGGCGAACCGCGTGGTTCTATAGCCTGATGTACTCCAAAAAGTCCGCCGAATCCAGCGTGGAAACCCCGCCCGCCACGCACAGCAGTGAGCCGCATTTCGCAGGCTCTGCCCAGAAACTCAACTGGCTCCGTGCCGGTGTTCTCGGCGCCAACGACGGTATCGTCTCTGTCGCAGCCCTCGTCGTCGGTGTCGCTGGAGCGACCGCCGGCCTCGGCAACAACAACGCCCTGATTGCGGCCGGTGCCGCCGGCCTCATCGGTGGCGCGATCTCGATGGCCCTGGGGGAGTACGTCTCGGTCTCGAGCCAGCGCGACAGCGAGCGCGACCTCATCGCCAAGGAGCGTTGGGAGCTCGAACACCTGCCGGAGGAGGAGCTTCAGGAGCTCGCCGACATCTACGCGTCCCGAGGGCTGTCGGCCGAGACTGCGATGCAGGTTGCCGTGGAGCTCACCGCCCACGATGCCCTCGGTGCCCACCTGTCAGCCGAGCTCAACATCGTGGAAGACGACATCGCCAGCCCTTGGCATGCAGCTTTCGCCTCGGCTGTGGCATTCACTATCGGTGGGCTGCTGCCTGTGCTTGGCATCCTGCTGCCGCCGGAGTCCATTCGCGTGCCGGTCACCTTTATCGCCGTGCTCTTGGCGCTTGCCGGCACGGGATGGCTCTCGGCCTACATCGGCGGCGGCTCGAAGCGCATCGCGATCGCCCGCATCGTCGTGGGAGGCGCCATCGCACTGACCGTGACTTTCGCACTCGGCCACCTGCTCGGCACCGCGGGGCTGGCAGGCTAGCGTTCCTCGCCGAGCATCACCCGAACCGCCCAGGCCCATCGGTCTGGGTGGTTTTTTGCGCGCGCCCAGCGACACCCTCGTTCAGGGGTAGATTTACAAAAATGTAACACGTTGTATACAACTAATGAACAGCGGACGTGATTGTATTCAATCTACGTAAGCCTGATCCGCCAACCGAGAGAGTTGTATGCGCCAGTCATTCCCGCGTTCGTCGCCCCGTCAGCCACGTATTCCGTATCGCAAGATTTGGGTTCCTGCCCTGGCGGTGGGATTGGTCATGATCACGGCCGCCTGCCAGCAGGTGCAGGTCGCCCCCGAGACCGTCCGGGGGGCGGATGTGATGAGTGCGCCGATCGGTGACCGCACGATTCGGGAGGGTGGCGACCTTGTGATGGCGCTGTCCGCGGAGCCCGACCGACCCGACCCGACGACCTCCTCATCGCTCTACACGCGCTACGTTATGCAGACGATGTGCCAGAAGCTGTTCGACATCGACGCGAACGGCGACATCGTGCCGCAACTTGCCACGGCATTGCCCACGACCTCGCCCGACGGGCTGACAGTGAGCATCCCGGTCAGGCGGGGGGCCGTCTTCGCCGACGGCACCGAATTCAACGCGGATGCCGTCAAGACGACCATCGAGCGCGGCCTGACCCTCGCCGGGTCGTCTCGCCGGAGCGAGCTCGGCCCGATCACCGCCGTCACCGTGACCGATCCGACGAGCGTCACCATCACCTACTCCGAGCCTTTTGCGCCGATCACCGCGGCACTTGCAGACCGGGCAGGCATGATCATGTCGCCGACCGCGCTGGCCTCAGGGGGCGACGCCTTCGGCGACAACCCGGTCTGCGTCGGGCCATACAAGTTCGCCGACCGGGTGCCCCAGACCTCCATCACCGTCGAGCGCGACCCGCTTTACTACGATGCCGGCAACGTGCACCTCGATACCATCACCTACCGCATCATCTCCGACTCCAACATCCGCGCTGCGAACCTGCGCTCGGGCGACGTACAGGTGGCCGACACCATCTCGACCCAGGACATCGGAGCGCTCGCCGAGGAGCCGGCGATCGGTATCCTCCAGGCAGGCTCGCTCGGCTATCAGGCGGTCACGTTCAACCTCGGAAACACCGCGGGAATCGGAGCGCCCGTCGGGGTAATCGATACGCCGCTGGCCACTGAACGAGCGATTCGCCAGGCCTTCTCGATGTCAGTGGACCGCGCGGCTCTTGTCTCCAGTGTCTTCAGCGACTATGTCGACGTCGCCTGTTCTCCGATCTCGGCGAGCAGCCCGTTCTCCACCCCGGCGAGCGAAGCCTGCCCCACCTTTGACCCCGCGGCCGCCCGCCAGATGCTGGTGGATGCGGGTGTCACCACCCCGTTCCCGATCACCATGGAGGTGAGCAACAATCCAGACACCATCCGCTTCGCCCAGGCCCTGCAGGCCTCGGTCGTGGCCGGCGGCTTCGAGCTCGCGATCTCCCCGATCGAGTACTCGACCCTGCTCGATGTGCAGACCCGCGGCGACTTCGCGTCTCTGCAGCTCGGCTGGAGCGGCCGAGTCGACCCGCACGGCAACATGTTCAACTTCCTCTCCACCGGCGGCGGCAACAACTACTCCGGCTACAGCAATGAAGAGATCGACTTGCTGCTGACCGAGGCGTCGCAAACCACGGATATCGACATGCGCGCCGAGCTCTACGGCCAGGCGATCACGATCGTGCAGCAGGAGAACCCCGTTGTCTACCTCTACCGCCAGCGCAGCCTGATCGCGTACTCCACGTCGATCGCCGGCGTCGAGACCTTCGCCGACGGCGTCGTTCACCTCAGCGACGCAGCCTTCGTAGAAGCGGAGTAACCGGCGCCATGCCCCGGTACCTCCTCACCCGCCTCTGGCAGTCTGCGATCACGCTGATCCTTGCCTCGATCGTCGTCTTCATCGGCGTCCGGCAGCTGCCGGGAGATGCCGCCCTGGCCATGGCGGGGGAGGAGGCATCCCCGCAGCGGCTGGACGAGATACGGATGCAACTTGGTCTCGACCAGTCGCTGGTCGTTCAGTACGTCACTTTCATCGGCAACATGCTGCGCGGCGACCTCGGCGCATCCACCCGAACGGGCGCCCCGGTCGCCGAACTGGTCGCAGCAACCCTGCCGGTGACCCTGTGGCTTGCGGTCTATGCCCTGATCGTGGCAATTCTTGTCGGGGTGCTGCTGGGCGTCGTCGCCGAGCGATTCCGTGGCCGCTGGCCCGAGTGGGTCGCCAACGGGCTGGCCCTGATCGGGCTCTCGGTGCCGAACTTCTGGCTCGGTATCCTCGCGATCCTGTACCTCGCGGTCACGCTCCGGCTCTTCCCTGCCTCCGGGTACACGCCCATGAGCGAGGACCCGCTCGGCAGCATCCGCTCACTGACGCTGCCGGCGATCATCCTTGGCACCTCGCTCGCTGCCGTCATCATGCGCCAGACCCGGGCCTCGATGATCGAGACGATGAAGACCGACTATGTGCGAACGGCCCGGGCCAAGGGGCTCGGCTCCGGCCGCGTGCTGTTTCGCTACGGCCTCCGAAACTCCCTGATCGTCGTCGTCACGATCGTGGGGCTCCAGCTCGGCGGGCTGATCTCCGGCGCGGTTGTCACCGAGCGCATCTTCGCGCTGCCCGGCTTCGGCAAGTTGACGCTCGATGCCGTCTTCACGCGGGACTACCCCGTGATCCAGGCGGTCGTTCTCATCATCACGGTCGGCTATATCCTGATCAACCTCGCGGTCGACGTACTGTACTCCATGATCAATCCGCGCATCCGAGTCGGAGGTGGCTCCTAATCATTCGCACAACGAAAGCCGCCCCCACGGTAAAGGCAGACGTCGAGCTGGGCTCTGGGCGCGGTCGAATCTGGCGATCTCTCCGGCACAATCCGCTGGGGCTAGCCGGCGGCATCCTGCTCGCCATCGTGACGCTGACCGCGATCCTGGCCCCCGTGATCGCGCCGCACGGGCCCGCGGAGGTGAATTTCGCCGCACCCTTCCAGGCGCCCGGCACCGTTGGCTATATTCTCGGCACCGACGACCTCGGCCGCGACATCTTCTCGCGGCTGATCTTCGGCATTCAGGTCTCGCTGCAGGTCGGACTGCTCTCGGTCGCTTTGGCGGTCGTCGTCGGAACCCCGCTCGGCCTGCTCGCGGGCTACTGGCGCTGGCTCGACGGCATCATCTCCCGCCTCACCGACGTGACGCTGGCATTCCCGTTCATCATCATCGCCGTGGGGCTCGCCGCCATCAACGGCCCGAGCCTCGGCAACGCGGCCCTCGCGCTCGGCATCGCGCAGGTGCCGACGATGATCCGGGTGGTGCGCGGCGAGACCCTCCGGCTCAGGGAGACCGACTTCGTGCTCGGCGCCAAGGCCATGGACGCCTCGGGCCTGCGCATCATCTTCACCCATATCCTGCCCAACGCCGGCTCGGCGATCATCGTGCAGGCCACCGTCATCATGCCGGTCGCGGTCATCGGTGAGGCGCTGCTCTCCTTCCTCGGTCTCGGCATCCAGCCGCCGACGGCGAGCCTCGGAATCATGCTCTCGGATGCGCAGCAGTACATCTCCCGCTCGCCCACCGCGGCGATCTTTCCCGGCATCATGATCGCCGCGATCTGTCTCGGCTTCAACCTCTTCGGCGACGCCCTCCGCGACGCCCTCGACCCGACCAACACCCGCAGAAAGTGAGCCGCACAGTGGCGTACACAGTCCCCGCAAAATTCCAGACCCGGCCCGATCTTCAGGGCACCTTCGGCATGACGAGCTCGACCCACTGGCTTGCGACCGCGACCGCGCAGGCCGTGCTCGAGCGCGGCGGCAATGCGTTCGACGCCGCCGTGGCGGGGGCGTTTGTGCTGCACGTCGTCGAGCCGCACCTGAACGGCCCTGGCGGTGACATGACGGGTGTCTTCGCCGTCGCAGGCAAGCCGGGCGAGGCCACTGAGCCTCGAGTTCTGATGGGTCAGGGCCCGGCACCCCTCGCTGCGACTCGGGAGCACTTCCGTGCCGAGGGCCTCGAACTCGTTCCCGGGTCGGGTGCGCTGGCCGCCGCCGTGCCCGGCGCCGTGGACGCCTGGCTCGTGCTGCTGCGCGATCACGGCACCTGGGAACTGGAGCCCGTGCTCGAGTTCGCCATCGGCTATGCCCGCAATGGGCATCCGGTACTGGAGCGGGTTGCCGCCACAATCGCCACGGTCAGCGAACTGTTCCAGGCACACTGGCCGACGTCTGCCGCGCACTGGATGCCGGACGGCCGGGTGCCGGTGGCCGGTGAGCTCATCACGAACGAACCCTGGGCTGCGAGCCTCGACCTGCTCATCGCTGCGAGCCATCCGGGCCACGCCGGAGGCCCGGCGTCTCGCGAGGACCGCATCGACGCCGCACGCCTCGAGTGGCGGGAGGGCTTCGTCGCCCGGGCCATTGTCGACTTCATGGGCGTCACGCACCGGCACTCCTCGGGCACCGATCACGCTGGGGTCATCAGTCTGGTCGACTTCGCCACCTTCGAGGCTTACACGGAACCCGCGACGACCGCGGAGTTCCGTGGCCACACGATCGCCAAGACCGGGCCGTGGGGCCAGGGCCCGGTGCTGCTTCAGATGCTGACCATTCTCGAGGGTTTCACCGACCAGCATCTCGACCCGTCTACGGCTCTCGGCGCGCACACGATTCTCGAGGCTGAGAAGCTGGCGATGGCTGACCGCGAGGCCTACTACGGCGACGGACCGGTGCCGATTCAGTACCTGCTCTCTGCTGAGTATGCGGCCTCCCGGCGCGCGCTGATCGGCGATACGGCCTCGCACGAGGTGCGGCCCGGAGTCGTTCCCGGAATCGATTTTGCACTGCCACCGCTCCGCGAGGAGTACCTGCCGCCCGCCCTCAACGCTCTCGGCGGCGACGTCAGCTTCGCCGGCGTGGGCGAGCCGACAGTCGCTCCGACCGGCGAGACGCGCGGCGATACCTGCCACATCGACGTCGTCGACCGCTGGGGCAACATGGTCTCGGCCACCCCCTCGGGCGGCTGGCTGCAGTCGTCGCCGACGATTCCCACGCTGGGCTTCTGCCTCGGCTCGCGCCTGCAGATGACCTGGCTCGAGGAGGGCTCGCCCTCCACTCTCGTGCCCGGCAAGCGGCCCCGCACGACCCTGACGCCGACACTCGTCATGAAGGATGGCCAGGCTGTTGCCGCCCTTGGTTCCCCGGGCGGCGACCAGCAAGACCAGTGGCAGCTGCTCTACCTGCTGCGCACGCTCGTCGGCGGCTACACACCACAGCAGGCGATCGACGCCCCGGCGCTGCACACCACCTCGTTCCCATCCTCGTTCTGGCCGCGCACCTGGACCCCCGGCGGCTCCGTCGTCGAAGACAGGCTCGGCGAGGCCGTCATCGCTGAGTTGGAGCAACGGGGCCACGTGATCACGCGCTCACCCGGCTGGTCGCTCGGCCGCATCTCTGCCGTGACGAGGGATGCCGCCACCGGCATCATGGGGGCCGCCGCGAACCCGAGAGGACACCAGGGTTATGCAGCCGGACGCTGAGCGCCCGATGCTTGCCAATGACAGGGTGCACCTCGCGGTGCACGACCTCGAAGTGTCGTTCGGCGATACCACCGAGCCCGTGCTGCACAGCGTCAGCTTCGAGCTGCGGGCCGGGGAGCGCGTGGCGGTCGTGGGCCAGTCCGGCTCCGGCAAGTCGACGATAATCGGTGCGATCTTCGGGCTGCTGCCGGGAGACGGCCGGGTGACCGGCGGCTCGATCCTGTTGAGTGGCAAGGAACTGGTGGGCGCCCCCGAGAAGCTGCTCCGGGGCATCCGGGGTGCGCGAATCGGGCTCGTTCCGCAGGACCCGTCGTCGAATCTGAACCCGTCGATGAAGGTCGGTGCACAGATCGCCGATGCCCTCGTCGCCCATGGAATCCGGGGCCGGGCAGAGATCAAGCGCCGGGTGACCGCCCTCATGACCGAGGCGGGAATCCCCGATGCTGCGCGCCGCTCGGGGCAGTTCCCGCACGAGTTCTCGGGCGGCATGCGCCAGCGCGTGCTGATCGCGATCGCCCTCGCTCGGGAGCCTGAACTGCTGATCGCCGACGAGCCTACCTCGGCGCTGGACGTCACGGTGCAGCGCCAGATCCTGAACCACCTGCAGACCCTCGTCGAGTCCCGGGGCACCTCTCTCCTCTTCATTACGCACGATCTGGGCGTCGCGGCTGATCGCACCGATCGCATCATCGTGATGCTGGATGGGCGCATCGTCGAGGTCGGTACCCCGGCGGAGATCCTGCTGAACCCGCAGCACGAATACACGCGGCGCCTTGTGGCCGCGGCCCCCACCGTATCGACGACCCTGCGGGCCCGGACCGAGCCGGTCGAGCCCGTCGCCCTGCCCATCCTCGTGGTTACGGATCTCGTCAAGGAGTTCAGGATCCGTGGCCAGCGCGGCAGCATCCTGAGGGCGGTCGACAGCGTATCGTTCGAGATCGCCCGCGGCACGACCACCGCGGTGGTGGGCGAGAGCGGCTCCGGAAAGACGACGGTCGCGCGCATCATCCTCGGGCTGGAAGAGGCGACGAGTGGCACGGCCCTGGTCGACGGCCTGAGCATCACGGCGAGCCGGGGAACTGCACGTCACGCGCTTCGCCGCCGGGTGCAGCCCGTGTTCCAAGACCCGTACGGCTCCCTGGACCCCACATCGAGCATCGAGCGTCTGATCGATGAGCCGCTGCGCATCTTCCGGGTCGGCGACCGGGCAGCGCGGAGAGCCCGGGTTGCCGAGCTGCTGGATGCTGTGGCACTTCCCCGCGGCATCGCGCAGCGCCGGCCGAACGAGCTCTCGGGCGGCCAACGCCAGCGCGTCGCGATCGCCCGGGCGCTGGCGCTGGACCCCGAACTGCTGATCCTCGATGAGGCGGTCTCGGCCCTCGACGTGCTCGTGCAGGATCAGATCCTCCGGCTCCTGATGGATCTGCAGGCCCGACTCGGCCTCAGTTACCTCTTCATCACTCACGATCTCGCCGTCGTTCGCCAGATTGCGAATACTGTGGTGGTCATGAGACAGGGAAGCGTCGTGGAGAACGGCATGGTTGACGAGGTCTTCCGCACGCCCCGGGCCGAATACACGAGGGACCTGCTGGGAGCCATCCCAGGTGCGGCCTTTGCTCGCTGACGACGGGCGCTCCGTGCTGCGTCCCACACCGGGGCTTCAGGACGAGGTGCGCCGCGACATCATCCTCGGAGTGCTGCCGCCCGGCACCCGCATTACGGAGGTGTCTCTTGCGACCCGCTACGGCGTCTCCCGGGTGCCGGTGCGGGAGGCGCTTCGGGCGCTCGAGTCCGAGGGGTTCGTCGAGTCGCGGGCCAATGTGGGCTCGAGGGTCGCCCCGATTCCGATCGACGATGCAGACGATCTCTTCGCCGTGCGGGAGACCGTGGAGGTCGCCATCGCCCGCCGGGCCGCCACGCGCGCCGCGAGCCTGTTCGCGTTCGACGAGCCGCCCGAAGACTGGTGGCGTACGAGACGGATGCTCGCGCGCATCCTCGACGCGGGCGATGCGGCCGTCGAGACCGATGACCTAGACCAGCTGCCCGACCTGAACAACCGGTTCCACTTGGGCCTTGCCGAACTGAGCGGTACGGCATCCCTCGGCGTGCTGCTGCGCCAGCTCTCGGGCAAGATCGAGTGGCTCTACGCCTCAGACAAGCACTCCCGCGGAAAGCGGTTGTGGTCCGAGCACCGGGTGATTCTCGCCGCGATCGACGCCGGCGACCAGACCAGGGCCGCGGAGCTGATGGAGTGGCACGTGCGCCAGTCCCGCATCGGCTACCTCAGCCGTTCTGGCCTCGGCGTCACCTCGTCGGAGCCGGCGGTGACGGCCGCAATCGCGACGATCCTGCCGGCGCCCACTCTCTAGCTAGCCGCCCCAGAGGGGAGCTATTGCCACGATAAGCTGCCGCACGCCCAGCGCGCCGAACAGCAGCGCCACCAGCCCGAGGGTCGTGTTCGTGAAGGCCCTGTTCGCCCACTCCTTGGGCACACGCTTGCCGTTCAACAGGCCCAGCAGCGTGATCGCCAGGAACGGCATGAACAGCGAGCCGAGCACGCCGTAGGCCAGGATCAGCGCGATCGGCTGGTCAAGCAGGAAGAGCACCATCGGCGGGAACGTCAGCCAGATCACGTAGAAGCGGAAGTACTTGCCGCCGATGCGGGTTGCCGGGTGCCCAGACTTCAGCCCGCGCATGTTGCCCCAAAAGTCGGCGAACATCAAGGAGACGCCGTTCCAGACACCGATGATCGAGGAGAAGGCGGCAGCCCAGAAGCCGACCATGAAGCCGATGCCGACCACGTCGCCGTACCGCTCGCGGAGCACGGTCGACAGGTCGAGCAGCCCGGCGTCACCCGCACTGAGCGAGATGCCCGCGGCCCGCACGACTTCAGCGCCGACGATCAGCATCGCAACGACGAAGATGCCGGTGAGCACGTATGCCATCGAGTTGTCGATGCGCATGACCTTCATCCACTTCGGCGTGTACCAGCCCTTCTCGCGCAGCCAGTAGCCGTAGGCGGCAAGGGTGATCGTGCCGCCGACTCCGCCGGCCAGGGCCAGCGTGTAGATGACGCCGCCCTCGGGGATGATCGGCAGGAGGCCTTGGAACATCGCCGGAATATTGGGCACGGCGACGATGGCAAGGCCCACCACAGTGACGAACATCAGTCCGACCAAGACCGCTGTGACCTTCTCGAAGAACGCGTAGCGGCCGAACCAGACCATCGAGAAGCCTGCGAGCCCCATGATGACGGCCCAGCCGGCCAACGAAAGCACCGGGAACAGTGCGGCCAAGGGCAGTGCGGCACTCGACATGGCCGTGGCGCCATAGACGAAGCCCCAGACCATGATGTACGGGCCGAAGTACCAGGTTGTCCAGCGGCCGAGCGAGCGCCAGCCCTCGAAGATCGTCTTGCCGGTGGCGAGCGTGAAGCGACCCGCGCCCTCGACGAGCACGATCTTGAAGATCACGCCCAGCACGACCGCCCAGAGCAGCCCGTAGCCGAACCTCGACCCGGCGACCAGGGTGGCGACCATGTCGGCCGCCCCGACGCCCGTCGCCGCGACGACGAGCCCGGGCCCGACGATCTTCCACTTCGCCGGCGACCCCCCGTCGTCATCGATAAGGGCCACGCGTGACCCGGCGGGCCGGTTGGTGGGGCGGTCGTTTTCAGGAGTCATGGGCAGGTCGTCCTAACGCTCCGCGTCCCGGATCTCGGCGTCGGTGCCGCGGAACACGTGATTCATGCCTGCCTCAAACCTAAGCGACATCCGACGCTCAACGCAAAGCCCCAGGCGCTACGAATTAGGCGAGCTTCTCGGCGAGGAACGCCAGCGTCTCTTCCCAGGCAGCGGTCGCGGCTTTGGCGTCGTACGTAATCGCGTTGGTGTCGTTGAAGAAGGCGTGGCCGACGCCCGGGAAGACGTACGGGCGGAAGTCGACCCCGGCATCCGTCAGCTGGGTGGTGACGGCGGGCAGCGTTGCCATCAGTGACGCGTCCTGGTCGCCGTAGAACGCGAGTACGGGGCACGCGATTGTGGTGACGTCGGCGGTCGCGGGGGCCTGGCCGTAGAAGGGCACGGCGGCACGGACGCGGGCGTCGGCACCGGCGAGTGCGAACGCGTAGCCGCCGCCGAAGCAGAAGCCGGTGACCGCAATGCGGCCGTTCACTCCGGGGGCTGCTGCGACGTGGTCGACGGCCTTTTTCAGGGCAGCAATCGCCCAGGTGGCGTATTCGGGGACGCGGGCCGGGGCCATCCGATCGCGCAGCACGGGCTGGGCGTCGCTTCGGGTCTGCTCGTCGGCGCTGAACATGAGCGACTGAAGCTCGAGGCCGACCTCGGGAACGATGCCGATTCCGCTGAGGATATCGGGGGCGATGACGAGGTAGCCCTCGTCGGCCAAGCGGTCGGCGATGTTGGTGATGTTGGGAACGAGGCCCCAGATCTCGTGGATGAGCACGAGGGCCCCCTTCGCCTCAATCTCGGGCGTGGCCACGTAGGCGGTGAGGTCGGTGTCGATGTCGATCATGGTACCCATGCGTGGCTTCTCTCGTCGAGGAGGGCCCGCGCGGTCGTCAATGGGCGGTTACTCCGTTTTCGAGACTATCAATACACGGTCACGGGGTGCCGGGGCGGTGGCGCTTCGCCAGCGCGATCGCGTAGGCGGCAATCGACACCACGCAGCCCGTGGCCATGACGAAGCTCGGCGCGACAGCCCCGTTCAGCGACATCGAGACGAATCCGCCGGAAAGCGCGGCCAGAGTGCCGAGAAGCCCGATCGTGCCCGCCGCAAGCCATAATCGGCTTCGCGAGCGCGCCGCCTGCAGGAGGAGCCAGACGGATAGAACTGTAACGATAAAGGCCAGCGAGAGGTGGGCCGTGAGCAAAACCATCGGGCTGGAGACGAGCCAGGCGTTGCCCGAATCGGGGATGTCGAGCCAGAGGGTGTTGGCGACCCCGACGACAACCTGAAGCAGCAGCACGACAACGGTTGCCCTGCCGAGGGATTCGAGCCGCCGCACCGCCCTGGCGCGGTGCACCGGCTCTGCCGCGATCGGCCCCGTAGCGTCCATTGGCTGTGTCCCTCGATCGTTCCCGGTGCCCGCCCGGTCTGTCAGCATTCTGTCATGACACCCGACTGGGGGGCAAAATATTCGGGCTGCCGAAAAGACGGCTCATCCCCGTGACGACAATGGCTGCGGCGGCGAGGATGCCCGCAAGCACCAGAAGCTGGAACTGGGCAGCGACGAGGGGGGAGGCCCCGGCGAAGACCGCCCCGACGAAGGCGCCCGGAAGCGTGACGATCCCGGTCGTCCGGGTCTGGTCTGTCGAGGGGATCAGGGCGGTGGATGCTGCCCGGCGCACCACATCAAGCGCGGCCTGCCTCGGGGTGGCGCCGATGGCGAGCCAGCCCTCGATCTCGTCGCGATGATCGACGATCAGGCCGGCGAGGGAGCGGCCCATCAGAGTCGACACCGTCATCGAGTTCCCGATCAGGATGCCGCCCACCGCCAGGATGTAACGCGGGCTGAATTCGACGGCTCCCGAGGCGAAAATCACGGCAACGGGTATCGCGGTTGACACAACGATTATGCCGCAGACCCCGGCGGCATCCCTCAGGGAGAGGCGGAGCCGCTGGATGACGACCCAGCCGGCGGCCACGACCATGACGAGCAGAAACAGGCCGACGAGCAGGGGGCTATTGATGATGCCTGCCAGTACGAGCGTGAGGATGCCGAGCTGAACGGTGGCCCGAAGGATGGCCCACGGCTGCAGCCAGGGGCGCTCAAGTCGCAGTGCCCGAACCAGAACGAAGGCGAGCGCGGCGAGGAGTACGATCGCGGCGAGAGTGGCGGCGATCGGCGTCATATCTGCGATGCTACCCGGGCTGCAGCGACGGGTCGTGCGGGTGCTGATCACCGGTCAGATCCTTGGCAGGCTCGGCCTGGGGCCGCCCTTTCGCTCGGAGCACTGCTGTCGCTGATCGGAATCTGGTGGTGGGTGACGGCGAAGCTCCCGGCGGGCCGGTTAGCTGAAGTCGGGCGTCGACCGCGACATCCGGGTGGAGATAGCGCGCCAGAAGCTGGGGGAGCCCTGCCGTTCGGGAGCTGCCGTGATCGGTTCCGGGACTTCTGATCCCTCGTAGCGGAACGGATTTGCCGCCACTGCGTCGCCACCATCCGTTTTCAGGAGCACCTCCGCGAGGCCCGCCGCATGCGGGGGAAGCTCGATGGTCAAGAAAGTGGCGCTGCTGACCTGGATGCTGGTGGCCGCCGTGCCGCCGATCAAGACTGTTGTGCCGGGGGTGAAATTCGTGCCCGTCACGGTGATGACCATACCGCCGGTCACCGGCCCGATCTCCGGGGAGACCGAGGCTACCGTGGGTGCCGGCGGGGCGAAACTTTCGATCGCCTTGGCGACGAAGTCGGTGACGAGCACACTCCCGCCCGAGGTCACGGTCAGTCCGTACGGGTACGAGATGTGGGAGCCAGGTCCCGTGTAGGTGTGCAGCGGGGCGACGTCGCCGCTGGCGGAGGCGTCGAAAGCCATGACCGCGGGGGTATCGGCGGCCGAGCTGGGCGCGTTCGTGGCGTACAGGAGCCCGAACAGGGTCACCGTCACCCAGTAGACCGAGGTGAGACCCGTCTTGGCGCCCCGGATGCAGCGAAGCGGACTGGCGTTGCCGCGGGCCCCGGGCGCGTAGACGGTGATCGCCCCGCTGCCGGCGGAGGCGACGAAGAGCTGGCCCGCGGCATCAAGCGCGATGCCCTGGGGCTTGCTCAGGTCTGTGGCGAGGCCGTGAATCTTGTTCACCGGCGCCACATCGCCGTCAGCCTCCGGACCGTACACAGTGATCATCGCGGTGCCGCGGTTGGCGACATAGAGGTTGCCGAGCGCATCGAGCGCAACACCCATAGGCTGGAACAGCAGGGTGCGTACCCCCTTGATCGTGCGCATCGGCGCTTGGTTCCCGGTGGCTCCCGGCGCGAATACCTGAATGCTTGCCGAGCCCAGGCTGGCGACGTAGAGCTCGCCGTCCGGGCCGATCGCGATACCCTGCGGGTTGGAGATTCCGGTGGCCGGCCCGGCGATCGTCTTCAGCGGAAGGTCGTGGCCCGAGGCGTTGGGGGCGTACACGGTGATCTGGTTGTGTTGGTAGTCGGAGCCGTAGACGTTGCCGTCGGCATCGATCGCCAGGTCGACGAGGCGCTCCGTGCCGAACGAGCGGTTGGGGACAACGGAGGTGGCGCCCAGGGGGTTCTCCATGTCTGCACCGGCTCTCGCACCCACGACGGCCATCCGGCTGTGACCGGAAAAAGAACGCAACCGTGGGTCTATTTCTCGTCAATGATAGGATCCCAGGTTTTCCGCAGCCTTACCCCTGGGTTAAGCGGAGGTGACGGGCAAGCGTATTCGGCGGACCCATAAGTGGATCAGGGCGCTCGCGAGAATGAGCCCGGCGGCCAGGGCGGCGGTGGCCAGGATCGACTCGGCGGGGCCGGCCGCCTCGATGACGATGCCGGCGACGACGCTGCCCGCCGCGGCGCCGAGGTTGTGCGACGTATTCACCCAGGTCGTGGCCATGGTTTGTCGGTGGGCGCCGCCGAAACTGCTGGCTGCGAAATAGCCGACGATCATGATGGGCGAGAGAAACAGCCCGGTGGCGAGCAGAATGACGCCGAGTGCCACGGCGCTGTCGGCCATGAGGGCGATGCCCGCGGCCCCCAGCGCCAACGCGGTCGCCAGCACCAAGAGTTGCAGCTGCGGCGATGCCTTCGATTGGGTCCTGGCGTAGAGCAGGCCGCCGATGGCGCTGCCGGCGGCGAACGCCGCAAGAACGATGCCGATGGCGCCCTCGGTACTCGGGCCGGCCAGGGCCGCGGGGATCACGACGTAGACGGCGCCGACGATCAGGCCGGCGGCGAGCACGGGGATGAGCAGCGTGAGGAACAGGCCCTGGGTCAGGAGCGATTTCTCGCGTCCCTGCGTCCGCACGATCATCACGGCATCTTCGGCATCCGGGGCCGCTGTTCCGGAAGCAGGCGCGGCTCGCGACTCTTGGGCAGCGGGGGAGGCGACCATGGCCACGGCGCCGAAGACAACGAGTGCGGCCGGGATGAGCAGGGCGGCGGAGGGGCTGATCGCCAGCAGCAGGAAGCCTGCCAGTGCAGGCCCACCGAGGTAGAGCAGCTCCTCGAGCACGGCGTCGAGGCTGAGGGCCTTCCGGAGGTGCGCGGGGGTCGGGGTGAGCTGGGCCCAGAGCACCCGCATCGACGGGCCCAGCGGCGGGGCGACGGCGCCGCCGAGTCCCACGATGATGACAAAGAGGGTGACGAAAGAGGTGAGGCTTGTCGCCGCTGCAAGGGCGGTGAGGCTGAGGCCGAAGGTGAGGGCGAAGGGCACCAGTGTGCGGCGACGGCCGAACCGGTCGATGATGCGCGCCCGAACCGGGGCGAGCAATGCCACCGTCGCCCCGAAGACACCCATGGCCAGGCCTGCCGCGCCGAATGAACCGGTCGCGTTCTGGATGGAGAGCAGCAGCGGTAGCCCGACGATCGCATAGGCGAAACGGCCGGCCAGTGCGCTGACGAAGATGAACTTGACGTGGGGCAGGGCAAGGATCGATGCGTAACTCGGGGTCGGGGCGTTCACGTCACCACACCCCGTTCCGGGGCGCTTGAACCCCGCGGGCAACCCTAGCCGAAGCCGCAGGCGGTACTGGGTGATCTCGGCGCTCGCCGGGGCAGGCAGTGGAGGTTCCGGGTCTCGGTTTGGTTGCGGTGCGAGGGGATTTCCCCGTGCTCGGGCGTCTTCTGAGAGTCTCGAGGATGGGAAAGAGTCGATTTGCCGTCATCGCTGTTCTCGCGCTCGGCCTCAGCCTCGCCGTCTCGGGGTGCGTCATGCCGGGAGTGTGCTCTGCCGTCGGCTGGATGAACAGGGTCGACGTCAAGCTCTCCGGCTTCGCGGCAGGGTCGGTCAGCGACCTGCAGGTCTGCGTCGGGGGAGAGTGCGTCGACGGCCGCACCATGCCGTCTGTCGAGCGGGACTGGCGCCTGTTTTCGGTGAACAGGCTTGGTGCTGACTCGTTCGTTGTCGACGTCGGGATGTCAGCCCCCGCGGCGATCACCGTTCGTGCGATCGACGCGGCGGGTACGGTCGTCGGATCCCGAGAGGCCCAGCTCGAGTGGGAGCGGATCGGTGGCTCTGCACAGTGTGGCGGCCCCATGTCGGCCCCGGCGATCACCGTCGTGCCCACCTAGATCTAGCGCAGCCGCGTCAGGGGTGACGCACACCCTCGCCCGCGAGGATCGCGCGATAGCCGGAAACGTAGTCGGGGTACGTGAAGTGGAATCCCGTGGAAAGCAGCAGGTCGTTCCGGCAGAGCTTATCGCCGCCGCGGGTGGGTCCGGCAGTGGGGGGCGAAGGTGCAGCGGCGGCCGCGGAAAGGCTAACGCCCAACTCGGCAGCAAGGAACGCAACGACCTCGTCGCGCTCGACGGGGGCGCTGTCGACCCCGATATACAGGGATGCGGGTTCGGCCTCCATCGTGAGCAGATGCACGATCGCGGCGGCGGCGTCGTCGCGATGAATGCGGTTCGTGTGGTGGCCGGGGCCGACAGGCACCGCGCGCGACTCCCGAACCTGTGTGATCAGCTGTTCCCGGCCAGGGCCGTAGACGCCCGTAAGCCGGAACACCACGGCCCCCGGCTGGCGGGAGCGCAGCAGCTCCTCGGCCTCCAACAGTACGCCTGCGTTCGCCGTCTCGGGCTGCGCGGGGGTCGACTCGTCGACGGCGCTGCCATCCGAAACGGCGTAGACAGCGGAAGAGGACACGAGCAGGAAACGGCGCGGGGTCACGGCGGCCGCATCCAGGGCGTCGAGCAGGTTCGTGAGGGTGTCGAGGTAGGTCGACCGGTAGGTCTCGCCTGAGCGGGGAGCACCGGCCGCATAGCTCGGCGCGATCGGCATGACGACGAACTCCGTGTCGGCCGGGATCTCGGGTCGCTCCCGGCTGAGATCGACCGACTGCCCGGCGATGGCCGGGGGCAGCACATGGGCTGAGCGGCGCAGGCCCACGACGGGCCGGCCCTGGGCTACGAAGCGCAGGCCGACCTCGGTGCCGAGGTCCCCGCATCCTGCAATGAGAACGGTCATGAGTGCAAGGCTAGGCCCCTGACCTGACCGCTCCACTGGGCAGTGGTCGGGGAAGTGGTTCCCGTGGAATGGGCCACGCCAGAGACTCTGACGCTCACGGTGTCGCTGGTGACGATGCCAAGACCTACCCCTGTTCGGGGTAATTTCGGATATTGTGCCGCTACGTTGATGGAAGCTGTGCCATTTCTTCCTGCGCCGCAGCCCCTGCCACGAAAGAGCCGCCCTCACCTATGACTGTTTCCTTCCTGCCCTCATTCGTTGCCGGAATCCAGCCCACACTGCTGGGCATAGATTTCCTCGACGCCGACTGGCTCATCCGCTGGTTCGGGCCGTTCATCCTGATCGGGGTCGCTGCCGTCGTCTTCGTCGAGACCGCCTTTATCGTGCTCTCGTTCCTGCCGGGAGACTCCCTGCTCTTCACCGTGGGCCTGCTGACGGCGACCGGGTTCGTCGACTTTCCGATCTGGCTCACCGCAAGCGTCATCTTCGTGGCGGCCTTCGCCGGAGACCAGGTCGCCTACGCGATCGGCCGCAGGGCAGGCCCGGCCGTATTCGCCCGCGAGCAGAGCAAGTTCTTCAACCCGGCCAACGTCGCGCGCACAAACGCCTTTTTCGTCAAGCATGGCGGCAAGGCCATCATCATGGCGCGCTTCCTGCCGGTATTCCGCGCGTTCGTGCCCGTGGCCGCCGGCGTCGGCCGGATGCCGTACCGAACATTTGTGACCTTCAATCTCATCGGCGCGTTTCTCTGGGGCGTCGGCCTGACCCTCGTGGGCTTTTTCCTTGGCCAGATCGACTTTGTCGCCGAGTACGCCGAGTTCTTCATCATCGGCATCGTGCTGCTGTCGGGAGTGCCTATCCTCATCGAGCTCTCCAAAGCCGGTCGTGCAGCCCTGAAGTCACGGCAGGCCAGAGCGCAGGCCTAACGTCACCGTTGACCTCCGAACGAGGGCGAATCGTTGTTCATAACTGAAGTCATAGTGGTTTGCACTTAAACGGTTAGAGTAGAGATAGGAGCGGTGCCTTTTCATCGACGAGCAGGGCGAGCGAGTCGAAGAATGAGGGAACTTACATGTCAGATTTGCCAGCGGCTGACTCCGCAGCCGTCTATCCAAGATGGATCGGAACTGCGCAATTAGATCAAAGGGTCGGCGGCACTTCCAACGAGGTGCTTGTCGGCATCGACCGAGACAAATGGATGATTGTCTCAACAGAAATCGGTGGCGGTGAGCACGAGCACAGCCTGAGAGTGCTCGCGGTAGACCGAAGTCAGATTCCCGAGGGCGAGGACGCCTTCGATCGAATTGCTGAGGCCAACGGCGGTGTAATTCCCGTGACAGAGTTCCTTTCGCACGATGTCGATGCCTACGAGCTGCTGCGTTCGACGTCGCACGTCTTCAAGTTGCATCTGCGCCGGCAGGAGACGGGGAATCTGCCCCTCAGCGTGGTGGCCTACGTCGACTCACCTCAGGGCTGGGAAGACGCGGAGTAGAACCGCGGCGGGGTGCTTGCACCCAAGAAACTGTCGGACTCCGGGTGTACATTGCTGTCAGTTCAGGGCCGACCCCGTTCCTGAACCGAAGTGGCAACACCAGCTCCGAAGGATGGTTTTTGTGTCTCAGATGTTCAAGAAGTGGATCCCCGCGGCCGTTGTCCCGGTGGTCATCGCCGGAGTTATCGTCGCGGTCCCTATGGCGGCGAGCGCGTCGGGGTCGCTGCCAGAGAAGACCCCGCAGGAGGTCCTCTCCCTGGTCGCGGCCAGCGACGTCAGCGCGCTGTCTGGCACCTTCGAGCAGACGTCCAACCTCGGCCTGCCCCAGCTCCCCACCGGCACCGGCACCCAGAGCCAGGGATCGACCGCACAGGCGTCGTCGGCCCTCGAACTCCTCACCGGAAACCACACCGCGCGGGTCTATGCCGACAACACGAACGGCGCGAAGAACATGCGCCTGCAGATCTTGGACCCGATGGCCGAGCGTGACGTCATCCGCTCGGGCAGCGACGTCTGGCTATACGACTCGAAGAAGCAGGCCGCCACCCATGTGACGCTTCCCGAGAAGACGGATGCCACGGCTGACGTCCCCGACACCGGTTCCACCCCGACCCCTGACCAGTTCGCCGCCAGGCTGCTCGCGGCCGTCACGCCGAGCACCACGGTCTCGGTCGGCAGCGACGTGACGGTCGCCGGCCGAAGCGCCTATGCCCTCGTGCTCACACCCGAGGCCGGCGACACCCTCATCGGCTCCGTCTCAATCGCCGTCGACGGCGCTACCGGGATGCCACTCAAGGTCGAGATCGTGCCGAGGGGATCGTCCGACCCTGCGTTCACCACGGCGTTCACCGCCATCAGCTTCGACAGCCCCTCGGCAGACCTTTTCGCCTTCACGCCCCCTGCGGGCACGACCGTCACCGAGCAGGCCGTCCCAGCCGAGGCGACCAAGCCCTCCGGAAAGAGCAGCGGAGAAGCGGGCACGTCGGCCGACAAGCCCGAGGTCACCGGAACCGGCTGGTCGTCGATCATCGAGCTGAACGTGGGCGCCGATCAGTCGGCGCTGACCAGCTCGCCGCTGTTCGCGCAGCTGATGACCCCGGTCGACGGCGGCAACGTCTTCAGCACGTCGCTCGTCAACGTGCTCCTGACAACGGATGGCCGGGTCTTCGCCGGCTCGGTCTCCGCAGAGGCGCTTCAGGCCGCTGCCACGGCAGCCCTGCCTGCCCCAGCCCCGGCTGTGAACTAGTCGTCGGTGAGCAGCGCCGCCGCTGAACTGGCGATAGAGACCCGTCAGCTGACCAAGACGTTCGGCAGGCAGACCGTGGTAAATAGCATCGATCTCGTGGTGCCGCGCGGTTCGGTGTTCGGCTTTCTGGGGCCCAACGGGTCTGGAAAGACGACGACGATCCGCATGCTGCTGGGGTTGGCGGGCGCGACCAGCGGTGAGGTGCGCGTGCTCGGCCAAGAGCTACCCGCGCAGCTGCCGAGCATTCTGCCCCGCGTCGGCGCGCTGATCGAGGGTCCCGGGTTCTATCCGTTTCTCTCGGGCGCGGCCAACCTCATCCGTCTAGACAGCGCCGACCGGTTCGCGTCTCCGGCGACGCGGCGCACGCGTGTGGCCGAGGCACTCGAGCGCGTCGGCCTGACGCATGCCGCGGGCAAGAAGGTCAAGGCGTATTCCCTCGGCATGAAGCAGCGGCTCGGTATCGCAAACGCCCTACTGACGCCCCGCGAGTTGATCGTGCTCGACGAGCCGACGAACGGCCTCGATCCGCAGGGCACGCGCGAGGTGCGAAACCTCGTGCGCTCGCTCACGAATCAGGGCACCACGGTCTTCGTCTCGAGCCACCTGCTCGCCGAGATCGAGCAGATGTGCACGCACGCCGCCGTCATGCGGGCCGGAAACCTCGTCGCCCAGGGCAGTCTCGATGAGCTGCGCCAGACGGGCCAGACGCGCGTTCGCCTCGTGACCCCGGATGCCCAGCGTGCGCTGGGTGTGCTCGCCGGCCTCGGCCTCGCGGCGTCCGCCGAAGCCGCGCCGGAACGCGGGGGTCAGCCCACCGACCCATTGGCCGACTCTCAGATCGTTGCCCCGATGCCCGCGGATGTCGCTCCGGAGCAGATCGTCGAGGCCCTGGTCGCAAACAGCGTGCGGGTGCGTGGCTTCACCGTCGCGGGCTCCACCCTCGAGGACCTGTTCGTCGCCCTCACCGGGGAGGGATTCGATGTCGCCCAGTAACGCTGCCATCGCCACGCCTCGGGCCGGTTGGAGTTTCCTCTCCTCGGAGCTGCTCCTGCTGTTCCGACGCCGCCGCACCTGGGTGCTGCTCGCGACCCTGGCCGCGATCCCTGTGCTGGTCGCCGTCGCTGTGCGCCTCTCGAGCGCCCGAGCACCAGGCTCCGGCCGCGGCCCCGCGTTCCTTGACCAGATCACCCAGAACGGCCTGTTCGTCAGCGTCGTGGCACTTTCTATCTGTGTGCCGCTGTTCCTGCCGCTGGCCGTAGGCGTCGTCGCGGGCGACACGATCGCCGGGGAGGCGAGTGCCGGCACTCTTCGCTACCTGCTGGTGGCGCCGGTGGGTCGCATCCGTTTGTTGGTGGTGAAGTTCGTCGCGGCGATCGCCTTCTGCCTCGCCGCGACCGTCGTCATCACGGCCGCCGGAGCCCTGATCGGCGCAGCACTCTTCCCGGTCGGGCCGGTCGTGCTGCTCTCGGGCGACACCATCGGGGTGCCGGACTCGATCGCGCGGGCCCTGCTCATCGCGGGCTACGTCACGGTCTCCCTCGCCGGACTGACCGCGATCGGTCTGTTCGTCTCCACCCTGACCGATGCCCCGGTCGGTGCGATGGCGGCGACCGTGGTCGTGTCGATCGTGGCCCAGGTGCTCGACTCGCTGCCCCAGCTCGACTGGCTGCATCCGTACCTCTTCAGCCACTACTGGCTGGGTTTCGCCGACCTGTTGCGCCAGCCCGTTGAGTTCTCGTCGTTCTCCGCCAACGCCCTGTTGCAGCTGGCCTACGTGCTGGTCTTCGGCAGCCTCGCGTTCGGGCGCTTCTCGTCGAAGGACATCCTCTCGTAAGTCTGGCCCTGGCGAGAATGTCGACCGGGCCAGGTCGACATTCTTCCCGGAGGCCGCCTGGGGAGGCGGAATACAGCAACCGTGAAGAGGATGTCGGCCCGTAGCCCGAGCCGCGCCGTTGATGGTGCGGAGCTTCGCGTCGATCAATCCCCGCAATCCGGCGCCGACGATACCGGGGGCGAGTCACCCGCCGCGGCGCCCTCCCGGGGGAGGGTACGCCCCTCAGATCAGGCCGTCCGAGAGGTGGTTGGGTGTTCCGAAGCGGTGTGCCGTGATGCTGACGGCCTGCTCTTTGACAAACGGCAGGAGTTCCAGTCGACCTGACTCGGTGACCGGTTCAAAGTGCACGGCGACATCGGGCCGACCGTTCGTCGCCTGGGCCAGCGCCGAGGGGTCGCCGCCGATGAGCCGGATGTGCGCGGCTGGCACCGTGGACGCGCGGGCGAGCCACTCGGCATCCGCTTCCACGAAAATGGATACACCGTCGTTCGTCAGCGCATCTCGCAGCGGTTGGGGTACCGCCAGCGCAGAGGAGACCTCGAGTGTCGCTCCCGAGATCAGGCCTGCCCCGACAACCCTGACGAGTGGGGCGAGACTCTGCGCGGCAGACAGTCGAACCGTCACCGCGCGGGCCACGTAGCGGAAGATGTTGCGCTCCACCCCGAGGGCGCTGACGTCTCGGGCCACGCCGAACTCGCTCGCCCAGGCCGCGGCATCGCTGCTGAATGAGCGCTCGAGGAACGCAGCGTCTGCGTTTGAAACGGATGCTCGGGTCGCGGCCAGCAGTCCCGTCACCCGGACATCCGTCACAGCGGCGACGCTCGCGCTCTCGTGGGACAGCCAGCCGCCGAGGTTCACGAGATAGTTCGGCCCGCCGGCCTTGTGGCCGGTTCCGACCGCCGACTTCTTCCAGCCGCCGAAGGGTTGGCGCTGAACGATGGCCCCGGTGATGCCCCGGTTGATGTACAGGTTGCCCGCCTGGATGCTGCCCAGCCAGAGGGCCATCTCCTCGGGGTTCAGCGAGTGCAGCCCCGAGGTGAGGCCGTAGTCGACCTGGTTCTGCAGGGCGATCGCCTCCTCGAGGGTTGCGGCGGTCATGACGCCCAGGATGGGTCCGAAGAACTCGGTGAGGTGGAAGCGGCTTCCGGCTCGAACGCCGGCGCGAACACCCGGGCTCCAGAGCCTCCCCGAAGCATCGAGCTGTCGCGGCTCGATCAGCCACCTCTCGCCGGCACCGAGCGTTGTGAGGCCGTCGAGGAGCTTGCCGCTCGCGGGCTCGATCAGCGGCCCCATCTGAGTTGCCGGTTCCGTCGGGTAGCCGATGACGAGCGACTGAACGGCATCCACCAACTGGCTGGTGAACCGACGAGACGTGGCAACGGAGCCGACCAGAATCACCAGGGATGCCGCGGAGCATTTCTGGCCGGCGTGCCCGAAGGCCGAGGACACGACGTCTTTGATCGCAAGGTCAAGGTCGGCGCTGGGCGTGACGATGATCGCGTTTTTGCCCGAGGTTTCGGCGAACAGCGGTAGGTCTGCCCGGAACGAGCGGAACAGCTCGGCCGTCTCGTAGCCTCCGGTGAGGATGACCTGGTCGACGAGCGGATGCGCCACGAGGTGCGCGCCGAGCGCGCTGTCGGCAAGCTGTACCAGCCTCAGCACATCGCGAGGAACTCCCGCGGCCCAGAGCGCCTCGACCAGGACCGCGCCGCAGAACCGGGCCTGACGGGCCGGCTTGACCACGACCGCGGAGCCGGCCGCGAGGGCGGCCAGGGTCGAGCCGGCGGGGATCGCCACGGGGAAGTTCCACGGCGGGGTCACGAGGGTGAGCCGCTTCGGCACGAAGACCGCACCGTCTACGTCGTCGAGGGCGACCGCCTGCCGGGCGTAGTAGCGGGCGAAGTCGATGGCCTCGGAGACCTCGGGGTCGGCCTGGTCGAGGGTCTTGCCGGCCTCCGCGGCCATGACCTCGAGCAGCTCGGCGCGACGGTTCTCGAGTTCGTCGCCGGCCCGGTCGAGGATCGCTCCTCGCTGGGCGCCAGTGAGGGCGCCCCACGAGCCGGCAGCGTCTGCTGCGCTCGTCAGCAGGTCGTCGACCTCTGCCTCGGTCGACACGGATGCCGCGGCGACGGCGGCGTGGCCTGCGGTCGAGGTGGCGACGCGGCCCAGGATCAGCCGACCCCAGGCCCGGTTCGCACTCACCGACGGATCGGTGTCGGGCGCGTTCTCGAAGGGACCCCGGCTGGCCGGGTTCGTGGGCCGCGTGCGGTCCTGCACCCGGTGCGGCGCCGGAACCGTGTCATCGAGGTCGTGAAGCGAGGAGAGGAACCGCTGCTGCTCGCGTTCGAAGAGGGCCTCGTTCGCGCTCAGTTCGAACACGGCCGACATGAAGTTGTCTTGGCTGGCACCCTCCTCGAGCCTGCGGATGAGGTACGCGATCGCGACGTCGAACTCCTGGGGGTGCACCACGGGCGTATATAGCAGCAGCCCGCCGACACAGCGCTTGACTGCCTCGGCCTGCCCCTGCGCCATGCCGAGCAGCATCTCGAACTCGATACCGGCCTGCACCCCGCGGTGACCTGCGAGCAGCCAGGCGAAGGCGATATCGAAGAGGTTGTGGCCGGCAACGCCGACGCGCACATTCTCGATGCGATCTGGTTGCAGGGCGTAGTTCAGCACCCTCTTGTAGTTCGTGTCGGTCTGTTCTTTGGTGTGCCAGGTCGCGAGGGGCCAGTCGTGGAGGGCAGCCTCGGTCTGCTCCATCGGCAGGTTCGCCCCCTTCACAATGCGCACCTTGATGCCGGCGCCACCCCGGCTGCGTCGGGCCGCCGAGAACTCCTGCAGCCTGATCATGGCGGCCAGGGCATCGGGCAGGTAGGCCTGCAGCACGATGCCGGCCTCGAGATTGATGAACTCCGGCTGGTCGAGAATCTGCGTGAAGACCGCAATCGTGAGGTCGAGATCTTTGTATTCCTCCATGTCGAGGTTGATGAACTTGGCCGGAGAGAACGCGGCCGCCTGGCGGAACAGGGGCGTGAGGTTCGCCACGACGCGGGCGACAGCCTCGTCGAAGGCCCACGGCGTAGTCGGACTGACGGTCGAGGAGACCTTGATCGAGACGTAGTCGACATCGTCTCTGGCGAGGAGCTGGCGGGTGCCGTCGAGTCGCCTGGCCGCCTCCTTGGTGCCGAGAACCGCCTCGCCCAGAAGATTGACGTTCAGGCGCACATCCGGCCGGCTGATCCTCGAAATGGCTGCGCCGAGCCTCTCGTCGGTCGCGTCGATGATGAGGTGGCCGACCATACCTCGGAGCACCCGGCGGCTGATCGGAATGATGATGCGAGGGGCCACGGGTGCCAGAAGTCCGCCGAGGCGCACGGCCGCACGCAGAAACCAGGGCAGAAACGCAGGAACCCCCGGCGCGATTCTCGCCAGGTTCGCGGCGGCCACGCGCAGGTCTTCGGGGCGCACGACGCCGTCGACGAATCCGACGGTGAAGGCGAGACCGGCCTGGTCTTTCACGACGCCGGCGAGCTGCTTCGCCGACGAATCGACCGGGAAGGCCTCTGCTTCGGTGAGCCACGTGCGCACCAGGGCGACGGTCTCGGTTGCCAACGCTTGCGCTTGCTTCACATTCGTCATGGGGCGAGTATGGTTGGCTTTACCGATTAGAAAAAGCAATGAATTCTCACGAGTATTCATTAGCTGCAATGATGAATGGGGCGCGCAATGTTGGACGTTCGACGGTTGACGCTGCTGCACGAGCTGAAGATCCGCGGCACGCTGGCGGAGGTGGCGGCGGCGACCAACTTCAGCCCCTCCTCCGTCTCGCAGCAGTTGGCGATTCTGGAGCAGGAGACCGGGGTCGAGCTTCTCCGCAAGTCCGGGCGCAGGGTGCTGCTCACGGCCCAGGCTGAGATTCTGGTGACGCATACGAAGAGGCTTCTCGACATTCTTGAAACGGCCGAGGCCGAGCTGGGCGCATCGCTGTCGACGGTTACGGGCGTCGTGCGGGTGGCGGTGTTTCAATCGGCGGCGCTGGCGCTCATGCCGGACGCCCTCAGCCAGATGCGCCGGCTATTCCCCGCGGTACGCATCGAGATGGTGCAACGCGAGCCAGAGACAGCGCTTCGGGAGACCTGGGCCCGGGGATTCGACATGGTCGTCGCTGAGCAATACCCCGCGCACGCGGCCCCAGAGTACCCCGATCTTGATCGCAAGACCCTGACGACGGATGCGATCAGGCTGGCCTGCCCGCCGGTGGCGAATCAGATCCACGCGGTCACGAGTGTCGCGGATGCCCGGGACCTGGCATGGGTAATGGAACCCCCCGGGGCAGCCTCCCGGCACTTCGCCGAGCAGCTCTGTCGGCAGGCGGGGTTCGAGCCCGATGTGCGCTATCAGACCGCCGACCTGCAGGCGCAGGTTCGGTTGGTGGAATCGGGCAATGCCGTGGCGCTGATGCCGGATCTCATGTGGGCGAACAACGCGACATCCTGCCGTCTGTTGGAACTCCCCGGACGGCCACGGCGCACCATCTTCACGGCGGTGCGAACCTCGGGAGCCCAGCATCCGGCCACGCACGCGTTCCGCGGAGTGCTGGAGGAGACGGCACAGACCGTGGCTGACCACGCTGGGGGAGGAGATTCCGGCCTATACGTCGCTATCGTCCATGAAGGCCGAGATCTCCTCCCTTAGCGTGCATGGCTCAGCAAGATCGGGCAGTACCTCGACCTGTCGTGATCGTCCTCGACACCGACGTGCTGTCTGAGCCGCTTCGAACACGGCCTGACCCCCGGGTTTTGGCCTGGCTCGTGACCGTCACGGCTGAGGTCGCCCTCACCTCGATCAGCGTTGGCGAAATTCTGACAGGAGTGCGCCGGCTTCCCGCTGGGCGACGGCGTGACGGCCTGTTGACCGAGGTGGAGCGGAGTTTTGGGACCTATGCCGCCCTGGTGCTGCCCTATGACGAGCCTGCGGCCCGCACTTACGCGGCGATGAATGAGTCTCGGCGAGTGGCAGGGCATCCGCTCAGCGTCGAAGACGGCATGATCGCCGCGATCTGCCGGTCTCGGGGCCTGGCACTGGCGACCCGCAACACGAAGGACTTTCATGGCTTGGGCCTCGAACTCGTAGACCCGTGGGGAGATGTTGAACGCTAAGGGAGGAGATATCGAACGTCACGTCGCTATGGTCCATGAGAGCCGAGATCTCCTCCCTTGGCGGTAGCGCAGCACCGCGCTTCGTGTAGTACTCGTTCCAGCCCAGCCCAGCCCAGACTGTGCAGGGGATCCGGCCTGGGATCGTGCGGAGCCCGGGTAGTTGTCGGTCTCGTTCTGGATCACGCGGTCCAGCTCTCCGGACTTTGCCAGCTGCTTCAGCGAGGTCGCGAGTGCCGGCATGCGTCCGTAGTCGCCATCGAGGCTATCCGGGAGAAGTGCCCCGACGTGCGCGGCATTACGGCGGAGTGACAGGTAGCCCTCGAATGAGGCACTTTCCTAGATTAAGTAAGGTTAGGCATGCCATACTTAGGGCATGCTAACTTCGGTGCTTCCGCGACTCGATCAGACTCGAACCGCGGCCCTGATTCGGCCCAGCTATCGGCCGTATGCCGTCTCGGTGGCCCGGGTGCAGCGACTGTCGACGGGGTTCACCCGCGTCACCTTCACCGGCGAAGAGCTGGCGCACTTCGGCACGGCCGGCCTCGACCAGCGAGTGAAGCTGGTGCTGCCGCTTCCCGGCACCGGCCTCCGGCACTTCCCCTTCACCGATGACTGGTTCGCCCGTTGGCGCGAGCTTTCAGACGAGCGTCGCAACCCGCTGCGCACGTACACGGTGCAGGACCCGCGGCCGGAGCGTCGCGAGATCGACATCGACTTCGTGCGCCACGGCGACGAGGGCGAAGCCGCACGCTGGCTGAACCAGGTCACAGTCGGAGGCGAGGTCGCCATCGTCGGGCCGGATGCCCGTGGCGAAGATCCGAGCGTCGGCATCGAGTGGAACCCCGGCCAGGCCCACACCGTGCTGCTGGCCGGCGACGAGACGGCGGCCCCGGCGATCTGCGCCATCCTCGCCCGACTCGATCGAAAGGCCACCGGAATCGCTCTCATCGAGATTCCCGACGGCTGCGATTCCCGCGTGACGGATGCCCCGGCCGGCGTGGAGGTGCGCTGGCTTGCCCGGTCGGAACCCGGCGGCGACACCCTCGCGAGCGCCGTTCGAGAGTGGAGCCTGCACCTGCTCACCGCGGCTTGTGAGGCCGACAAACTCACGTCCGGCGGACTCTACGGCTGGGTTGCGGGGGAGTCGTCGTTGGTCAAGGGCCTGCGCCGCTTCCTCGTCTCCGAGGCCGGCATCGATCGGAGCCAGATCACCTTCATGGGCTACTGGCGCCGAGGCCAATCCGAGAACTGACCCGCACGCCCTCTTCTTCCGGCCGACATCGTCGGCGGGTTATTCAGCGTGTGCGGATTCGCGCACACCCCGAAACAAGGAACACCATGACCCGTACACGAATGACAGCCTTGACCACTGCGGCAGCCTGCGCCGTTCTTGCCCTCGTCCTCACCGGTTGCTCCAGTGGCACGACGGGCGACGGCAGCGCCGGAGCCGCGACGGATGCCGGAAAAGCCAGTGCGGCATCCTTTCCGGTGACTATTCAAGGTGCCCTCGGTACCGCGACGATCCCGAGCGAGCCCAAGCGGGTCGTCACGATCGGCTGGGGCTCGGCCGACACCGTTGTGGCCTTGGGAACAACCCCCGTGGGCGTCGAGGCGGCGAGCTGGGGTGGCGATGCCGATGGCTACTTCCCTTGGGTCCGCGACGCGATCGAGGCGCGGGGAGACGCGCTGCCCGCGGTGTTCAACGTCTACCCCGAGATCGACGTCGAGGCGGTGCTCGCGCTCCAGCCAGACCTGATCCTGGCTCCGCAGTCGGGGCTGTCTGCCACCGAGTACGCGACGCTCTCCGCGTTCGCCCCCACGGTCGCGTTTCCGGAAGAGGCGTGGCGCACGGGGTGGGCCGAGCAGATCTCGATCATCGGCGAGGCCCTGGGCAAGCCGGCGGAGGCCGAAAGTCTGATCGGGGGAATCAACGCCGAGCTGGCGGCGACAGCGGCGGAACATCCAGAATTCGCGGATCTCAGCTTCGCCTATGTCTATGCGGCCGAACCCGGCGCGCTTAATCTCTACCAGGCGGGTGACCCGCGGGTCGACCTCATCGCGGGCCTCGGGCTGTCGATCGACGCGACCGTCGCCGAGATCCCGATTACGCCGGGCACGTTCTCCTCGACCGTCGGCCTGGAGCGGGCCGACCTGCTGAACAATGTCGACGTTCTCTTCACCTGGTACAACGACACCGCCAACCAGGATTCGATCGAGGCCCAACCGCTGTTCGCGCAGATCCCGGCGGTCACCCGAAGCTCCTACGTGCCCAACGCCGACAACCAGCTCGCCATGGCATCCAGTATGGTCACCCCGCTGAGCGTTCCGTGGGCTCTGTCGGAGTACGTGCCGATGATCACCGCGGCGGCGGCGGCGGCACGGTGACCACCGCCCTGCGAACCCAGCCTCGCCGGGTGCGCAGGGTCTCTCTTGCCGCCGGACTGCTGGTGACACTCGGCCTCGTGGTCGTCACCGTGCTGCTGAGCCTCGCCGTCGGCAACAAATACGTGCCACTTCCGGATGTCGTCGCAGCGCTTCTGAGGCCGGGTTCTGGCGGCGTCGAGGCTGAATACTTCACCACCGTCGTTGCCAGCCGAATCCCACGCACGATTCTGGGGCTGCTGGCCGGAGCCGCGCTCGCGGTGGCTGGAGCCGTCATGCAGGGGGTCAGCCGAAATCCCCTCGGCGATCCCGGGCTGTTCGGTGTCAACGCCGGGGCTGCGGCAGCGATCGTGACCGGCACCGCCTTCTTCGGTCTCGGTTCCGCGGCGACCAGCGTGTGGGTGGCGCTGCCGGGAGCGTTCATTGCGGTTGTCGTCGTCTACCTGATCGGCTCGGGAGCCCGCAGCGCAGCGACACCGGTGCGCCTCGTGCTGGCCGGAGTCGTCGTGACGGCGGTGCTGGCTGCCTATGTCCAAGCCGTGGCGCTCAGCCTGCCGCAGGTGTTCGACACCTACCGATTCTGGGTCGTCGGCTCTCTCGCCGGACGAGACCCGCAGCTCATCCTCGACGGCCTGCCGTTCATCCTCGTCGGCCTCGTGCTCGCACTGGCGCTCGCTGGCCCACTGAACGCGCTCGCGCTCGGTGACGACACCGCCAGGGCACTCGGTGCTCACGTCGGGCGCACCCGAATCCTCGGAGCGGTCTCGACCACGCTGCTGTGTGCCGCGGCGACGGCGATGGTCGGGCCCATCGCCTTCGTCGGCCTCGCCGTGCCGCACATCGTGCGCTCAATCACCGGAGTCGACCACCGCTGGCTGCTCGCTTACTGCCTGCTGGTCGGGCCGATCCTGCTGCTGCTCGCCGATATCCTGGGCCGCGTGCTCGCCAGCCCCGCGGAGCTGATGGTCGGCATCATCACGGCCTTTGTCGGCGCCCCGATTCTGCTCGTTGCGGTGCGGCGCCTGAATGGGCGCACGTCGTGACCCGCCCGGCCGGCACTGCGCTCGCGCTCGGCGGCGGCATCCTGCTCGTGGCCGCCCTCACCCTGACACTGGGCCCCCTCGGGGTGCCGCTCGCACATCTCTTCGCGCCGAGCGGCACCGAAACGATTGTGCTCGGCACCCTGCGTGGACCGCGCCTGGCCGTCGCCGTTCTGGCCGGGGCCGCATTCGGGGTGGCTGGAACCCTGTTCCAGACGGTGACCCGAAACCCGCTCGGCAGCCCCGATGTGATCGGCCTGTCTGCGGGGGCCGCGGCCGGGGCGGCGGCCTTTGGCCTGCTGTGGACCGGCATCCTGCCGTTGCCGGTCGGCGCCCTCGTGGGAGCCGTTGTTGCGATGGCCCTCGTCTTTCTGGGCACCGGACGCGGGTTCTCGTCACCGGCGCGGATGCTGCTCGCCGGCATCGGTGTCGCGGCCATGGCGGGTGCGTTCGTGCAGTTCGTGATCCTCCGTGCCGGCCGCGAACAGGCGATGGTGCTGGCGGCGTATCTCAGCGGCAGCCTGGCATCCAGGAACTGGGATCACGTCTGGATCATCGGCGGCTGCGTCGCGGTGCTGCTGCCGTGTGCGCTGGCCCTCAGCCGGCGGCTGCGTGTGCTCGCCCTGGGCGACGAGGCATCGGATGCGCTGGGCTCGCCCAGCGGGACTACGCGCGTACTCGCCGTGCTGGTCGGCATCGGCCTCGCCACGGCGGCTGTCAGCGTCGTGGGGCCAGTGGCTTTCATCGCCCTGACCGCGCCGCAGATCGCTATCCGTTTGGCACGTATTCCGGGGCCCGCGATCGGGCTCTCGGCCCTCACCGGTGCGGCCCTCATGGTGATCGCCGACCTGCTCAGCCAGCAGGCGCCGCTGCCGGTGCAACTCCCGGTGGGGGTACTGACGGCGGCCCTCGGCGGCGTCTATCTCGCGTTCCTGCTCGTATCCCAGTTCCGAAAGGGAACCCTCTGATGACTGTTTCTCCCCCCGCGTCTCGGCTCACTGCCCGGTCGCTCAGCCTCTCCTATGACAGGCGCCCGGTAGCCGTTGACCTGACGCTCGAGATCCCGAACGGCGGCTTCACCGTTATCGTGGGGCCGAATGCGTGTGGCAAGTCGACGCTGCTGAAGGCGCTGGCGAGAACCCTCAAGCCGGTCGCGGGCAGTGTGCTGCTCGATGAGCGGCCGATCGGCTCCCTGCCGAGTCGGGCGGTCGCGCGCCAGCTCGCCATGCTTCCGCAGAGCCCGATCGCACCGGAGGGCATCACGGTGCGGGATCTTGTGGGGCGCGGGCGCTATCCGCACCAGGGCTTCTTCCGTCAGTTCTCGACGGCCGATGCGAGCGCCGTCGATGCGGCGCTGGCGGCGACAGGCACGACGGAGCTGGCCGACCGGCCCCTCGCGGAACTCTCGGGTGGTCAGCGACAGCGGGCGTGGATCGCCCTCGTGCTCGCCCAGGAGACGGAGCTTTTGTTACTCGACGAGCCGACGACGTTTCTCGATATCGCGCATCAGTACGAGGTGCTGAACCTGTGTGCGCGGTTGCACGTTCAGGGCCGCACCGTGGCGGTCGTGCTGCACGACCTGAATCAGGCGGCCCGCTATGCAACGCATCTCGTGGTGATGCAGGAGGGGGCGATCGTTGCCCAGGGCGACCCGTCGGTGATTCTGACCGCGGAGCTCGTCGAGAGCGTCTTCGGACTGCCCGCTCGCATCATCACCGACCCGGAGTCTGGGACCCCGCTCGTCGTTGCCCGGATAACCGGCACCGCCTGAGCTGCGGTGCCGGTCGGCGACCGGCTAGATCGTGGCGGTGTCGATCACGAAGCGGTAGCGAACGTCGCTGCGGATGACGCGGGCGTACGCGGCGTCGATCTGGTCTGCGCCGATGATTTCGACATCGGCGCCGAGGCCGTGGGCCGCGCAGAAGTCGAGCATCTCCTGCGTTTCACGGATACCGCCGATGTTGGAGCCGGCGATGCTGCGACGCTTCGCGATCAGCGACGGAGTGTGAAAGCTCAGGGGCTTCTCGGGTACGCCGACGAAGACCATGGTGCCATTCAGGGTAAGCAGTGACGCGTAGGCGTCCACATCGAGCTCTGCCGAGACTGTGTTGATGATCAGATCGAACCGGCTGGCGTTCGTCGTAAATGTCGCCGGGTCGCTCGTGGCTGCGTAGTGGGTAGCGCCGAAACGCATCCCGTCCTCCTGCTTGGCCAGAGACTGGCTCAGCACGGTGACCTCGGCGCCGAGGGCTGCGGCGATCTTGACTGCCATGTGGCCCAGTCCGCCCATCCCGACGATGGCGACCTTCTTGCCAGGACCTGCACCCCAGTGCTTCAGCGGCGAGTAGGTGGTGATGCCGGCGCAGAGCAGGGGAGCCGCCTCGGCGAGCGAGATACCCTCGGGGATCGCGAGCACGTAGAACTCATTGGCGACGATCTCGGTGCTATAGCCGCCGTAGGTGTCTTCGCCCGTGTACTCGCGGCCGTTGTAGGTCGCAACGTTTCCCTTGGCGCAGAACTGCTCCTCACCCGCGAGGCACGCCTCGCACTCGCGGCAGGAGTCGACGAAACAGCCGATGCCCACGCGGTCACCCACTCGGTGCTTGGTAACGGATGGGCCGACCTCGGTGACGATTCCGGCGATTTCGTGGCCGGGAACCATTGGGAAGATGGCCGGCCCCCATTCCTCGCGGGCCTGATGAATATCGGAATGGCAGATGCCGGCGTAGGCGATGGCGACCTTGACGTCGTTGACGCCGACGGCGCGGCGTTGGATTGTGGAGCGCTCGAACAAGGCGCCGGGGGAGGTCGTGACGAGGGCGGAAACTGTGCTGGACAAGGAAATACCTCCGGGAGGTTGCGGATTGAGCAACACTCAAGGCTACGCCGACCGGGGCTGGGAGCTTGCCGATATGACCCTGAATCGGGGGACATAGAGTGAACAGTGAACGAGCCCTATTCGGGGTACATGATCGAGGAGGATCGGAATGACCGGAAACAGAGCAGTTGCTTACAAGTCCCCAGGTGTTGTCGAGGTTATCGACACTGCTTATCCCACCTTTGAACTCCAAGACGGGCCGGGGGTGAACCCGGAGAACGTCGGCCGTAAGGTCCCGCACGGAGTGATCCTGCGCACGATCGCCACGAACATCTGCGGTTCCGACCAGCACATGGTCAGAGGTAGAACAACAGCCCCGGCGAACCTCGTTCTTGGGCACGAGATCACGGGCGAGGTCGTAGAAACGGGCCCCGACGTCGAGTTCATCAAGGTGGGCGACATCGTGAGCGTGCCCTTCAACATCTCCTGCGGCCGCTGTCGCAACTGCAAAGAGCGCAAGACCGGCATCTGCCTGAACGTGAATCCGGATCGCCCGGGCAGCGCCTATGGCTATGTCGACATGGGCGGCTGGGTCGGCGGCCAGGCCGAGTTCGTCCTCGTGCCGTACGCGGATTGGAACCTGTTGAAGTTCCCCGATCGCGACCA
The DNA here is from genome assembly GCA_040398585.1 of Agreia sp. Classification (GTDB taxonomy): domain Bacteria; phylum Actinomycetota; class Actinomycetes; order Actinomycetales; family Microbacteriaceae; genus Agreia. The sequence goes on from JBBATW010000015.1 coordinate 59,099, forward strand.
GGCGCTCGAAAAGATTATGGACCTCACGATGCTGTCCGACATCCTGCCGACCGGATTCCACGGTGCGGTCACGGCGGGCGTCACCGTCGGCTCGACCGTCTATGTTGCCGGGGCCGGACCGGTGGGTCTTTCCGCGGCATCCAGTGCACTGCTGCTCGGTGCCGCGGTCGTTATGGTGGGAGACATGAACGAGGGCCGCCTGGCACAGGCGCGCAGCTTCGGCTGCGAGACCGTCGACCTCACGAAGGGTGATCTCGGTGCCCAGCTCGAGCAGATCCTCGGCGTGCCCGAGGTCAACTGCGGAATCGACGCGGTTGGCTTCGAGGCCAAGGGGCACGGCGACGGTGCGGTCGAGGCCCCGGCCACTGTGCTGAACTCGCTGATGGACATCACGGCGGCCGGCGGCGCCATGGGAATTCCGGGGCTGTATGTCACGGGTGATCCGGGCGGAATCGACGCCGCAGCCAAGACGGGTTCCCTGTCTCTTTCGCTCGGCACCGGATGGGCCAAGTCGCTGAGCTTCACGACCGGCCAGTGCCCGGTGATGAAGTACAACCATGGGCTGATGATGGCGATCCTGAACGACCGTATCCACATCGGCAAGAACGTGAACGCGAAGGCAATTTCCCTTGAGGATGCTCCGCGCGGCTATGCGGAGTTCGACGCCGGAGCGGCGACGAAGTACGTGCTGAACCCCAACGGGTACCTCACGGTCTAGCGCAAGCACACGTGTTCGGGTCCTACTCCTTCGGGGGCAGGGCCCGTTTCTTGATCGGCACGGTCTTCGTCGCCCTGAGCATCGCAAGGTCGATGTTCACCAGGTCGCGCATCCGGTCTGCGCGTTTCGCCCTGTAGTCGGGCTCGTCGGGCACCGTGGCCTGCGCGATCAGGCGGGCGGTGACGGCGGCACCGAGCTCGGCGCCGGCGTCGGCCTGCGCCGCGGCCACGAGTTCGGCGACCTTTTCGTCGTCTTCCGCTACCGCGGCCAGAGCTTCCGCGAGACGCTCGTAGACCTGCCGGCGCTTGGCCAGCAGAACGATGTCTTGGCGAGAGTCCTCTGAGAAGCTCAGACTCCACTTCGACTTCGAGAGCCGCTTGCGCTGCTTCTCGACCCGTTCGGCATCGTGGGTGTTGCGCATGCTCAGGGCCCGCAGCTCGATGCGCGCGATTGCCGCGTAGTCGGCCTCGGCGAAGTTCACGTTCTCCCGGAGGGCTGTGACGATGATGCTGTTCTTCACGGCCATCCGCACGGCCGAAAGCGTAATCAGGAGGCCTTCATCCGCCATTCTGCCGATGGAGGGCTGCGCTGCGCTCACGAGGCCCGGGCCGGGGAGCGAAGACGGGAGCGCATGCCTCAATCATCCCGCGGCATTGACCTCCTGCGAAACCGACAGGCGTCGACTGAGATCTTTCAGTTCTGCGATATGATGGATTTATAAAGTCATGAAAGAGGTGCTCGTGTCCGACATCAAGTTCGATCATCGTCCACTGTATGAGGTCAAGGCCAACCTGTTCAAAGGGCTCGCGCATCCACTTCGGGTTCGCATCCTTGAGGTGCTCGCCGACGCCGACGAGACCAGCGTGACAGATCTTCTGGCCGACTCCGGGCTGGAGGCATCCCATCTCTCCCAGCATCTCTCGGTGCTCAGGCGCCACCACCTGGTGGTCTCCGAGAGAAAGGCCAGCCAGGTGTTCTATCGACTGGCCTATCCGCAGATCGCCGACCTGCTGGCCGTGGCCAGGGTTCTTCTCGTTGAGATCCTGGAGACCACCCAGCAGCAACTGGTCTCGACCGGGGAACTGCCGCCCGTCGGCCGCCCTGCCGAGGCAGCTTCTGGCGAGGCTACCACCGGCGAGGCTGCCACTGCCACGGCCGCCATCGGCGAGGCTGCCTCTGACACGGCGGCCGTCAGGTGAAACTGCTGACGCGGGCGAAGTCCCTGCTACCCGGCGCCGCCGACTACCGGTTGACCCGCCGCACCTGGCGCGGGGACCTCGTCGCCGGCGTCACCGTCGGCATCGTCGCCCTGCCATTGGCCCTCGCGTTCGGCGTGAGTTCGGGGGCGGGAGCCGAGGCCGGCCTCATCACCGCGATCGTCGCGGGTGTCGTGGCGGCGGTTTTCGGCGGCTCCAATGTTCAGGTCTCTGGCCCGACCGGGGCTATGGTCGTCGTCCTCGGTCCCATCGTGATGCAATTCGGCGTCGGGGCTGTCGCTGTGGTGGCCGTCTTGGCTGGCATCGTTGTCGTCGTCGCGGGAGCCTTCAAACTCGGCCGCACCGTGACCTACATCCCCTGGCCGGTGATCGAGGGATTCACCCTCGGCATCGCCGTCATCATCTTCCTGCAGCAGGTGCCATCGGCGTTCGGGGTCGCGGCCGGGACCAGCAGCAACGCCGCGGTCGCGGCGGCTCAGGGCCTCGCCGCCGTCGCCTGGCCCGAGGTTGCCCTCTCGCTGGGCGTCGTCTTTCTCGTCGGCGCGATCATGATCTTCACACCGAAGGTCAGCTCGAAGCTGCCCGGTTCGCTGCTGGCCATCGTCGTGGTCACGATCGTGGCCCAGGTCGCCAACCTCCCCGTCGCCCGCATCGGCGAGCTGCCCGCGTCCCTGCCACTGCCTGGTCTGCCTGACTTCTCCTGGTCGCTGCTGTCCCAGCTGGCAGGTCCCGCGCTGACGGTAGCGGCCCTCGCCGCCATCGAGTCGCTGCTCTCGGCTCGGGTTGCATCGTCACTGGCGGACACGGGCGCCTACGACGCCGACCGGGAGCTCGTCGGCCAGGGACTCGCGTCCATCGCCTCCGGCTTCTTCGGCGGAATGCCCGCGACGGGAGCCATCGCCCGAACGGCGGTGAACATCCGCTCGGGAGGTCGAACCCGCCTTGCCGCCATCATGCATTCGGTCGTTCTGATCGGCGTCGTATATCTGGCCACCGGCCCCGTGTCGCAGATCCCGCTGGCCGCGCTCGCCGGCGTGCTGATGATCACCGCCATTCGGATGGTGTCACTCACGACCGTCAAGAGCATCGTCGGCTCCACCCGCAGCGACACCGTGGTGTTTATCGTGACCGCCATCGTGACCGTCTCGGTCGACCTCATCATCGCCGTCGAGATCGGCGTCGTCGTCGCGGCCTTCTTCGCCCTGCGCAACCTCGCCAACTCCAGCGGAGTGCACCGCGAGCAGCTCCCCGGCAAGGCGGTGGAGGGCGACGCTCACATCGCGCTGTTCCGCCTCGACGGCTCCCTGTTCTTCGGCGTGGCCGAGCGGGTGCTCGATCGGGTAAACGAGATCAGCAACGTGTACGTCGTCGTGCTGATGATGTCGCAGCTGCAGGTGCTCGACGCCACCGGGGCCCGCGTCATCACCGATATCGTCAAGACGCTCGAGCGCCGGGGAATCACCGTGCTGATCAAGGGCGTGCAGCCCCGACACCTCAAGCTGCTCACCCGCGTCGGCGTGCTCGAGTCCCTTCGGCATCAGAACCACCTCTTCGCCGAGCTGGACTCCGCCATCGAACACGCCCGCAGCCACGTCAACCGAGCCATCGCAGAGGGGGCTGCCCCGAGCATCCGTGGCTAAGATTCTGGCATGGCTGAAGACGAAGCGGGCAGCGACAGCCGCGAAGGCGTGACGCCGCCGCCCCGGCGGTATCCGACTTCGCTCTACTCGCACGGAGCCGAGCCGGATCCCCGGTTCTCCCTGGCGAACGAGCGAACGTTCCTCGCCTGGATCCGCACGTCGCTGGCGCTGATCGCAGCGGGCGTGGCGCTCGAGGCTTTCGTAGTGAACATGCCGGCGGGCATCCGGTTGGCGGCGGCACTGCTGCTCGTCATCGCGGGAATCGCCGCCCCGGTGCAGGCCTGGGTCGGCTGGCTGCGCATCGAGGGCGCCCTTCGCAGCTCACGTCCGCTTCCGGCGCCGGTGCTGTCGCTGCCGATAGTGGGAGTCGTCGTTGTCGCCGGGACCCTCGTGCTGATCGGCCTGCTGCCCTGGTCATGAGTGATGCGACGCCCCAAGACGCCGAGAGAGTTTTCGACGCGGGGCTTCAGCCGGAGCGCACGGTTCTGGCCTGGCAGCGCACGGTGCTCGCCCTGGGAATCGGCGTGCTCGCGGGAAGCCGCGTGTTGTTCCCGATGCTGGGGATGATCTCCTCCGTGCTGTTGGCGGCGGGCCTCACCGTCGTGCTGGGGTTATTCGTCGCCATCCGACGCCGGTATGAGCGGATGCACACCCACCTGACTGAGGAGTCGCACCTGTCGTTGCCGCACGGCGCGGTTCTGCCGGCAGCGCTGGCCCTGTTCGTGGTCGTTTCGGCGGTTGGTGCGCTGGCGTTCGTCGTCGTCTCTGCCCTGGGGCTGACCTGAACTAACCTCCGCCCAGCCGTCAGGAGCCCGTCCAACGGGCGATTCGCGCGGATGTCGCGCGGGCCAGGTCGACATAGTGTCCTAACACCCGCGTGGATGCCCGAGAACCCGTGTTTCTCGAAAAATGTCAGTCCGTGGCGGGGACGACTCGTGCAACCGGATGCAACGACCGCTGTGGGATTGTCATGTCACAGCGCCACGGTGCGCGGAGGCCGAGCCCGCCGGACCTCATCGGTTCGGTCATTAGTATGCGCAGAAACTTCGATGAGGAAGGTTCGTCATGACAGCAGACCGCACGGGCAACTATCGTGCCGCTTGGCAGCAGAGCATTGACGACCCCGAAGCGTTCTGGCTGAAGGCGGCCGCGGGAATCGACTGGATCACCCCGCCGAGGACGGCGCTCGAGGAACGGGGCCCCGACGTCTGGCGCTGGTTCCCCGATGGCGAACTCAACACGTGCTTCAACGCCCTCGATCGGCACGTGCTGGCCGGCCGCGGCGAGGACACCGCGGTGATCTATGACTCGGCCATGACCGGCACCAAGCGCACCGTCACCTACGCCGAGATGCTCGAGAGCACAGCCCTGTTCGCCGGGGTCCTGGCGGCCAACGGCGTGGGCCGTGGAGACCGGGTCGTCATCTACCTGCCGATGATCCCCGAGGCCATCATCGCCATGCTGGCCTGCGCCCGCATCGGCGCCATCCACTCGGTCGTCTTCGGCGGGTTTGCGGCGAACGAGCTGGCCATCCGCCTTGACGACGCCAAGCCCGCCGTGATCGTCACGGCCTCGGGCGGCCTCGAGCCGGGCCGCGTCGTCGAGTACCTGCCCCTGGTCGCCAAGGCCCTGGCCCAGAGCGCAGGCACCGTGCGCACGGTCATCGTCAGCGACCGCGAGTCGGTCCCAGGCTCGGCAGCCGACTACGCGGATGACAAGAACGTTCGCTGGCTCGACTGGGCTGACGAGCTCGAAACGGCCACGCCCGCAGCCTCGGTCCCGATGCGCTCGGCGGACCCCCTCTACGTGCTCTACACCTCGGGAACGACCGGGAACCCAAAGGGCATCATCCGCGACAACGGCGGCCACGCCGTCGCCCTGAACTGGTCGATGAGAAACATCTACGACGTGGGCCCGGGCGACGTATTCTGGACCGCCTCCGACGTCGGCTGGGTCGTCGGCCACTCCTACATCGTCTACGCACCGCTCATGGCCGGGGCCACCACCCTGATCTACGAGGGCAAGCCCGTCGGCACCCCGGATGCCGGAGCATTCTGGCGGGTAATCTCCGAATACGGCGTCAAGGTGCTCTTCACTGCACCCACCGCCATCCGCGCCATCCGCCGCGTAGACCCGGAGTTCGTGGAACTCTCGAAGTACGACGTGTCGAGCCTTCAGGCCCTCTTCATGGCGGGGGAGCGGCTCGACCCCGAGACCTACCACTGGGTCCAAGACGCCCTGCACTGCCCCGTCGTCGACCACTGGTGGCAGACCGAGACCGGATGGGCCATCGCCGCGAATCCCCGCGGCATCGAGGCCCTGCCGACAAAGCCCGGCAGCGCAACCGTGCCCGTTCCGGGCTACGACATCGCCATCGTCGACTCCAAGGGCAAGCCGATCACGAAGCCGGGCAAGGACGGCAACATAGCCATCCGCCTCCCGCTTCCGCCCGGCAACCTGCTGGGGGTCTGGGGCAGCGATGACCGTTTCGCCAGCTCGTACCTCACCGCGTTCCCGGGCTACTACGCCACGGGCGACTCGGGGCACTTCGACGAAGACGGCTACCTCTTCATCATGGGCCGCACCGACGATGTGATCAACGTCGCGGGGCACCGCCTCTCGACGGGTTCGCTCGAGGAGGTTCTGACACTGCATCCGGCCGTCGCCGAGTGCGCTGTACTGGGGGTGCGCGATGAGCTGAAGGGTCAGCGCGCCGCCGGTTTCGTGACGCTGAAGGCCGGTCACGACATCGACCACACGGTGCTCGCGGCCGAACTCGTAGCACTGGTTCGCGAACACGTCGGCCCCGTGGCGGCGTTCCGCGACGTGACCGTGCTCGAGCGCCTCCCCAAGACCCGCAGCGGCAAGATCCTGCGCAAGACCATCCGCCAAATCGTCGACGGGGAGAAGTACACCATCCCCGCGACCATCGAAGACCCCACCGTGCTGATCGATCTCGAAATCGCCGTGCACGGTGCGACCGCAACACCGGCCTGACCCGCACGACCCTTCATCCGGACAACGACGTACCGATCAAGCAAGGAGATTCACCCATGGCTGAGTTACAGCTAGAGCCAATACCAGAATCGAAGGTGGACTACGTCGCCTACGAGGATTCGCCCAAGTTCCTGGCGCTGCAGAACAAGCACCGCCGGTTCGTCTTCCCCGTCGTCATCGCCGCCCTTGTCTGGTACTTCGCCTTTGTGCTGGTCGCGGCCTACCTGCCCGCCGTCATGGCTTTACCCGTCTTCGGTGCCGTCAACCTCGGCCTCGTGCTGGGTCTTGCCCAGTTCGTCACGACGTTCGGCATCACCATGTGGTACGTGTCCTTCGCCAACCGCCATCTTGACCCCGCAGCAGAGCAGCTGCGCGCTGAGCTCGAAGGGATCGACGCCAAATGAGCATCGTCACCGCTGCATTCTCGGCCGGCGTTGCCGCCGCCGCCACGCCCGCCAAGCTCGAGATCAACCCGATCCTGAACATCTCGATCTTCCTCGCCTTCGTGCTGGTCACCATGACCGTCGTGATCCGCGCGAGCCGGAACAACTCCAGCGCCGCGGACTTCTACGCCGGCGGACGCTTGTTCACGGGACCGCAGAACGGCTTCGCCATCGCGGGGGACTACCTCTCGGCCGCATCTTTCCTGGGCATCGTCGGCGCCATCGCGATCAACGGCTACGACGGCTTCCTCTACTCGATCGGCTTCCTGGTCGCGTGGTTGGTCGCCCTGCTGCTGGTGGCGGAGCTGATGCGAAACACTGGCAAGTTCACAATGGCGGATGTGCTGTCATTCCGCCTGAAGCAGCGCCCGATCCGTATGGCCGCGGCTCTCACGACACTCGCCGTCTGCCTCTTCTACCTGCTCGCTCAGATGGCCGGAGCAGGCGGACTCGTGTCGCTACTGCTTGGAATCACCGACAAGCTCGGCCAGTCGATCGTGATCGCCGTGGTCGGCGTGCTGATGATCGTCTACGTACTCATCGGCGGGATGAAGGGTACGACCTGGGTTCAGATCATCAAGGCGTTCCTTCTGATCATCGGTGCCGCCGTCATCACCATCTGGGTGCTCGCCATCAACGGCTTCAATATCTCGACGCTGCTGGGCAACGCCGTCGCCGCCTCCACCCACACCCCGGCCGCGGCCATTCTTGAGCCTGGCCTGAAGTACGGCAAGAACCCGCTGGACTTCGTCTCGTTGGCCATCGCCCTGGTTCTCGGTACCGCCGGCCTGCCGCACGTTCTGATGCGCTTCTACACCGTGCCGACGGCGAAGGAAGCGCGTCGCAGCGTCGTTTGGGCGATCTGGCTGATCGGCGTCTTCTACCTGTTCACGCTCATCATGGGCTACGGCGCAGCGGCGCTGGTCGGCTCCGACGCGATCAAGGCCGCGCCCGGCGGCGAGAACTCGGCGGCCCCGCTGCTTGCGCTTCAGCTCGGTGGGCCGGTGTTGCTCTCGATCATCTCCGCGGTGGCATTCGCCACGATCCTGGCGGTGGTCGCCGGTCTCACGATCACGGCCGCGACCTCGTTCGCACACGACATCTACGCCAACGTGATCAAGAAGGGCAAGGTGAACCCCGACTCCGAGGTCAAGATCGCCCGACGCACCGTCGTCGTCATCGGCGTGCTGGCGATTCTTGGCGGCATCGGCGTGCAGGGCCAGAACATCGCGTTCCTGGTCGCGCTCGCCTTCGCTGTGGCCGCCAGCGCCAACCTGCCGACGATTCTGTACTCGCTTTTCTGGCGGCGGTTCAATACCCAGGGTGCCGTCTGGAGCATGTACGGCGGGCTCGCCTCGACACTGATCCTGATCATCTCTTCGCCCGTCTTCTCGGGAACCGCAACCTCGGTCTTCGGTGCCGGCGTGAACTTCGCCTGGTTCCCGCTGAGTAACCCGGGTGTGGTGTCGATTCCGATCGGCTTCTTCCTGGGCTGGCTCGGATCGGTCCTGAGCAAGGACAAGGAAGACCCGAAGCTGGCTGCCGAGATGGCGGTTCGCTCTCTCACCGGTCACGGTGCGGAGAAGGCCGTCAACCACTAAAAGGCCCGTTTGCAACTTCTGATCAGGGGTATCGTCGCTTCCAGCGGCGGTACCCCGATCTAGTTGACCCGCGGTACCAAGATCTACCTGCCTTTTCTCGGCTCTGCCCGGGGGCCGGGCCGTTATAAAAGAAGCCGGGCCGTTAAAAAAGAAAAGGCCACCCGCGGTAGAAGCCCGCAGATGGCCTAGTGGCTCCGACCGGCGTCGATCCGGTGACCTTTCGATTTTCAGTCGAACGCTCTACCAACTGAGCTACAGAGCCGAGTGACTTTCGCCGCCCTAGTCAAAAAACCCCTCCTTGCGGAAGGGCTTTTCGACTTTGCGACCCTGACGGGACTTGAACCCGCGACCTCCGCCGTGACAGGGCGGCACGCTAACCAACTGCGCTACAGGGCCATACATTTCGTGCATGAAAAAAACTTCACTGAACTTTTGAACTTTGCTGCATTTGGAAGAGTACTGCATTTTTTCTGAACTCATTCTCATGAGCCGAGTGACCCCAACGGGATTCGAACCCGTGCTACCGCCGTGAAAGGGCAGCGTCCTAGGCCACTAAACGATGGGGCCGT
>JBBATW010000016.1:0-62897 GCA_040398585.1 Agreia sp.
ATCTATCGACGACGCCGACGTGCGCTCCATGATCGATCTGAATCTCACTGCCCCGATCATGTTGACAAAGGCGCTTCTGCCCGCCCTTCGCCAGAGCGGAGCCGAACGCGGCAGCATCCTGTTGAACGTGTCCAGCGGCATAGCCCTCGTGGGAATGCCGTTCTACTCCGTCTACTCGGCGACGAAGTCGGGACTTTCGCAGTTCGGCGAGGCACTTCGCCGCGAGCTGATCGGCACCGGAGTGCACGTCGCGACGGTCTACCCCGGCGCGACCGATACCGCCATGATGACGTCACAGAACGCCGGCGATGAGCTCGGCTGGGGTCGACGTTCTTTGGAAGATGTGATTAGCGACCTCATGGTTGCTCTCGACGCCGGCCAGCACGAGATCAACACCGCCCCTGAGGGCCGCCGCGAGATGCAGCGACTCAACATCACCGACCCACTGGCAGTTGATGCAGCCATGGCCCCTGGCCTTGAGGCCCTCGAGCTCGCGGTGCGCGACCACCGCAGCATCTAGGACTCCGCCGATCATTGCCCCCGGCCATAACATGCCGGGGGCAATGAAGTTCGGCGCGCGACTCTAGTTGCGGTTGAAGAGATCGCCAAGCCCCGAGAGGCCAGGGATCTCGAAGTTGAGGCCCAGATCGGATGCCTGCTCTGTGAGGCCGGTCGCGTACTCGCCAGCGCCGCCCGCGAGGCCCTCGAGCCCGCCCGTGACGCCTTCGATACCGCCGGTGACACCCTCAATTCCACCCGACAGTCCCTCGAGCCCGCCGGAGATACTTTCGAAATCGACTCCCATTCCCGCCGCCTGCTCCAGCAGAGGGCCTGCAATTGAGCTGAGGACAGCGCCGCCGGCGACTGCCGCCAGCAATCCGCCCGCGGCACCGAGGCCGACACCGGCGACTGCACCAAGACCTGCTCCTGCTCCTGCCAGCGCGCCGCCGCCGCCTCGGCCCGCGGGCTTCGAGAGAAGCCTCTTCAGGAAACCGGGGTTCTGCGCTTCGCCGCGGGTTGCAGACCGGGCCAGGTCGTCGGCGCTTGATGATGCGGGGTGTTCGCCAGCAGGCAGGGCAGCACGCAGTTCCGTGCCGACCTGATCACGTTGCGCCGGGGTCAGACGAGCGAAGGCATCGCGGTTCACCTGTTCGAGTTGGGCAGGCTGAGCGGTGCTGAGCAGGTACTCATAGCGGGCGATAGCCGCGCGATCCTCAGGGGTTGCCGCCGGCGTTGGTTGCCCCGCGGTGGAGTCCACTGCCGACGCACGGGGAACAACGACGACCGGAGGCCTATTGCCGTCGCCGGTAACCCGGTCGGCCACGGTGCGCACCATCTCGCGCCAGTCGGCGTTGCCTGACCCGTTTGACGATGACTGCCCTCTCTTATCAAGGGCCTTCGATGCCATGTTCAAGAGACGCTGAAAAGTGCTCATTGTGGATCCTTCGGGTTCACTGGAGTTCCAGTGTGCCCGTAGAACCCTGAGAGAATACCCCTGAATGAGTTACAAACGTATACCGCGTTGAGGGTTATCGATCGGGTTGGCTTGAACCCGTTGCTATCAGGCGGGCAGCTGCCGCGCGTACGCGGCAACGATCGTGCGCTCGGACTGCAGCAGGTAGTCGTCCAGCACGGTGGCGGCTTCGCCCGAGTCTCCGGCGAGGTACAGCTCAAGCACCGCTGCGTTGCGCTCGACGTAGGGGCGGTGCAGGTATTCGGCGTCGTCGAGCAGCCCGAAGGCGAGGCGCAGCTCGGCCGAGATGTTGGCGTACAGGCGGTCGAGGTGGTCGCTGTCTGCAAGGGCCACGATGGCGGAGTGGAACTCCATGTTGGCCGTGCCCACCGCGAGCCACTCGCCGGCATCGCGGCTGGCCTGGGCCGATTCCACCGCGCTGCGCATCCGGCGACTCGCCGGGTGCCTCGCCGGGGCTGAACGCAGGGCCTGGCACTCGATCATGCGGCGCACCCGGTAGATGTCGATGATCGAGGCGAGAGATGGCACGGCTACGAAGACGCCGGCGTGCGGCTTGTGCACCAACAGTCGCTCGTGGGTGAGCATGCGAAACGCCTCACGAAGGGTGTTGCGGGAGACACCGAGCCCCTCGCTGACGACCGACTCGGAGAGTCGCTGACCGGGAACGAGATCGCCGGCGATCAACAGCCGGCGCAATTTCTCGGCGGCCTGGTCGGCGCGTGAGTTGCTGTCATCCGCTTCGTCGAATTCCACCACGACGTCACTCTATCCAACGAGAAGGCGAATCCAGTGCCGAGTAGCGTTCTCCCCGTTCACGGAAACATGACGTAAATGCAGTGTTTACGTGATTGATTGTTCAACAATCGGTAAACGATCGTTCACACAAGTAGGCTCGCTTCGTGGGGCTTCGTTCCCATCTGGCCCATGCGAAACCGATGGAACTGCCCTCAAAGAAATGGATGCCCAGTGACCGGCCCCGAAAACACTGCTGCAGTAAACGACGACGAAGTCCGGCCCGACATCCGCAGCGTCGCCCGGAGTCGTCGCACCGCGCTGATCGGCGCCCTGTTCCTGATGGCCACCTCGGCGATCGGCCCCGGCTTCATCACCCAGACCGCCACCTTCACCGCGCAGCTGGGCGCCGCGTTCGCGTTCGGCATTCTGGCGTCGGTTCTGATCGACTTCGCCGTTCAGCTGAACATCTGGCGCATGATCACGGTCAGCGGCAAGAGGGCACCCGAGTTGGCAAACCTTGCCCTGCCCGGCAGCGGCTATCTGCTCGGCTTCCTCGTGGTTCTCGGCGGCCTGGTCTTCAACATCGGCAACACCGCCGGTGCCGGCCTCGGCCTGAATGCGTTGACCGGGCTCGACCCGAAGGTCGGCGGGCTGCTCAGCGCCCTGTTCGCGATCGCCATCTTCCTCGCCAAGCGTGCCGGGGCGATCGTCGACCGCGTGGTGATCATCGCCGGGCTCATCATGATTGTGCTCACCATGATCGTCGCCTTCCTCTCGCAGCCGCCCATTGGCGATGCGCTCCGCCAGACCGTGCTGCCGGATGAGATCAACTTCGCGGTCATCACGACGATCGTCGGCGGTACCGTCGGCGGCTACATCACCTACGCGGGGGCCCACCGCCTGCTCGCCAGCGGCACCGCGGGTGTCGAGAATATCAAGGAGGTCTCTCGCGCGGCCTTCAGCGGCATCCTGGTCACTGGAATCATGCGGTACGTACTGTTCCTCGCCATCCTCGGCGTGGTCGCCGGCGGCGTCGCCATCGACACCGCGGGAAGCGCCGCCAACCCCGCCGCTCAGGCGTTCCAGGCCGCGGCCGGCGACCTCGGCCTGCGCATCTTCGGCGCTATCTTCTGGATAGCGGCAATCACCAGCATCATTGGCTCGGCCTACACATCAGTCTCGTTCCTGCCGGTGTTCTCAAAGAAGATCATCGGCCGCCGGGCCGACTTCGCCACCGTGATCTTCATCGTCGTCTCGCTCGGCTTCTACCTCGTCATCGGGACGGCCCCCGCAACGCTGCTGGTGTTCGTCGGCGGCTTCAACGGTCTCATCCTGCCGATCGGCCTCACGATCTTCATGTACATCGGCTGGTTCCGCGGTGACCTGATGAACGGCTACCGCTACCCGAAGTGGCTGCTCATCATCGGCACCTTCGCCACGCTGCTGACCTGGTACATGGCCGTCATGGCGGTCGGGCCGATCTTCTCGCTCCTGACCCTGTAGCTACGCCCTTCCTCGAAAACCCGCCCCGCCGCATCCTGCACCCGAAGATAAAGGAGATCGCATTATGAGCACCATCGATCTGAACAGCGACCTGGGCGAGGGATTCGGCCGATGGAGCCTCGGCGACGACCTCGAGATGCTGGGCATCGTCACCAGCGCGAACATCGCCTGCGGGTTCCACGCCGGCGACCCGCTGGTGATCCGGAAGACGGTCATCGGCGCCCGTGACGCCGGAGTCTCGATCGGTGCCCACGTCGGCTACCGCGACCTCGCGGGCTTCGGCCGCCGCAACATGGACGTCTCCAGCGCCGAACTCATCTCCGATGTTATCTATCAGATCGGCGCGCTGCAGGGCATCGCCCGGGCCGCGGGCACCACCGTGACCTATGTCAAGCCTCACGGTGCCCTCTACAACACGATCGTGCACGACGAGCGTCAGGCCCGCGATGTCGTCACCGCGATCGCCGAGATCGACCCGACGCTCGCGCTGCTGGGGCTGCCGGGCTCCCAAGGTCTGCGGGCAGCCGATCGCGCGGGCCTCCGCACCGTCACCGAGGCGTTCGCCGATCGCACCTACACCCCCGAGGGCACGCTGGTCTCCCGGCGGGAGCCCGGAGCGGTGCTGCATCACGCCGAACAGGTCGCGGCCCAGATGGTGCAGCTGGCCACCGAGGGCACCCTGACCGCAATCGACGGCTCCACGATTCGGATGGCGGCGGATTCGATCTGCGTGCACGGCGACAGCCCGGGCGCCACCGAGATGGCCCGCCACGTTCGAAGAGCACTCACCGCGGCAACGATCGACATCGCCGCCTTCGCCCCGCGTCCCGGCGAGACCCGGACCGCCCAAGGGTGACAGCCATCATGCGGTTCCTGCCGGTGCGCGACGATGCTCTGCTGATCGAACTCGAGGATCTTGCGAGCACACTCGCGCTCTTCGACTCCCTGACGAGCGACCCCATCCCCGGTACCGGCGAGATGATCCCGGGCGCGCGCACCCTGCTCGTCTTCTACCGCCCGAGCGCCGTGACGCCGGGCGAGATCGTGCGGGCCGCCCGTTCGCGCGATCTAACCGGCCGGGTCGCGGGCGAAGGCTCCCTCATCGAGATTCCAGTGACCTACGACGGGGAAGACCTAGAGGAAGTAGCCAGACTGCTTGGGCTTAGCGCCTCCGAGGTCGTTCGACTGCACACCGGGCAGGACTACTCGGTCGGCTTCACGGGATTCGCGCCCGGATTCGCATACCTGTCCGGCGGCCATCCTGCCCTGGACGTGCCGCGGCGATCTTCCCCGCGCACGCGCATCCCCACCGGCTCCGTCGCGCTGGCCGGAACTTTCAGCGGCATCTATCCGCGGGAGAGCCCGGGCGGCTGGCAGATAATCGGCACGACCGAGGCCCAGATGTGGGATCTGGACCGCGACCAACCAGCCCTGTGGCTGCCTGGCGACCGGGTGCGCTTTGTCGACGTGACTGGCCGCGAGGCCGCATCCACTCTGACGGATGCTGGCGGCCTGGTTTCAGCTTCCCCCGTCGAAGAAGTTTCACCCAGGCACGTCACGCACGGACTCGAGATCGTGGAGCCGGGGATGCTGACCCTGCTGCAGGACCTCGGCCGGCCGGGCTACGCGAGCATGGGTGTATCCAGTTCCGGTGCCCTCGACACGGTCTCGCTGCGAGAGGCGAACAGGCTGGTGGGCAACCCTACCGCGACCGCCTGCCTCGAGCTGACCTTCGGCGGGCTCCGACTGCGGGCGCGCGGCGAGCAGGTGCTCGCGCTCACCGGCGCTCCCGTACAGCTCGAGATCATCAGCGCGTCCGACTCCGCCACGGCCACCCGGCGCATCGACTTCTCGCGCCCATTCGCCCTGGGGGCAGGGGAAGAACTCGTCGTGGGAATCCCCACGATAGGAATCCGAAGCTATCTCGCCGTTCGGGGCGGCTTCGACCTCGAACCCGTGCTGGGCAGCCTGTCGACCGACATGCTGGCGGGACTTGGGCCCCGGCCCATGGCGACCAGAACGGTGCTGCCGGTCGGCACTCCTGCCGCCGGAATCATCGCCGTGGCCCAGCATCTCCCCGCGACTCTCGACACCTCAGATGTGGTGCTCGACGTGGTTCTCGGTCCGCGTACCGAATGGTTCTCCGCCGACGCGGTCGCCTCCCTCACCGGCCAGAGCTGGCTGGTCAGCCCGAAGTCGAACCGGGTCGGGCTGCGGCTCGAGGGCAAGTCGCTCACCCGAGTCAGCGATGCTGAGCTGCCGAGCGAGGGAACGGTCTCTGGAGCGATCCAGATTCCGCCGAATGGCCAGCCCGTGCTGTTTCTGGCCGACCATCCTCTGACCGGTGGATACCCCGTGATCGGCTCAGTTGTGAGCCACCACCTGTCGCTGGCAGGCCAGCTTCCACCGGGTGCGCGCATCCGCTTCCGTGCCGTCCACCCTTTCGCCGAATACTCCGAGGTACAGCCATGAAGAAAGTCCTGATCGCGAATCGTGGCGAGATCGCCGTGCGAATCATCCGCGCGTGCGCCGACCGCGGGCTCAACACCGTGGCCGTCTACGCCGACAGCGACGCCGACGCCATTCACGTGCGCCTCGCGGGGGAGGCGTGGGGCCTCGACGGCGATAGTCCGGCCGCAACCTACCTCGACGCGGAGAAGCTGATCGCCATCGCGATCAGTTCCGGCGCGGATGCCGTACACCCCGGCTACGGCTTTCTCTCGGAGAGCGCAGCGTTTGCACGCAGGGTGATCGAGGCCGGCCTGATCTGGGTCGGACCGAGCCCTGAGAGCATCGACCTGCTGGGCGACAAAATCGCAGCCCGTCAGATCGCCGCGAGTGTTGGGGCACCCTTGGTCGCCGGCACGCCCGACCCGGTAGCCGACGCAGCCGAGGCCGTCGCTTGCGCCGAGCAGCACGGCCTGCCCATCATGATCAAGGCAGCCCACGGTGGCGGCGGCCGCGGCATGCGCATCGCCCGCAGCATCGACGAGGTCGGCGAGCAGTACGACGCAGCGGTGCGGGAGGCCGTCGCTGCCTTCGGCCGCGGCGAGTGCTTCGTCGAGCAGTTCCTCGACGCACCCCGACACGTCGAGGTGCAGGTCATCGCCGACAGTTTCGGCACTGTCGTAGTGCTCGGCACCCGCGACTGCTCGCTGCAGCGCCGCAACCAGAAGCTCGTCGAGGAGGCCCCCGCGCCGTTCCTCACGCCTGAGCAGCGGGAACGCCTGCATAGCTCAGCGGCTGCCATCTGCAGAGCCGCGAACTACCAGGGCGTTGCGACCGTGGAGTACCTGCTGAGTGCCGACGGAAGAATCTCGTTCCTGGAGGTGAACACGCGGCTGCAGGTGGAGCATCCGGTCACAGAGGAGACCACCGGCGTCGACATCGTCGCCGAGCAGCTTCGAATCGCCGAGGGCCTGCCGCTGTCAGTGCAGGCCACGCCCGAGCCGACCGGCCACGCGATCGAGTTCCGGATCAACGCCGAGGACGCGGCCCGCGGCTTCCTGCCGGCGCCCGGTGTCATCCTGCGGTTCGAGCCGCCGACCGGGCCCGGCATCCGGGTCGACTCCGGCGTCGAGACGGGTTCCGTCGTCTCCGGCCGCTTCGACTCGATGATGGCCAAGCTCATCGTCACTGGGCCCACTCGCGAGATCGCGATTCGCCGGGCCCGCCGCGCCCTCGACGAATTCGTACTCGAGGGCATCGCCTCGATACTCCCGTTCCACCGGGCGGTCTTGCGCGATGACGACTTCGTCGGCGCCGACTCGCTCAGGGTGCACACCCAGTGGATCGAGACGACGTTCGCCGAGCGCGTGCCAGCCGAGACGCTCCGCTCCGCTCCAGAGGATGGCGGGATCACCCGCACCTGGATAGAGATCGACGGCCGTCGCCACGAACTGCGGATGCCCGCTGCCGCGTCGTCGCTGGCCGTCCCATTCGCAGCGTCCACCGTCGCATCCGCGTTGCTGGCTGATACACCACCCATAACGGTAACTACGGGCGTAGTGGCACCGATGGCCGGCACCGTTACGACCTGGCTGGTCGACGACGGGACTGCGGTCGCTGCAGGAGTCCCCGTCGTGGTGTTGGAGTCGATGAAGATGGAGACCACAATCGTTGCCGCAGCATCGGGCGTGCTTCACTACCGCAGCGCGCCCGGAGACTTCGTCGTCGCGGGGGAGCAGCTCGCCTCTCTCGACTGAGTGCCGGTTCGCCAGCCACGACTGAGCTGAGCTATCGGCTCAGCGCTTCCAGTTGTACGGCGTTGTCGTTGAGACAGCAACGAGTCCTGAGCGTTCGAGAATGGGGCGGGAGAACTCGGTCGAGTCGCTGTGGATCAGGGTCTTGCCCATGGCGATTGCGGAACGGGCGCGTGCCGACGTCAGCGCTCGATAGATGCCGAGGCCGCGCCACTGCCTGCGGGTTGCCCCACCCCAAATGCCTGCGAACTCTGAGTTCGGCACGGGCTCGAGCCGCCCGGCTGTCACGATCTCACCCGCAGCCTCGCCTACCCAGAGCTCCATACCGTCGGCCAAGGAGAGCCGCCGGAACAGATCATTCGCCCGGTCTACAGACACGACGTCGCCGAATACCTCGTCCTGCATGGCGCTCATGGCCTGCACATCGCCCTTCTCGAAGACCTGTTGGATGGTCACGCCCGCGGGCAGCGCGACGTCGACCGCCAGCACCTTGGCCTCGCCGACCATGATGGATTCGGGGTCATCCTGCACGAATCCATTCTGCAGCAGAGCCTCGTGAAGCCCGGGGGCGAGGTCGTGACCACGTGTCTTCCACTCGACCCGGTTGATTTCTGCGCGCTGGCGGAAATAATCCAATGCCTCAGGGACGAGGCGACGAATGGCAGCGCCATCAGCCCCACCGAGGTCCCGGTACGTGATGAAGCCACGCCCGCCTAGGAAGGTCACGAGCCGCAGCGGACCAAGGCGCGTGACCTCGAGGGCGCTCGGGGTCTCTGCGTCGGTTCGCAGCTGCGCGTCATAGGCGGCCAGCAGGCGAGCCGTGGTGTTCGTTTCGTCATGAGTCATAGTGCCAATCTCCGCTACAGCTGTCGCGCTTCCCAGTCGATGATGCGCATGACACGATGAATGGATGTCTACAACCATCAAACCTGGGATGGAACCAGGGATAGTGCCAGAGCTCTTGGTGCGGGATATCCAAGCCAGCATCGCCTTCTGGTGTGGGTTGTGCGGCTTCGCGATTCGCTACGACCGGCCCGAAGAAGGCTTCGCCTACCTCACACTCGATAGCGCACACGTGATGCTGGAGCTGGAGGGGACCGGCAGAAACTGGATCACCGGGGCACTCGATGGCCCTCGCGGCCGAGGCATCAACTTCCAGGTGACCGTGCCCGACGTCGAGCCGGTCCTGATTGCCTTGCGCGCGGCCGAGGTCCCGCTCTTCATGCAGCCTGAGAAGAAGTGGTACCGGGTTGGTGACGAGGAGTCCGGCGTGAGGCAGTTCCTCGTCATGGATCCAGACGGGTCTCTGCTCCGCATCCAAAGCTCCCTTGGCCGGCGCCCGACGAATGCCCCTGCCAGGACAACTCACTCGGTTGAAGAAGCCTGACTATGGAGACTTCTCGTTCAAGCACAATGCGAGGACGCGACGCCATTGCAGTGGTCACGCTCTGGGTTCCCCTCGTCACGGTCGTGGCGACATGGCTCAGCTGGCGTAGCGCACTTCCCGCAGACCTTCCCCGCCAGTGGGGGAGCGAGGGGGTGAGCACGACCTGGCCGACGGCGTTGGCGATCGTGCTGGCGGCATTCGTGTGCCTCGATGACTGGCGGGGCCTCAAGGTCGTCACGTGGATCATGAGCATCTCGCTGAAAACAATCCCGCTCAACGCGGTCAAGTCGGTGCACACGACCCGCGTTGATCCTCTGCTGTGGGGCGGCTGGGGTTACCGAATCAGGCCCGGCAGCTCGGCGATCATCCTTCGAACGGGACCCGGCCTCATCGTCACCCTCACACCGCAGAAGTCGCGCCGCGCTGAACGTTGTCGCTCAGCCACCGATCGGCATAATGTCCTCGTATCGGCAGGTGTCCATGGGAGTGTCAAGCCTTATGACACGACATTCCTGCGTGTCGACCGTTACACATCCGAAGAGATGCGGGTCGATCTGGTGCTGAAGCCGCACAAGAATCTCATCCCCTTGGCGTGAGGCCCCGATCATGCGGAATCCAGAGCTCGGGTGGCCCCACACGTTGAGGCTCATGGGGAACGCGAGCCGCGCCGCGAGCGGCTCCGTCATGAACTGGTTCGGCTCACGCTCTCGACGCTCATTCCCAGAAATATACACACCGGTCTCGGCGTCGTACGAGTCCACGATACCGGTCTCCTTGTTCACGCAATAGTACGACTGCACCCCCGGCCAGACCTGTAGCTCGAACTGTTGGAGACGGCCGTTCGCCTGGTAGAGCACGGAACATTGATAAGGGCCCCGCCTGCGCCAGTTGGCCATTACCGCAATCGCCTCGACCAGAGTATCGAGCTCGCTTGCGGGCGGTTTCGGCGCAGCTGGCCGGTCGTTTCGCGGGTCGCGCCCAGCGATGAAGGCGTAGTTGTAATTGCTCTCGGTCACTGGGCAGCTCTTCCGGCGGAGTCCATCGTTCCAGCCTTGCACGACGCCACACCGACTGTCTAACCTCGCCGCGCGGGGGGTGGGCGCTCGCGCGTGAGATGTCCTTTCGTGAATGATGATCAGGATGCGGCGAGCCGCGGGGCGAGGTTGGTGATCCGGCGCTGAAGCTCCAGATAGGCGCGGTCGAAGGCAACGGCGGTGCCAACCTGCACCGGGTCGGGAATCGACCAGTGCACGGCGCCTGAGACTCCGACCTCCTCGTGCGCGGTATCACAGACGGTCACAACGAAGTCGGTGGCAGTGAGCACATCGCCGAGAGCGTGTGGCGCCGCAGTGCCAAGATCGAGCCCGTGCCGCTGTGCCGCGGCAATCGCGCCGGGGGCGATCCGATTCGCCGGGTGTGTGCCCGCGGAGGCTGAGGGAATGCTGCTCTCCTGCTGCCAGAGGGCCGCCGCCAGCTGCGAGCGTGCCGAGTTCTGGGTGCAGACGAACACCACCCGGCTGACCCTTTCGACCAGGCCCGGAACGAGGCCATCTAACGAGGCAGCGGCCAGCTGGACATAGCTGCGCCGCTTGTCTGCCTCGGATCTTGACCTCGAGATCATGCCGACCGCTTCCAGCGCGTTCAAGTGATGGGTGATGAGATTCGCCGGCATTCCGAGGGCAACTCGAATCTCGGTGGGGGAGAGGTCGCCGAGCGTCAGAAGGTCGACGATGCGGAGGCGAGCCGGCTCGCTGAGCGCGGCATGCTTCGCAGCCCGCACCTCAACCGACGTCATTACTTCGATGTTCATTGATTCAATATTGACTGAACTAATGACATCGGTCAAGATGGTGTCAACATGAATGAGATCGCAGCAACACGACACCCATCACGTCCGCATCTCGCTCGTCGCCTAGGGGCAGAGTTTCTTGGAACCGGCCTTCTCGTGACCGTCGTAGTCGGCTCCGGAATCGCTGCCCAACGGCTCTCCCCGGGAGACATCGGCCTGCAACTGCTAGAGAACAGCCTGACAACAGCTCTCGGGCTGGCGGTGCTGATCCTGATGCTCGGCCCGGTCTCCGGAGCTCATTTCAACCCCATCGTGTCGCTGGCCGACTGGTTCATCAGTCGACGCACCAACACCGGCCTGCCGCTTCGCGACCTCGTGCCCTATATCGTTGCCCAGATCGCTGGCGGTATCTGCGGAACCCTCCTGGCCGGCCTCATGTTTGACGCTGCCCCGGCGCTCTCACCGAACAATCGCGCCACGGGTGGCCATCTGGTCAGCGAAATCGTTGCGACCGCCGGCCTGGTGCTGCTGATCTTCGCCCTTGCCCGCGCGGGCAACGGAGCAGTCACCGCGGCCGCCGTCGGGGCCTACATCGGCGCCGCCTATTGGTTCACGAGTTCGACCTCGTTCGCGAACCCGGCCGTGACGATCGCCCGAATGTTCACCGACACGTTCACCGGCATAGCTCCCGGCTCCGTCTTGCCGTTCATCCTGATGCAGGTCATCGGCGCGGCTGTTGGCCTCGCCCTGGTGTTTTTCTTCTACCCGAACTCCGCCCGTGTCGCAGACAACGTCGTCGTGCCGCATCCCGACGCAACCAGGGCCTGATCAGTGCGGAATGCACGCGTCGCGACTTTTCGTGACGGCTAGTCTTTTTCAACTGGGGCTGTGTCACTTGAACTATGGGGTGGCTTTTCGGCTCTCCTGATATGAGCGTGGGTCAAACCGGGAGCTATAACGGCCGCACGCCTCTTTCGGCGGAGTTTCTAACGTTGCCGAAGCAACGCCAAGGCTGAAAGAAACTACTCCGCTCCCGAGGACGTGACCAGATTTAACCCACAGATATGTCAGGAGAGCCGATCACCAATGCTTTTGCATCCTTCTGCCCAACGGAGATGAAACTGAGCCAGACGGCGATCAGGCGAGTGAGTGGGGAACGACGATGGTCTTGATCTCAGAGGGGTCGTGCAGATTCGCAATTGCCCGTTCGAATTCACCGAGCGAGACCTTGGATGTGATGAGGCCCTCCGTGCGAACACTGCCGGTCTGCAGGGCGAAGAGTGCGCGACCGATGCAGTGCGTCTGCGCGAACGAACCTCGAATTGTCAGCTCGCGGCTGAAGATCTCGTACGGCTTCACTGAGGCCGTTGCTTCTTCGGCTGCCAGACCGTACACCAGCACGGTGCCACCTGTCTTGGTCAGGGAGATCGCGAGCTCCAGCACCGCCGTCGACCCCGTCGCCTCGATGACGGCATCGAAGCCGTTGGGGGCGATTGCGCGGAGCTCGACCGCCGCCGTCCCGGGGTCAGTTCGGCTGATCTGCACCGTGTGATTGGCCCCGAGGGCCTCGGCCACCTCGAGCTTTGTCATCGTGGGGGCTG
This sequence comes from Agreia sp., assembly GCA_040398585.1. Taxonomy (GTDB): domain Bacteria; phylum Actinomycetota; class Actinomycetes; order Actinomycetales; family Microbacteriaceae; genus Agreia. The sequence goes on from JBBATW010000016.1 coordinate 12,692, forward strand.
CGACCGTGACGCGCGCCGCCCCGGCCGTCTTCAGCAGTTGCGACAGGATCAACCCCGTCGGCCCCGCACCGAAAATCAACACATCGGATGCCGGGGCGAGGTCAAGAATGTCGACGCCGTGCACGGCGCAGGCGGTCGGCTCGGTAAAGACAGCGATGTCGGGGTCGAGGTCGCCGATCGGATAGAGCTTGCTCGCGCGGACAACGACGTACTCGGCGAACCCGCCGGGCATGTTGCAACCCAGCGAGCCGAACCGCTCGCAGAAGAGGTCTTTCCCCTCGCGGCAGGCATTGCACTCGCCGCAGAGAACGGTGTTGTCGACGACGACGTTGTCACCGACGCCAATGCCCTCGGCGCCCTCGCCCAGTTCGATTACCTCACCGACGATCTCGTGTCCGGGAATGAGCGGAAACTTCGCGATGAAGCCGCCATGCAGAAGATGTTCATCGGTGCCGCACACGCCCGTTTGGATCACGCGAAGCAGCGCCTCACCCGGCCCGACCAGAGGTTTTTCAACATCTTCAACGGCCCACTGAGAGCCCTCACGAAACACAATCGCCTTCACTTCGGATCTCTCGTTTCAGTCGCTTCCTGAACCTAACGCGCGTCGCATCCGCTCGTCAATGCGCTTGAGTCGTTCTGCCAGGTCGAGATTGCACGAAGGTTCGTCGGGCGGGTCACCAAGGCCGCCAGCGCGTCCTGAATGCCCTGCTTGAGAAACTTAGTTGTCGCGCATCGGCACCAGTCTTGGAACAACTTTCACCAGCACGAGCATGCCGATCAGCTCGACGAGCGTCTGGGTGACGACTGCCAGCGCGGCGAGGTCAAGCGGCGCCGGCAGCGCCAATGCGAGCGGGAGCACCACGAGGGAGTTGCGGGTCGCCCCCGAGAAGATCAGTGCCCGAGTCGCCGGCACATCCAGCCGGGCGAGCTTCCCGGCGGCCAGGCCCAGAAGCGGCATCACGATGAGGAACGCTACATACAGAGGCACGACCAGCAGCAGCTGACCGATCTCTCTGCCAACCGCGCTGATCTGCGACCCGACGACCAGGGCGAGGGTCGCCATCAACAGTGGCACCATCATCCGGGCCATCACGGTCTCGATTGCTGTCCCGGCACGCGATGTTCCCGCGAAATTGCTTCGCGCCACGATCTGCACGAGGGCAGCCGCAATCAGTGGGATGACGATGAGTAGGAGGAACGCCGAGGCGAACGGTGCCACCTCGATCAGCGCCACCGCGGCGGGGCCGGCAAACAGCAGCAGGTACAGCGGAAGCAGCAGAATCTGCAGCAGCATCAACAGCGGCGCTGCGGCAAGCAGCCGCTCTTTGGCGCCACCTGCGATGCCGGTGAACACGATGACGTAGTCTACGCACGGGGTCAGCAGAACGAGAAGCACGCCGAAGAGCAGAGCCTGCTCGGTTGCCACGAACCGGGACAGCCCCCAAACCAATACGGGCACGGCGACGAAGTTAACGAGAACTAGCGAGCCAAGAAAGCGGATGTCCCGAAAGGCTCGGCCGATCTCAACCAGGGGCACGCCGAGGAACGTGGCAAACAGCAGCAGTCCCAACACCGGGTTGATCGCGGTTGCCAGACCCGGTGCAAGCGAGGGGGCGAGGCTGCCCAGTAAGGCCCCGAATCCGATCGCGGCGAGGTAGAGCCAGACTTGTCTCTTTTCCAGCCAGCCGGCGACAGTCCCCATGACTTCAGCCTAGAGCGCCGTCGACGAGGGCCTCATCGTGGGCCTACGGGTTCACCCATGTGCTCTGATCCTGCTGGTCGTAGTACTGGCCCGACTGCCAGATGGCGTTGGTCGCGACGTTTCCAGGTGGAACGCCACCGTTGAGATGCCCTCAGCATGGTGCCGGGCGTGAAGGCCTACCGGAATTAGCCTCTGTTGAATGAACATAGCCAGAAGCAGGTCTGGTGCCCGTGCGACCTTCCGGCGTGAGGGGAGCATTGCGGTGGGTAACGCAAGAGATGAGGGCCTCCCGACGTTCACCGGGTGGCATGACGAGCGGATGCGCGCGGCGCGATCACGAGAAATCCGCCTCAAATCAGACGCAGAGCACGAGAGCTTACGGACCCTGAAATAGGAGGAAGCCGTCCGGCGGCGCCGGTGGTTTCTCGCGCCGCTCGGAAAGCGTTAGGAATCTGCTTCGGGGCGTTAGGAAATCGTTGGTTTCCGCGAGCGCACGAGCCGGCAGGTGTTGACTCGGTTTCTGGGTCTATACAGCGGCATATTTCACGCCGGGTGGCTCTAAGCGTTTCGGATTGGAGTTCTCGTGTTGGACATTGTCTTTCTTCTCGGCGTCGTCGCCGTGTTCGCTGTGATCGGCGTTGTTGCGTGGGCGGTGCAGAAACTGTGATCGTTTTCGACATCATCGCGGTCGCACTGGCCGTTGGCGCCATCGGGTATCTCGTGGTCGCACTCGTGAAGCCGGAGTGGTTCTAGTGGACACCCTGTTCGGCATCCTTCAGGTCGTGACCGTGGTCGTCATTCTGGTTGCCCTCTACCGCCCGCTGGGCGATTACATGGCGAAGATCTATACCGGCACCCGGAACCTCGCGATCGAGCGCGGCTTCTACCGTCTCATCGGCGTGGATGCCGCGGGTGAACAGAACTGGCAGTCCTACCTGCGCAGCGTGCTCGCCTTCTCATTCGTCGGTGTGCTCTTCGTCTATGCGATCCAGCGCGCCCAGGCGATCCTGCCGTACTCGCTGGGCTTCCCCGCGATACCTGAGGGCCTGTCCTTCAACACGGCGATCTCCTTCGTCACAAACACGAACTGGCAGTCCTACTCACCGGACGTCACGATGGGCTACACCGTGCAGATCGCGGGCCTGGCCGTGCAGAACTTCGTGTCTGCCGCGGTCGGCATCGCTGTCGCGATCACTCTCGTTCGAGGTTTTGCGCTCCGTCGCACCGGCACCATCGGCAACTTCTGGGTCGACCTGACCCGCGGCATCGTGCGGCTGCTGCTCCCGCTGTCGGTGCTGACCGCCGTGATGCTCATTGCAGGCGGCGTGATTCAGAACTTCACCGGCTTCACCGACGTCTCGACGCTGACCGGTGCGACCCAGTCCATCCCGGGCGGCCCAGTCGCGTCGCAGGAGGCAATCAAGCTGCTCGGCACCAACGGTGGCGGTTTCTTTAATGTGAACTCCGCGCATCCGTTTGAGAACCCGACCGCGTGGACGAACCTGTTCGAGATCGTTCTGATGCTGGCCATTCCCTTCAGCCTGCCTCGAACATTCGGCACGATGGTCGGCGACAGGCGACAGGGCTACGCCATCCTCGCCACCATGGCTACCATCTTCGTCGTCTCCCTGACCGCGTTGACGATCTTCGAGCTCAACGGCGCCGGCACCGCCCCGGCCCTCGCCGGCGGGGCGATGGAGGGCAAGGAAACACGCTTCGGCATCATTGGCTCGACCCTTTTCGGCACGGCCAGCACCCTCACCTCAACGGGTGCGGTCAACTCCATGCACGACTCCTACACGGCCCTCGGCGGCATGATGCCCATGCTGAATATGATGCTGGGCGAGGTCGCCCCCGGCGGCACCGGTTCGGGCCTCTACGGAATGCTCATCCTCGCCGTGATCGCCGTGTTCGTCGCGGGCCTGCTGGTCGGGCGCACCCCGGAGTACCTGGGTAAGAAGATCGGCCCGCGGGAGATCAAACTCGCCAGTCTCTATATCCTCATAACCCCCACCCTCGTACTGGTGGGAACAGCACTGAGCTTCGCGATACCTGCAATCAAAGCGGATGTCGTCGCCACTTCCCTGGGCAACCCCGGCCTTCATGGGTTCGCCGAAGTGCTGTACGCGTTCACCTCGGCGGCGAACAACAACGGCTCGGCGTTCGCAGGTCTCAGCGCCAACACCCCGTGGTTCAACACAGCCCTTGGCGTCGCGATGCTGCTGGGCCGCTTCCTGCCGATCGTATTCGTGCTGGCTCTGGCAGGCTCACTTGCCGCCCAGGACAAAGTTCCTGCCACCGTCGGGACGCTGCCGACGAATCGACCGCAATTCGTCGGCCTTCTGCTCGGCGTCACGGTGATCATCACCGCACTCACCTACTTCCCGGTTCTCGCGCTGGGACCCCTAGCGGAAGGGCTGAACTAGCCATGAGCGACATCACCCAGACCACGACGACAACGAAGCAGCCCGAGCTTGATCACCCGCGCTCCGCGCCGAAGGCGATCAGTACCCGCCAACTCGCTGCCGCTCTCCCCGGCGCATTCGTGAAGCTCGACCCCCGGCAGATGTGGCGAAACCCCGTCATGTTCATCGTCGAGATCGGAGCACTGCTGACCACGGCACTCGCGATCGCAGAACCGTTTCTGGGCGGGCCCAGCCCCTCGGGCGGAACAGCCGTACCCGTGACGTTCACCGCAGGAATCGCTTTCTGGCTGTGGCTCACCGTTGTATTCGCCAACCTCGCAGAAGCCGTCGCCGAGGGCCGCGGCAAGGCCCAGGCAGACAGCCTGAGGCAGACCCGCACGAGCACGACCGCCAATCGGGTCGTCGATTACGACCCCGAGCGCGATTCGGGCGCCGAGCGAAGTGCCGTTGAGACGCTGTCTTCGGCCGAACTCGGCCTGGGCGACACCGTGATCGTTCTCGCCGGCGAGCTCGTGCCGGGCGACGGGGACATCGTCTGGGGAATCGCATCGATCGACGAGTCGGCAATCACGGGGGAGTCCGCCCCGGTGATCCGGGAATCCGGCGGCGACCGCAGTGCCGTCACCGGAGGTACCAGGGTGCTCTCCGACCGCATTGTCGTGCGCATCACGAGCAAGCCGGGTGAGACGTTCGTCGACCGGATGATCGCGCTGGTCGAGGGCGCATCCCGGCAGAAGACCCCGAACGAACTCGCGCTGAATATTCTGCTGTCCAGCCTCTCGATCATCTTCGTCGTCGTCACGCTGACGATCAATCCGATCGCTGACTATTCCTCCGCCGGGGTCAGTGTTCCGGTGCTCGTGGCGCTTCTGGTCTGCCTGATTCCGACAACGATCGGCGCCCTCCTGTCTGCCATCGGAATCGCCGGCATGGACCGCCTCGTTCAACGCAACGTGCTGGCTATGTCCGGCCGCGCGGTCGAGGCGGCCGGAGACGTCACCATCCTGCTTCTAGACAAAACCGGCACCATCACCTACGGGAACCGCCAGGCCCGAGAGTTCACCGCCCTGGCCGGCATTGCCGACAAAGACCTCGTTGAGGTGGCCGCGCTGTGCTCGCTCAGCGACCCGACGCCGGAGGGAAAGTCGATCGTCGACCTCGCCGCCGAAACCGGGTTCACGCACACTGGGGAACTCGCAGGCAACATCGTGCCCTTCACCGCCCAGACGCGGATGAGTGGCATCGACCTGGGCGAGGGAACCCAGATCAGAAAGGGTGCAGGATCAGCTATCGTCGCCTGGGTTGGCGAATCGACACCGCTGAGCTCGGCCATTCTCGCCGACCTCGATGAGCAGATCCAGCGGATCTCCGGCGTGGGCGGCACCCCTCTGGTGGTCGCCGCGAGCCGAGCCGACGGCACCAGGCACATCCTCGGCGTTGTCTATCTCAAAGACATAGTCAAGGAGGGCATAGCCGAGCGCTTCGCCGAGCTCCGTGCCATGGGCATCCGCACCATCATGGTCACCGGCGACAACCCGCTGACGGCCAAGACCATCGCCGCCGAGGCGGGCGTGGACGACTTCCTGGCCGAGGCCACCCCGGAACACAAGCTCGCCCTGATCCGCCGCGAACAGGAGGGCGGCAATCTCGTCGCGATGACCGGCGACGGCACCAATGACGCGCCGGCACTTGCCCAGGCGGACGTCGGCGTGGCAATGAATACGGGCACGAGCGCGGCAAAAGAGGCAGGCAACATGGTCGACCTCGACTCCGACCCGACGAAACTCATCGACATCGTGCGCATCGGCAAGCAGCTGCTGATCACCCGCGGAGCGCTGACGACATTCTCGATCGCCAACGACGTCGCGAAGTACTTCGCCATCATCCCCGCCATGTTCGCCGGCGTCTTCCCTGGTCTGGCCGTACTCAACATCATGCAATTGCACTCCCCGGCGTCGGCGATCATGTCGGCGATCATCTTCAACGCGATCATCATCGTCATCCTGATCCCGCTGGCGCTTCGGGGGGTGAAGTACCGGGCGGCCGCGGCCGCGAGCATCCTCGGCCGAAATCTCTTGGTCTATGGCCTCGGCGGCGTCATCGCTCCCTTTATCGGCATCAAACTAATCGACCTTCTCATTACCCTTCTCCCCGGCTTCTAAGCCCCGAGATATACAGACAAGGACACCGTCATAATCATGAGTTCACCCCGCAGCAGCCTCAGGTTCTACTGGGTCGCCCTCCGCGCCATGCTCGTCTTCACCGCCGTTCTCGGCGTGGCCTACCCCCTGACTATCACCGCCATCGGTCAGCTGGCACTGCCGACGCAGTCGAACGGCTCCCTCGTCTCATCCGGCGGCAAGACGGTCGGGTCATCCCTCATCGGGCAGTCGTTCGCCGATGCATCAGGCTCAGCGTTGCCGGAGTGGTTCCAGTCCCGGCCCTCTGCCGCGGGTACCGGCTACGACGCATCCGCCTCCAGCGGCAGCAACCTCGGGCCGGAGAACCCGGCGCTGGTCAAGGCGATCGGCGAGCGTCAGAGCGCCATCGAAGCGTCAGACGGCGTGGGTGCCGGCCAGATTCCCGCCGATGCTGTGACGGCCTCCGGGTCGGGACTCGACCCACACATCAGCCCCGAGTACGCACTGCTTCAGGTACACCGCATCTCCACGGCGCGCGGACTCTCGGATGCCGTCGTGCGCACGCTCGTCGAGGCCACGATCCAAGACCGGGATCTGGGCTACCTGGGCGAACAGACCGTCAACGTGCTGGAGCTCAACAGTGCACTTTCGCGACTGTAGGGTTTAATCATGACCAGAGGTCGGCTGAGGGTTCTGCTGGGAGCTGCTCCCGGTGTGGGCAAGACCTACACGATGCTCGAGGAAGGCCGGCGGCTTCACGACGAGGGCAAGGACGTCGTCGTCGCCGTCGTCGAAACCCACGGCCGAAGCGCGACCGCCCTGATGCTCGAGGGCCTGGAGGTCGTTCCCCGGCAGACCGTCACGCACCGTGGAGTGGAGCTCAGCGAGATGCACCTTGCCGCCGTCATCGCCCGGGCACCGGAAATCGCCCTCGTTGACGAGCTGGCCCACACGAACGCCCCCGACTCGGCCCATGAAAAACGTTGGCAAGACGTGCAGTCACTGCTGGACGCTGGCATCGACGTCGTCTCAACGGTCAATATTCAACACATCGAGTCTCTCAACGACGTTGTTCGGCAGATCACCGGAGTGCCGCAGCGGGAGACACTGCCCGACGCCGTTCTTCGTGCTGCCGATCAGGTCGAGGTCGTCGATCTTGCCCCTCAGGCCCTCCGAGACCGCCTGGCGGAGGGGCACGTGTATCCGGCGGCCCGCATCGACGCCGCGCTGTCGAACTACTTCCGGCTCGGCAACCTGACCGCCCTCCGGGAACTCGCGCTCCTGTGGCTCGCCGACGAGGTCGATACGGCGCTGAAGGCGTACCGGGCCGAGCACGGCATCGACAGCAAATGGGAGGCCAGGGAGCGCGTCGTAGTGGCCCTGACCGGGGGCCCGGAGGGCGACACGCTCATCCGGCGCGGTGCGCGAATCGCCGCACGGTCATCCGGGGGCGAGCTCATCGCGGTGCATGTCATCAGCCAGGACGGCCTGCGGTCGTCACACCCGGGCGCCTTGGCCGCCCAACGGGTGTTGGTCGAGAGTCTCGGGGGTGTCTATCACCAGATCGTGGGCAACGATGTTCGCCGGGGCCTCGTCGAGTTCGCCCGGGCGGCAAACGCGACCCAGCTGGTGATCGGGGTCAGCCGGAGGACCCGACTTCGGGCTGCTCTCAGCGGTCCCGGAATCGGTGCAACGATCGTGCGCGAGTCGGGTGACATCGACGTACACATCGTGACCCATTCCGCGGCCGGCGGCTCATTCGCCCTGCCGCGCCTCGGAGGGGCCCTCAGCCCGCGTCGCCGTCTGGTGGGCTTCGTGCTCGCCCTGCTCGGTGGGCCCGCGGTGACCGGGGTGCTCGTCGCGCTGCGAACACCAGAGTCGATCACCACCGATGTGCTCGTTTTTCAATCACTGGTCGTTCTCGTCGCTCTCGTCGGCGGAATCTGGCCGGCCGCCTTCGCTGCCCTGCTGTCAGGCATAACGCTCGACTATTTCTTCGTCGAGCCCCTTTATACAGTTACCATTTCCGAGCCCTTGCACGCGGTCGCACTCGGCCTCTACATCGTGAACGCGGTGCTGGTGAGCTACGTGGTCGACCAAGCGGCACGGCGTACCCGAACAGCTCAGCGCTCGGCCGCCGAATCCGCTCTGTTGGCCACGATTGCGGGCAGTGTTCTCCGCGGTGAAGATGCGCTGCAGGCTCTGGTCACCAGAACACGGGAGGCCTTCCGACTCACCGCGGTCCGGGTCGTGTCCGGCGACACCCTGCTCTGCCACGACGGCGACCCCGAAGGGCAGACCCCGACATCTACGCTTCCGGTCGGCACGCGGGCAATGCTTGAGCTGTATGGGCCCGACAGCCAGGTCTCAGAACAGAGACTGCTGTCGGTGATCGCGATCCAGATCGACGCGGCCTTGGAACACTCCGATCTGGCCATCACGGCCAGTAAGATCGGCCCCCTCGCTGAGGCAGACCGGATGCGCAGTGCCCTGCTTGCCGCCGTCGGTCACGATCTGCGCCGCCCACTGGCCGCGGCGACGACGGCCATCAGCGGGCTGCGATCAACCGACGTTGTGCTGTCCAAAGATGACCAGAACGAGCTGTTGGCCACGGCGGGGGAGAGCCTGCACACACTGTCGGCCCTGGTGACGAATCTTCTCGACGTGAGTCGCCTGCAAGCGGGCGCATTGGCCGTGGCCATCAGCCCCGTGGAACTTCCCGACGTCGTTCTCCCGGCTCTGGACGAATTGGGCGCTGGCCCAGACACGGTGGAACTTGACCTGCCGGCAGATGTTCCCGCCGTGCTTGCCGACGGGGGACTCCTGCAACGGGCGATCGTGAACCTGTTGACCAATGCCATCCGCTTCTCACCCCCCGCAACACCGGTGCGTATCTCCACCAGCGGATTCGGCCACTCGGTGCAGATTCGCATCATGGATCAAGGCCCCGGGATCCCCTCGGATAGGCGAGACGAGATCTTCGTTCCCTTCCAACGCTTGGGCGACACCGACAACTCGACCGGCTTGGGCTTGGGGTTGGCGCTGTCGAGAGGCTTCATCGAGGGCATGGGCGGCAGCCTCGAGGCGGAAGAAACACCGGGCGGCGGCTTGACGATGGTCGTCTCGCTGCCCGCAGCCGACCCCGTGTCAGACAGCGAAGCCGAATCCGAGGGTGCGCCATGAGAATTCTGATTGCCGACGATGATCCCCAGATCCTTCGCGCCCTGCGGATAACCCTCTCGGCCAGGGGCTACGACATCATCACCGCCGACGACGGCGCTGCCGCCGTAAACGCCGCGATCGAACATCATCCCGACCTGGTCATGCTCGATCTGGGGATGCCGAGGCTGGATGGGCTTGCTGTCATCGATGCCCTCCGCGGGTGGAGCCAGGTTCCCATCCTCGTGGTCTCAGGCAGAAGCGGTGCAGCCGATAAAGTCGAGGCGCTCGACCGGGGTGCCGATGACTTCGTCACGAAACCGTTCTCGATCGATGAGCTCCTCGCCCGAATCAGGGCACTCACCAGACGCATCGTAGCGACCGACGACGAACCGGTGATCGCGTTCGGCGGCACCACCGTCGATCTCGCCGCACGCCACATCACCCGGCTCCGCGAGGGCGTTTCACTACCGGTGAGGCTGACCCCTACCGAGTGGCTGATCTTGGACGTTCTGCTGCGCAATCCGGGCAAGCTGGTCAGCAAGTTGACCCTCCTGACCGCGGTCTGGGGTCCCCATCACACCAGCGATGCCGGCTATCTTCGCCTGTATATTGCCCAGCTGAGAAAAAAGCTCGAGGGCGACCCGGCAAAACCCCGCTACCTGCTGACCGAGGCGGGCATGGGCTACCGGTTCGCCCCCGACGCGCATTAGCAACCGTTGCAGTTGCTACCCAGCGGCTTGTCATCCACGTCCCAGATGCGCCAGTGCCGGTCTCCTGTAAAGTCATATGGTCAGAGCAAGGCTCTGAATGAGTGAGCGTGTGATGGTCACGCTATTTCCCAAGGGGACTTGGCAGAAATTCGTTGTCCTGGTCTGTGGCGGTGCGAGCGCAAAGGAGGCTACGACAGCATGCGGCGCATCGGTCAGGTCCGGGTCTCACTGGTGAAGCCAGCCTGGTGGCGTGACTGTGGGTATCGGCCTTCCGGGTGGCCTCGTTGACCCATTTCCTGACGCTGGCGCTACTGGGGTCCGAGGGTTGAGCCTCGCGGAGCGTGGCATGATCCAATTCGGCCGAAGGCAGGGCCTTAGCTACGCCGCAATCGCCGATCACGAGCGCACCAGCCGAGGCGTCGTCCGAAGGCGTTCACGCTGCGGGACAACGATGCGTTGTGTGCTCAGATCGCGGAGTGGATGGACACGGGATGGAGTCCGAGATTGATCTCGCGAATGTTGGCATCGGTGTTCGCGGGTGATCAGACTATGCAGGTGAGCCACGAGACGATTTATCAGGCGTTGTATGTCCAGACCCGCGGAAGTCTGGGGGCTAATCTGAATCAGAAGCTGAGTTTGAAGCGGAAGAAACGCGTGGGTACGCTCTCAAGCTGGGTCTCGCGGAGCCCGTATGAGGAGGCGTTCACGATCAGTTACCGGCTGGCCGATATTCAGGATCGAGCGGTTCCAGGTCATTGGGAGGGTGACCTGATCATCGGTCGGGACGGGTGTTCTGCGATCGGGACTCTGCTCGAGCGGAAGACCCGGTTCACGCGTCTGCTGCATCTGCCCAACGGGCACTCAGCCGACGAGGTCGCGGAGGCGATCATCCGGGAGATGACCTTCGTAGCGTCGCACTCAACAACACCCGCAACGTTCATATGCAGCACGGTGGGCACCTGACCCGAAAGGAACTGCTCGACGTAATACAGCGACACGTCGAAGTGTTCGAACGTGGCCGTCCCTATCCCTGACCTCAGGCTGGCCGTCACCTCAACTTTGCAACGGGCACGAGAACAGTGAAGCCGATTACTGAGATTTGTGAGGGCGACTTTTCAAGATGAAAAACTGGTCCGGCCCGGTGGCATCAAACGCGGCGCCATTTAGCGATCAAGAAATGCCGCCAAATAGCGGTCAACGTCACACCTTGTGACCAAACGAGAGGCGAAAGCACCCTCTGAGTCCCTGGGTGTGTTATTTGAGGCCCAGCCTTGGGTAAAGAAGGCCGAACCCAGCGATCAACCCTCCATCTAACGCAGTTACTCCATGATCTGCACCCGGGATACTGACGTATTGCGCGGCTAGCCCCGCACGTGTGGCAGCCTTCGCCATCCGTTGTTGCACTTGAACTAGCGCGGGATCTTTCTCGCCCGCGGTGTAGATCGCGGCGTTGTCACGATAGCGCGTTGCGCTCATTATTCTCGCGGGCTTCACAGCGTCGTAGGCGGCTTGATTGCCGGCAAAAATCTGCTTCAGAATCGTGGCAGGCTGCTCAGCTCCCGCGTATTCGATGCCGGAAACGTCAAGGATGTTACCCCAGACCCCGGGGTACTTTGCGCCGAAGTAGTTGGCGCATTCGCCGCCATTGGAGTAGCCCGCGATGGTCCAGGCCGACGGGCTTTGCAGAATATTCAGGTGGACCCTGGCCCAACGAGTGACATCGTTCATAAGACAACTTTCCGCCTTTCCGAGAGTCGAATTCAGACATAGCGGATCCTTGGTGGGGCTGCCCAGCTGATCGGCGACGATCACGATGGGTGCCAGGCCACCGTGTTTAGCTGCGAACCTGTCGAGCACGGCGGCGATGTTTCCCGCCGTCGGGTTACCGGGCTGACCCATCATCATCAGCACGAAGGGCAGCCGGGGTGGGTTCTTCACGAGAGCTGCGGGCGGATAGTAGATCTCGGCATTGCGAGCAGGAAAATCGGATGCTGGGGTCGGAATGGCGTCGGCACCGGTCAGCTGGCCAGATTTGCCTGTCGAAGGCATTCCCACCGGTGGGACCCATGTCATGGACAGCGGCGGGGCGGGCGCCGCATCGGCGTCCGGAACCTTGGCAACGAGCGAGATTGCGGGATCGTTGTTCACCGGGGCCGACGGGGAAACCGTCGGATCAAGGCCATAGGTGACTTGAGCCGACAACACCATTGTCAGGCAGACGGCAAGGACCGATCCGAACGCTGTCACCCGTCTGGGCCACCGGGACGATACGAATCGGTTCATGGTGTGTCCGTTCTCCTGTGGAGCCACTCTAAATAGAAACCAGGTTGAATGAGCATGGGTTGTCTCTGGGCCTGACGCGTGTGCATTAGGGCTTGTCTGAGAGTAGAACGCGGAAAATGAGAAGACGATGAGGGCTCGTTTCGTCTCTCATCGTCATCTCATTCGTCCCTGAATAGTGTTCGGGTATGTCGACTATCGCGATTGCCGCCCGGGGACTCTCCAGGAGCTATGGCACAAGTAATGCCCTCAAGGGCCTAGACCTCACCGTCGATCAGGGGGAGGTTTTCGGACTCCTCGGCCACAATGGAGCAGGTAAGACCACGACCGTGATGCTGCTGACCACACTGCTGGAGCCGACAGCCGGGACCGCAACTGTCGCCGGCTTCGATGTCAGGTCGGATCCGCGCAGCGTGCGAACGAAAATCGGTTACCTACCGGAGAACGTGCGGCTCTACGACAACATGACGATGCTCGAGAACCTGAAGTTCTTCGGTCGCCTCTCCGGCGTGGTCGGCTTAGATACACGAATCTCGGAGACCCTCGAGTTTCTCGAGTTCACCGGGCACGAAAACAAACGCCTGTCGACGTTCAGTAAGGGAATGCGCCAGCGCGTCGGCATCGCCCAGGCCATCCTGCACCGGCCTAGCGTGCTGTTCCTCGACGAACCGACGTCGGGGCTCGATCCCCAAGGGGTCAAGACGCTCCGCGAAACAATCGTGCGGATGAACACGGATCTCGGCATGACGATTTTTATGAACACCCACCTCCTCTCGGAAGTCACCAAGACGTGCACCTCTATAGGGGTGCTTCGAAATGGTGAGCTGGTCTATCAGGCACCACTGGCGGACACCCTCGCCACCTTCCCCGGCGAAGACTCCCTTGAGCAGGTCTATCTCACCATCGGGTCAGAGACACACTGATGGGAACTTTAATCACCGTGATCCGCTACGAAATTCTCACCGCGATGCGGGATCGATTGCCGCGAACGCTGATGATCGTATTCCTCGGAATGATCGCGGCGTCGAGCATCATCGGCTGGCTCACCAACCAGACCGTCACTGCCGTCTATAACCAGGTGCTCGCGGATGGGCTGACGACCGCGGCGAACCCGTTCTCGGGCGTCTCGCCCCTTCGCTACATGAGCAACACCGTCATCTATATGATTCTGATCGGCGCCCTGCTCGCCAGCGTTGCCGGCGTGCAGGCGTCTCTTCGAGATCGAAAGATGAACACGGCCGATCTCATTCTTAGCCGCCCCGTCTCCACCGTCGGATTTCTTGCAGGCAAGCTGCTGGGGCAAGGAACATGGCTGGCCGGTGTGCTTCTCGTTTCCGCCGTGACGAACTGGATATCCATCAGTGTTATCACTGGAAGCGTGTTGGACCCCACAGGCGGCGCAAAAATCCTGCTCTTCTACGGTATTGGCTGGGTCTTCTTGATGGGATTCGTCAGTCTCGGCATGGTCAGCGGCCTCCGAAGCACGACCGAAGCGACAGCCCTGCTGATACCGATCCTGATCTGGGCGGTTCTGGTATTCGTCGTTCCCCAGCTCGGAACGGCAGCCCACCCGGTCTCCTTGCTGAATCCTGTCGCGGCGCCGCCGTCACAGGGCGGCTTCTTCCAGCTCATGAACAACTTCCTCGGCCCGCTGGCTGTCGGGGAACACTTCAAAACGGCAAGCTCGTTCCTGCTGGACACGGGGCAAACCGCCTCGATAGCGAGCCTGAGTTTCGCCGTGATCGTCATCTTTGCCCTCGTTGCCGCAGCCGTGCTGCTGGCAACCCCTCGTAACACGGTGAGGAGCGCGCTTCATGAATAGCCTGACGGTTCACTTCGGCAAGGAAATCACCGATATCCGTCGAAACCGGTTCTTCATTCTCCTGCTCGGGTTCCTCACCCTGATCATGGTGATCTCCGTCATCGTTTCAGCGCTCGACTTCCGAACCAAAATGGCCGACTACACCCTGTATCTCGACGCGCTCGTGAAGAGCGGAAGCACCGAGGTTCCACCGGCCCCGCCGCTGTATCCCCTGCAGCTTCTTCGCGGCAGTATCGAGTACCTCGAACTGCTCGGCGCCCTCTTCGCCATCATCCTCGGCTACCGGATGATCGCGAAAGACAAGGGCAGCGGGACGACCCCGTTGGTTTTCACTAGGCCACACTCCCGGTTCTCGATGAGCGGGGCGAAGCTTCTCGCCACCGCCGCCATCTGGGGCACGGTCGTCGTGATCGTGTTCGTCATCATGGTTCTCGCCCTCATCGGCGTCGGAACTGCGATCCTTTCCCCTCAGGACTTCAGTCGAGTCGCCCTCTCAGGCTTCTACGCCTGGCTGTACCTGACGTTTTGGAGCGCCCTTGCCATGGGCCTCGTCGCCCTGACGAAACGATTGAGCACGGGACTGATAGCCGCCCTCGTCATCTGGCTCATCGTGGTTCTGGTCATTCCCCAAATCGGCGACACCATGGACCCCGACAACCAGGTTCCCGGAGGACTGTTCAAGAGCCTCCAAATCGGCAAGGCAGACGAGGTTGCGGTCACCGCGCACTTCTCAGGCTTCGAAACCGCCCGGGACCAGATCGAGATCTCATCGATCACCAAGCATTACGAGCGCACCACGTTCGCCTTCCTGGGCATCAAAGACCTTTACAACCAGCAACCGCTCGGTGACGTCTGGCTCGCCCTGTTGCCCAACACCATCACGCTCGCTGCCGGCTTCTTGGCCGCGGTCGCGTTCGCACTCCTATCCACCGTCAAGAGAACCCTTCTACGGAAAGAATCATGAACCTCAAAAAACTGATCCCCATTATCGTTGTGGCTGTGGCGCTCATCTCCGGGCTGGCCATCTGGCAGATCTCGACCGCCGTGACGCCATCCGCTTCGAGCCAATCACAACCCCAAACCCCATCGACGGGGTCGATGACCGTGCTCCCGGTCACGACCAACCCCATCACAAACACGAGCACTACACCCGGGCTCGTCATCACCGCCGCGGCCGTTCAAGACAACACCGACCCCGCGACAAAGGCAGCCATCGGCGACCGACTCCAACTCTCAGTGAAGAATTCAGGAACCACCCCGCTGACCGGACTCGAGATCTTTTACACAATGAAGGACAGCACGACGAACGCCACGGAGTCGTACTACCAGAGGCTCGACGGCGTGCAGCTGGCCCCGGGCGCGGTCATGACGATCGACTTCGATAACAAGACCGGCGCAGGCCACTACCCGGAGAACAATTTCAGCCTGTACCGCAGCTCGACGAACAAGATCGATTTCACCATCGAGGCCAGCGCCACCGGCGTCGCAATCGCGACGACAACAGCGGTCAAGGATGCCGGAACCGGCGAGAAGAGCGACTGACCGAACGGAGCGACCGCCGCCCCGATTCCAGTTCAGCCAACCCCTGTTAAGGTGCCGTATGAGAATCTTGGTCGTCGAAGACGAGCTGCGAATCGCAGATGTGCTCAGGCGGGCTTTTGCGGAGGCCGGCTACGCCGTCGATCTCGCCCACGCGACAGGGCCGGCGCAGGAGGCCTTCGAGCTCGAGGCCTATGACCTCGTTGTCCTCGACCTGCTTCTGCCCGGCCTGCCGGGCGGCGGAATGGAGCTGTGCCACAGGTTCAGAGTCATCAACAGCAATGTGCCGATTCTCATGCTGACGGCGCTCGATTCGCCGAGAAACAGGGTTGACGGGTTGGATGCCGGCGCGGACGACTACCTGACGAAGCCCTTTCACCTGCAGGAGCTGCTCGCGAGAGTGCGAGCGCTGCTGCGGCGCGCACCCAGGGCCGATCATCCGCTCATGACCGTTCGCGGTGTGCAGTTGAACCCGGCGACGCGCACCGCCACCCGGGCGGGCCGGGACATCGCCTTGACGAGCAAAGAGTTCTCGGTGCTCGAATACCTCATGCGAAACGCGGGCACGATCGTGAGCGCGAGCGAGCTCATCGACCACGCCTGGGACGAGAACTATGACGGTTACAGCAACGTCGTCCAGACATACATTCGCTATCTTCGCCAGAAACTCAACGCTGACGGCGAGCCCGACGTCATCACCACCCACCGAGGCATGGGCTACATGATGGACCCGGAAGAATGATCTTCAGACAGGCGACACGGCGGCTCACGGCCGCATTCACCGGGATTCTCCTGCTGCTCTTCGGCGGTTTCGCCCTGGGGATCTACCTTTTCGTGACGGGCACATTCGACTATGACCTGGTTGCCAGCAACGGTGTTGAGGCGATCGGCGCGGCGGAGCAGGGGTTCGCCACCCTGCGAACAGCCCTCATCGCAAGCTATCTCGGTCTCCTGGTTATCGTTCCCGTGCTCAGCTATGCCATGGCGAGGCTGGTTCTTACCCCGGTGCGTCGAAGCTACGAAAGACAGCAGGCGTTCGTCGATGACGCCTCGCATGAGTTCCGGACGCCACTGGCAATCATCCAGGGCGAGCTGGAACTCGCGGTCAGTCGACAACGCTCTGCTGCCGAGTATCAATCAGCGATCGCCACCGCACTCGACGAGGTTGACCACCTCTCCACCCTGACGGGAGACCTGTTGCTGCTCGCCCGCGGAAGCGATGCAGAGTTGCAGGCCACCTTTGCTACGGTCGATCTGGCGTCGATCGTGACGAAGGCGGTACGCTCGGCCGGGTCGAACGTTTCACTCACCATCGGCGACGGCCAACCGTACACCCTGCTCGGCACTGAGGATCTCCTGCTTCGCGCGCTCGGCAACGTGCTCGACAACGCGAGAAAGTTCTCCGGGCCGGATATTCTCGTCTCCGTTACGCTGCAGCATCGCGGCGACAGGATCCAGATCGATATTCGTGATGAGGGTCTGGGCATGACAAGAGACACTCTGGGGCATGTCTTTGACCGGTTCTGGCGGGCCGAAGAGTCCCGAACTCTCCCCGGTCATGGACTCGGTCTGGCATTGGTCAAGCAGATCTGCTCGGCTCACCACGGCACGATCGGGATTGAGTCCGCTCCCGGCATGGGAAGCACGGTCACCCTCATCTTTCCCCGGGCGTGACTAACCCGGGACCACCGGCGGCAGGGTAACTCTCATCACGGTGCCGGAGGTTTCGTCCCCACGCTCGCCGACGGTGATCGTTCCGCCGTGCCGGGCAGCAATCTGCTGCGCAATCGCCAGCCCGAGGCCCGCCCCGGGAGCGGGGACGGATCTTGACCTGGCATCCTCCAGCTGAGTGAAACGATCAAAGACCCGCTCGCGATCCTCGACGGCGATCCCCGGTCCGTCATCGGTGACCACGATCGCGAGTGCACCCGGCGTGGAGAAGAGCTCAACCCTGACCTCTGTCCGGGCATAGTGCAGCGCGTTGTCGCCAAGATTTGCGACCAGACGCGCCAGGTCCCGCGCGGACCCGGGAATGCGCGCGGCATCCAGATGCCCGAGGTGAACAGCGACGTCGCCGGAACGACGTTGAAGCCGGTGCGCCTCGTTGAGGACGATCTCATCCAGATCGACCGTCGACTCGCCGTGAGTGGAAGGGGGTTCGCTTATCCGGGCCAGAAAGAGAAGGTCGTCGAGGAGGTGGGCCATTTGCACGGTCTGCTTCTGCACTGTGGCCAACACCGTCAAAGGATCCATGTTGCCGGGATGCTCCAGTGCAACGTCGACCTGGGACCGGATGGCGGCGAGGGGGCTTCTCAGCTCGTGTGAGGCATCTCCGACGAACCTTCGCTCCTCCTCTGCTGCCGCGGCGAGCCGGTCGAGCATCTCATTGACGGTTCGTGCGAGCCGTCCTATTTCATCGTTAGCGGCAGGAACAGGCACGCGCTGCGACAGGTCGGCCCGAATCTCCACCGCTCGACTTCGGATGCTCTCGACCGGACGAAGAGCCCGACCGACGGCAAACCAGATTGTTCCCCCCACGATCACCAACATGATTGGAAGGCCGATGCTGAGTAGCAGAACCAGGCTGCCCGTCGCCGATTCCACCTGTTCCAAGGAACTCGCCACGTAGACCCAGCCTGCACCCGACGGCAACTGCACCGGCTCGGCGACGACGCGAAACAGTTGCGCGTTCGCCCCTACAGGCACGCTGCCAACGGTCACCGACACCGAGCCATAAGTGCTCGGGGGCAGGGCTAGCACGGCGGGCTCCCCAGAGATGTTCTCACTCGCCGAGACGACGGCGCCCGTGGAATCGACGACCTGCACGAGCGAGGAATCCTCTGAACCGGTAGCGATACTCGACCGAACCCCATTGGTCGTCAGCGTCGCGGCAACATCCTGAGCCCGGGTCACGGCCGCCGCATCGAGATTGTCCTGCAGCGACTGGTTCACCAAAGAGACGAGAACGATCGCGCCGATCACCATAATTGAGGCGAGAACAAGACTCGCGGCCGCTGTCACGCGTGCCCTGACGCCCCAAACGCCCCATCGCATCGTGAGTCCCGCCATCTCAGATCGCCAGCACTGACGTGATCGGGGCCGCAGGCAAGGATTTCAGGCGATAGCCCATGCCTCGGATCGCTTCAATATCCTGACGGCCAAAAGGCTTGTCGACTTTCTTGCGCAGGTACCCGATGTAGACCTCCACAACGTTCGAGTCGACATCGAGTTCCTCGTCCCACACATGCTCAGCAATCCTGCGTTTGCTCACCAGCTGCCCCTGATTCCTCATCAGAAATTCCAATAGCGAGAATTCCCGGGCCGTCAGCACTATCGGTGTGTTGCCGCGACTGCAGTGAAATGTTGCTGGGTCCAGAGTCAACGTGCCGACCGAGAGCACGGCCGGCCTTTCCACCGGGGCGCGCCGAAGCAGTGCACGCAATCGGGCCCTGAGGACGACGAACGAGAACGGTTTGGTGAGGTAGTCATCGGCGCCCAGGTCAAGCGCATCCGCTTCATCGTGTTCGCCGTCTTTGGCTGTGAGCATCAGAATCGGCGCCGTCGACCCAGATTGCCGCAGGCGGCGGCACACCTCGAAGCCCGAGAGCTTGGGCAACATCACGTCCAGAACGATGACGTCGACCTCGCCCTCCAACGCCATCCACAACCCTGTCTCGCCGTCCGCGGCAACGTCGACGACGAACCCGTCGGCGCCCAGCCCTCTGGCCAGCGCGTCGGCAATGACGCCGTCATCCTCAATGACAAGGACTCGCATCCAGAGCTCCGTTCTCGGCGGACAGAGGGGACACGGTGCGGCCCCTCGACGAGCTGACTGCGGAGCAGATGCTGTGTCCGTTCGCCCACTTTCCCACCCGGTGCGGCACCCCGAACGATGATTTCACGAAGAAGCGGCATTTACTCAGGTCGACTTATTGGGCTCTTACCTTCGACTGGCACTGTTCGAAGTGTTCAATTCGTCACTATCTAAGGAGCACACTTTATATGAATGCATTCAGCAAGAAGGCCAGAGTCACCCTTGCCGTCATCGGCGCGCTGGGACTTGGTGCCCTCGGAACCACCGCGGCGATGGCTGCGACGCCCACTCCGACTCCATCGCAGGTCTCCTCGGTGACTTCGACCGACGCCCCGGGCGCGATCGAGACGCCTGACGCAGCAGAAACGTCGACGGGAGTCGAGGCACCGGAGGCTTCTGATGGAAACGATGGCGGTCATGCGGACCCCGAGGGAGTCGACGTGAACAACGTCGGCGGCACCGCCGAGAAATAGCATTACTGGGCGGATGTCGTGAACTGGTTTCACGACATCCGCCTTCTCCGCGTCACCGGAATTTGGCGATTCAGTTCGCCCATTTCGTGAGGCTGAGCGTGAGGCTGTGTCAGCTAGCGCGGAGGCATCACTGGGCGGGTCCGTTCGGAATGCTCGGTTCCTCGTGGGGACTTGATGATTCGACCGGTGCAGGTTCTTGGCCCGGCAGGTAGGCGCTCTCCGGGTAGGGCAGTTTCCGACGCAATTGAACGACCAGAAGGATGATTCCACCGATCGCAACCAGCAGCGCGGTGATGACGTTGGCCTTCAGCCCAAGGAACGTGAATTCGGTGGGGTCCAAGCGCAGCCATTCCAGAAATGCCCGGCCGGATCCGTACCAGATGAAGTACAGGGCGATGGATTCGCCCGAGTGCAACCGGAAGCGCCGTCCGAGATAGATGATCAGGAACGCGCCCGCAATATTCCAGATCATCTCGTACAGGAACAGCGGGTGGAACAGGGTGCCAGCGGGCAAACCTACAGGAAAGGCCGCGTTGGTCGCTTCGATCTGCAGACCCCAGGGCAGCGTGGTTGGTCCGCCGTACAGCTCATGGTTGAAGTAGTTGCCAAAGCGCCCGAATGCCTGCGCGAACAGCAGGCCCGGAGCGAGCGCATCAGCGAAGGCCAAGAATCGGAGCCCCCGGCGGCGACAGGCGATGTAGGCACCCAGGGCACCGAAGATCATGCCGCCGAAGATCGCGAGCCCGCCCTCCCAGACGTACAGAGTTTTCAGGAGGTTCGCGCCGGGAAAGAAGTAGTCGTTCGGATGCGTGACCACGTGATAAAAACGACCGCCGACGATCCCGAACGGTACAGCCCAGAGGGCGATATCGATGACGATGCCCTTCTCGGCGCCCTGGGAGGCAAGCCTGCGCTGGGTCAGCCAGACCGCGATGACGATGCCCACGAGGATGCAGAGAGCATAGAAATGCACCGTTAGCGGCCCGATGGCGAAGGAGCTGATCGGGGGACTGGGGATGCTCATGTGAACCATCGGTTCGGGCTTCTTTCTGCGTCTGCGAACGGTGGAGACGCGTGTCAAATAGTGAGGTTAGCGGACGGAAACGATTACGTTTCTGTGAGAGGCGGACTGAATTCTGCTGCGCGAGCGGTCGTGGGAACGGTGAAGGCGATCGCCGTTCCAGCAGGCGAACTGCTGACAACACGCATGGACCCGCCCTTCGACACGACAATCTCCCTCGCGAGCGAGAGCCCGATGCCGAAGCCCATGCCGCTGCTGCCCCCGCCGGCCGCGCTGCCCGAGTGGGCGAAGCGATCAAAGACCCGGCTCGGCTCGATTCCCCGGATTCCCGAGCCGTGATCCCGCACGGTCACGGTGACGGACTTCTTCTCGCTCGCCACGAGAACACTGACCGTTGTTCCGCTGGGGGAGAACCGCAGGGCGTTGTCCAAGAGTACGACCAGACAGCGTTGCACGTTTATCGGCGACAGCCGCGTGGAGATTCCAGTCGGCTGCGTGAGCTCGATCGTGACGTCTTTCTGATTGGCGATCAGTTCCATGGATGCGACGGCCGCAGAGATGGCCGGTCCCAGCTCGGCGCCGTCTGCGCTCAAGACATCCCGCCCCTCGGCGGCCTCGTGAGACTCGAGCAGGTCGTTCACGACCCGGATCAAGGTTCCTGTGTCCTGCCGTAGCTCGGCGACGAGATCGGTAGACGGGTCGCCGGCGGGCAGCCCGCGTTGCAGAATCTGGAGCCGTGCGTCGAGGATCGTGAGCGGCGTGCGCAACTCGTGGCTGGCATCCGCTACGAACGAGCGCTGCATGCGAAGCGCGTCGCCCAGCGGCTTCACGGCCCTGCGGGCCACGAACCAGCTGAGCAGACCTGCCAATACGACCAGCCCCAGGCCCAGCAAGACCGCCGCCCGCAGCAGTTTGAACGCGTTGATGTCGAGAATAGCTGGGTCAGCCGCGGGTGCGAGCAAGGCATGGATCGGCACCTCGCTGAGGATGAAGAGCACGATGGCGCCGAGGATCACCACCACCACCCCCGCGCTGGCAACGGTGACGCTCAGGCCCACATTTCGGGACGCAATACGGATGGCGAGAGCGTCGCCATCCAGCGGCTGTCGAGTGCGCCCCCCGCGCATCAGAGCACGCCCAGCCGGTAGCCCTGGCCACGCACCGTGACCACCGCCCCGAAATCGGTCTTGCGCCTGAGATAGTGCACGTAAGTGTCGACCGTTCCTGGCAGATCCTCATCGCTGAAGACCGCCTTCAGAATTTGGTTCCGTGAGAGGGTTCGCTCAGGATTCGCCGCGAGAAGCTTGAGCAGGTCGTTCTCTCGTTCGGTAAGAACAATGCGCCCGTCATAGGGCGAATGAATGATGCGGCTCTCGGGATGGTATTCCCAGGCACCGATGGCGATCACCGTTCCCTCACCCGTGAAGACCCGCCGAATGGCTCGAAGGCGGGCGAAGAGCTCGTCGAACTCGAACGGCTTCACAAGGTAGTCGTTGGCCCCGGTGTCCAGGCCGTCGACCCTGTCGCGCAGCGCTCCGAGCGCTGTCACCATGAGGATCGGCGTCGTGACTCGCTTGGCGCGGAGGGCGGAAACGAGCCCGAGGCCATCGAGCGATGGGAGCCTGCGGTCGATGATCATCACGTCGAACTCCGTGGTCGAGGCCGCCTTGAGCCCGGCTATGCCGTCGGCGACGAGCGTGACCGTATAGACCTCTCGGAGTGCCTGCGCCATCAATGGGCCGAGTTGCGGGTCGTCTTCGACGAGCAGCAGCGAGACAGCGACATCAGACGACGTCAATTCGGTCCCTTTCTCCGGCGGATGCTTCCGATCGTAACTGCACGTGCCCTCCGGCTTCCCGTGTGGCGCGTGTTCGCAATTCTTAGAGAGTTCTTGGACCGCGTTTGGCACTGTTCTCTTATGACCGAAACCCGAGTTGCCCAGCAGAGCGTCGTGCGCATTGCGCAGGACCCGGTCGGGGCGTCCCACGCCGACGTCGCCCGAATGCTCGAAGTCACCCCGTGATCGTACTCGGATCGGTCGTGCACGCCGCGGGAAGCGTTCTCGACCCGACGGCCATCCTGACCGGCGCGGGCCCCTGGGTGATCGCGACCATCATGGTCATCATCTTCGTGGAGACCGGCCTGCTTTTCCCGTTCCTGCCGGGCGACAGCTTGGTCTTCACTGCGGCGCTGCTGGCGCTGCCCTTGGGCATCCCCCTTCCGGTGCTCGTGGTGATCGTGACTATCGCCGCGATCGTGGGTGACGGGGTCGGGTACCTTATCGGTCGCCGTTTCGGGCGTCGCCTGTTCTCGCCCACGGCCCGAATCCTGAAGACCGCATATCTCGACCAGACAGACACGTTCCTGGCGAAATACGGCGGACGCGCGCTCGTGCTCGCACGTTTCGTCCCCATCGTGCGCACGTATATCCCGCCCGTCGTGGGAATGTCGTCAATGTCATACCGATCGTTTTTGATGTGGAATGCAATCGGGGGAGTGGCCTGGGCCGTGAGCCTGACGGCCGCCGGCTTCTGGCTTGGCCAGATACCGGTCGTGGCCAACAACATCGACGTCATCTCCATCATCATCGTGGTCATCTCCATCTTGCCGATCGCGATCGATCTCCTCCGGAGACGCACCAAGAAAGCGAGAGCATGATGAGTCAATTGACCGATAGGTCACGTGAGTCCTTTGCGCCATTGCTGGCGCCGACGCCTGACCGCGGGAGGGTGATCGTCACGGCAGTGGTGGCCGTGGCGGTCATCCTGTCGGTCGGACTGCTGATTCGTAGCAGTCAGTTCGATTTCGCTGTCGTGCAGTTCTTCAACGGTTTCCATACCGGCGCGATCGGCGCGGTGACCAACGCCGTCTATGAACTCTTCGACCCAGTACCGGCGATCCTGGGCACGGCAGTGCTGACCGCAATCATTCTGGCGGCGACGAGAAACCTGCGGTTCGCATCGACGTTCGCCGTAACGATCGCGGCCACGTGGCTGTCACTGGCGGTCGCGAAGCTCATCGTTCAACGTCCCCGCCCCGACGCGAGTCTGCTGCCGTTCCCCTTCGACCCCGCCCAAGTCGACGCCAGCTACCCCAGCGGCCACACCGCGTTCATCACCGCACTGGTGGTGACGATCGTCATGGCAACGGCGGCCGGCCCGGCCCGCCGCTGGGCCACAGTCATGGGCGGGCTGCTGATTCTAGGAGTGGGAGCTTCGTTGATGATCGACGGAGTGCACAACCCCAGCGACGTACTGGCCTCAATGCTCTGGGGCATCGCGGTTGCACCCCTAGCGCGGATGCTGTGGGTCTCGGTGGTACTTCCGCGCTTCAACCGGGTCTCGCAGAACCCATAGTCCGAACCTCGGCCAGAACACGCCCCACGGAAGATCCCCGGCCGGGTGTGTCCCCGGCGGTTGCGGCCCTTGTTCTGGGATCGTTGTCCGGAACCCCTATTGCCCGCGAGCCTTGTGTACAGGATCGTGCTGGCCTCATTTAGGCCCTCGGTCACGACCCGCTTGCCATGGCGTTCGTACTTGTCCTTCATCGCATCCATGGTCGCACCGGTGGAGGCGTCCCAGGTGTGCGAGCCGGACATGTCGATAACGATCCGCTCGGGGTCGTCCGCGTATTCGAAATTGGTCATTACGTCGTTACTGAATGCAAAGAACAGGGCCGTAGCGGGGGTGTCGTACGCAGTCGGGGCGGGGCTGTCTCCGGAGAGGCTGCATTCGACTTTCACGATCGTAGGTTGACGTTTTCTGACCTCGACTCTGACGTCAGGCTGGCCTACACCCCAGAACGACGGAAACACTGCCATCGCTGATGGACAGGAGGTTCGCGCGCCGTCCCGATGCCTTAATCATGATCCTTGTTTATGGGTGCGGGCGGAATCATGGCCCCTCACGGGGGGATTCTGTGCTTCGCTAGTCTTGTACGCCGCTCTTCGGCTGTGGCCTTCAGCGCCAGGCCCGTGCGCGAAGGAGGCGGAGTCCGTTGAGGCCGACGATTACGGTGGAGCCCTCGTGGCCGGCGACCGCAAGAGGCAACGGCAGCGTGGCGATGAGATCCCAGATCACAAGGACGGCAATAAAAGTACCGGCAATGATGAGGTTGGCCACGATGAATCGATGTGCCGAGCGTGAAAGTTCGATGGCGCTGGGGATAGTGGAGAGGTCATCGCGGATCACGACCGCGTCCGCTGTTTCCAAGGCCAGATCCGAGCCATGGCGTCCCATCGCAATGCCGATGGTCGCTGACGCCAGCGCGGGCGCGTCGTTGACGCCGTCGCCAACGACGAGGACCTGAATTCCGTCGTCTTCGAGCCTGCGCACGGCCGCTGCCTTCTCCGCTGGAAGTAAACGGGAGTGCACCTCAGTGATGCCGATCCGTGCGGCGATGTCGGCCGCGGTGCGCCGATTGTCTCCGGTGAGCAGATGAACCGGGTGCGAGGTGATGGCTCCTGTTCGCGCGACCGTTGTCGCGGCATCCGGCCGAAGCGCATCTTCTAGGGTGATCGTGCCCGCGAGGTGGTCGTCGACGAAGACGTCGACCACAGTACCGAAGATGTCCTCGTGCTCGGCGTCGGCCTGAATGACGCGCACCAGCTGGCCACCGATGACACCCTCGACGCCGCGTCCGGGGAGTGCCCTGAAGCTGGTCGCGGCACTGACATTCTCGTGCGCCGCGCGGACGATGGCGCGTCCGAGGGGGTGTTCGCTGTGCTGCTCGACCGCAGCGGCGAGTGCGAGCACATTCTCAGACGTCCTGCCGTTGACGCCTGTGACTTTAGTGACGACGGGCGCACCTTCGGTCAGGGTGCCGGTCTTGTCGAAGGCGACGAGCTGGGTTCGCCCGAGGGCCTCCATGACCGTGGCTGATTTGATCAGGATTCCGTGGCGGGCCGCGTTGGCAATTGCTGCCAGCAGGGGAGGCATCGTGGACAGGACCACGGCGCACGGTGAGGCGACGATCATGAAGGTGATCGCGCGAAGGAGCGAATCGCGGAAGTCTTCGCCAAGTGCCAGGGGCAGGGCGAACACAACGAGGGTGGCGATCACAACACCGAGCGAGTACCGCTGTTCTACCTTTTCCACGAACAGGGCTCGTGTCGATTTGGTCTCAGAAGCCTCCGCTACGAGGGACACCATGCGGGCGACGACCGATTCGCTGGCCGGGCTGGTGATTCGCACGGTCAGGGAGCCGGTGCCGTTGACAGTTCCCGAAAGGACGTCTTGACCCGGTGCTCGCCTCACGGGAACAGATTCGCCGGTCATCGCCGCCTGGTCGACTTCACTGATGCCGTCTATGACGACACCGTCACCGCCGATTCGCTCTCCCGGGCGCACGAGGATGAGGTCGCCGATGCGGAGGTCGGTGGTGTCGATGACCTCCAGGTCATCGCCAGTGACCGTCCGAGTGAGACGGGTGGCCTGTTCCGGGGCGAGGGAGAGGAGACTCGTTACGGAATCTGCTGTGCGTTGGGTGACAAGTGCCTCGATCGCACCGCTGGTGGCGAAGATGACGATGAGGAGAGCGCCGTCGAAGACTTGACCGATCGACGCCGCGGCAATGGCTGCGACGATCATGAGCAGGTCAACGTCGAGGACTTTATTTCTCAGAGCAGTGATCCCTGCCCAGGCGGGCTCCCATCCGCCGGCGAGGTAGCAAGCAAGGAAGAGGGTCCACCAGACCGGCGCCGGGGCGCCGGCGAGTTGTAGGGGCCAAGCGACCAAGAAAAGTAGGAGGGAAAGTCCCGACCATCGAACCTCGGGCAGGCGGGAGCCGGTGAGGAGGATCGACGGAGGCTTCGCGAGCACGCGGCCGCCGGTCCGAAGCGGTGCTTCGGCCAGAATCTCAGTCATGCGTGGAGGTCCTTCGCCGTGGACGCAGAGAGATCGGGATGGTGATGACGGGGCACGCCTCCGAGGCTGTGCTCTGCTTGGAAGATCGCGTCCCGCACAAGTTGGGACGCGTGCTCGTTGTCCAGTCGGTAGAAGACCCTGGTTCCGTCTTGGCGGGTCGAGACGATGCGAGCCAGGCGCATCTTCGCCAGATGCTGAGAGACTGACGCCGGGGTCTTGTCGACGATGTCGGCAAGGTGATTCACGGACAACTCGCCGGCATCCTTGAGCGCAAGAATCAGACGTACTCTGGTCGCATCCGCCAGCATGGAGAAGATCTCCACCGCGAGTTCGACGAAGTCACTTTCGGGCATCCGCCCGCATATCTGCTTATCTGCATCCATACGTAGATTCTAGCGTGGGCGGGTTGTCCGCGAAATAGGCGTTCAGTTGAGCAGGGTAGCCGTCGCCTCTGGGCGAGGGCTGTCGAAAGAACTCCGCCACAGTCGGCGTGCCGCAACGACGCTGCCGGCCGCGATAACCAGCAGTGCGACTGTTGCAGCGGGGAGACTGACGGCTCCCAGCCAGCCGGCGAGAGGATACGTGATCAGGAAACATGCATGAGACAACGAGAACTGGGCCGTGTAGATGTATCCGCGGGTCTTGTCCGTGGCGGCTCGGGCGAGGAGCCGCCCACTGGGTGTGCTGATGAGAGAGTTGCCTGCGCCGATCAGGAACCAGAGACCGAGGAGCAGCCACCAGGCTCCGGCCCAGTGGGGGGCGAGCAGTGTCATGGGAACGGCCGCCAGGAGGGCGAGGGTGGCGATCGCGCCGCCTGCGAGCATGACTGCTCGGTCGCCCCACCGGCCGATGATTCGAGGAACATTCAGCGCCACGATCAAGGATCCGGCACCGTAGCACGCGAGCGCCAGCGCCAGAGCTGAGTCGCTCAGGGCGAAGACATCGCGGGCGAAGACAACGGTGTTGACCAACACGAGCGCCGTTCCCGCGCCGACGGCAAGGTTCATCACCATCAGGAATCGCAGGCTCGGCGTGGAGGCGAAGAGCCGCACGCCGATGGTCGTGCGGTGCCACACGTTGCCGACGGGCACGGTCTTAATCAGTGCTGGCAGCCGGGTGCTGAGCACGAAAACGGCGGAGCCGACGAAGCCGATCACGGTACCGACGAAGAGACTGTTGTACGTGATGACCGTGAGCAGCGCCGCGGCGAGGATGGGGCTGACCAGGGCTTCGAGGTCATAGGCCAAGCGCGAGAGGGAGAGTGCTTTGGTGTAGTCGCGTTCGTCGGGCAGAACGACGGGGATGAGGGATTGAAAGGCAGGCGTGAACGTTGCCGATGCTGCCTGGAGAACGAATACGAGGAAGTAGATCTGCCAGATGTCGGTGAGGAATGGCAGCGACAGTGCGACCAAGGCGCGGAGGACATCGGCCCCGACCAGGACCGCCTTCTTCGGCAGCCGCGCGACAACAGCGGCGATGATCGGGGCGACGGCGACATAGGCCACCATCTTGATCGTCAGGGCCGTACCGAGAACCGCCCCGGCAGACGACCCGGCGAGATCGTAGGCGAGCAGGCCCAGCGCCACGGTGAGTAGCCCGGTCCCGATGAGCGCAACGACCTGAGCGCTGAACAGCGTGCGGTACGCAGAATTACGCAGGACAGCGAACACGGAGCTCCTAATCATTGACGAGACACAATCATCGCATATCTGCGAAGTAATGCAGATAGTAGGATTTCGCCGGAATAGTTAACAGCTCCGCTGACGACGAGGAGTGCAGCGCCGAATACGATCACCACTCTTGCCGACCCCTCGAGGTCGGCCGCCGCGGCCTCTGGTGTGACTGTTGGAAGAGTGGTGACTGTGGCGGAGGGGGACCAGACCTGTTACTGGCTTGTCGGTGGGCTGTTTGTTGCCGCGGGCGTCGGCATCGGCGCGGGAACAGGGGGCGGCGTGGGGTCCGCAGGGCCGCTGCTCGTGACGACCTGGATCACGGCCCCGCGTACCGCGGTTCCGGTGGGGGAACTACTGATGACAGTGCCGGGAGTGAGGGCCGAGTCGATGCTTTGGCCGGCCTGGAATTCGAATCCGGCAGCCGCGATAGCTATTCGGGCGGCGGCGCTGGTCATGCCGACGACGTCGGGGATCGCGACCGGACGTCCTTGGATGAGGGTCTGGTCCGGGGCCGGGAACGCGTTTCCGCCGTATTTGAGGCCCGCGATGGTCATGTATTGCCGCCACAGGTTGTGGCGGAGGTTGCCGCCGTTGGTTCCGTTGATCACGGTGTTCCGGATCGAGACATCGCCTGCGACGTTGCCGACCCAGACAGCGGTCGCGAGGGTGCTGCTCGCGCCGATGAACCAGGTGTCCTTCTCTGAATCCGTGGTCCCGGTCTTACCGAAGTGCGGGATTCCGTTTCGCGGGTTGGATTGGGTCGCGGTTCCGTTGGTGACGACGGCGGTGAGGGCATACGCCATCGTTGCGGCTACCTCCGGCGTTGTTGCCGGAGCGCAGTCGGTTTGGGGGACGGGCAGCTCGTTGCCGTTGGAGTCAACGATGCGTTCGATCGCGACGGGGCTGCAATAGACACCGTTGTTCGCGATCGCGGCGTAGGCGGCGGCCATGTTCAATGGTGCGATCTCGTTTGTCCCCAGAACGTCAGAGACAAACGAGGACAACGGTTGGCCGTCGGCACGGGCGACACCGAATGCTTCGGCGCCTTTGCGGATCTCGCATTGATCGAGCCTTTGCGCCATGGCGATGTACGCGTTGTTCACGCTTGACACGGTAGCGGCGAGCACGGAGACGACGCCTGGACTCGCCCCCCCGTCATTCAGGGGTGCGTAGGTGCCGGTGCCGGCGCCGGTGCAGCTGTCTTGGAAGGTGGCGATGTTGAAGGGACGGGAGTTGCCATCGACCCGCTCGTTCAAGCCGTTGCCTTGTTCGAGCCACTCGGCGAGGGTGAACACCTTGTAGGTCGATCCGACTTGGAATCCGGTGGAGCCGCCATGCGCGTAGTCGGTGCTGTAATTCATGGCGGTGTTCTCGGGCGCGACAGCTGCCTGATCGGCGTTGTACAACTTGTTCTGAGCCATCGCAAGAATCTGCCCGGTGCCCGGTTGCACGGTGACCAGAGAAGATCCCAGGTCGAGACGATCACTGGCCATGGGGACGTTCTCGTTCATGGTGGACTGGGCGGCAGTCTGAAGGTCGACATCGAGAGTGGTGTAGATGTTGTAGCCGCCGGTCGCGAGGCTGCTTTGTCCGGTTTCGTCTTCGAGGATGTTGTTGTTCGCGATGACCCGGCCGACGTAGTCGCAGAAGAATCCGGCCCCGATGCCGTTGGCGGTCGTGCATCCGGTCGAGGGCGGTGTGATATTCGGTGTCACCGGGGTGGCGACCGCTTCCTCGAACTGGGCGGGTGTGATCTTCTGTTCGGTGAGCATGGCGGGGAGCACGTCGAGGTCGCGGCGGGCCTGGTTCGCGAGCACCCCGGTCTCCCGGTCGATGCGGAGCCCGTTGGGCTGGTTGACGATCGCGACCAAGCTTGCCGCCTGGGCAATGGTGAGGCCGGCGGCATCGACGCCGTAGTAATACATCGATGCTGATTGGATGCCATAGGTCAGCCCGCCGAAGGGCGCGATATTGAGGTAGCCGAGAAGGATGTCGTCTTTGCTGACTTCTTTCTCGAGACCGATGGCGAGCTTGATCTCCTTGAGTTTCCGGTCGATGCTCGTGCGTGTGGCTTCCTCGTACGCGGCCTGACGTTCGGTCTCGTCTGGAAGGGCCTCGGCGCGCTGGACGAGGATGTTCTTCACGTACTGCATCGAGATCGTCGATGCCCCGGACTCAACGCCTCCCGAGGAGACGTTACCGACCGCTGCGCGCAGGGTGGAGGCGAGGTCCATTCCGCCATGGCTGTAAAAGCGGGGGTCCTCTATGGCAATGACCGCATCTTTGGCGAATTGCGAAATCTGATCCCAGCCGACTTCTTCCCGGTTCTGCTCGAATACCGACGCCAAGAGCACTGGGGCGCCGGTGGAATCGACGGCGTAGATGTTGCTCTTCTGAGCGAGAGCGTCGGGCTTGATGTAGTCAGGCAGGTTATCGAACATGCCGGCAGTGGTGCTCGCCGCCATCCCGGTCATCGCGACCGCGGGCGCGATCATCGCAGTGATGAGTATCCCGGAGATCATGCTGAGTGCGAGGATCCCGGCAGACGCCGCGACAGCGGTCGCGGTCGGAGATGAGGATGCCGGGCGGGAGTCTGCCAGATCGGAAGAGTAGGGGGAGTCGAGAGAGGGAAACATAGTGAGACCTTCGGGTGCTGTGCGTGCAGGACGGCGAGAAACTTCTGGACGATGGGGAAAAGGGGGAGCGGGACTGTGCGGTCACTGTCCCGTGCTGGCGACTCCGGGTTGGCGTCTGTCGGCGCGTTTTTCGATTCGGACGCGGAGTTTCGTGAAGGGCCGCTCGACAGCCCAATAGACGATTTGGGCCGCCATTATCGACAGGACTAGGGCGATCGCATCCGTCAGGATCGGGGCATCCATTGTGGGCGTGACGAGGGCGAGCACCATTTTGTGGAGCAGGTAGATCGAAAACGACAGCACTCCGATCCGGGTGGCGATGCGGCTGTTCAGCAGGCGGCCCACGACGCCTGCGGGGCGGGTGATGACGAACCAGAAGATCGGCACGAGGGCGATGCACTGGATGGTGTCGGCGACACTCAACTCGAACGCCAGCGCGGGGATGACCGAACTCGCAACCACGATGACCGCGGCGACGGCCGCGACCACGGGCAGATGGGAAGAAATCCAGCGGGCGGCTTTCCCGGGCCGGCGAACACTGTCTCCCATCACGGGATTCAGCAGCAACGCCAGCGCTGTTCCCCAAAGGATCGCATCGACTCGGGTATCTGTTCCGGAGTAGATCCGGTCGAAGTCAGCACCGTTCAGGCCCAGGATGATTCGCCAGACCGGCACGACGAGCGCGACCGCCACGACTATGCGCCCGATCAGCAGCCGCCCGGCTCCGAACCTGTAGGCGAGGAGCAGCACGAGCGGAACGACGAGGTAGTACTGCTCCTCGACCGCGAGGGTCCACAGGTGGCTGGTTTCCGGGGGAAGGCCGCCGCTGCCGTTGATGATGAGGTAGTAGTTCGTGATGTTCAGGAACTGGGCGAGAACACCCCAGGCGTCGACCGCTGAGGGCAGGACACCGGTCGCGGCCAGAAGAAGCGACAAGAGAATCGTGAGATAGGCGGCGGGAAGGATGCGGAGGGCGCGGCGAAGGTAGAACCGTCCGAGACGGATCCTTTTCGATTTCTCGTACTCGCGGCGGAGCAGTGTCGTGATGAGGTAGCCGCTGAGGAAGAAGAAGATCGTGACCCCGAGGTGGCCAGGCCAGAAGCCTTGGTCTGTGGTGCCGTGCCCGATGAACACGATGAGCACCGCGATCGCTCGGATGCCGTCTAGTGACGGGATGCGGGTGCCCCTCGACGAGAGGTGAAAGGTGTCCGCGCGCGGAAGGACGATGGGCGGCGAAGTGCCGTCGTGAGTAGTCACGGGAGATGTCCTGAATATCGAACGAAATAGCGGGAGGGAGCCGAGCGCCGGCGAAGGCGGAAGGCGGGAGGCGGGAGATTACGCTCAGGCGCAGCCTAAGAACCAGGGTCTGTGCCCTGGCGAGAGACCTGGGACTAGGTTCGGTTGACCGAGAGAGTAGTCAGTGACGGGGGCCTACTCGGCCCCGGTGTTGCGGCAGGCACGGCCGCTGGGGCATAAATGGGAGCGGCGGCTGGGGTCTCGGTGGCGGGAAACGCGCCTATCTGGGTCCCCGATAGGTCGAGAGAGCGAAGTCTCATCGGTAATTCGTGATCGACCACGAAGTGCTCATGCTCACTCATGCTCGACTCGTGATGGTCCATCAGGTCCCCCGCAGAGGCAGCGCCAATATTGCTCGACGAGCTGATGTTGTTCGAGCCGGCGGCCGAATGAGATGCAGCAGCTTGAATGAAAATGGCCGTTGCTATGAGAGCCATGACGGAGAAGGCCAGCGCGATCACAGCAAATCGAGGCCAGGGGAGGGTGATTGAGCTGCGCATCACACCGTCCCCAACATGCTCTTATGCTGACGCATCGACGGCTGAAACCGCCTACGCAAATAGTTTCTACCACGACACTCCCAGCTATTTGTCTCGTCCAGAGTGAGCTGGCACGATGTCATGCACACGTCAAAACTCATCACGGCAACCTGTTCCGGGACCCGCTTTCACCGCTGATGCCCTCATCGACTGGCAGGATCGTTGCATGAGGACTTCCACCAAGCCGAACCCCGGCGCAGTTCCTGAGGATTCGTAGTCGTGCCGGAGTGGTGGCAAGTCGGCGTCAGCGTCGTCGGGGGCCTGATTCTGCTCTGGATGGTGCTTGTCCTTGTGCTGTGGTTCGAGCAACGCAAACACCCGGGTCATGCGTCGCTGCTGGATCTTCTCCGTCTCGCCCCGGACGTCGTGCGGCTGCTGAAACGTCTCGCCTCCGACCGTTCCGTGCCGATTGGAGTCCGGATCTGGTTGGGGCTGTTGGTGGTCTATCTGATCTCGCCCATCGACCTCATCCCAGATTTCATCCCGGTGTTGGGATATGCCGACGACGCGTTGGTCGTGGCGATCGCTCTGCGATTCGCGACGAGGCGCGCGGGCAGCGATTCCATTACGAGGCACTGGCCGGGGACGCCGGCGGGTCTGGCCGCCGTCCTGCGCCTGGCTGGGTTGCCGTCGTCCTGACTTCAACGCGGAGCAAAGCGATTTCCTCGCGTTCAGAGATTGAGAGGGAACGGTCGGTCATGGGGGCCACAGGAACGCATCGGGATACAAACTTGACGCACCTCGCTCGACACCGGTTGCGTAGTCAGGCACAACAATCGGCGCAGAACCGAGGTTGTGAACTCAGTTCTGCGCCGCATTTCCTGATTCAGATGTCGCTGACGATCTCGAACTGCGAGTGCCCTGGCTACTCCAAATCAGTAGGGCCGGGGTGGCTTGGGAAGCACAGTGCTGCTTAGAAGTTGATGATCTGGTAGCCCTGCACGACGAGGTTGCGGATGCTGGCCTCGCCCTTGTACTCCGTGAGCAACGGCCAACCGCCGGCCTTGATCTGGTCGGTGACGCCGTGGGAGGCGACGCAGAAACCGCAGGCGCCGATGATGGTGTCTTGGAGTGCGACGGCGAGCGGGTTCATCTTGTGCTTTGGGTCCGAGATCGCGGCCAGGGATTCGACACCCGACCCGTCGAAGACCACGACGACATCATCGCCGGCCTGCTTGAACTCGAGGGCGGTCTTGAGGCCGCGATACACGCGTGAGGAGTCCGAGCCAATGGGCTCGTAAATGACGACGGCGATTTTATATTCAGACATTGTATTTACCTCCTAGGTAGACCGATCTGGTCACCTATAACTATACCGATCTGTCTGGTAAAGTCCAATCATGGAATTCGCAATGACAACCCCGACTACTGCACCCAGCGCCCGGAGGCGGCTGCTGGCATCCGCGAGTCGCCTGTTCCACGAACGAGGCATCAACGCGACGGGTATCGACCTCGTTGTTCGCGACGCCGGGGTGGCCAAGGCGAGCCTCTACAACAACTTCGCCGGCAAGGAAGCTCTGGTGGTGGCGTATCTGGAGGAGGAGTTGGATGGCTGGGTGCGCAATGTTCGCGCGCTGGACGATCCGGGGGCCCCGCGTCCACAGCGGGTGGAGGCCCTGTTCGAGGCACTGGCGGTCTCGGTTGAAACGCACACCTTCTACGGCTGTCCGTTCACCAACGCGGTGATCGAGCTGCCGGAGAGTGCCAGTGTCCGCGCGGTCGCGGAGCGCTACCGTACGGTCGTCCGCGCCCACATCGCCGGACTCGCCCGAGCGGATGCCGCCGCAACCTCGGTATCCCGGATCGCGCTGCTCTATGACGCGGCCATCACAGCCGCAAAGGTCGGCCGCGACGCCGCCCTGGTCCGCATAGCGGGAGCCATGGCGAAGGAGCTCGTTCAGGCCATTGAATCTGCAGAGGTGAACCGATGAAGATCGCAGCCGCCCTCCGGTCGATCGAACTGGACACCCGGCCGATTCACCCCGAGTCTCGGATGGCGCTCGACAAGCGTTGGGCGGAACTGCCCGAGCACGTGAAGACGCCCAACCAGCTTCTCGGCCGGTCCGCGATCGGTTGCGAGGGCACCCACGGGGTCTTCCCCCGGTGCGACCTGACCTGCTCGCCGTGCTATCACGCGGCGGACGCCAACAAGGTGCGCATCGATGGCAACCACACCGTCGCCGGCGTCACCGAGCAGATGGAGTACCTTCGTCGCATCCGTGGCCCTCGCGCCCACGCACAACTCATTGGCGGCGAGGTCAGTCTGCTTCCCGCGGCCGACCATGCGGCAGCTCTTTTGGCCATGCGGGCCAACGGCCGAGAGCCGATGTCGATGACGCACGGCGATTTCGACTACGAATACCTCCTCGACGTCGTGCTTGACGAGACCGGCACGCCCCGCTTCGACAAAGTCTCGTTCGCCGCGCACTTCGATTCCCTCATGCGTGGCCGTCGCGGCGCGGTACGACCGCGCTCTGAGGCGGAGCTGAACCCATTCCGCGAGAAATTCGCCAGCATGTTCATCGACCTCAAACGCGACCACGGGGTGAGCTTCTACCTTGCGCACAACATGACGGTCACCCCGTCGAATGTGGCCGAGGTGAGCGCGGTCACCCGAGATGTGCTCGAGATGCCCTACGACATGATGTCGTTCCAACCGGCCGCGTTCATCGGCGACGATCGGCGCTGGAAGGAAGACTTCGCCGACGTCACCGTCGACGCAGTCTGGGAGCGCATCGAAGAGGGAGTCGGGCAGAAACTGCCCTGGCAGGCTACCCAGTTCGGCGACCCGCGCTGCAACCGCACCACGGTCGGCCTGCGGGCCGGGGGAGTGTTCGCGCCGCTGCTCGACCCTGACGAGCCGAAAGACCTCGCCGCCCGGGACCGGTTCCTCGACCACTTCGGCGGCATGATCTTCGGCGATGTGCCCGCGGGCATCCTCACGGTCAAGATCATGCGCGCCCTCGCCGCCCACCCCGGTGACATCCCTCCACTGCTGGGCCTGGTTCGGCGGGTGCTGGGCAGAGCCGGCGGTGTGCGCGGCATTCTGCGGGCTGCTCGGGCCAAAAGGCTCAGCTTCAAGACCTTCGTCGTTCACAGCTTCATGGACGCCTCCGACGTGGCGCCGGCCTGGGAGATGATGCAGCAGGGCATCGCCGGCACAGATGCGAAAACGATCGAAACGCAGGAACGCCTCGGCGCCTGCATGTACGCAATGAGCCACCCAGGCGACGACCGGCTCGTACCGGCGTGCGTGCAACACTCGGTGCTCGACCCGATCGAGAACATCGGCCTGCGGAAGCTGTTGCCGATTACCGGCACGGCACCCACAGTCGTGTCCCGGCCGAGCGGCCTCACCGAGGTGCGGCAGACGCGGGCACGAACGAACGAGGTGTGACCGAATGCGAGGCCGCCAGATTTCGTCACATCGTTGGCCTTAATTCACACGGGCACGACCGAGACCGCGGAGAGAGGTAAGGTCAGCGCCACCCGGGATCCTACTCGGACCCCCTCACCTGGCGGCAAGGCGGCGTGCAGCTCGAGCCCCTCGTCGAACGTGACGGTGACCATCCGCCGGGGTCCGAACCGGCGCACCTGGCTGACGCGCCCGATCACCTCCGTTTCCGGCGCCGTTTCCTCCGAGCATGGGGAGACCTCGATTGCCTCGTGGCGGATCACGAGCACTCCGTGGCCGTCGGGCGTGGATGGCGAGACAGTCACTCGCCCGAGCGCCGACCTGTGCACGCCGCCCTGCACGGTGCCCGGGATCTCGTTGAGCCCTCCCATCAGCCGGGACACCCGGATTGAGGCCGGGCGGTAGTACAGGCGGTCCACGGTGTCGTGCTGGAGCAGTTCGCCACTCTGGATGACCGCGATCCGGTCGGCGACCGCGGCGGCCTCATCGCGGTCGTGGGTGACCAGGATGATGGTGGGCGAGAGGGCGCGACGGATGTCCTCGAGCAGCTGGTGCATGTCTTCCCGCAGTGCCGGATCGAGGGCGCTGAACGGCTCATCCAGCAGAAGCACGCCGGGTGCCGCCGCAAGGGCACGCGCGATGGCCACGCGTTGCTCCTGCCCGCCCGAGAGTTCCTGCACCGATCGCGCACCGAAATCTCCGAGCTGTACCAGGTCGAGGTAGTGCCCGGCATGGCGCCGGGATTCGGCCCGGGTCGCACCATTCACTCGACGGGAAAACGCGACGTTATCGAGCACGTTGAGGTGCGGGAAGAGCAACGGGCGTTGGAAGACCATGCCGATTCCGCGCTTCTCCGCGGAGATCCCGGCGACATCTGCCCCGTCAACGAGCACGCGGCCGGCGGTTACCTGTTCGAGCCCGGCGATCACCCGCAGGACAGTGCTCTTGCCGGACCCGCTCGGCCCGAGGATCGCCGTGCACGAGCCGGCGGGAACCTCGAGGGTGACCCGGGTCAGAGCCGGGATGCGGGCGGTCTCGAACGACTTGGACACCTCGAGGAGGGAGACATCGGCACTCAATTTGGTTCTCCAACGACGGGGGTGGACATGTTCATTTTGCCGCGGGGCCGGCGCCCGGCGACGCCGACCAGGGCGAGCAGGGCCAGGGGCGGCACGATTGCCGATAGGGACAGGATCGCGACCGCCGAGTCATTGCCGAGGCCGGCCGCCAACGCTCCGGTGACGAGAGGCAATGTCACGATCTGTCCGCCGCCGACCACGACCGTGACCACGTAATCGCTCCAGCCCACGAGGAAGGCGAGGAACGCCGCGCTTCCCAGGGCCGGTGCAACCAGAGGCACGTGAACCCGCCAGAGCACGCCCCAGTGGGAGGCCCCCAGCGTGCGGGCCTCCTCCTCGTAACCAATATCGTGAGCCGCATAGGCGACCCGCATTGTGAAGGTCGTGTAGGGGATGGCCATCACGACCAGAACCAGCACCAGACCCGCTTGCGATGGGATCTGCGCGCGCAGAAGGAGTACGTTCAGACCCAGCACGGCTGCGAACGGCGGCAGGGCAATGGGGGCGAGCAGCAGGGCGCCGACCGCTCGCGGCCAGGGCACAGCGCCGAATGTGAGAGCTCGGGCGGCCATTGCCCCCAGGGGCGTCGCGATGGCCGCCACGATCAGGCTGAGGGCGAGTGACGCCCCCACCGCGGGCACCGCGCCCTGGGCGATCGCGCTGTCGACGCCGTCGAGCCCCCATACGGTGGGCAGCACCGCCGGGAAAGACCAGCGGTCGGCGAAAGCCCACAGCAGGAGAGGTGCGAAAGGCAGCAGGAACCACGCAGCGATCAGCATCGAGCTGAGAATGCGAGCCATGCGGCTGGGGCCGCGGGAGCGGGTCAGCGTGCTGCCGGGGTCTATCCGCAGCCGGATCCGCTCGCCCGTCATCGCCATACCGCCGTCTTTCGCAGAGCCCTGAAGCAGAGGCCGACGATGAGAAAAGAGACCAGGGTGGTGACCACAGCGGCCGCGGCGGCTTCCGGCCGAGCGGTGAGTGTTACGGAATTGAACAGGCGCAGGGCCATTACGGCGAGAGGCTCTGGGTACGTGCGCCCAAGCAGCCAGACCACCTCGTAGGAGCCAAGCGTGTAGACGAACGCGATCGTCGATGAGATGGCCAGGGCAGGCAGAGCCAAAGGCAGCATGACGAAGCGAAACCGCTTCCAGCGTGTCGCACCCAGCATCGCGGCCGACTCATCGAAGCGGGCGACCCGGGTGATCAGAGTGCCGGCGACGACCAGCCCGATGAACGCAGACTCCTTCCACGCGTACTCGGCGATCACGGCCACCCACCAAGGGCCGCCGACGAGGGCAGGCCAGAGCTCCGGTGACACCCCGAGCACTCGGGCTAGCAGGCCGGAATCCGCCAGGAGCAGCCCAAAGGCGGCAGCACCGATCAGGTGCGGAATGGTCACCGTGGCGGCGCTGGTTGCCGCCACGAGCCGGCCACACCATCGACCGCTGACGATCAGAAGCGCCGTCCCCATCCCCACGAGCGCAGCGATCACAGTCGAAGCCACGGCGATGGCCAGAGAGAGTCCGAGCGCACGGATCAGCTCGCTGGCCTGTCCGGTGTAGGCGACGAGGCTGAGCCGCACTGGCCCGACCAACGGCATCAGCCCCAGGCTCTGCATCGCGGCCGCGCCAACGCCACCCACGACCACGAATCCGGCTAGGGCCACGGCGGGCAGCACCAAGAAAACGCTGCGCATTCGCGCGCTGCGCGTCATCGGTGTGACCTTGTCGGCGTCCCGGGTGTGGTCGGTGTCATCGGACTCACTCGGAGGCTATTTGCCAGCCAGCACGGAGGTGCGCCAGCCCTCGTCGAGCAGGGGTACCCAGGCCGCCGACAGCTCGGGGTTGGCGTTCTTAGCCAGCACGCCGTACAGCGGTACCACGGGGGAGGAGGGCAGAGCATCGAACTTCGCCCGGTCATCGGGGGTGAGCGCGACCCTGTCGAGCACCGTGAACTGGCCCCATGTCGTCGGGTTTGCCTTTGCGAGCTGCTGTTGCACAGACAGGGCGATGTTGGCCACGACCATAGCACCGGCTGACGATGCCGCGTTGGCGGGAATACCGAGGAAGCTGGCGTTGCCCACAGTCCCCTCCTCCAGAGGGAGCACCCGGGTACCCGGTGGAAAGGTGCCGCCCTTGACCAGATCGGTCAGGGTGGCTGGCCCGTACGTCATGGTGAGGTCGATCTGGCGCTCGGCGAAGAGCCGGTTCAGTTCCTGTTCGTTTGCCGGGTAGGTGCTGCCCTGCCGCCAGAGCGAGGGGGCCAGGGCGCTCAGCCGGGCGAATAGGGCCGGCGTCAACGCATCATAAGCGGCCTGGTCGAACACGGCTGGAACGTTCCGGTACCCGCCGGAGACGCTGTAAAGAACCTCCCGGGTGAAGACCGATCCGGTGAAGTCCGGCGGTGCCGGATAGGTGAAGCGACCTGGATGCGCCTCTGCCCATTCGAGGACACCCGCCAGCGTGGTCGGCGGGTCGGTGATGACCTCGGAGTTGTACACGAAGGTGAACTGAGCTTTGCTCCACGGGGCCTCGCAGCCGTCCACGGGGGTGCCGAAATCGTTTGTGAGGAGCGGATCGTCAGATGCGGTCAAGGCCATATTGGGCATCATGCCTGTCCAACCGCACAGCCACACCCCGGCATCCTTTCCGGTGCGGAAATTATCGCCATTCACCCACACCAGATCGACGGTGCCATCGGCGGTTCGCCCAGCCTGCAGTTCGGACAGAACCCGGTTGAGCGCGTCCCCGGTGTTTGTCACCGGCACCCGCTCGAGGGTCACTCCCTCGGCAGCCGCGGCCGGGGCGAGCACATCGTCGATGTAGGCGTTGCCCTGCGTATCGCCGCCGTACATCCACAGTTTGACGGTCTGGCCCTGGGCCGCAGCGACGACGTCGTCCCAGCGTGCGAACGTGCTGCGGGCGCCCTGCGGGGCGGGGGCGGCGCACGCGCTCAGCGTCAGTGCCACAGCCATGCCGAGGCCAAGAAGGATGCCGGCTCGGGTGCGGCGTGAATTTGGGGGGCGCCGCATGGCCAGGGCGAGCTTCATCGGTGGCGTCTCCATCGGGTCGGAACAGGATCGGGCAGGCGCAGGTTATGTCAGTTAAGCAACCGATGCTGCTCGACTAGGGTAAGCCGCGGAAGAAAGCATCTATTCCCAGGAGGAACAGTTGAGCAACTCGGCCTTCACGACGGGCCGTCGCAGAGTCCTGTGGCGGCTGATAGTTCTCGTGGTCTTCATCGTTGCAGTGATCGTGGTGGGACTCGTGGTGCCA
The DNA here is from genome assembly GCA_040398585.1 of Agreia sp. Lineage (GTDB taxonomy): Bacteria > Actinomycetota > Actinomycetes > Actinomycetales > Microbacteriaceae > Agreia. The sequence continues at coordinate 53,562 of JBBATW010000016.1, forward strand.
ATGCCCAGCATCGAGCAGGTGCGTGGCGCCGCTGACAGCGCCGGAACCACGGGGGTCTTCGTCTTCGTCGCGGGCTATGCCGCTCTCACTCTCACGCCCATTCCGAAGAACGTGCTCAGCGTGGCAGCAGGGCTGACCTGGGGATTCGCCGGTGGTTCCCTGCTCGTTTATCTCGCCGCCCTGCTCGGCGCAACGCTCGCCTTCGTCGTCGGTCGCTATCTTGGCCGCGACGCGGTAGAACGATTCACGGGCGCGCGCGTGGCCCGCGTAGACGAACTGCTCCGGCGTCATGGACTCGCCACGGTCATCGGCGCCAGGCTCATTCCCGTGCTGCCGTTCACCGTAATCAATTACACCGCGGGTCTGACTGCGGTGCGCCGGGGCGACTACGCGCTTGGCACGGCGCTCGGAATCATCCCGGGTACCCTCGCCTATGTGGCGATCGGGGCTTTCGGCTTCGAACTGGGCTGGCCGTTCTGGCTCGCCGTCGGTGGTCTCGGCGGCTTGAGTATGACCGGTCTTTTGCTGGCCAACCGAGCACGGCGCAGAGCCACAGCACAGCGAATAACCCGGGCGTCGGCCGATGAGGCGCCCTCGACCAGGGCAGCCCCTGGGCGCGGGGTCGAAACAGATGTTTGACTCCTCGCTGCGTGGGATGCTGGACGCCCCCCTGCGCCTGGCCGCCCGGGTGCTCGACCGCTCTTGGATCACACCCGATCGACTGACGATCGCCGGTCTGATTCTCGGACTGGGGAGCGGGGCGACGGCGGCCGCCCAGCTTTGGGGGATCTCGCTCGCCCTCTGGCTGGTTTCCCGGACGTTCGACGGGCTCGACGGCTCCCTCGCCCGGGTGCGGCGAGAACGTGCCGATGCGCACGCGGTCGCCGACGATGGTGCTGGCAACGGCGAGAGCGTCGGCCACAGCGAGGCCGGCGGTTTTCTCGACATCGTTGCCGACTTCACCGTCTACGGCTTCACCGTCTTCGGGGTCGGCATCGGGGCGACTGCGGGCTTCGACGCCCCGTGGTGGCCATTCGTGCTGGTCCTGATTGCCTACTACCTCAACGGCGGCGCATTTCTGGCGTTCTCCTCGATCGCCGAACGCACCAACAGGCAGATCAACGACGGGCGTTCGCTCTCGTTTCTCGGCCGCATCGCAGAGGGTACTGAGACCATCGTTGTGCACAGCCTGTGGCTGGTCGTTCCATTCATCGCCTGGCAGATCGCGGTGGTTTGGGCTGTCTTCGTGGGAATTAGCGCGATCCATCGAATGGTCGTCGGCTACTGGGCGTTGCGCTGACGGGGTCTCAGGTCCGACGATTACCGCAGACGAGCGCTCCGCAAGCGGGCGATCCTCAGCCACCGCAGGGTGCGGATCACGGCCAAAACTGCTCCGGAGCTGAGCCGGTGCCGCACATCGGCAACAGCCACGTTCCAGAGACCATCGTTGTACGTCGGGTAGGCGTGGGTAGTGCCGGCGATATCGCTCGTGGTGAGCCGGTTCTTCACCGCGAGGGAGATCTCGCCGAGGGTCTCACCGGCGCGGGGGCCCACGACGGTGCCGCCCAACACTCGTCCGCGCCTATCGACGACCAACTGCGTGTAACCATCCGTTTTCGACTCCGTCACGGCCCGGTCAACGTGCTGGTGATCGCGGGTAACGATGCGGTGGCCCAGGGTCGCGGCATCCGTTGCTTGCAGGCCGACGGCACCTACCTCCGGCTGGGTGAACGTGACCCGGGGGATAGCCGCCCGGTCGACACTGCGGGTCAGACCGAGAATCGCATTCGTCGCAGCCACGCTGGCGTTGACCCCGGCGATATGGGTGAACTGCGGCAGCCCGGTGACATCTCCAGCGGCCCAGATGCGCGGGTTGGAGGTGCGCAACTTCGAGTTGACGACCACGTTGCCGTGAGAGTCCTGGCGCACGCCCACGCGCTGCAGATCGAGGCCGGTGGTGTTCGGGTGGCGGCCGAGAGCTGCGAGCGCCCGATCGAAGGCCAGGGTGCTTCCATCGCTGAGGGTGAACGTGCCCGAGCGGCGATCGGGGGAGGAAACGCCCGTCACGCTGGAGCTCGTGCGCACGTCGACGCCGTCCGCGATGAGCGCGGCCTGCACGATGGCGCTGGCCCGCTCGTCCTCCTTGGGCAGGATGCGCGGCCCGCGGTGCACGAGCGTCACGGCCGAGCCGAGGCGAGCCATCGCTTGCGCGATCTCACAGCCGATCGCCCCACCGCCGAGTACCACGAGGTTCTCTGGGAGGATACGCAGGTTCCAGAAGGTCTCGCTGGTGAGCAGATCGACGGCGTCGATTCCGGGGATGTCCGGCAGCGCAGGGGAGGCGCCGGTGGCGATCAGGGCCTGCCGGAACCGGAGCTCTCGCCCGCCTACGGAGACGGTTCCGGGGCCGGTAAAGCGTGCGCGGCCGGTCATCACCGTGATGTTGTCCCGCTCAAGCGACTCCGCTGAATCGACCGGGGCGATCTCGTGCATAGCGGCCTGAACATGGGCCATCACCCGGGCAAAGTCGACGACGACGTCTCTCACGCTCACGCCCACGGGCGCCGAGGAGCGCGCTGTCTTCGCGGCATCTGCGGCGGCGATGAGCGATTTCGACGGCACGCAACCGGTCCACAGGCAGTCCCCGCCGAGACGGTTTTCCTCGATCAAGACGGCACGTGCTCCGAAGCTGGCCGCTGTTCGACTGGCCACGAGGCCGGCCGTGCCGCCCCCGATGACGACTAGGTCCCATTCGTTAGTTGCGCTCATATCAGCGAGCGTAGACGGTCGCTGGGTTTGGAGAGCGACGCTGGTCTGGTTAGGCTTTTGGGAACGAAAGGCTGAGGTGCACCATGTCGAACGTCTATGAGGTGGCCGCAAAGTTCTACGATGCGTTCTCCAGTGAACGTCACGTCTACCGAGCCGGTCGGGAATCTGGCGTGGGGTTGCTGGCGCTCCGGGCCGGAGACACTGTCCTGGATCTCGGCTGCGGCACCGGACTCAACCTTCCCCTGCTCGTCGACGCCGTTGGGCCAACTGGCCTCGTCATCGGTCTCGATCGCAGCCCGCAGATGCTCGAGATGGCGCGCCGCCGGGTGGAAGAAAACGGATGGACAACCGTTCGCCTGATCGAAGCGGATGCCCTCACATTCGACCCGGTTCAGGTCGCGAAGGAGCTCCCGGCATCGTCTGGCGGGCAGGTCGACGCTGTGTTCTCGAGCTACGCGATGAGCGTCTTCGACGACTGGAAGCCAGCCTGGGAGAGGGTTCGAGCGCTGCTGGCGCCGGGGGGCCGCGCCGGCATAGTGGACATGCAGCTGCCCGTGGGTCGCGCGCGGGTGTTTTCACCGCTTGCGCGGCTCGCGGCCGCACTCGGCGGCTCCGATCTGACGGCCCGGCCGTGGACCGTTCTCGAACGCGACGGCGTCCAGGTGCGCTCGGAATCCGTGCGGGGCGGCCATATCCAGGCGGTCGCGGCAACGATCCCGTAGCCCCTGCTCGAACCTGCCGCCGTTTTCGACGAGAGGTTGTTGGTCGACCAACGCAGGTAGGCCGCCTACGCGGCAGTGAGCTGCGACGAAGATCCCCATCGGCATCGGCGAGCAGACCGTGTCAGACCAATTGAAGGATCGGGAGAACGGGCTGCGGGCCGGCCTCGTGGAAGACTGGGGGAATGGCGATGGGGCGAGATCTTGAGAGCAGGCAGTTGCAGGGGTGGCTGCATGCGATCGCTGACATCGGAGCCGCGGTTAATCGTGCGGTTTCACTGGGTCAGCTTCTCGACGTGGTTGCCAAGACAGCGGGGGAGCTGATGTCTTATGACTTCTGCGCGGTCACGCTCCCCGATGCTGCAGGTCGGACTCTCTTGATTCGCGGGTCGCACGGGCTATCGCGGGACTACATTCAAACCGTCAACGCCACGCACCCGATCCGGTTGGCACCTGGTCCTACCTCCGCACCATCGAGCCGAGCGTTCCTCTCCGGAACGCCGGTTCAGGTTGCAGACACGAGCACGAGTCCTACGTTCGCGCCCTGGGGTGGTGTCGCCAAAGACCAAGGATTCACGTCGATGATCTCCGTGCCGCTCGTCACCTCTGACGAAATCGTCGGCACCCTGAATTGCTATACGCGGCACGAGCATAAGTTCGGAGCTGCTGAAGTTGCTCTCCTGACAATGCTGGCGGACCAAGCCGCAATTGCAATCATCACCTCGCGTTTGAGGGCGGATCAGGCACGAACAATTACCGATCTGAACTCGTTGAACGAGTCTCTGGAAGCCCAGTACGAGTTACAGCGCAAGGCGGCATCGTTTCACGACAAGCTGACCGCGCTCGCCCTTGACGGCGGCGGTGTGCCCGCGATCACTGACGCCCTCTCTGACGCATTGATCCGCCCGGTGGCGATCAGGAGTGTGGCCGGTTCGTTGCTCCACGTCTCCGATGACGCGAACAGACAACTCCCCGAGGCCGTTGTGGTCGAGAGTGATTGGCTAGAGCGTGGGGTGTTCCCAATCACCGACGACTCGACGACTGGTCCTTCGGACGTCTCACTGACCGATCAGAAAACCACTCAGACCGCCATCCGGGTGCCGGTGCTCCTCAAAGAGGAAGTCGTGGCGTGGATTTGGACTACGGGACGGCTAACGGATCTGCGGCCGTTTGATCGCCAGGCCATCCAGCACACCGCGACCGTTTTGGCACTGGAGTTGCTGCGCGAGCGCAGTACAGCGGAAGCTGAGTGGCGCGATGCAGGAGAGATTCTCTCTGGCCTGCTGTTAGGCCTGCCGCACGAAACCAGAGCATTCGTGGCGCAGGCGGCCCGATTCGGACTCGACCTGTCAAAACTGCACGCGGTCGTAGTCATCCGATGTGATCTGGTTCGCGGCCTTCCCAGCCTCCACCAACTGTCGGCTACTTTTCAAAGAATCGCCAGGTCGAGAACGCCCAAGCCGCTACTGGGCATCCATGACGGATACGTCGTTGCACTGTGGCCGCTGACATCGCCGTCGCTAGACGAAGCTCAGGGAATCAGCCACGAGATCAGAAGCAGTTTGGCCGGCCGCGGCAGTGAAGCTACGGAGGAACTAACGGCAATCATTGGGCCGGTGACCTACGCGGCCGAGTACCCCGAAGCTTTCACCACGGCACGCGGGGCCTTGGAAATCGCGGCGATGAACGGTCTCGAAGGCCAGACTCTGACGCTTCATGATCTGGGTATCACCGGACTGTTGCTGCAGGTTCCCAACACCTCAGCCCTCAAGATCTATACGGATGAAATCACGACACCGTTGCGCGAGTATGACCAGGCGCACGGCACATCACTCCTGCAGACGTTGCGCATCCTGATGCGTCACGACCTCGACGTGCGCGCCACAGCGGAGGAGATGGTGATTCACAAGAACACCGTCCTGCAGCGCCGAAAACGAATCGAAGAGTTGCTCTCACTGAGCATGGGCAGAATTTCTACCCTGGCGCACATCTCAAATGCCTTGAAAGTAGAGGAAGTCCTTAGAGCCGGCTCCAGGTAGTTCCCGCTCCCTCTGGCATGCGGGGCAGCCGGTGTTGGCTGCCCCAGACGTCATCATCGGCCGAGCGCGAGCGGCGTGTTTTCGCTGTCGAGGTGTTCCACCGTGGAGAACACGAGGTCGGTAGTGCCGATGTTCTCAATGTCATGCAGAAGGTACTCTCCGGCGCCGAAGTGGAAGTGCCGGGTTTCGCCAGCACTGTAAGAGACTTCCCTCGTGGTGCCGTCGAACGTGTGCTGGAGGCTTTGTCCCGCGTTGATGGCAGTCCAGAAGTAATCCAGCACGTGCCGGTGTACGTGCCAGCGCTCGCCCGGGGCCAAGCGGATTTCCCAGACCCGAACTCGATCGTTTTCGCTCAGGAGACGCGAGCCCACCTCGCCGTCGTTAGCATACGTGTCGAACTCCTCGCGGAGTTCCGAGCTCCACCCCTCGAAGTCGGTGGCCGTGATGTGGCCAGCCAGGGGCAGGTCTGAAAGGAAACGCGCGTCAGTCACTGGTCAACACGACCTTGAGCGCCCCAGTCTCGGCAGCATTCTTGAAGATCTCGTACCCCTTCTCCATTTCGGAGAGTTTCAGCCGGTGACTGATCAGGGTAGTGGGATCGAAGGTACCGGCAGCAATTGCCTTCATGAGGGCGGGCACGCTCAACGCAGACGGAATCCCCGTGGTGAGAGTGATCTGTTTGGCCCACAGCGTCTCGAGATGCAGCGTCGCCGGCACCTCATGCACCCCGATGTTTGCGATTCTTCCGCCGGAGCGCACGAGAGCAGCCGCGAGTTCGAAGGGCTCGGGGAACCCCGCGGCCTCGACCGTGACGTCGGCACCGAGACCTCCGGTGAGCGCCCACACGAGATCATGAACGTCCTCCGGCCCGACAGCGTGCGTCGCACCCAGTTCCAACGCCTTCAGGCGTCGGCTTTCCAACAGATCGACGACAACGATGTTGGCTGGCGAGAACAACTGGGCAGTGAGAACGGTGGAGAGACCGACGGGGCCGGCCCCAACGATGACCACCGTGTCGCCGGGGGCTACCTGGCCTCGGAGAACGCCCACCTCGTATCCCGTGGGCAGGATGTCGGTCAGGAAAATGACCTGCTCATCGGTCAACTCGTCGGGGATCTTGTAGACGGAGTTCTGGGCGAAAGGGATGCGTGCGTACTCCGCCTGCAGCCCGTCAACGAAGTGACCCAGCGCCCACCCTCCGGAGGTCAGGCATTGGCCGTACATGCCCGCAGAACAGAATCGACAGAACCCGCACGCAGACACGCAGGTGGCGAGAACCCGGTCACCCACCTTGACGTTGTGAACCGCCGAGCCGATTTCTTCGACGATGCCGACGCCCTCGTGGCCCAGTACCGTTCCGGCGGGGGTGTCGGGCACCCCGCCCTTGATGATGTGGGTGTCCGAGCCGCAGATCGCGGTCGCGGTGACTCTCAGGATCAAGTCGGTGTCTGCCAGGATCTTAGGCTTCGGATGCTCGCGCCATTCGATCTTCCCAGGACCGTCGTATACCAAGGCTTTCATCATTGGAATCCTCCATTTTTTGAAGCGGATAGTGCTTAGGTCTTACTTGCGGGGACCGAGAAGGCCGAACCGCTTGTCTGGGTCGCCGGGCATCCATGAATTCTGGAATTGGGCGCTGTCGCCCATCCTCGTCACGCGGTCTATCAGCGCATCACCGATTTCAAGTTGAGTCGGTTCCCAGAGGGCCAGAGCGGCGGGGATATCCCCGTCCGTTTGCGCCAGCGAATCTGCCAAAGCCCACGCATCGGATGCCGCCTTGGCCGTTCCCGCCGCCGCGTGCGGGCGGGCAGCGAATGCAGCATCACCGATGACAGCCACTCGCCCCGAGGCCATGTGTGTCGATCGGCTATCGACGATTCGCTGGATATAGGGCTGCTCGGTGAGTCGAATCAGCTCGGCTGCGGCCGGTGCGAGCAGTTCTTCGGCGGCGGACTTCATCTCCCTGACGTACCGGTCCTGGACAAGACCGGGAGGAACTGACACGCCGCCCCGCTTGCCGGCCTTCGAGGTGAACATCTCGTTCGCGTCTGGCCCGGCCGGAACGTTGCGATACCAGACGTAATTGAGCAGCCGGTCGCCGACTTTTAGGCGCTCATCGGGCCCTGGAATTGGATACATGGTGATGTGCGTGTTGCTGGCGAATGAGTAAGAGAGCGCATTGCTGAGAAGCTCGAACGTCTCCTGTGACACTTCGTTCTCGGGCACGGTTCCCCGCCAGCCGAGGTAGCCGGCATAGTGCAGGGGCACGTCCCCGTTGAGCCGTTCGCGTCCCACTGACGAGATACCATCGGCGAAGACCACCAGCTCGGCCCGTTCCGTGCGACCGCTCGCGAAGCGCACATCTACCCCGTCTGCGTCCTGGGTGAAACCGACTGCGACCTCTCCCAGCACGTAGTTGTCGCGGCCAAAATCTGAGAGCAAGGCGCCGTAGAGGGTGCTCCAGGAGCTGTATTTCCACTCCGCCGGCTCCTCGAAGATAATCTCGTTGCCCGGTCCGAGGTAGCGCAGCCACTCGGTGGCCGTTGCCACTTCCTCCGGAGGACGCACGCTGCGCTCCTTGAACCAGCGCAGCATCTCGGGCTGAAGGACTATGCCTCCGCCGCGGCCGTCGAGCTCAGACGAACTCCGCTCGTAGATGCTGACGCGAAAACCCATGTTTCGCAGGAGGAGCCCTGCGGTCAAGCCGCCGATGGATCCGCCGACCACCACGGCGCAGACGCCTTCATACGATTCGTGCACGAAGCCCACCCCCATTGCGGCCCGAGGCATCAACCAAAGAATTTGGCCGACACCGCATCGTGACCCTTGTTTCGAGTATGGGTCAGGGGATACGGCAACACCATGGTCAAAAAGCCATCATCTCCACACAGACTATGTATTCCCACCCATTCAAACAGAGACAACACGGCACAGATCACCACGGACACCGAATCCAGGTTCACTTGTGGACTGGGCATTCTGTCAAGGTTTTCGGACCCGTGCAATCAACGAGAACACAAGTGAATGTAGCCGGCGGGCGTCGCCGCCTCCGATTACGACGCGCTTATGCACCTCGTGCGTTCAGGTTCATCAGGCTGCCTACCCGAAGCATGTCCTCGTCGTAAGTAATCAAAGCTTCAAGGTCATCGCGCAGCACGTCGGCAGTCGCCAGGTGAATAGCGTCCAACGACTTCGAACGAAATGTGAACGAACTCGCGACGTCGATGATCTCGCCAGTGATCTGCAGAATATCGATCGCGTCAAGAACTGCGTTCTGGGAACCAACCTCAAATCTCACCTGAGCACCGACGAGATCGTTCCTGATTCTCGCCCGATTTAACTCAACCCGAGCAATCGACGACGTCACCAGTCTCACGTCTGACACGAGGTAATTATTGACCACGTCGGTCAGGTGTGCTGATTCTTCTTCCTCGATAAAAAGCTTGATCAGCGCTGATGAGTCCAGATAAACCAGGCTCACAGTCGGTCGCCGTCTTCGGCAAGAATCTCGGCTGTGGTCTGGCTCAGAGTGACGCGCGAGACCCGGAGCGGCGATCTGGCGATGGCAGGACGCACCTGACCGGCACTGACCATTCTTTGATAAGTCGACTCAGCGACCACTGGAACGATCATCGCCACCTCACGGCCGTGATCTGTGACGATCAGTCGCTCACCGTTTCGCACACGAGCGATGATCTTGCTGGTCTGTTGATTCAGCTCCTTGAGCCCTACCTTCTCCATGTCTCCAACCCATCGTGAAAGTAGTACGAGTCCTACTTCAACCTACTGCACGATCACGGGCATCGACA
>JBBATW010000017.1:0-33741 GCA_040398585.1 Agreia sp.
GCTCCACGACAACAACCAGCGGGTAATCCGCGAGGGAAACGAGTACTGGCTCACAAACCGGGACCCTGGGGCGACTGCGCCCGGGAAACGCATCCGCATGCGGAGCAAGAACCCCATCATCACCACCATGATGCGTGACTCCGCCAAGAAGACCACCCGCAAGATCGTGAAAACCCTCACGCAGAAGACCTCCCCAAGCCGCACTTGACCTGCGGTCCCGCACGATAGGAGCAGTCTGTCGCCAGCACGCCCCAGAGTCGCCGATCGCTTCCGAAGGCCGGGCGCGTTGGGCCGCGATCCGTCGAAGCCGGCAGCTCGGGCGGGGCGGCTGGGGCCAGTAGCTTGAGGAACGCAGGACCCACGTATGCACGTTCTCACTCTGACCACGCCCGGACCTCGACGCCGGCGCCGTCATCACCAAGGAGCCACGGGACGGGCCTTCGGCGGCATCTTTCACGCCCAGATCGCCGACCCGAACGGCGTCGTCTGGGAGATTGCCCACAACCCAGGCTGGGCATCGACGAGCGAGGTATTGTCACGTTCGGCAGTCACTAAAATGTTTACGGCACAGGGGCACGGTCGCACGTCGACCGTTGGGGGTGCCTGTCCTGCCATTCACTAGAAAGAACCCCCATGCGCCTTCGCCGGCTTGCTGTAGTAGTGCTACTTTTCGCCTCCTTCATGGACCTGCTTGACACCACGATCGTCAACGTCGCCCTACCCGCGATCGAGAAGGATCTGGGCGCCAGCGCCGCCCAGCTCGAGTGGATCGTGTCGGGCTACGTGCTCTCGTTCGCGGTGCTCCTGATCACCGGTGGTCGGCTCGGCGACATCTTCGGCCGCAAGCGGATGTTCCTGATCGGCGTCACCGGCTTCACCCTTGCCTCGGCATCGTGTGCGGCGGCGACCACGGGCGATATGCTCGTCATCTCGCGTCTCGTACAGGGCGCATTCGGCGCCATGATGATCCCCCAGGTACTCTCGATCATCCAGGTGATGTTCGCCCCCAAGGAGCGCGCCGGCGTCTTCGGCGCCCTCGGCGCGATCTCCGGCCTCGCGGCCGTAGCCGGGCCCCTGATCGGCGGCATCCTCGTCACCCAGAACGCCTTCGACCTGGGCTGGCGCAGCGTGTTCATCATCAACCTGCCCGTGGGCCTCCTGCTCTTCATCGCGGCGGCCATCACCATCCCCGAGTCACGCGCCGCCAAGCGGGTCGGCCTCGATATCCCCGGCGTGATCCTGATCACGGCCACGATGTTCCTGTTGGTCTACGGCCTGATTGAGGGCCGCGCACTCGATTGGCCCGTCGGAATCTGGTTCATGCTCGGCGCGAGCCCCGTGCTGCTCGCCGTATTCATCTGGTACCAGAGCCGGCGCGACAGGAAGGACGGCTCCGCGCTGGTTCCGCCCTCGCTGTTCCATAGCCGCGGTTACTCGGCCGGCGTGCTCACGTCGTTCTCGTTCAGCGCCTCTATCGGCGGCTTCTTCCTGATCCTCGTGCTCTACCTACAGATCGGCCTGGGCTTCTCGCCGATCGGCGCCGCCCTCGCCACCCTGCCTTTCAGCATCGGAGCCCTGTTCGGCAGCGGCGTCGCGGTCCCACTGGGCCCGCGGCTCGGCAAGCGACTCATTCTGGTCGGCGCCCTCGCGCAGATCGGCGGCTACCTGTGGATCGCCAACATTGTCGGGTCCCAGGGCAACGCCCTCGTCGGCCCAGACTTGATCGCCCCGATGGCACTGGCAGGCCTCGGACTCACGCTGCTGGTCGTGCCCCTGACCGATGTTTCGCTGGCGCAGACATCGATCGCCAACGCGGGAGCTGCGTCCGGCGTCCTCGGTACCTTCCAGCAGGTCGGCTCGGCCATCGGCGTGGCCGTCGTCGGTGTCGTCTTTTTCGGCATCGTCGGGGTCTCGTTCACCCCCGACGTGCTACGGGACGCGTTCCTTGGCGGCATCTGGGTGCCGATCACGGCCCTCGGTTTGGCCGCGATAGCCAGCTTCCTGCTGCCGAGCGTCGCCCAGGTAGCCGCCCATAAGGCCGACGCCGAGTTGGCCATGGAGCTCGAGGGCGAGGCCGAGGTGATCCCCGCCTAGGCTGTGGGCATGACCTTTGCCCGAGCGGATGACGCCACTCGGCTCTGGTACACCGTTCATGAGAGCGATTCCAGTCAGCCTGAGCCCAGCCGGCATGAGCCCAGCCGGCATCCGATCGTGCTCATCGCCGGGCAGTCCGTCTCCCATCAGGGCTGGGCGGCCGTGCTGGCACAGTTCACCCGTCGGCACCGCGTGCTGGTCTTTGACCATCGCGGTGTCGGCGCCAGTGACGCGACGTTTCCGGCCGAGTTCGGCACACGCGATTTTGCCCGCGACGTCGTCGCCATCCTCGACGCTGCCAGAATCGAGCGCGCCCACGTTTACGGCCACTCGATGGGCGGGCGCATCGCCCAGTGGCTCGCCGCCGATGCGCCCGACCGCGTCGCCGGCCTAGCGCTCGGCGGTACCGCCGTCGGCGATGCGCACGGTGCCGCTCGTCTACCTGCTGCGACCAACGCCCTGATGAGCGGCGACCTCGACGCCCTGCTGCGCCTCTTCTACTCGCCCGGCTGGCTGGCCGCCAACGCGGATGCGGCGGCGATGCTCGGGGCCGCACCCCGCACGGCCGAGGCCCGCCGAAACCACTTCGCCGCCAGTACCGGCCACGACGGCTGGGAGGCAATCGGGCGGATCAGCTCACCGACCCTCGTGATTCACGGCACCGCCGACGAGTTGGCAGTGCCGGAGAACGCCCACATCCTGGTCTCGGGCATCCGCGGGGCCGAACTGGCGCTCATCGACGGCGCCCGACACGGCTACTTCGTCGAGAACCCGGAAAGCAATGATCTGGTTCTCGACTTCTTTGACCGGGTCGACTTGATCGACTAGGTCTCAGCGTCGCGGGCAGCCTCCGCACCATCGGGGTGGGGCGGGCACGAACGACAACCTTGACAGTGCTGTGCGGGCCGGCCTATCGAGCAGGGGAAGGACTTGCCTGCGTGGAGGATCCGCCGAACCGGCGCGGCCCCGGCGGATTCGCACGTTCCTCAGCCTGCTCCTCGCGGCGAATGGCGCGACGTTCCCGCGGCCCCTCAACGAGGAAGTAGAGCACGGGTAAAACGATGAGCGTGAGCGCGGTCGAGGAGATCAGGCCGCCGATGACCACGAGGGCCAGCGGCTTGGAGATGAACCCGCCGTGCCCGGTGATGCCGATCGCCAGCGGCAGCAGCGCGAAGATCGTCGCAAGCGCCGTCATCAGGATGGGCCGCAGTCGGCGCGAAGTTCCCTCGACGACGGCCTCAACGACGGTCATGCCCCGCACCCGGTACTGGTTCACGAGATCGATGAGCACGATGGCGTTCGTGACCACGATCCCGATCAGCATTAGCACGCCAATGATCGACGGCACCCCGAGCGGGATCCCCGTGATCACCTGAAGGGCGATCGCCCCGGTCGCCGCGAATGGCACCGACACCAGCAGCAACAGGGGCTGCAGGAGGCTCTTGAACGTGGCCACCATCACGACGTAGACGATCAGGATGGCCACGAGCAGGGCGATTCCCAGCTGGCCGAAGGCGTCACCCTGGTCTGCGGTCACACCACCCAGGGCCGCTGTAGCCCCGGCCGGCAGCGTCGTCGCCGTGACGGCCGCCTGCACATCCGCGCTGGCCGTGCCCAAGTTGTCGCCGGCGGGGGTAGCCGTAATGGTCGCCGTGCGGATGCCGTTGGCCGTCGAGATCGAGGTCGGCCCGTCGACCACGCCCACCGTGGCCAGACTGTCGAGGCGCACCTGCCCCGTTCTCGTCGGAATGGTCAGGGCTTGGAGCTCGGCGGTTGTCTGCGGCGACGACTGGGCCTGGCTGTAGATCGTGTAACTGGTCTCGTTGATGATGATCTGACCGATGTTCTGCGGAGCCATCGCCTGGGCGACGATGCCGCCGATGATCGACTCGCTGAGTCCTGCCGCGGCCGCCTTCTGCCGGTCGACCGTGACATCGATGAACGGCTTCGTCGAGGAGAGGTTGCTCTCGCTCTGCGAGATTGTAGCGAGGCCCGAAACGGAGGCAAGGATGGCGTCGGAGGCCACCTTGAGGTCGACCTGGTTCACCGCCTTCACGTTGACCTCGATATTCGACGACGCCCCGAAGCCGCTGGAGGCGCTCACGGTCAGGTCTGCGGGCTTCACGATCTTGCCCAAGTCGCTGCGTACCGTGGTCTGCAGCACCCCCTGATTCGCGGTGTCAAGGGTGGTGATCGAGTACGTGATGGTTCCGCTGCCGCCGCCCACGAAAGCATCCCGAAGCGCCGATCCGCTTGAGCCGATGCTCATCTGCACCGTCTTGACACCGTCGACACCGAGCAGGGCTAGCTCCACCGCCTTGGCCGCATCGCTCTGTGCGGCAATGCTCATTCCCGGGGCCACCTTCTGAGTCACTGTCAGGGTGTTCTGCCCGCTGGAGCCCAGAAAGTTTGTTTTCATGAACGGGGTCAATCCGACGGTCAGCAGCAGCAGAAGCCCGGCGGCCACGATGGTCACCACCGGTCGCCTCAACGTCCAGCGCAGCACGGGCAGGTAGCGCCGCTGCAACAGCGTGATCGGCTCATCGTCGATTACCGAGGTCGAGACGCCAGACCTTGAACCCTGCTCCGAGCTACCTGAATCCTTGGAACGCTCTGCGCCGCGCTGGGCCCGCCTTGCGCCCGAACGCCCGACGACCGGAGCGGCCGGTTCGGCGCCGAGCGCATGCTCTGGCACCGCGACCTCGACGTGCGGATGCGCGTGACCGGTGCGCCGCCGAGGCTGGGCATCCGCCTCGGCCTGCGCCTTCACCGTGGCCCGGTGCTGCGCCCGGCTGACCCCGCTGGGCCGCGACGGAGTCGGTTTGCGATTCACGGTCCTGTCTTTGGCCGCCTTCTGATTTGCGGGATTGCCGCCGAGAAACCAGTACGCCAATACAGGCACGATGGTGAGCGCCACGAGCAGCGACGCTGCGAGCGCAATGCTGACCGTGAGCGCGAAGGGGCGAAACAGCTCCCCCGTGGTTCCGGCGACGAAGGTGATGGGCAGGAACACCGCGACCGTCGTGATAGTCGACGCCGTAATGGCGCCGGCGACCTCGCGCACCGCCTCGATGATGATCATTGAGCGGGCCGCTCCCGCCTCCTTGGGGGTGCCTGCCACGCGGGCTTGGCCATCGGGGCTGCCGAGGTGGCGCTTGATGTTCTCGATAACGACGATCGAGTCGTCGACGACCCGGCCGATCGCGATCGTGAGGGCGCCGAGCGTGATGATGTTCAAGGTGTAGTCGGCCGCCTGCATCGCAATGAAGGTGATCAGCACCGAGGTCGGAATAGAGATCGCGGTCACCAGCGTCGAGCGCACCGACAGGAGAAAGACCAGGATGACGATAACGGCGAAGAACAGGCCGAGCATGCCCTCGGTCGCCAGCGATTCGATCGACTGCTGAATGAAGGGCGCCTGATCGAAGACGACGGTGAACGTCGCGCCCGAGAGACCCGTAGCCAGGCTCGGCAGGGCGGCACGCACGAGATTGGAGGCGTCGACGGTATTCGCCGACGGCAGCTTGGTGACCGCGATCGTCAATGCCGGCTTGCCGTCGACCCGGGAGATCGAAGCGACCGGATCCTTCGTGATCGCGACGGCGGCAACGGCTCCAATGGTGGTCGAGCCCGTTCCAGTGGCGGAGCCCAGCGGCAACGCCTGGATCTCGGCGATCGAGGTCAACTTGGAGCCCGCCTGCACCGTGAGCGACTCGCCGTTCTCGGTGAGCGCGCCCGCCGGAATCAGCAGGCCGTTCTGGGTGACGGCATTTTTGATGGCGACGGTACTGAGCCCCGCGGCCGCGAGCTTCGCCGGGTCGGGAGTGATCGTGACGCGCTGGCCGAGATCACCCAGCAGCTGGGCGCTTCTAACGCCCGGGATCTTGTTTATGGCAGGCAGGGTCTGGGCCCTCAGCTCAGCGGCGAGGGCGGAGGTGTCGGCACTGCCGGTCGCACCCGTGACGGCGACCTGGATGATCGGCAGGTCACCGATACTTCCGGTCAACACCTGAGGCGTCACGCCCGACGGCAGCTGGGACGATATGCGGTTGATAGCCTGCTGGATCTTCTGTTCGCTGGTCAAGAGGTTCGTGCCGTAGGCGAACGTGACGTTCAGGATCGACAGGTTCGTGCTCGAGGTCGCCGTCGTCGTCGAGACGCCGGGGATTCCCTGGATGGCCTTCTCGATCGGCGTCGAGACATCGTTCGCCACGACCTCGGGCGTAGCCCCCGGGTAGTTCGTCAGCACGGCGAGCTGCGGGAACTCGATCGACGGGATCAGCTCCTGCTTCAAGCTGGTGAGCGCCAGGCCGCCGAAGATGGCGATGACCACGGTCACGAGAGCGATCAGGGCGCGGTTGCGCATGCTGAGAACGGCAAGAAAATACACGAAGACTCCCTCTGGCTCACTGCTGCGTCATGGCGCATCAACCTGTGGGCGCCTTCGTCAATTCTGCCATCCGCCAGATGTAGACATCCCCGGAATTCCGGCCCGAACGGGGGTGCCGGGAGAGCCGAGCGGCTCAGATCATGTCGGCGAAAACCTGGCTCTCCGACAGCGGCGTTCTCGGCAGCGACCGCCAGGCCAGGGCCAGGGCGTCGAGGCCCCGATCGAGTTCCGGCACGGGGAAGCTGATCGGGATGCGCAGGAAACGCTCGAGGGTTCCGCCCTGGCCGAAGCGCGGGCCGGCAGTGATCAGGAGCCCCTGGCCCCGGGCGGCGAGAGTCAACTGCGACGAGACGGCGGAGCCGAGGTTCACCCAGGTCGCGATGCCGCCCGCCGGCCTGGCGGGAGTCCACTCGGGGAACCGATCGGCGAGAACTCCCAGCACATGGTCCCGTCCCGCTCGAAGCTGAATCCGGCGGGCCGCGAGGATCCCGTGCATGTCGCCAAGGAGCTCCGCAACCACGAGTTGCTCGAGCACCGGGGTGCCGAAGTCGCCGGCCGGCCGGGCGGCTGTGAGTTTCTGAATGATGCCCGCATCCGCTCGCACCCAGCCGACGCGCAGGCCGTCCCAGACCGATTTACCGACCGAGCCGATCGTGATCACGCTCGATTGCTGCGCGGCGTCGGCATAGGCGGCGAAGGGTAAAAGGCTCCCGGGCCGATCGATGTTCAGCTCACCCGCGGTCTCATCGACGACGAGTACCGTGCCCTGACCGTGGGCGAGCCCGATCACCCGCTCGCGCAGCTCCGCGCTCATCGACTCACCCGTCGGGTTGTGAAAGTCGGGCATCACGTAGCCGAGTGTCGGACTTGTGCGCCGGATGGCCGTCTCCAGCGCCGCTGAGTCCCAGCCGGCACCGACGGTGACCGAGACGGGCACGAGCCTGGCGCCCGCGAGCAGGAGAGCGTCGGAGGCGTGCGGATAGCTCGGCTGCTCGACGAGGGCGCGGTCGCCCCTCGCCAACAGCACCCGGGAGACCAGGAAGATCGCATGCTGGGCGCCGTTGGTGATCAGGATCTCCTCGCGGGTCGTCGGCAGCCCCCGGGCTGTGAAACGCGCGGCGACCGCGTCGCGGAGTTCCGGGATGCCGGCGAAGTGCAGGCCGGTGCCACCGAGATAGCACCGG
Organism: Agreia sp.; assembly: GCA_040398585.1. Taxonomy (GTDB): domain Bacteria; phylum Actinomycetota; class Actinomycetes; order Actinomycetales; family Microbacteriaceae; genus Agreia. Next base: position 7,669 of record JBBATW010000017.1, read on the forward strand.
TAGCCGGCCAGCGCGGCCTCAGTTGCCGCGATGATGCCCGGGGACGCCGGAAGGGTCGCCCGGGTGAAGTCGATCAGCCCGGTGCCGGCCGGCTCGGGCGCCGAGCCCGTTCCACGACCGGGCAGCCTGGTGACGCTTCCCGAGCCCCGCCGCACCGACGTGTAGCCGGCCTCGCGCAGCTCCCGGTAGGCGGCGGTCACCATCGTGCGGCTGACCTCGAGGGCCAGGGCCAGATCACGCTCGGCGGGCAGGCGGGCATCTGCGGGAATCCGGCCATCCAGAATCAGCAGGCGGATACGGTCGAAGAGGGCCAGGTAGGAGGGTCCGGACGCCGAATCGCGCCACTCGCCGAGCAACGCCCGAAGCGACCGAGTTCCCACCTGAGCCTCTGACATAGGGCCACCCTAGCGAAAGTGGCCTCTTGCGCAAGGGCCAATTCTAGAATTTGATTGACTCTCGTGACCAGAACTCTGCCCCTTCGCATCACCAGGCTCGTGATTGGCCTCATTCTTTACGGCATCGCAGACGCTCTGTTGATTCGCGCCCTACTCGGAGTCGACCCCTGGACGGTCTTCGCCCAGGGCATCATGGCTCAGACCGGGCTCTCGATTGGCCTGCTCACCGTCGTGATTGGCGCCCTTGTTCTGCTGTTCTGGATACCTCTGCGCCAGAAACCGGGAATTGGCACCGTGCTGAACGTGCTGCTGATCGGCCCGGCCATCGAACTCGGCCTCTGGCTGATCCCGGCGGGCGTCGAGCTCTGGCAGCAGGTGGTGCTGTTTACGGCAGGCCTGCTGCTGCTCGCGGTGGCGAGCGGCATCTACATCGGCGCCCACCTCGGCCCTGGTCCCCGCGACGGCCTGATGACGGGCATCCACAGTAGAACGGGCTGGCCGATCTGGGTCGGCCGCTCCGGCGTCGAGCTGACTGTGCTGCTCATCGGCTGGCTACTCGGCGGCAACTTCGGCGTCGGAACCGTCGTCTTCGCACTGGCAATCGGCCCACTCTGCGGCTGGACACTGCCCCTGTTCGGCGTGCACCGCCGGGAGCGCCCAGCACGGCCAGCCGGCCGGGAAACGGGCCGGCAGGCTGTCAGCTGAAAGAGCCGCTGGGCAGGTCTTTATCGCCCTCTACAATGCCGCGCACGATGCGGGCGGCCACGGCTGCGGGAGAGAGACCCGTGGGGAAGGCTGGCGCGGTTCCCGCGATCGGATGCTCGCTCAGCGACGTCTCCGTGTGGCCGGGCCGCGCATCCAGCACTCGAACACCGGCCCGGCGGAGCTCGCGGTTGGCCGCAGTGACGAAACCGGCAAGCCCTGCCTTCGAGGCGGAGTAGGCCGCGAGGCCCGGGGTGGGCGACTCGGCCACAATGCCGGAGATCGTCACGATAACGGGTTCGCGCTTCTCGGCGGCAGACGCCGCAAGGTGCGGCAGCGCATCGCGGATCAGCCGGATCGGCGCTAGCGTGTTGATCTCGAACAGCTCGGTGAGGGTCTTGTCTGTGACCTCGGCGATGGGGCCGAACGCCACCCGACCAGCGGCGATCACAAGACCGTCGAGCCGGCCGTGCGCGGCGAATGCCGCGGCCACGAGTCCTGCGGCCGCACCCGGGTCGTTGAGGTCGGCGAGGAACGCGTCGGGGCCGGCCAGGGTGGCCGGATTCCTGGCCGCCCGAACGACGATCGCGCCTGCCTCGGCGAGCTGTTCGGCGATCAGCGAACCAAGCCCTCCGGAAGCCCCCGCGACCAGGAATACCGCACCATTGAGATTTGTCATGCGCTCAGCATAGGTGCTTCACTACAGAGTTTCCCGCAGAGATTCCTGCGCCACCACGGCATCGCGATCGGCGAGCCTTCGGAGGCCGCCGAGAGGCTGTGCCATCCGGTGATTTCCCTTGAGAAACGGCTCCGCCCTGTCGAGAAATGCCCAGTAGCCAGCGGTGAAGGGGCAGGCCTCTGGGCCGACGCGCACGGTCGGCTTGAACTTACAGCCACCGCAATAATCGGTCATTTTATTGATGTAGGCACCGCCCGCGGCGTAGGGCTTCGTCGCGACGATCCCCCCATCGGCATGCAGCGCCATGCCGATCACATTCGCCGGCATCACCCAGGGCGTGCCATCGACGAACATCTCGGTGAACCACTCGTTCATCTGTTGCGGGTCGTAACCGCGCTGCAGCCCTAAGTTGCCGAGGATCATCAGCCGCGGGATGTGATGCGCCCAGCCGTGCTCGGCGACGCCCGCCACGGTCTGGCGCAGACAGTTCGCCTCGATCGCCTCGGCGTCGAGGTTCAGCAGCGCGTCGGGCACCGGGGTGTGGGCGCCGAGAGCGTTGTTGGTCGTCGTGTAATCTTCGCCCAGGTGCCAGTAGAGGTGCCAGACGTAGTCGCGCCAGCCGGCGATCTGGCGTACGACGGCCTCGACACTCGCGATCGGCGCCCGACCTGCCTCGAACTCGCCCGTCACCGCATCGACCACGCGGCGCGGGGAGAGCACGCCAAGGTTCATCGGCACGCTCAGCAGCGAATGCGCCATCGTCCAGTCGCCGGTGAGCGTGGCATCCTCGAACGGGCCGAAGTCATTCAGCCTGCTCTCGATGAAGTCGGCAAGCGCGCGCTCGGCCTCCTCCGGGGTCGCCGCGAAGCGGCGGGGGCCATCTGCCCCGACGAGGCGCACGAGGCCCTCGGCCTGCCAGCGGTCGAGGTCGCGACGCACCTCGGCGTCGATCTCGTCTTCCTCGGGCCACCAGGGCTCGGGAAGACCGAGGGTCACCGCGCGCTTGGGCGGCGGCTGCCGGTTCTCGTGGTCGTAGTTGAACTGACCGCCTGCGGGCGCCGCGGGGCCGTCCATCAGGAGGCCGGTGCGCATCCGAACGCTGCGGTAGAAATCCTCCTGCAACAGCCGCTTCGACCCGCGCGACGCCGCCCACTCGGCGAACTCTGCCTCGGTCGAGACGAAGCCGCGGCTCGGCAGGATGGCGGCTCCCGCCTTTCGCACGAGACGCCTCGCCGCGTAGGAGGTCGGGTCGATAACCTCGAGGTCGGTTCGCCCCGCGAGGACGTCGGTGCAACCTTGGACCTGGTGAAACTCGACGCGGTCGCCGAGCGCCGCCGCACGGTGTCGAATCGCCGAAAGCAACAGGTGCGCCTTGGCCCGGTGAATGGGGCCTCGTTGCAATGCCTCGCGGTCCTCGATCAGGAGCATCCGGCCGCCGTCATCGAACTCGGCACCGAGCTGCCCTGCAAAGATCCAGCGAACCTTCTCATTCATTCCGGGCAGCCCTCATTCTCTCTAGGAGGGTGACACTAGCAGGGTGCCGCTTAGCAACCGATGAGACGCTCGGCGAGGTAGCCCTGCAGCCGGTCGAGCGACACTCGCTCCTGGGTCATCGTGTCGCGCTCGCGCACCGTGACAGCCTTGTCTTCGAGCGACTCGAAGTCGACCGTGATCGCGAATGGCGTGCCGATCTCGTCTTGGCGACGGTAGCGGCGACCGATGGCACCGGCGTCGTCGAAGTCGACGTTCCAGTGCTGGCGGAGGTCTGCTGCAACCGAGCGGGCGAGCGGCGACAGGGCCTCGTTGCGCGACAGCGGCAGCACGGCCGCCTTGACCGGAGCGAGCCTCGGGTCAAGCTTCAGCACGGTGCGCTTGTCGACGCCGCCCTTGGAGTTCGGCGCCTCATCCTCGTGGTACGAGTCGACCAGGAACGCCATCAGGGCGCGGGTCAGGCCGAACGACGGCTCGATGACGTAGGGAATCCAGCGCTCGTTCGTCGTCTGGTCGAAGTAGGAGAGGTCGGTGCCGCTGGCCTTGGAGTGCGTCTTGAGGTCGTAGTCGGTGCGGTTCGCAACACCCATCAGCTCGCCGAACGGGCTGCCGGGGAACTGGAAGCGGTACTCGATGTCGACGGTGCGCTTGGAGTAGTGCGAAAGCTTCTCGCTCGGGTGCTCGAACCGGCGGATGTTGTCGGGGTTCATCCCGAGGCCGACGAACCAGTTCCAACACTCGTCGATCCAGTACTGGTGCCACTCCTCGTCGGTGCCAGGCTGAACGAAGAACTCCAGCTCCATCTGCTCGAACTCGCGGGTGCGGAAGATGAAGTTTCCGGGGGTGATCTCGTTGCGGAACGCCTTGCCGACCTGGGCGATGCCGAACGGCGGCTTCTGGCGCGAGGTGTTCAGGATGGTGGCGAAGTCGATGAAAATTCCCTGGGCCGTCTCGGGACGGAGGTAGGTCATGCCACTCTCGTCTTCGAGCACGCCGAGGGTGGTCTTCAACATCCCGGAAAAGTTTCTGGCCTCGGTCCATTGTCCCGGATCCCCGGTCTCGGGGTCCCGGATGTCTGCCATGCCGTTGACCGGTGGGTGGCCGTGCTTGTTCTCGTAAGCCTCGAGCAGGTGGTCGGCGCGGTAGCGCTTGTGGGTGATGAGCGACTCGACCAGCGGGTCGTTGAATACCTCGACGTGGCCGGAGGCCTCCCAGACCTGGCGGGGCAGGATCACCGCAGAGTCGAGGCCGACGACGTTGTCGCGGGCCTGCACCATCTGGCGCCACCACTGGCGCTTGATGTTCTCCTTCAGCTCCACGCCGAGGGGTCCGTAGTCCCACGCACTGCGGGTGCCGCCATAGATCTCCCCCGTGGGAAAGACGAAACCTCGGCGTTTGGCCAGGGCGATTACTGCATCGAGACGGGAAGAGGGGGCCATGGGAACTCCGTAATTCTCCCGCCAGCCGGCTGCCGACGGTGTGGGGTGGGGGTAAGTGCCAATCCTATTCGCCGGAGACAGGTCGCCGCACAGTCGGGAAGAGGGTAAAGGGTAGAAGAGAAGAGGGTAGACCTAACCCCGTTGTTCAGGATCCGCTCCGAGGAGACTGTCCAGGGGTATCGCCGAACGGGTTGACTCTGTTCGCGTACAGGGTATTCTTCTGCATCGTGACTAGTGACGGTAAATCCGCCAAGCGGTGGTTCATAGGCGACCCCCTCCCGAGCGACAAGCTCGAGGGGCAGCTCCTGCCCAAGAAGCTCGCACTTCCTATCTTCGCCAGCGACGCCCTGTCTTCTGTGGCCTATGCGCCGCAGGAACTTCTGATGATCCTGTTGATCGGCGGTCTGGCGTTCCTGAGCTTTGCGCCGTGGGTCGCCGCGGCGGTCGTCGTCCTGCTGGCCGTTGTCGTGGCCTCCTATCGCCAGCTGGTCAAGGCGTACCCCTCCGGCGGCGGCGACTATGAGGTGGCGAGCAAGAACCTGGGTGAGAAATCCGGGCTGGTCGTCGCATCCGCCCTGCTCGTCGACTACGTGCTCACGGTCGCCGTGTCCGTCGCCTCGGGCGTCGACAACATCATCTCCGCGCTGCCGATGCTGAACGACTTCCGAGTCGAGATGGCCGTCGGATTCGTCATCCTCCTCGCCGCCGTCAACCTCCGCGGCGTGGCCGAAAGCTCCAAGACCTTCGCGCTGCCGACCTATCTCTTTGCCGCCAGCGTCGCCCTGATGATCATCGTCGGCCTCATCCAGACGATCCTGGGAAACCCGCCCGTTGCCGAGAGTGCCGGCTACGAGGTCGAGGGTGAGAGTCTGACCCAGGCCGCCATCATCCTGCTGTTGCTCCGAGCCTTCTCCAGCGGGTGCAGCGCGCTCACGGGCGTCGAGGCCATATCGAACGGCGTGCCGGCCTTCCGCACCCCGAAGATCAAGAACGCTCAGATGACCCTCGTCTTCATGGGCGGCATCGCGATCATCCTGTTCTCCGGCCTCGTCATAGTCGCCCTCATCTCCGATGTGCACTACGCGGAGAACGCCTGCAACCTGATCGGCTTCGCAGACTGCACCACCGTGCCCCAGCGCAGCCTCATCGCCCAGATCGCCTCGAGCGTCTTCGGCAACAACTCGTTCCTCTTCTTCGTGATCCAGGCCGCAACCGCCGCCGTGCTGCTGCTCGCAGCAAACACCGCGTTCAACGGCTTCCCCCTGCTCGGCTCGGTTCTGGCCAAGGACTCCTACGCCCCGAAGTCGATGCTCACCCGCGGCGACCGCCTGGTCTTCTCCAACGGCGTGTTGATCCTGGCCATGTTCGCCACGATCATCCTCATCGCGTACCAGGCGAGCCTGACCCAGCTGATCCAGCTTTACATCATCGGCGTGTTCGTCTCGTTCACCCTCGGCCAGACCGGCATGGTCGTGCACTGGTTGAAACTCCTGAAAACGGATGTGCCCAACCGCGGCGCGATCTGGCGCTCGCTCAGCATCAACTCCTTTGGGGCCCTGTTGACCGGCGTCGTGTTGATGGTCGTCACTATTACCAAGTTCACCCACGGGGCCTGGCTGGTCTTCGCGATCATGCCTGTGCTCTTTCTCTTGATGATGGGCGTGAACCGCTACTATCGCGACGTGAACCGCGAGATCGAGGTTGACGGAACCACGATGTTCGGCAGCGAGGGCGATCATGCGATCGTTCTCGTCGGGCGGATGCAGAAGCCGGTGCTCAAGGCACTGGATTACGCCATCGCCGCCCAGCACGCGTCAGTCGAGGCCGTACACCTCTCGATCGACGATGAGTCGACCGCTCAGCTCGAGCGCGAATGGGCCGAGCAGAACATCAGGGTGCCGTTGCAGATCGTCATCTCCCCCTACCGCGACGTCGCCGAGCCGCTCTGCGAGTACATCGAGGCACACCGCGCCAAGCACGGCTCCGAGGTCATCACCGTCTACACCCCGGTCTACATCGTGGGCCACTGGTGGGAGCACATGCTGCACAACCACAAGGCCCGTCGCATCCGCAAACGCCTGATGATGGTGCACGGCGTCACGATCGCCCTCGTACCGTGGTTGTTGGATTCCTCCGCCCTCGTCTACGGACGGCGCTCCCGGCCCATGCCCGGCGCCGATCGACGCGGCGAGCCCGTACGTCCGGTCGAGCGCAACCACCACCGCAATAACCACGCCTAGCCCTGCAGGCGGCACACCCTTTCGGGGGCGCCTGCAATCCAGCCCCGGGAAGGTCCCGGTTACCCCGCGGCCTGCGTGCTAAACTCGCCCTAGATTTCTACTGATATTCAACTCATCCGGGCGGCGACAACACCCCCCGGCCCGAACGGTGAGGGGGGTCTCGCATGGGGCGCGGCCGTCAAAAAGCTAAGCACACCAAAGTGGCTCGCGAGCTGAAGTATTTCAGCCCTGACACGAACTACTCTGCCCTCGAGCGGGAGCTGACGACGCCTTCCAGCGACGAACCCGACTACTCCAAGTGGATCGACGCTGACGAAGACGAAGAAGGCTCCGAAGACGACGCGGAGGACGAGCTTTTCCAGTCCCCCGAAGCCGAGCAGAGAAGCGCATAGCGCCGCTGCTGCTCGCACGCCTTTCAGATAGTCAACTCGCTTTGACCCACCTCGACCTGAGCCGCTAGCCGATTCCCGGTTAGCGGCTTTCGCCTGTCTCCGCCGCCTCTCGGGTTTCCGGCTCGGCCGCCTCGAGGGTCTTGGGGGTCTCAGATGCCCCAGGCACCTCGGCGGCGTCATCCGCGATCGGGGCCTGAACTCGCTCGACGACCTCCATGACGCCGGTGCGGGCCCGCCGGGTCGCCATCCGGTCGATGACTATGGCGGCGGCGGCGCCGAGGGCCACGCCGACCGTAACGAGGGCGAGCCCCAGGAAGCCGAAGACCTGTGCCGAAGAGAAGCCCTGCTGCTCGGGGAAGGAAGCGGTGAGCAGCAACGTCACGACCAGGCCGACGATGCCGCCGAGGATTATGAACCGCGCATAGCGGGGAGCGTGCACGACGAGCACCTCATGGGTCTTACCGGCAGCGTCGGTCTGGGCAGCGTCGACGGCGGGCTCGCTGGAGGAGTCTTCAGGCTTGATCACGCAATAATTATGCCGCACCAACCTTGTAGGACAACCTGCGTCAGCGACGAACGGGAACGTGGCCGCGGAGGTCGGCCCGTTGCCCGGACGCGGCGATGCGTGTAGTGGCGATTCCGTCCTCCCAGCTCAGGTCACCGGTCGCGAGGGCAAGCCAGGTCGCGGCATCCATTTCGACGACGTTCGGCGGGGTACCCCTGGTGTGGCCCGGCCCCTCGACGCACTGCGTGGCCCCGAACGGCGGAACCCTGACCTCAAGCGTGTTGCCCTTGGAGTTCTCCGCGAGGCACTGCAGGAGGTACCGCACGCCCATCGCCACGGTGTCGCGGGGCGCAGGCTCTGCCCCCGGTGCGAAGCCCGCAACGGCGGCCGCGACGGCGCTCTCTCCTTCGGCGACTTTGATCCTGGTCTTGGCCATCCTCCAACGATAGGGCGGATGCGGTAGCGCGCGCGGCGGGCAGGCAGGCACGCACCACCGGCCGCGCTCGCCTAAACTGGTACGGTGAAAATACTTGTCCTCGGATCAGGTGCCAGAGAGCATGCCATCATCACCGCACTTCTCGCGGAGGCCGTCGCCCATGACATCGTGGCGGCCCCCGGCAACGCCGGCATTGCGCAGAGCGTTCCCGTGGTGGCAATCGACGCGAACGACCCCGAGGCGGTTACGTCATACGCTTTGGACAACGACATCGAGCTCGTCATAGTCGGCCCGGAGGCCCCGCTGGTGGCCGGAGTCGCAGACGCACTGCGCGCCCGCGCCATCCCCGTCTTCGGCCCGGGCAAACAGGCCGCGGCGCTGGAGGGCAGCAAGACCTTCGCCAAGCGCATCATGACCGAGGCGAACGTGCCCACCGGCCGCGCGGACCGCGCGGCGACCCTCACCGAGGCCGAGTCGATCCTCGACGCGTTCGGCAGCCCCTACGTCGTCAAGGCCGACGGCCTGGCCGCAGGCAAGGGCGTGCTCGTCACGTCGAGCCGCGAGGCCGCAGTGGAGCATGCCCGGCACTGGCTGGGCTACGGCTCGGTGCTGATCGAGGAGTTCCTCGACGGCCCCGAGGTCTCACTCTTCTTCCTGAGCGATGGCCACACTGTGCTGCCGCTCTCCCCCGCCCAGGACTACAAGCGCCTGGCCGATGGGGATCTCGGCCCCAACACGGGCGGTATGGGTGCCTACTCACCACTGCCGTGGCTCTCCGAAGAGTTTGGCAGCGAAAAGTCCTTCGTCGACGAGGTCATCGAGACGATCGCCCTGCCGACCGTCCGCCAGCTCGCGGCTGAGGGAACCCCGTTCATCGGCCTGCTCTACTGCGGCCTGATCCTGACGGATGCCGGGATCCGCGTTATCGAATTCAACGCCCGGTTTGGCGACCCAGAGACCCAGGTCGTGCTCCCGCGGCTCATCAGCCCGCTCAGCGGATTGCTGCTCGCGGCATCCGTCGGCACGCTCAGCGAGCAGCCTGCGCCGGTCTTCTCCTCTGACGTTGCCGTGACGATCGTGGTGGCAAGCGAGAACTATCCCAAGACCCCGGTCTCCGGCCGGCCGATCGGCGGGCTTGAGGAGGCCGAGCAAATCGCCGGGGTACGGGTAATGCACGCCGCCACGCAGGTCTCAGACACCAGGCTCGTCTCCTCCGGCGGGCGGGTTCTCAGCGTCGTGGCCACCGGCACTTCATTCGCCGAGGCCCGCGCCCGCGCCTACGAGGCAATCGGCCTGATCACGCTCGAGGGCTCGCAGCACCGCACCGACATCGCGGCGAAGGTCGTCACCTCATGAACGCCGCCTCTTCTGGTTCGAGCGTTGCCGGCTGGATCCCGGCCTACTCCGGCAAGGTTCGGGACCTCTCTGTGCCGAGCGGTTCGACGCTGGCCACAACGACTCGTCTGCTGGTCGTCGCGAGTGACCGCGTCAGCGCATTCGATCACGTGCTCGAACCCGGCATCCCGGGCAAGGGAGAGCTGCTGACCACGCTCAGCCTCTGGTGGTTCGATACCCTGACGGGTATCCCAAACCACCTGCTCGGCGACCAGACCGAGGTTCCTGCCCCGGTGCGCGGCCGGGGAATGCTCGTCAAGCCGCTGGACATGTTTCCGATCGAGTGCGTCGTTCGCGGCTACCTGTCCGGCAGCGGCTGGCTGGAGTACCAGCGCGATCAGAGCGTCTGCGGCGTGGCACTGCCCGCCGGACTCTCCAACGGCGACCGCCTGCCCGAGCCGATCTACACCCCGGCATTCAAGGCCGAGCTCGGTGAGCACGATGAGAACATCACCTTCGAGCGCACGATCGAACTCGTCGGCGAGCCCATTGCCACTGCCCTGCGCGACCTGTCGCTGGAGATCTACCGGCGAGCCGCGGCCCTGACACTCGCGCGCGGAGTGATCCTCGCCGACACCAAGTTCGAGTTCGGCGCCGACCGCAGCACTGGTGAGATCACGCTGGCCGACGAGGTCCTGACCAGCGACTCCAGTCGCTACTGGGATGCCGTGGCCTACGAGTCAGGCGACCGCACCGCGAGCTTCGACAAGCAGATCGTCCGCAACTGGCTGGCAGCGAACTGGGACACCGATCCGAGCTCCCCCACCGCGGGCCCGCCGCCCGTGCTCCCCGACGATATCGTCGAGCGCACCGCCGCCCGCTACCGCGAGCTCCTGGGCCGTCTCACGTCCTAGCGCGAGACTGGTGGCCAGGTCACCCCGGCCTCCGACTGACGTTTTTCTGAAAGCCCCAGATTCGGCATACACACGTCCCGACTCCCGAAACCGTCAGCCCGAGGCCAGCACCGGCCTGTGGGCTTGCTGCGATCTGCGGGCCTGCGCCGGGTCGCCAGCCCAGCGGGAGGAAATTCCGACGGTACGCCGCTGTGCTCGGCGCAGGCCGAGGTCCTCTCGCCCGCAGCGGGCCTGGACGGCTACGCGGCGTAGCCGCCCGTGAGTCGCACGGCGCCGCCGTCGACACCCTTGGCACCCTGCTCGAAGCCGGCGAGGCTGGCCAGGGGTGCGAACGAGACCGTGCCCGAGACCCAGGCCGAGATGCCGTCGGCCGCAAGCGACGCGATGATCGCGGGCACAGCATCCGGGGTGACGACGGCGAACATGCCGATGCCGAGGTTCCAGGTACCCTCGCTGCTCTCGAGCGAAGAGCCTGCCATATCGCTCAGCACGCGGAACACCGGCGCGGGCGACCACGACGCACGCTCGACCTCGACCCAGGAGCCGACCGGCAGCACCCGAGCGAGGTTCGCGGCAATCCCGCCACCGGTGACATGGCTGAGCGAGTGCACGGCGCCCGCGAGCGCCGGGTCGGCGAGCACGCGTAGTAGGGGGGATGTGTAGAGGCGGGTCGGCTCGAGGAGAACCTCGCCGACGATGCCGCCGAGCTCGTTCGAGTGAGCGGTGTAGCCGATGCCCTTCGCCGCGAGAATGTGGCGCACGAGCGAGAATCCGTTGGAGTGCAGGCCCGAGGACTCGATGGCGATGACGACGTCGCCGTCGACCACCCGCTGGGCACCGAGCAGGGCATCGGCCTCGACCGCGCCGACAGCAGCCCCCGCTACGTCATAGTCGTCGGGCCCGAGCAGGCCCGGGTGCTCGGCGGTTTCGCCGCCGACCAGGGCCGTACCGGTCGCGGCGCAGGCATTCGCGATACCCGCGACGATGTCGGCGATGCGCTGGGGAACGACTTTGCCGCAGGCGATGTAGTCGGTCATGAAGAGCGGGCGGGCGCCCACGACCACGATATCGTCGACGACCATGCCCACGAGGTCCTGGCCGATGGTGTCGTGCTTGTCGATCGCCTGGGCGATGGCGACCTTGGTGCCTACCCCGTCGGTCGACGTCGCCAACAGCGGGTGCCGGAACTCCTTGAGCGCCGAAACATCGAAGAGACCAGCGAATCCTCCGACGCCGCCCAGAACCTCGGGGCCGTGCGTACGGGAGACTGCGGACTTCATCAGCTCTACCGCAAGGTCCCCTGCCGCGGTGTCGACGCCGGCTGCGGCGTAGGAGTTCGGGGCGTCGGGGGAAGTCGTCATGGGGATATTCTTCCAGACTGCCGGGCAAACAGTGCGGCGGCCCTGACCTCGCGCTGAAAACGGATGCGCCCCAACTGCCGGTAGAGTCTTCTACGGTCCTTTTATCTACCGTCAGGAGCTCGCTGGAGCATGTGCGGAATCGTTGGAATTGTCTCGTCAGGCCCCGTTAATCAGCAGGTGTATGACGCCCTGCTTCTTCTGCAGCACCGTGGCCAAGACTCCACCGGCATTGCGACAGCCGACGGCTCGACCTTTCACGTCGTCAAGGCGAAGGGCCAGGTACGCGAGGGTTTCCGCACGCGTGACATGCGCTCCCTGCTGGGCAACATCGGCCTTGGCCATGTGCGCTACGCCACCAAGGGCAACGCCGCCAACGAGCAGGAGGCCCAGCCGTTCTACGTGAACGCGCCGTACGGCATCATCCTCGTGCACAACGGCAACCTGACGAACACGCGTGAGCTGAACCAGGCCCTGTTTCACGTCGACCGCCGGCACCTGAACACCACGAGCGACACCGAGCTGCTGCTGAACGTGCTCGCCACCGAACTGCAGAGCACGGTCTCCGGGCTCGACCTCGAACCCGACGAGGTCTTCGACGCCGTCGAGAGCGTGCACCAGCGCATCGAGGGCTCCTACGCCGTGATCTCGATGATTGCCGGCCACGGGCTGCTCGCGTTCCGCGACCCCTTCGGCATCCGGCCCCTGGTCCTGGGCAAGCGGGCAGACCAGAATGCCCTGCCCGGAGTCGAGCGCGACGAGTGGATCGTGGCCTCGGAGTCGCTCGTGCTCGAGGCATCCGGTTATGAACTCGTGCGTGATGTCGCCCCCGGTGAGGCCATCTTCATCACCACGAACGGCGAGCTCTACTCGCGCCAGTGCGCCACGAACCCGGTGCTCATCCCGTGCTCCTTCGAGTACGTTTATCTGGCCCGCCCCGACAGCGTCATGAACGGCATCTCGGTCTACGAGGCACGCCTGCGCCTCGGCGATCGGCTCGCAAAGACCATCGCCGATCTCACTCCCATGGGTGATATCGACGTCGTCATGCCCATCCCCGACTCCTCGCGCCCCGCAGCCATGCAGGTGGCCCAGCGTCTCGGCGTCGAGTACCGCGAGGGCTTCTACAAGAACCGCTACGTCGGCCGAACCTTCATCATGCCCGGCCAGGCCGAGCGCAAGAAGTCGGTACGCCAGAAGCTGAACGCGATGTCGAGTGAGTTCAAGGGCAAGAACATCCTGATCGTCGACGACTCGATCGTTCGAGGCACCACCTCGAAGGAGATCGTCGAGATGGCGCGGATGGCAGGAGCCAACAAGGTCACGTTCACCTCGGCCGCCGCCCCGGTGCGCTTCCCCCACGTCTACGGCATCAACATGCCGTCGCGTGAGGAGCTCGTGGCCCACGGTCGAAGCTTCCCGGAGATCGCCCGCGAGATCGGCGCCGACCACCTGATCTATCAGGAGGTCGCCGATATGGAGGCCGCCATCATCGCGGGCTCGAACGTCACATCGCTGGAGATGAGTTGCTTCACGGGCGAATACGTCACTGGAACGGTCACCCCCGAGTATCTCGCCTGGGTCGAGGCCACGCAGCACAGCTAGTCGCTCTGATCGGAGGCGGCGTCCCAGTTGGTCCCGGGCATCCTTCGCTGAGAAGTTGCCTCTTTTAGTTGTTGCTACAAGCAAGTGTGCGCTTTACTTATCTCATGACCACCAGCCAAGATCTTCTTTCCCCCGCGACCGGCATGGGAGCGGTGACTCTTCGGGTCGGCAACCTCGACGCAATGGTCGACTTCTACCGCGACGCCGTGACGCTCGACGTTCAGAGCCAGAGCGGCGAGCTCGCCGTGCTCGGCCGCGGCGGCGTGCCCGTCGTCATCCTGACGCACGCGCCCGAGCTGAAGAGCGCCGAGCCCCGCCAGGCAGGTTTGTATCACACGGCCATCCTGTTCGAGAGTGAGGCGGCGCTGGCCGCGACCATCTACAGGATGGTGCAGACGGCCCCCGGAACCTTCACCGGCAGCGCCGATCATCTGGTCTCCAAGGCCTTCTACTTCACCGACCCCGAGGGCAACGGCATCGAGCTCTACTGGGACCGTGACCGCACGGAGTGGAGTTGGGCTCACGGCCAGGTCGAGATGGCGACCCTGTACCTCGACCCGAACGAGTTCCTCACGGCAAACCTCACCGAGCAGCTCATCCGAGACCCGCGCTCAGGTGGCGCTTCTGTCGGCCACGTTCACCTCTCGGTCGGCGACGTCGACACGGCGCGCGAGTTCTACGTCGAGCGCCTCGGCTTCGAAGCGACGACGACATTCGCCGGCCAAGCCCTGTTCGTCTCGGCCGGCGGATACCACCACCACATGGCGATGAACGTCTGGGAGAGCAAGGGTGCCGGGCGGCGCCCGCTGGCCTTGGGCCTCGGCCAGGTCGAGATCGTGGTGCCGAGCATCGACGAGGTCGCGGCGGTCAACGAGCGCCTCACCCACTTCGGCATGCAGACCCGCGACGACGGCCAGTCGGTCACGGTGAACGACCCCTGGGACAACACCGTCAAGATCACGGTCGCCACCTAGCCCCTCACCCTCCGTTTTCAGGCAATAGCCGCCGCCGACCGCCCCAGGCGGTTGCGCGCGGCTATTGCCTAAAAACGGACGCCCTACTCGGCGTGGGCGCCGCGAGCCGCGGGCGTGTAGGAGGCGACGAGCTCGCGCTTGAGAACCTTGCCGCTTGGGCCCATCGGCAGGGCCGGCAGCACCAGGATCTCCCGGGGGTACTTGTAGGGGGCGACGTGCTCCTGGGCGAAGGCGATCAGCTCCGCAGGGGTGACCTCCGAGTCTGCGACGAGCACGACGGCACCGACGATCTCCTGGCCGTGCAACTCGTGCGCTACCCCGTAGACCGCGGCCATCGCGACGCCGGGGTGCCGGGCCAGAACCTCCTCGACCTCCCTGGGGTAGACGTTGTAGCCGTTGCGCAGGATCATGTCTTTCTTACGGTCGAGGATGCGGATGTAGTCTTCCTCATCCTTCGTGCCGAGGTCTCCCGTGCGGAACCAACCGTCGACGATGGCCTCGGCCGTGTCGTTCGGGCGATTCAGATAGCCCTTCATGATGTTGTGCCCCCGAATGACGATCTCGCCCAGCTCACCTCGTGGCAGCAGCGTGATCGCGCCCTCGATCTCGGCATCCGCGATCTCGACATCGACGCCCCAGATCGGCGTGCCGATCGTGCCTGCGCGCGGCTCCATGCCCCGCTGGTTGAAGCAGGCCACCGGGCTGGTCTCGGTCAGGCCGTAGCCCTCGTGGATCTCGACGCCGAAGGCATCGCGGAACCTGTCGATGATCGCCACCGGCAGAGCCGCCCCGCCCGAGACGCCGTAGCGCAGCTTCGAGACGACCCCCGTGGCGCCCTTGAGTGCCGTCAGCAGCACCATATACATCGTCGGAACGCCGAAAAAGAGCGTGCAGTCGTGCTCCTGAATGAGGGACAGCGCCGCCGCACCATCGAACTTCGGCATCAGCACTATCGTCGCCCCGGCGCGGAAGCCGGTGTTCAGCACGCACGTCTGGCCGAAGGTGTGAAACAGCGGCAGGCAGCCGAGGATCGTGTCGGCGGCGGTCAGATCGAACGTGCCGAGCAACAGGGTGCTCGTCTGCTCCACAAGCGAGAAGTGCGACCCCTCTGCCCCCTTGGGTGCCCCAGTCGTGCCGCTCGTGTAGAGAATCGTGGCGGTGTCGTTCGGCTGTCGAGGCAGGTAGGTATCGATCGGCATGGCCGATGCCGCCACGTCCTCGAGCCGGTCGAAGGCCAGGGCGTCGAGGAGGGCCTCGGGAGCGTCTTCGGGAACAACGCTCGGCACCATGAGGGACACGACGTCGACACCGGCCAGAGCCGCCCCCTTGGCGCCCTCCGCGAGAAGCGGCGCCGAGCAGACCAGCAGCCGCGCCCCACTGTCTTTCAGCACGAATGCGATCTCCGCGGCCTTCAGCAACGCGTGGATGGGCACGACGATGCCGCCGAGGGCCAGCACCGCGTAGTAGACGCGGGGGAAGTCTGCGACATTGGGGATCAGGATGGCCACGGGGTCGCCGGGCCGGATACCGAGGGCGTCGAGGCCCCCCGCATACGACTTCGTCTCGGTCCACAGCCTCGCGTAACTGATCGACTGCTCACCGACGATTATGGCCGTCTTGTTCGGCTGTTTGGCCGCCGACTCAGCGAGGATCGCGGCTACGGAAACAGTCGCGTGACCGGCGCTTTGAGTGAGGTTGTTCATGGTTTTCTCCAGTCGTCCTTGACTTCAAAAAGCAGGGCATAGCTGCATTCCATAACCAGCGTACGTGGCCAAACCGTGCGGCGCGACGCGGTTGGCGATGCCGCCTGCCCCGCATCGACTCCTCGGCGCTGCCCGCACTCCCGGTAGAATCGAATCTCCCCGCCGTCGCTTGCTCAGAAAGAGTTTCCACGTGCCCACAATTGTTGTAGAGGTCATGCCCAAGGCCGAGTTGCTCGACCCTCAGGGAAAGGCTGTCGGTGGCGCTCTCGCCCGGCTCGGCCAGTCCAAATTCACGAACGTTCGCCTCGGCAAGCGCTTCGAGCTCACGGTCGAGGGACCGGTCGATGCGGCCGTCCTCGCCGAGGTCGCCAAGCTCGCCGACGAGATCCTGTCGAACTCCGTGATCGAAGACGTCGTGGGCATCCACGTCGTTCTCGAGGCGGATGACGCAAGCCAGGCGCCGGCCTGATGCGCATCGGCGTCGTCACCTTCCCGGGTTCCCTCGACGACCGCGACGCCCAGCGCGCCGTGCGTCTCGCCGGAGCCTCCGCCGTCGCCCTCTGGCACGGCACGCACGACCTCGAGGGCGTCGACGCGATAGTTCTTCCCGGCGGGTTCAGCTACGGCGACTATCTGCGCTGCGGCGCCATCGCGAGCCACTCGCCGATCATGGCCGAGATCATCGAGGCGGCCGAGCGCGGCGTACCCGTACTTGGCATCTGCAACGGCTTCCAGATGCTCACCGAGGCGCACCTTCTGCCCGGCGGACTCATTCGCAACGACCACGGTAACTTCATCTGCCGCGACCAGGGCCTGCGCGTCGAGAACAACTCGACCGCATGGACCAACGGCTTCGCGGCCAACGCCGAGATCACCATTCCGCTGAAGAATGGCGAGGGCGGCTTCATCGCCTCCGCCGAGACGATCGCCGAGCTCGAGGGCGAGGGCCGCGTGGTCGTTCGCTACCTCGGAATGAACCCGAACGGCTCGATCAACGACATCGCCGGAATCTCGAACCAGCGAGGCAACGTCGTGGGCCTGATGCCGCATCCGGAGCACGCTGTCGAAGAGGGCTTCGGCCCCGACACCGCCTCCGCCATGCGCAGCGGAACCGACGGCCTGACGTTCTTCACGTCGGCCCTCATCGGCTTCCTGGCCACCGTCTAAGCACCCGTCTAAGCACCCGGCTAGAAACTAAGGACACCAGAACTGTGACTTACCTACGCGCCGCCGCCGACACCGTCGCGAACGCCATCGCCACCCCCGAGAAGATGCAGCCGTACAGCGCCCTCGGACTAAAGAGCGACGAATACGACATGATCCGTGAGATTCTCGGCCGTCGCCCCACCTCCGGCGAGCTGGCGATGTACTCCGTCATGTGGAGCGAGCACTGCTCGTACAAGAGCTCGAAGATCTACCTGCGCCAGTTCGGCGAAAAAGTCAGCCCCAAGATGAAGAAAGACCTCATGGTGGGCATGGGCGAGAACGCCGGCGTCGTCGACGTCGGCGAGGGCTGGGCGGTCACGTTCAAGATCGAGAGCCACAACCACCCCTCCTACATCGAGCCGTTCCAGGGCGCCGCCACCGGCGTTGGCGGCATCGTACGCGACATCATCTCTATGGGCGCCCGCCCCGTCGCCGTGATGGATGCGCTGCGCTTCGGCAAGATCGACGACCCGGATACGGCTCGCGTCGTGCACGGCGTCGTGTCGGGCATCTCGTTCTACGGCAACTGTCTCGGCCTGCCGAACATCGGCGGCGAGACCTGGTTCGACCCGATCTACCAGGGCAACCCGCTGGTCAATGCCCTGAGCGTCGGCGTTCTGCGCCACGAAGACCTGCACCTGGCCAACGCCCGCGGCGTCGGCAACAAGGTCGTGCTGTTCGGCGCCCGCACCGGCGGTGACGGCATCGGCGGAGCATCCATTCTCGCCTCCGACACGTTCTCCGCAGGCGGCCCGACCAAGCGCCCGGCGGTGCAGGTCGGCGACCCGTTCGCCGAGAAGGTGCTCATCGAGTGCTGCCTCGAACTGTTTGCGCAGAAGCTGGTCGAGGGCATCCAAGACCTGGGAGCCGCGGGCATCTCCTGTGCCACGAGCGAGCTCGCCTCCAATGGCGACGGCGGCATGTTCATCGAGCTCGAGCGCGTGCTGCTTCGCGACCCTACGCTCACCGCCGAGGAGATCCTCATGTCGGAGAGCCAAGAGCGCATGATGGCGATCGTGACCCCCGAGAAGCTCGCGGGCTTTATGGCCGTCACCGCCAAGTGGGATGTCGAGACGAGCGTGCTCGGTGAGGTCACCGACACCGGCCGGCTCATCATCAACTGGCACGGCGAGGAGATCGTCAACGTTCTGCCCCGCACGGTCGCCGTCGACGGCCCGGTCTACACGCGCCCCGTCGCGTACCCGACCTGGCTCGACGCCCTGCAGGCCGATACCGCGGCGATCCTGCCGCGGCCCACCGACGCGACAGAACTCCGCGCCCAGCTGCTGCAGCTGCTCGGCTCGCCGAACCTCGCCGATGCGAGCTGGATCACCGACCAGTACGACCGGTATGTGATGGGCAACACGGCCCTGTCCTTCCCCGATGACGGCGGCATGATCCGCGTCGATGAGGAGAGCGGCCTGGGCTTTGCGATCGCCACGGATGCCAACGGCCGCTACTGCCAGCTCGACCCGTACCAGGGCGCGCAGCTGGCTCTGGCCGAGGCATACCGCAATGTCGCCGCGACCGGCGCGAAGCCCGTCGCGGTGAGTGACTGCCTGAACTTCGGCAGCCCGGAGAACCCCGAGGTAATGTGGCAGTTCTCCCAGACCGTTGAGGGCCTGGCGGACGGCTGCCTCGAGCTCGAGATTCCCGTCACCGGCGGCAACGTCTCCTTCTACAACCAGACCGGCGACAAGCCGATCCACCCGACGCCCGTGGTCGCCGTACTCGGCGTGATCGACGACGTCGGTCGCCGCATCCCGAGCGGCTGGCAGGACGAGGGCCACAACATCTACCTGCTCGGCGCCACCGCGCTCGAGCTCGACGGCTCGGCCTGGGCGGGTGTCATCCACGACCACCTCGGCGGTCGCCCCCCGGCGGTCTCCCTGCCGAACGAGGCGGCCCTTGCCAGTCTGCTGCACGCCGCGGCCGCGCAGAGCCTTATCGCCTCGGCGCACGACCTCAGCGACGGCGGCCTTGCCACCGCGCTGGTCGAGTGCGTGATGCGCTTCGGCATGGGCGCCCGCGTCTGGCTGGATGAGGTCATCCTGCGCGACGGAGTCGACGCGGCCACGGCCCTGTTCTCCGAGTCGAGCGGTCGGATGATCGTCAGCGTCCCCCGCGAGGACGACGTCAAGTTCCTCGGCCTCTGCAAGGGCCGGGACTACCCCGTGCTGCGCCTCGGCGTGACGGACGCCAACGAGGACGGCCTCACCGTCCAGGGCCTCTTCGAGTTGCCGCTGAGAGAACTTCGGGCCGTGCACCAGGCCACACTGCCCGCCCACTTCGGCGCGTAGCCCTACGAACCCCGACGCAGCTAAGGTAACTCTCATGAACGAACTCGCCTCGACCGGCCTCACTGCCGGGCCCATCATCGTGATCGCCCTCGTGGTGCTGCTCGTCGGCGCCGCGGCCTTCATCGCCGCCCGCGCCATCATGAAGAAGCGCAAGGACGACACCCTCTCCTGACCGACCGTTTTCAGGCCATAGCCGCGCCGGGCCGCCTGGGGCGGTTGGCGGCGGCTATGGCCTGAAAACGGAGGCTGTTAGGCGTCGGCCTGGGCGATTCGCTCGTGATGGTGGATTACTTCGGCGACGATGAAGTTGAGGAACTTCTCGGCGAACGCCGGGTCGAGATTTGCGTCAATCGCCAGGGCACGCAGACGCTTGATCTGCCGAGCCTCCCGCTCGAGGTCCGCAGCCGGCATCCCGTAGGCGGCTTTCAGTTCTCCCACGCCCTGTGTGAACTTGAAGCGCTCCGCCAGCAGGTGCAGCAGGGCTGCGTCGATATTGTCGATGCTCTCCCGAAAGCTTTCAAGCTTCAGCAGTGCGCGGTCGTAGTCATCGGTAGAAATGGCCATAACGAGAACTCTAAGCCCCCGCGGCCGGGGGCTCGGTAGCCGGGCCGAGCACCGGGGCGACTGCCGGGGCGGCACTCGGGCGCCGAGACCTGAACCGGCTCTGAGTCAAGAGGATCCCGAGGAATACGAGGCCTGCGCCCACCGGCTGGTTCCAGCTGAGGGACTCCCCGAGCACGAGGATGCCGAGGATCACCCCGACGATCGGCGTGATGTAGGTGAAGGTCGATGTGGCGGTCGGCCCCCACACCCGAAAGACATTGATATTCCAGACGTAGGCGAGTCCGGTTCCAAAGGCCCCGAGCGTAATCAGGCTCAGGACGATCGGCAGGCTCAGCGCTACCGGCGCCAGGGCGACGAACGGAGTCGCGAGAATCATCATCCCGGCGGCCAGGCCGATCTGCATGAACGCGAACGGCACGCCGGAGATCGGCCTGCCACTGAGGAACCGCCTCGTATAGGCACCGGTGAACCCGTACGAGACGCCGGCGGCAAGGCAGGCAAGCTGCCCCCAGATGTTGCCCTGAAGACTCTGCAGCGCCCATGGTCCGATGATCACGACGACGCCGAGGATTCCCACGCTCACGCCCACGATCTGGTCGCGGCTGAGCCGCTCGACCCGGAATGCGACGGTGACCATGAGCGCCGTGGCGATCGGTGTCACTGCGTTGTAGATGCTGGCGAGCCCAGAGGAGACGTATTGCTCGGCCCAGGCGAAGCAGGTGTAGGGAATGATGCAGCCGCTGATGGCGATAACGCCGAAGTGCAGCCACACGATGGGCTCCCGGGGCAGCCGGTGTCGGCCAAAGAGACAGATGACTCCCAGCACGGTGCCGCCCAGAATTATCCGAGACCACGAGATCTGGCTGAAGCTGACGCCCACGAGGGCGATCTTCACAAAGAGAAAACTGGCGCCGAAGACGAGGCCCATGCCGAGGAACTGGGCCAGGATCACACCCTGGTCCCGGGTACTTTCCTGCGGTGTAGACACGGTGCTCACTTAGGTGAGACTACCCGCGAAAAGAGGGCCCGCCGACTGTCGGCGGGCCCTCTGCTCCGAGCGAGGTGAGGCTACTCGACGATGTTGAACTTCACCGGGACGTTGCCCTTGATCGCCTTGGAGTACGGGCAGACGTCGCTGTGTGCCGTGTTCGCCAGAAGGAGCGCCTCCTCGGCGGTGACATTGGGCACATAGATGTCGAGTTCGACACTGATCTCAAAGCCCGTGTCGGCACTCTTGCCGATCGAGACGCTTGCCGAAACTGCAGCGTCTTTGGTGTCGAGCGTGAGGTCCTTGCCGACCGCGTGCATCGCGCCGAGGAAGCAGGCGGAGTAACCGGCGGCGAAGAGCTGCTCGGGGTTCGTTCCCTGGCCGCTGCCGCCGAGTTCTACCGGCGGGCGGGTATCGAAGTCCAGGCGGTCGTCTTCGCTACGAACGTGACCGTCGCGGCCGCCACCTGAGGCGTGGGCAATTGCAGTGTATAGAGCATCCATACAAGACATTTGAGCACGGATTTCCGCGGCCCGCTTGCCGGGGCCAACCGGGAATAACTCGGCTAGCCGCGAAGCTCATGCAGACGGATGGGCCCGGCCCCCGAAACGGCCAGTCGCTCGCGAAGCCCGTCGCTAACCGCAGGCCAGTCGTCGACCGTCACCGCGAAGATCGCGGAATCCCGCCACGAGCCGTCGGCCCGCGGAATATCACGGCGGCTGATGCCCTCGAACGTGGCTCCCAGCTTCGCGATCGCGGCCCGAGAACGCAGGTTCAACACGTCGGCCTGAATCTTCACCCGGCCGATTCCACTTGCAAACGCTTCAGTCAGGATGAGCAGCTTCGCCTCGGCATTCACAGCGCTCCCCCAGACTCGCGGGTCATACGCGGTCCAGCCGAGGTGCGCGTACTCGAGCACTAGGTTGAAGTCCCCGAGCGTTGAGGTGCCGATCAATAGCCCGTCGTGCGAGCCGCCCCGGAGCCGGATCGCGTAAACATTTGAGTCGTCCCAGTCGAAGTAGCGCTCGGCCCAGGGGGTGAATCCCTCGAGCGTGTCCTGGAATGCCGCCGGGCCGCCGCCGAAGCCGCCGGCATAGACAATCGGATGCGCGATGGCCGTGAACAACTCCGGCAGCAGGTTGATTGTCAGCGGCTCCAAAGAGATGAAGCGCCCCTCGATCACCCGGGGCAGGGGCCGGACGGCCGTCATGCGAGAAGCTCTACTGGCCCAGCAGGTCGTGACGCACGACGATGGCCTCGCGGCCAGGTCCGACACCGATGGCAGAGATGCGCGAGCCGCTCATGGCCTCGAGCGCCAGCACGTAGTCCTGGGCGTTCTTGGGCAGGTCGGCGAACGTGCGCACCTCGGTGATGTCCTCGTCCCAGCCCGGGAACTCCTCATAGATGGGCACGGCGTGGTGGAAGTCGGACTGTGACACGGGAACCTCGTCGACCCGAACGCCGTCAACGTCGTACGCGACGCAGACCGGGATGGTCTTCAATCCGGTGAGCACGTCGAGCTTCGTGAGCACGAAGTCTGTGACGCCGTTGATGCGGGTCGAATAGCGGGCGATCGGCACGTCGTACCAGCCGCAGCGGCGCGGCCGGCCGGTGGTGGTGCCGAACTCGAAGCCCTTGGCACGCAGGAACTCGCCCGACTCATCGAACAATTCGGTTGGGAACGGGCCGGCACCGACGCGGGTTGTGTAGGCCTTGACCACGGCGATGACGCGGTCGATGCGGTTCGGAGCTACGCCGCTGCCGGTGGCGGCTCCACCGGAGGTGGCGTTCGAGGAGGTGACGAACGGGTAGGTGCCGTGGTCGACATCCAGCATCGTGGCCTGGCCGCCCTCGAAGAGCACGGTCTTGCCCTCGTCCAACGCCTTGTTCAAGACCAGGGAGGTGTCGGAGACCATCGGGCGCAGGCGCTCGGCGTAGGAAAGCAGGTCGGCCATGACCTCGTCGACCAGAATAGCGCGGCGATTGTAGACCTTCACCAGGATGTGATTCTTGAGGTCGAGGGCGCCCTCGACCTTCTGGCGTAGGATTCCCTCGTCGAACAGATCTTGAATGCGGATGCCGACGCGGTTGATCTTGTCGGCGTACGCCGGGCCGATGCCACGGCCGGTGGTGCCGATCTGCTTCTTGCCGAGAAAGCGCTCGGTGACCTTGTCCATGGTGCGGTGGTACGCCGTGATGACGTGCGCGTTGGCCGAGACCTGAAGCTTGGAGACGTCGACGCCGCGGGCGATCAGCGCGTCGAGCTCATCGAAGAGCACCTCGACGTCGACGACGACGCCGTTGGAGATGACGGGGGTGACCCCGGGGCTCAGGATTCCGGAGGGCAACAGGTGCAGGGCGTACTTCTTGTCGCCGATGACGACGGTATGGCCGGCATTGTTGCCGCCGTTGAATTTCACGACGTAGTCGACGCGTTCGCCGAGGAGGTCGGTGGCCTTGCCCTTGCCCTCGTCGCCCCACTGAGCACCGATGAGAACTACTGCTGGCATGCTGGCTTCCTTACGGTCGTCTGCCCTGACTGTTCAGGGGGTGGCCGGAACCCGCAACCGCCCTCGGCAGGGCACACGCAAAAGGTTCCGGTTCATTGTATCGGGCAACCCCTATCCGGGGTTATTGGCGCAACGGTCAGGCGCCAGCAGCATGCCGAATTGGCCTACGAGCTCTATCGAGGCGGCCGGCATCGTCCGAACGGGCTCGGACTAGTCTTCGCCGCGGATGATGAAGGCGCTCGTGACCGGGGCGGCCCCGGCGGCGGGGCGCAGGCTCTCCTCGATGGCATCGCTGGCCGAGCGGTCACTCATGGCGAGGAAGTCGGTCAGGCGGTCCACCTCATCCTGCTCACCGAAAGCCGCTGAGGCCCGGCGCAGTGTGAACAGCGCGAGCAGCACTCCGCGGTTCGGCTCGTGGGACCAGGGGATAGGACCCTGGCCCTTCCAGCCGCCCTTGCGCAGGGCATCGAGACCGCGGTGGTAGCCGACCCGGGCGTAGGCATAGGAGGGGAGCACTGCGCCGGCGACCCACATCTCCTCGGCAAGCATGGCCCAGAGCAGCGACGACTTCGGGTGCTCCTTGACGAGGTCGGCGAGGTCTGCCACGGTCACCTCGTCGATGGCGGCGAGCGCCGCGGTCACCTCAGAGTCGTCTGCAAGAAGCGTTGCGGGGATGCCTAGGAGATTTTCACCGGTCATATGCCCGAGCCTATCGCCCGGCACATGAACGGAGCCTCTGAAGTCCTACCGCGCGGTGACTTTGCGGCGGGTCCAGCCGGTTGAGCCGTTCGGCGCCGGCGGTGCATAGTCTGCCGTCTGGGTATAGCCGGTCTTGTCGGTGGCCCGCACTGTGAGGATATGATCTCCGGCCGTGGCCTCCCACGCCAGACTCCACTGCACCCAGGTGTCGTCCGAGATCGGCGTCGACAGGGTCGCGAGCTGCCAGACGCCGTCGTCGACCTGCACCTCGACCCGTGAGATCCCGATGTGTTGGCTCCAGGCGACGCCGGCGATCGGCACTGTGCCGATCGCGACCGAGGCGTTCGGGCGGGGCACGTCCATCCGCGACGATGTCTTCACCGGGCCGAGAGCCGACCAGCCGCGCGGCGTCCAGTAGCCCTGGTCGTCGGCGAACCGGGTGACCCGCATCTCGGTGACCCACTTGGTTGCCGACACATAGCCGAAGAGCCCGGGCACGATCATCCGGGCCGGGAAGCCGTGCTCGCTGGGCAGGACCTCGCCGTTCATGCCGACAGCCAGCAGCGATTCCCGGGCGGGGTCGGTCAGGGTCGAGAGAGGCGTGCCGGCGGTGAACCCGTCGGGGCCCGAGGAGAGCACCATGTCGGCGTCGGCGGCCGGTCTGGCCCGTGCGAGCAGCTCACGAATGGGATAGCCCAGCCAGGTGGCGGTGCCGATCAGGTCGCCGCCCACGTCGTTGGATACGCAGGCGATCGTGGTCGTGTGTTCGACCAGCGGCAGCGCCACAAGCTCGGCGTAGCTGATGGTGACCTCCTCGGCCACGAGGCCGGTGATGCGAAGGCTCCAGTCAGCCGGGTTGATCTGGGGAACCTGCAGGGCAACGTCGATGCGGTAGAAGTCGGTGTTCGCGGTGATCAGGGGAGAGATTCCCTCAATTGCCAGACTGGCCCCCGCAGGAATGGGCGGCGCCGGAGCCGCCGGAACCGGAAGCAAGATGCTCGAGCGGATGGCGGTGACCGCCCGGGTGCTGGCGTTCATCGCGCGCGCGCCGAGACCGGCTACCACCGCCACGGCGGCACCCACGCCGACGAAGCGGAAGAACTGGCGACGCTCAAGGGACGGGGCATCCGTCACCCGCTCGACGTCGGCGGCCACCGACTGACGATCGGCCGCATCAACCCAGGCCGCGAGGCGCCGCTGGCTGAGCCTCAGAAGTACGACCCCGACGATCATCCCGAGCACTGTCGGGAACGCCCATGCGGCGCTGGAGCCGGGACGCGTCATGATGGCGACGACCGCGATGCCGGAGAACGTCACGAACACGGCGATTCCGAGCGGCGGTCGACGGCGCTCAAGAATTCCCGCGAGTGCCGCGGCGATCAGAACGACACTGGCCAAGATGACGAACAGCGCCGCCTTGTCTGCCGTGCCGAAGAGCGCGATCATTCCCTCTTTGAGCCACAGCGGGGAGAGGTCGATTGCCAGCTGGCCGACGGCGAAGAACGGTGAGGACTCTGTGCCCACGACAAGGGCTGCGACCTCGGCTGCGGCCAGGACACCCAGCACCGCGACGATACCGGTCAGGGCAGACCAGCGCCGGGCAGACCAGCGCCGGGCAGACGAGCGCCGGGCAGACGA
>JBBATW010000017.1:33841-61498 GCA_040398585.1 Agreia sp.
GGGCAGACCAGCGCCGGGCAGACCAGCGCCGGGCAGACGAGCGCCGGGCAGACGAAGCCGAGGGTTTACGCATGGGCGAACTCTACGCTCGGCAGCCGGGGGCGAAGCTGAAGATCAGCGCCTGGCGCCGTGGCCCGCTCGGCGAGCGATGGCGATGGTCAGGTTGCCGGGTCGCCGGGTCGTCAGGCCGTCTGGAACGCGACGTGCTGCAGGATCCACGCGTGCATGGCCACGGCCGCGGCGGCTGAGGCGTTGATCGAGCGGGTCGAGCCGAACTGGCTGATCTCGACAATGGCCTCGGCGCTCTCGATCGCCTCCGGAGAGAGGCCCGGGCCCTCCTGGCCGAAGAGCAGCACGCAACGCAGCGGCAGAGCGTAGGTCTCGATCAGCACGCTTCCTGGCACGTTGTCGATCGCGATCACCGGAATCGCATTTTCAGCGCACCACGCGGTGAACGTGGCGACATCCGGATGGCTCAACACATGCTGGTAACGGTCGGTCACCATGGCGCCGCGCTTATTCCAACGCCTGCGGCCGATGATGTGAACGGTGTCGGCGCCGAAGGCATTGGCGCTGCGCACAATCGAGCCGATATTGAGGTCATGCTGCCAGTTCTCGATGGCCACATGGAACGGGTGCCGCTTTGTGTCAAGGTCTGCCACGATTGCGGCCATCGACCAGTACCGGTAGCGATCGATAACGTTCCTGGTGTCTCCGCGCTCCAGCAGCTCGGGGTCATAGCGCTCATCGCTCGGCAGCTCGCCCTGCCACGGCCCGACCCCGTTCGTCGTGAGTTCCGGCGACGGGTTCGCTTGTGATGACATGACCTTAAGGGTATTGCAACGATCAGCGTGCGATGTCGACCGTGATGGTGTCGCTGGCCGTCTGCTTGGCGTAGTCGCTCGAGCCCGGGGCAGCCTGCACGAGCATCTCGTAGGTCGCGGTGATCTGCACGCTCGTGGCCGTCGCGTCTACCGCCGGAATAACAAGGTTTTGGCTATAGCTGTAGGGGGCCTTGACCAGGTAGCCGGGCACGACCGCGGCCACATCGGCGAACGGTGCGAGGGTCTCGTTCATCGGTCCCGTGGGACCGATCACGACATAGGCGACGCTGAACTTGGACAGGTAGACCAGCTGGCCGGTATCGGTGCCGAGCGTCGCCTGGAGCGAGAGGCTGAGGGGCTTCTGGGCCGCCGCTGTCCACTGGTCCATCGTCAGGGTCGACCAGTAGGTGACTGACAGGGCCGCGTCACCCGCAGCGAGCGGCCGCACAACAGAACCGGCCGCGAGATCGTTGACGACCGCCGCCCGTGCGACAGTCGTCGGTGCTACAGCGGCCGGTGCGACAGCGGTCAACCAGGGAAGCTGGCTGCAGCCCGTCAAAGCAAGCAGCAACAGCGCCGCAACGCCCAACGAGGTGAAGATCTTCATGTGTGTCTCCTACTGCCATCCAGCATTTGCCGCGAGCGAAAGCGCCCGCGAATTCTCCCACTGTCCAACCGCGGGCCCGCCGTTGCACGAGCCATCGCTCTCACCTGGCGCCTTGATCCACAGGTTGGCATCCATCGGCCCGAGCCCCGGCGTCACCGCCGGCGGATCGCCGAGCGCCCGCCCGGGCGGGTTGCACCAGTCGCCGCTGGTGCCGAGGCCGTTGCGCGAGGTGTCGACGACATAGTGCGCGTCCCCGGCGAGCTGGGAGATCTGATCGGCGTAGTTCTTCTCAGCTCCCGTGGCGACGTAGTTGGAGACGTTCGTGGCGAAGCCTGCGGTCTTGGCCAGCCCCACCTGGGTCAAAAGACTCGCCATGGAACCGGGCGAGATCCAGTCCGAGTGCCCGGCATCGATGTAGGTGATCGCCTTGGTCCCGGCCAGCGTATTCACCGCCCCGGTCAGCTCCTGCACCCGCATCGAGGTGTTGCCGCACTGGCCCGCGAGCGCGAGCGCATCCGGCTCGAGGATGACGACCGCCGGGAGCCCGTTGAACCCCTGGCCGATCTGGCTCACCCAGGCTCGGTAGTCGTTCTCGGAGAGACCCCCGCCCGAGTAGCCGTTGCAGTCCCGGTTGGGTACTCCGTAGACGACGAAGACCGGCACTTCGTGGCGGGTCACGGCCGTCGTGACAATAGCTGATACCCGACCTTGAACGCTCGCCACAGGGTACTTCTCGGGCGTCAGCCAGATCGCTGAGGGCTGGGCCGCCAACCGGGTCAGGATTCGCGTGTCGTAGTCAGACGCGCCCGATTTGGCCGCGCGGAGGGCCGCGGTCTGCGCCAGTCCGTCGGAATTCACATACAGGGCCATCCCCAGCAGGGGGTTGAGCTTTCCGCCAGGCAGAAGGGAGCACCCGCTCAGCGCCAACACAATCAGGGTGGCCAGGGCGCTCGCGAAGCCGATTCGGGCGCGCAGGCCATGGGTCATGCTGCCGATGGTAGGGCAGGCGCCGCCGTCCAGACCTCGAGATATTCCGATCATGGAACATCGGGCAAATCTTTAGGTCCACCTAAAAATTAGTTATAGGGTGAGGCATGACCCGCGCAACCGTTCCCCGCAATGAGAGGCTGCTCTGGCTTCTTGGGCCGGCCCTCGTGGCGGGAATCGCCTACCTCGACCCCGGCAATGTCGCCAGCAATATGACGGCCGGCGCCGCTTTCGGCTTCCTGCTCGTCTGGGTCGTCGTCCTCGGCAATCTGATGGCATGGCTGGTGCAGTTCCTGTCAGCGAAGCTGGGCCTCGTAACGGGCAAGAGCCTGCCGGAACTCCTCGGCGAGCGCATCCGCGGCAAGTGGGGCCGCCGGGCATACTGGCTGCAGGCCGAACTGGTGGCGATGGCCACCGACGTCGCCGAGATCATCGGCGGCGCCATTGCCCTCTCGCTGTTATTCAACCTGCCACTGCTGCTCGGCGGAATGATCACGGGTGTTGTCTCGATGCTCGTTCTCGCCCTCAGCGCCCAGGGTCGCCAGAAGATCTTCGAGCGCGTGATCATCTCGATGCTGCTGATCATCGCGATCGGGTTCACTGTCGGCGTCGTCATCAGCCCGCCCGCGGCCAGCGATGTTCTCGGCGGCCTCGTGCCGCGGTTCGAGGGCAGCAGGAGCGTGCTGCTCGCGGTATCCATCCTCGGGGCCACGATCATGCCGCACGCGATCTACGCACACTCGGCACTGACCCGCGACCGCTTCCTTGAGCGCACCGCCAGTCAGAGCACCCGGCGCCTGATCTGGGCGACCAAGTGGGATGTCACGATCGCCCTGGCGATCGCAGGCACCGTCAATCTCGCCATCCTGCTGGTGGCTGCGACCAGCCTGCAGGGCGTCGAGGGAACCGACACCCTGGAGGGGGCGCACGGCGCGATCATGGCAAGCCTCGGTGGCGTCGTCGCAACGATGTTCGCGCTGGGGCTGCTCGCGTCAGGTCTTGCGTCCAGCTCGGTCGGAGCCTACGCAGGGGCAGAGATCATGCACGGCCTGCTGCGCGTTCGTATACCTCTTTTCTGGCGCCGCAGCATCACCCTCATCCCAGCGCTGCTGATTCTGGCCGCCGGATTCGAGCCGACCTACGCGCTTGTATTCAGCCAGGTCGTGCTGTCGTTCGGCATCCCCTTCGCGCTCATTCCGCTGGTCTGGCTCACCGCACTCACCAGCGTCATGGGCGAGTTCCGCAACAATTGGCTGACGACCGCCGCCGGTATCCTGACGGCGATCTCGCTGGTCGCGCTGAACGCGGCCCTGCTTTACCTCATTTTCTCCGGCGCCTGAGGAGAGGCCGGGCATGAGTCGTTTCGGCATCGCTTCCGAGGACTACCTGAAGGCGATCTACCAGCACACCGAGTGGCAGCCCGATCCGATCACGCCCTCGGCGCTGGCCGCAAAGCTGGGTATCGCCCCGCCCTCGGTCACGGAAATGGTCAAGAAGCTTGCCGCCGCGGGTCTCGTGACGCACGTGCCCTATGGCCCGTTGAGGCTGACCGACTCTGGCCGATTGCGCGCCGCCGCGGTACTTCGGCGCCACCGGCTGGTCGAGACCTGGCTGGTGACGGACATGGGATACGGCTGGCACGAGGTCCACGACGAGGCTGAGGTTCTCGAGCACACGATCTCAGATCGCCTGCTCGAGCGAATCGACGAGCGGCTCGGCCGTCCAACGGCCGACCCACACGGCGATCCCATTCCGGCCTCCGACGGATCTGTACCCCGGCATCCAGCCAGGCTGCTGACGGAAACCGCAGTCGGCGATCTCGGCACCATCGTGCGCATCAGCGATCGCGATCCCCATCTCCTGCTGAGACTGGCGGATGCGGGCATCCGCCCGGGCACGGCCGTTCGCATCCTCCCCTCGCCCGGCGCTGCAGTGATCGCCCTTGCCCCGGCCCCCGGTGAAACCTCGGTGGTTGCCGCCGGAATCCAGCTGGATGCCGCGAGTGCCGCGACTATCTGGATCACCCGGCCCTAGTTCTCGCCTCCCCCAGGCACGAGAAGACGGCATCGGTCGTTATCTCGAGAAGTGAATCCTTTTCACAGGCAAGAACCCAGCTTCCGTGCGAAGAATTAGGTTAGGCTAACCTTATTACCAACGAGCGGTGCTCGTTCAGAATCAGAATCAAAGGAACGCCCCCATGCAGCAAAAACTCCTGATCGCCCTCGCCGGTATCGCCGCCACCGCCGTCGCCCTCACCGGCTGCAGCTCTGTAGCCACGCCCACCACCTCTGCTTCAGCCGGGAGCTCGACCCCCACCGGCGCGATCACCGTGTACAACGCCCAGCACGAGGAGCTCACCCGGGCCTGGGCCGACGAGTTCACCGCGCAGACCGGAGTAACGGTCACACTCCGAAACGGCAGCGACTCCGAACTGGGCAACCAGATCGCCCAGGAGGGCCAGGCCTCCCCCGCCGACGTCTTCCTCACCGAGAACTCCCCCGCGATGAGCCTCGTCGACAACGCCGGCCTGTTCGCCGATGTCGATTCGGCAACCATCGCTCAGGTTCCGGCCGAGTACCGGCCCTCCAGCGGCAAGTGGGTCGGCATCGCCGCCCGCTCCACCGTGCTCGCCTACAACCCGGCGATGATCTCGGAGGCAGCCCTGCCGAAGTCGCTGATGAACCTCGCCGATCCGGCAATGAAGGGCCAGTGGGCGGCGTCGCCCTCGGGTGCCGACTTCCAGGCCATCGTGAGCGCCATGCTCGAGCTGAAGGGTGCCGACGCCACCGAGGCCTGGCTCGTCGCCATGAAGGCCAACTCCACGGCCTACCAAGGCAACGGCACAGTCATGAAGGCCGTCAACTCGGGCGAGATCCCCATGGGCCTCATCTACCACTACTACTGGTTCGGCGACCGGGACGGCACCGGAGAGAACAGCAACAACACGGCGCTGCACTACTTCAAGAATGCCGATCCGGGTGCCTTCATCAGCCTCTCCGGCGGCGGCGTCCTCGCCTCTAGCGCGAACCCGACCGCAGCCCAGGCCTTTCTCGCCTTCGTGACGAGCAAGGCCGGTCAGACGGTCCTTCAGACGGGAACGTCGTTCGAGTACCCCGTCGCCAGCGACGTCGCGGCGAACCCAGCGCTGGTGCCGCTGCCTGAATTAGATGCCCCGGTCGTTGACGCCTCCAAGCTCAACAGCACCACGGTCACCGACCTGATGACCAAGGCCGGACTGATCTAGCCCACGGCAGATCGAGAGCTGACTGCTCTAGTCTGAGCGAGATGGCGCTGGCAACAAGATATAAGGAATTACGAGGAGGCCGGCTGCGGCCCGCCCGTCGTCTTCGGAGCACCCTGTTACTCATCGCCGGGGCCGTCTCGCTGCTCGGATTAGTGCCGCTCGGCTACATCCTGGTTGCCGTCGTAACGACCGGCTGGTCTAGTCTGTCGGCCCTCGTCTTTCGGGCCCGGGTCGGCGAACTCCTGACGAACACCGGGTTACTGGTGTTGATCACGGTGCCCGCGTGCATCGTGCTCGGCGTCGCATCCGCATGGCTGGTCGAGCGCACTCGGCTCCCGGCCGCTCGAGTCTTCGCCGTGCTGCTGGCCGCCCCGCTTGCGGTACCCGCTTTCGTCAGCAGCTACGGCTGGGTGAGCGCGGTACCGGGGCTGAACGGCCTCTGGGCCGGAGTATTCATCTCCACCCTGTGCTACTTCCCGCTCGTGTACCTACCGACGGCCGCAGCCCTGAAACGTCTCGACCCCACAATCGAAGAAGCGGCTGGCGCCCTCGGGCTCGGCGCGTGGGCGGTCTTCTTCCGAGTCGTTCTGCCCCAGCTTCGCCTGCCGGTGGTGGGCGGGGCCCTCCTGGTGGGCCTGCACCAGCTCGCGGAGTACGGCGCCTTCGCGATGGTGCGCTTCGACACTTTCACCACGGCGATCGTGCGGCAGTACCAATCCACGTTCAACGGCCCCAGCGCAACGGCGCTGGCCAGCGTGCTGGTGCTCTGCTGCCTCGTGCTCCTCGTGGCCGAGTCCGCCGGCCGAGGCCGCGCCCGCTACGCCCGAATCGGACCAGGGGTGCCGCGTTCCGCCCGCCGCCACGACCTGAAGGGCTGGCTGGTGCCCGCCACGGTCTTCCTCGGCGCGATCGTCGTACTTGCACTGGTCGTGCCGTTCACGAGCGTGGGGCGCTGGCTCGTTGCGGGTGGCGTTGAGGCGTGGGCCAACGGCGCCCTGCTGCAGGCGCTGATCACCACCATCGGCTACGGCCTGATCGGCGCCCTCGTGACCATCGCCCTCGCCTTCCCGATCGCCTTCATCGCCGTGCGCCGGCCAAGCCGCGCCTCCCGCGTGCTCGAATCGATGAACTACTTGACCAGCTCGCTGCCGGGGATCGTGACCGCTCTCGCCCTGGTGACCGTGACCATCCGTCTCCTGCAGCCGGTGTATCAAACGGCCGCGCTTGTCATCCTCGCCTACCTGCTGATGTTCCTGCCCCGGGCCATTGTGAACCTCCGCACGGGCCTCGCCCAGGTGCCGGCCGGGCTCGAGGAGGCCGCGCGGTCGCTCGGACGGAGCCCGCTGACGGCCTTCCTGACGGTCGCGGTGCGGCATATCGCCCCGTCGGCTCTCGCCGGAGCCGCGCTCGTCTTTCTCGCGATCGTCACCGAACTGACCTCGACCCTGCTTCTGGCGCCGAGCGGCACCCGCACCCTCGCCACCCAGTTCTGGTCGCGCATCAACGACATCGACTACGTAGGCGCTGCCCCGTTCGCGCTGCTGATGATCGTGCTGTCGCTGCCCGTGACCTACTTCCTCTTCGCCCGAGAACCCCGATTCACCCGAGAACCCCGATTCACCCGAGAGCCCCGAAGGACCGCACAGTGAGTCACATCGACATCGTCGGCCTGGGCAAGAGCTTCGGGCAGACCGCAGTGCTCACCGACATCACGCTGACCGTGCCCGCGGGCAGCCGCACCGTCGTGGTAGGCGCGTCCGGCAGCGGAAAGACGACGCTGCTGCGCCTGCTCGGCGGTTTCGAGACGCCGAGCGCCGGCAGCATCCACATAGGCGGCCGCACGGTTGCCGAAACCGGCACCCTGGTGCCCGCACACGAGCGGGCCGTGGGCTATGTCTCGCAGGATGGTTCGCTCTTTCCACACCTCACCGTCGGGGCAAACGTCGGCTTTGGCCTGACCGGCCGGCCGGGGGAGAAGACCGTCACCGAGCTGCTCGAGATGGTGTCCCTGGATGCCGATCTTGCCTCGCGCCGACCCGATCAGCTCTCCGGAGGCCAGCAGCAGCGTGTCGCCCTGGCCCGCGCCCTGGCCCGCAAGCCCCAGGTGATGCTGCTGGATGAGCCCTTCTCCTCCCTCGACGCCGGGCTGAGAGCGGCGACAAGGGACTCAGTGGCCGCGCTGCTTGCGGCCGAGGGGGTCACCACAGTACTGGTCACCCACGATCAGGCCGAGGCGCTCTCGTTCGCCCACCAGCTGGCCGTGATCCGCGAGGGCAGGCTGGCTCAGGTCGGCACCCCACGGGAGCTCTATGCAAGTCCGATAGATGTGCGCACGAGCCTGTTCCTCGGTGACGCCGTGCTGCTGCCGGGCACCGTCTCGGGCACGGGGTCGGCTGCGACCGCGACCTGCGCCCTGGGCCGGGTCCCGATCGGCAATTCCTTTGCGGGCGGCGAGGCGACGATCATGCTTCGCCCGGAACAGCTTCGGGTCGAGGCCGATGAGGTCAAGGCCGATGAGGGCGAACCCTCCGGCATCGTGGCGGCAGCGGATTTCTTCGGCGCGGCTGTCGTGCTGGGCATCCGTCTCGCCGCAGGAACGTCTGCGGACACGATCGTGCGGGTGCCGCACAGGAGCCTCGACAATCCCGACGTCGGAAGCCGGGTGCGCATCACCGTGAGCGGCACGGCCATGGCTTTCCCCCCAGAACCCCGGGATTCTCAGTCGTGAGCGGCGGCCGGGCACTCGGCACCGGGCCGATCAGCCTGGTGCTGCTCGCGGCCATCACCACCTGCGTCGCGTTCCTGGCGCGTACGCGCACATCCGACATCGAGCCAACCCCGGAGCCCGCCCGCTAGTGTTGCTTACAGGCCGAGAATAAGGGGAATCCATGTTACGTCGCGACGAAATCGAATGCTGGCTCACCGACATGGACGGTGTGCTGGTTCACGAGAACCAGGCTCTCCCGGGGGCCGCCGCGTTGCTGCAGCAGTGGCGCGACGAGGGCAAGCCGTACCTCGTCCTTACGAACAACTCGATGTTCACCCCGCGCGACCTGAGTGCACGTCTTCGAGCCTCGGGCCTAGAGGTTCCCGAGGAGGCCATCTGGACCTCGGCTCTGGCGACAGCGGCGTTCTTGAAAGAGCAGATGCCCGGCGGCAGCGCCTTCGTGATCGGTGAGGCCGGAATCACGACCGCCCTGCATGAGGCTGGCTTCATCATGACCGACACCAAGCCCGACTACGTCGTCGTCGGCGAGACCCGCAACTACTCGTTCGAAGCGATCACCCGTGCCATCAGACTTATCGACGCCGGTGCCCGGTTCATCGTCACCAATCCGGATGCGACCGGCCCAAGTGCCGAGGGTCCGACCCCGGCCACCGGCGCCGTTGCCGCCATGATCACCAAGGCCACCGGCCGCGAGCCCTATGTCGTGGGCAAGCCGAACCCGATGATGTTCCGTTCGGCGTTGAACAAGATCGGTGCCCACTCGGAGAACACCGGCATGATCGGCGACCGCATGGATACCGACGTGGTCGCCGGCATCGAGGCGGGGCTGCATACAATCCTCGTCCTGTCTGGCATCAGCGACGCCGCCGAGATCGAGAAGTATCCTTTCCGCCCCTCGGAGGTCTTGTCGGGTGTCACCGAGCTGCTGCGCCCGGCCCCGTTCCTCTCCGACGAGATCTAAGCCGCCGAAAACAGGGCTGTCGGCCAGCGGTCGCTCGCCGGATGCTCGATGTTGCGACTACTCGAGCCCCAGGTCCGCCAAGCCGATTGCGTAGTAGTAGGGGTAGCCGGCGGACTCGATGCGGGCCTGCGCATCCGTAGCCCGGTCGACGACGACGGCCACGCCGACAACAATGGCGCCGACCTTCTCCAGCGCCGCGATGGCCGCGAGGGGGGAGCCTCCGGTGGTGGAGGTGTCCTCGAGCACGATCACGCGCTTGCCCTCGAGGTCAGGGCCCTCGACCTGCTTGCCACGGCCATGATCCTTCGGCTCCTTGCGAACGACGAACGCGTCATAGGCGAGGCCGCGCGCGGCGCCCTGGTGCAGTATGGCGGTGGCGACCGGGTCTGCCCCCATGGTCAAGCCGCCAACGGCGAATACATCGGGAATGTCGGCGATCACATCGAGCATGACCTGGCCGATCAGCGGAGCAACCCGGTGGTCAAGGCTGACCTTGCGAAGGTCGACATAGTATGTCGCCTTCTTGCCGCTGGTGAGGGTGAAGTCTCCATGAAAGACCGCTTCCTTGGAGATGTAGTCGATGAGTTGTTCGCGCGCGGTAGTCACGGACCCAGTTTAGAGAATGCTGCGGCCAGCGCTTGCACGCCGCCCGAATAGGCTGGAGGCATGCGCATCGCCACCTGGAACGTCAACTCGATCAGGGCCCGGGTTGACCGGGTCGCCGACTGGCTCGTACGTCAAGACGTCGACGTCTTAGCGATGCAGGAGATCAAGTGCAAGCCGAACCAGTTCCCCTACGAGGCGTTCACCGAGGCAGGCTACGAGATCGAGCTGCACGGCGTCAGCCAGTGGAACGGCGTCGCCTTCGCCAGTCGCCTGCCGATGACCGAGGTCACCGTCGGGTTCCCCGGCATGCCCGGCTTCGGCCCGGAACTTGCCGATGGCTCGCTGCCCCGTGAGGCGAGGGCCCTGGGCATCACCGTGAATGACACCCGCCTCTGGAGCCTGTACGTGCCCAACGGCCGCGAGCTCACCCACGCCCACTACGACTACAAGCTGCGCTGGCTCGCCGCTCTTGCCGAGAACACCCGCGAGTGGCTGGCCGCAAACCCCGAGACACCGCTGGCCCTGATGGGCGACTTCAACGTAGCGCCGCTGGACACGGATGTGTGGGACCTCGCCGCATTCGAGGGCAGCACTCACATCTCACCCCCTGAGCGCGCCGCGTTCCAGGCCTTCGTGACGGCCGGCCTTGCCGACGTCGTGCGCGATCGGGTACCCGAGGGCTACACCTACTGGGATTACAAGCAGCTGCGCTTCCCGCGCAACGAGGGCATGCGCATCGACTTCATTCTGGGTTCGCCGGCATTTGCCGACCTCGTCTCGAACGCCTTTATCGACCGTGCCGAGCGAAAGGGCGATGCGCCGAGCGACCACGTGCCGGTCGTAGTCGACCTCGATCTGGAGGCCGAAGACGACGACGACCGAATGATGATCTTCAGCTAGCCGGCCGGGAGCATCAGGGAGCCAGCAGCGCCGCAATCACGATAAGGGTCGGCACCGCGGCGATGGTCGTGATCAGCACCGTATCCCGGGCGATGATGACGCCGCGCTCGTAGCGCGACGCGAAGTTGAAGACGTTCTGTGCCGTCGGCAGCGCGGCCAGCACGACGAGGGCGAACAGCGGCTGACCGCTCAGGCCGAACGCGAAATGCCCCAGCAGGTAGGCGATCAGCGGCATGACGAACGTCTTCAGCACGGATGCCGTGATCACGTCACGCCGCCCGGTGCCGGCCGCCAGGGGGCGCTGGCCGACGAGCGACATGCCGAAGGTCATCAACACCAGCGGGATAGTGGCCGCACCGATCAGTTCGAACGGGGCGATGACCGCGCCCGGCAGCGGCACACCGACGAGGGCCACCACGAGGCCGAGCATCGACGCGATGATGATCGGGTTGCGCACCGGCTGGCTGATGAAGGAGCGAACCGAGACCTTGCCGCGGGTCGACGTGTCGAGAATCGTCAGCACAACGGGCCCCAGCACGATCAGCTGCAGGAGCAGGAGCGGGGCAACGAGCTGAGCATCGCCCAACACATAGATCGCCACGGGCAGGCCGATGTTGTTGGCGTTGGCGTGCACCGAGGCGGATGCCCCGACCGCGGTCTCCGGCACCGCCCGCGGGAAGAAGATCCTGGACGCCAGCACGTAGAGCCCGACCGCGATCGCCACCGTCAGCACCGTCACCAGGAGGTAGGAGGAGAACAGCGCCCGCACATCGCTCTTGGCCAACACGGTGAACAGCAGTGCGGGGCTGGTCACGAAGAACGCGAGCCTGTTCAAGGGCACCTGTGCCTCGGCCTTCAGAACGCCCACCCGCTGCACCAGATAGCCGACGGCGATCACGAAGCCGATGATGCCGAACCCGGTGAGCACCCCGATCATCTGGCGGGGCCTACTTCGCCGACGCCTGGGAGCGGGCGATCGCAGCCCCGAGCGGCGCCTCGAAGAAGGGTGCCAGGGTGAAGGCGAAGGTTCGGGTCAGGTGGTCTTGGTCGCGGTAGACGTTCGCGCCACCGATCACCGGATGGCAGTCGATGGGCCCACAGTAGGTGTCGGAGAAGTCGAGCAGCGTGACGTCTCGCCCTGCCGCGATGGTCTCCCGGGCGGCATCGGCGACGGGGTCGGCTCCGCTGAGTCCATCGCTTCGCGGCTCGGAACAGGCCGTCCCACCGGCCGTGCGCAAGCACTTGTTCGGGTCGTCCGGCCAGACGGGATTGTCGACGACGGTCACGATCGGCACGCCGTCGTCAAGAACCTGCTGCCAGGCCAGAGCGTAGCCGTCGGCCTCGCTCACCGCGGTGACCGAGCCGACGGCCGGGCGCTCAGACAGCGCCGCGGTGAAGATCGCGGAGTAGGGGTCGTTCGCGGCCAGGGAGGCAACGAGGGCCGAGCGCCATTCACCGCAGGAGACGGCGAACGCATCCGTCGTGGTGAGCGGGATGCTCGACCACGGGCAGCCGCCCTTCAGGTACGTCGTAAGGTGCCAGCCGTTCTTCGTGGCGAGCTGGATGATCGGATCGATCAGTGCGAATGCGTGGCTGTCCCCGATGAGGGCAACCCGGGGCGCGCCGGGGCTCGTTGTATCGCCGAACTCGCAGGTATTCAGTCGCGCGTCGTTCAGGGTGGTGAGGCACTCGGTGTGGTCCGGTCGGTCGGCGTTGCCGAAGCCCGGGCTCGGGATGATCTGCTCGGCGAGCGCCGGGTTGACGCAGACGGGAATTGATTCGAGCCCGTTGGTCGAACCGGACGCTGCCCCGAAACAGGCG
This sequence comes from Agreia sp., assembly GCA_040398585.1. Classification (GTDB taxonomy): domain Bacteria; phylum Actinomycetota; class Actinomycetes; order Actinomycetales; family Microbacteriaceae; genus Agreia. Next base: position 46,520 of record JBBATW010000017.1, read on the forward strand.
GGCGGGCTCGAGATCGTGGACTCCAGCTCCGACGCCGCCGCGTCGTACCTCGGCTGCTGCACGACGGAGACCGCGAACACGAGCGCGGTGCAGACAGCCATCGCCGCCAGCATCCAGCCGAAGGTCACCCGGGGCTTCTTCGCGGTGAAATAGCGCCACGACCGGGTCGGGTCCTCGACGAACCTCTTGGTCAGCCACGCCAGCAGGAAGCAGAACAGGAACAGGGCGATGCGGTTCCAGGTCGACAGCCCCCAGCCCGGCACGTAGGGCGCGATGATGATCAGTGGCCAGTGCCAGAGATAGAGCGAATAGGAGATGTCACCGATGAACGTCATCGGCCTGATGCTCAGCACGCGGGCGGCATCCCAGGGCTTGGCGCGGTGCGTGGCGACGATCACGGCGGCGGTGCCGAGAACGGGCAGCAGGGCTGCCCAGCCTGGGAAAAGAGTGCCCTTCGTGAAGAAGTAGCCGGCCGCGACGATGGCGAGGATTCCGGCATAGCCGGAGACGTTCGACAGCCACGCCTTTCTCGGCCGCCAGCGCGGCAGCAGTGCGAGCAGGCCACCGACGCCGAACTCCCAGACCCTCGTGAACGTGTTGAAGTAGGCCTCGGCCGGGTTGGTCTGCGTGTAGAGCACAGAGAAGACGAACGACACGATGCTGGCAGCGGCCACCACAATAACGAGCGCTTTCCAGCGCGAGGCGTCTGCGCCTCGCCGCCGGGCCAGCCAGACGCCGAGGGCCGTTGCCCCGATCAACACGAGCGGCCACATCAGGTAGAACTGCTCCTCGAGCGAGAGCGACCAGTAGTGCTGCACGAGGCTCGCCTCGTTGGAGGATCCGAGGTAGTCGACGGAGCCCTGCACCAGCGCCCAGTTCTCGATGTAGAAGGTGGCGGCACGGATTTCGCGCAGGTTCGTCGCAAGGCTCGACAGCGGCAGGAGGAACAGCGTTGCGAGAGCGCTGAAGACGAGCACCAGCACCGACGCCGGCAGCAGGCGACGCACGCGGCGGGCATAGAAATTGGGAAGTCGGATGCGCCCGCTGCGTTCGAGTTCGCGCGCGAGCTGGGAGGTGATCAGGAAGCCAGAGATGACGAAGAAGACGTCGACGCCGACATAGCCGCCCTGAAGCCGACCAGGCCAAAAATGGTAGATGACCACGAGTAATACCGCGATCGCACGCAGGCCCTGGAGGTGGGGCAGGAAGTGGCCCGGCGTCGCCTCGCCCGCCTTCGTGACGGATTCGGCTGCAGCTTCCGCCGAGGATGCGGATGCAGGGCTCGTTGTCATATCGGTTTCCATGGTAGCCGCCGCGATTGATCCGCTAACGTGATCCCATGCCTAAGACAGTGACCTGGGACTATATCGACGAGACCAGCTACGAAGCCGACGAGCCTGCGAAGGCGCTTGCCGCCGCTCTGGAGTTCCTTTCCCTCGCTCGCGATGCCGAGACCGAGTATGACGACGACACCTCGCCCGCCGCCCTTTTTGTGGCGGCCTCCGAGTGTTTCGTCGACGCCGACGAGCCTGAGCGCTCGCTGGAGGCGGCCCTCGAGGCCCAGGACGCCGAGGGAGAGGCTGCCCCCGACAAGCGTGTCTACCTGATCGACGCGCTGCTGCGCACCGGTCAGGCGGAGGAGGCCGAGGTCATCTCCAGGCAACTGCTGGCCGAGGGTCCCGCCGACCCGATGGTGCACTCCTTCCTCGGCGACTCCTACGACGAGGCCGGCGATTCCACCATCGCCCAGCGCTGGTTCAACGTCGGCATCAGGATGCTCGACAAGATGCTCGAGGGCGAGAGCGACTACGACCGCGATGAGCTCGCCGACGTGCTCGAGTCCCGCGAGCTTCTCATCCTCGGCCGCCTCGGCGTGCGTGAGCGTGCGGGGCTGCCCTCTGACGAGCTCGACCTCGAGGGCCTCGAGATCCTTGACGAGGACGACAGCGAAGGATAGAAGGCCTCACACTGGAGCCATGCCTCCAGAAGAGCCTGGGAACGATGCCCTCGCGCCACAAGCGCCGCAGTCTGTTCCCATCACCGTTTCGATCACCAGAACAGTCGATCCCGTCAGGATCCCCGACGCCACCCGCTGGGTTCAATCGGGGGTGAATCTGGCGAATCAGTACCCGGGCTTTCTCGGCTCGGGCTGGGTTCGGGCCTCGGCCGACTCCTGGGACTGGCACATGCTGTACCGATTCTCGAGCGTCGAGCGACTCGATGCCTGGGAGAGCTCCGCCGACCGCGTCGAGTGGCTGGCCGGGGGCAGCCATCTCGTGCTCGCGTCGCGGACCGAACGCCGCACCGGCATAGAGGGCTGGTTCGACCCGCCGACCGAGACCGTCGACACCGACCTCATCCTGCTCGTGCGCAGCCCGCCGCGCTGGAAACAGGCCGTGAGCATCTGGCTCGGCTTCTTCCCGGTGAATCTGGCATTCACCCTGCTGGTCACGCTGGCCCTGCCTGCGTGGGCCGATGTCGGAAGCGCCCTGAAGGTGCTGATCACGACGCTCGTGCTGACCCCGATCATGGCCTACTGGGTACTGCCGGCGGTGACCCGCCTGCTTCGCCCCTGGCTCAATCGGGCCTAGCACCTCGCTACAGGGCCTACAGGGCCAGCACTGCCAACTCGGCCCGGGTCGAGGCCCCCGCCTTTCGCAGCAGGTTCGCCACGTGAAACTTCACCGTGTTCTCGCTGATCGAGAGGGTACCGGCGATGACCCGGTTGCGGGCGCCGGATGCGACCAGCTCCAAGACCTCACGCTCCCTGGCACTCAGACCCCACTCGCTCGGGCCGATCGTGATCGCCGGCGCGTCCAGTGGCAGAGCAACCGCCACCTCCGAGCCCCAGCCCGGAGTCGACTCGACGCTGAGCGTGCCGAGAAGCGCCGTCGCCCGCGCGGTGAGCTGACGCACGCTCTGGCCATCGGGCTGCAGGTCGCCGGGGCCGTCATCACGGATGTTCACCAGGAGATTGCTGCCATCGCAGTCCCACTGCACGCGCACCCGATTCACCCCCGGCTGCTCGACGAGGGCCAGCACGGCACCGCGCACGATGGCCCGGGCGGCGTGAGCGACCTCGCCAGGCAGCGCCCGACCGTTCACCGGGGGCTCAACGAACTGCACCTCGAGGCCGCCGAAGCGCATCAGGGGAGCGAGGTCGTCACGCAGCCGCGCGAAGGCGCCCACTACGGGCTCCTCGGCGATCGAGCGGTCTCGGTCGGATAGCGCGCGCAACCGAACCATGGCGGCGGCGGCCAGCTCTGCCGCGCTCTGCCGGGCGGCCGCATCACCGGTGCGCTCCGACCGGAGAACGGCAAGCAGCGACTCCAGGGTCATGGCATGATCGTCACCCAGCTCGGCGATCACCCGGGCCCGCTCGGTCGACGTCGACCGCGAGTCGAGCAGGTAGGCCGGCCCGGCCGCGGCCACCTGGTGCCGGATACTCTGAGCCACCAGGCCCCACACGCTCGAGACCAGTCCGTAGGCCGCCGCGTCGGCGCTCTCCGGCTCGCCGCTCTCCGGCTCGCCGCTCTCCGGCTCGGCGAGCACCGGCTCGGCGAGCACCGGGTCGGTCAGCACGAGCAGCGCGCCGGTGGAGGCGACCCAGACGGCGACCGGTCGAAGCCTGCCCGCGATCATCCGCTCCTCGCCCACCAGTCGCTCCTGGATACCAAGGGGTGAGCGCACGGCGTCGAGTTCGGCGATGCTGACGTTCTCGACGATCGCCGCCTCACCCGCCTTCTTCTGCGGCCGGCCTGTGCAGTCCTCCGTGAAGATGACCAGCGCGCTGTGGCCGATAATCGGCTGGAGCATCCGGGAGAACGAGCCCGCGATGTCCAGCAGGGAACCGTCGAGTACCCCGTGCACACCGTCGAGCAGCACGGAACCTGCCTGCAGGGTAGGCAAAGAGCCGGTTAACGGGTGGGTGGAATCAGCAGTTGACATGAAATAAGCCTACCCGAACTACTCTAAACTACCCGAACGGGTAGGTATTTCCACCCGTTCGGCGGGCCGCAGTGCCTGCCCGAACGGAGGAGCATAAGAACATGACCACGAGCCCCGAACTACTGAATCGCCTGGCAACGAGCGCGGCGACCGGCTCCACTCTGTCGGCCAGCGAGTCGCTCGGTGCGATCGTCACCGAGACGACAGGCCTGCTCGCACAGCTCACAAATGGCGAGTCGACGAAGTCACTCGCCGCCGCCGCAGCCGTCCTGAAGAACGCCGACCGGGTCTTCGTGCTCGGCGCGGGCCGCTCGGGTCTCGCCCTGCGGATGACCGCGATGCGCCTCATGCACCTGGGTCTCACCGTGCACATAGTCGGCGACGACACCACGCCGGCGATCGCGGGCGGCGACGCGCTGCTCGTGGCGAGCGGCTCGGGAACGACGATTAATATCGTCGCCGCGGCGACGACATCCGCGGGTCTCGGCGCCGACATCGTCGCCCTCACGACGGCGCCGGAGTCCCCGCTGGCCACGCTGGCCACGGTGGTCATCGAGATCCCCGCGGCTCAGAAGCACGTGCGCGACGGTGCCCGCTCCATCCAGTACGCGGGCGGCCTGTTCGAACAGGCTGTCGTTTTCGTAGGCGACGCCCTCTTCCACAGCCTGTGGCTGGCATCCGGCCAGACGGCAGATGACATCTGGCCCCGGCACGCGAACATCGAGTAGCGCAGCCAACCCTCGACTTTCACCCCATCCTCCGCAACACCTACAGAAAGAAGACCCCATGAAGCTCCAGGTAGCTATGGACGTATTGACCACCGAAGATGCCCTCGCCCTCGCCGCGAAGGTCGCCCCGCACGTCGACATCATCGAGCTCGGCACCCCGCTGATCAAGGCCATGGGCCTCGCCGCGGTAACCGCTATCAAGGCCGCTCACCCCGACAAGATCGTCTTCGCCGACCTCAAGACGATGGATGCCGGCGAGCTTGAGGCCGACATCGCGTTTGCGGCCGGTGCTGACCTCGTCACCGTTCTAGGCACGGCGGGCGACAGCACCATCATCGGTGCCGTCAAGGCAGCCAAGGCTCACAACAAGGGCATCGTCGTCGACCTGATCGGCGTCAAGGACAAGGTCACCCGCGCCCAGCAGGTCACCGCATTCGGCGCCCAGTTCGTTGAGATGCATGCCGGTCTTGACGAGCAGGCCGAGCCCGGCTTCACGTTCGCAACCCTGCTTGCCGACGGCGAGAACGCCAAGGTTCCGTTCTCCGTAGCCGGTGGCGTCAATCTCTCCACGATCGCTTCGGTGCAGCGCGCCGGAGCCGAGGTCGCAGTCGCCGGTGGAGCCATCTACGGTGCCGCTGACCCGGCCGCAGCAGCAGCAGCACTCCGCGCCGCGATCATCTAGTCCCAGCCGGCACCGAGTACGACCCGCATAACGGGAAAGCCCGTTCCCGTACGGTGTAGCACGCTCCCTCGCAGTGAGAGAGTGCGACACCCGGAACGGGCTTTTTGCGTCCCACGCAGGAAATCGGCCCGGGTCCGGCCGCGCGTTGCACGAAAACGCTATCAGGGGCAGGAAACGTGCCCTGCTTCCTGCGTAGCCTCGTACTATCGCGCTTATTCGAGTGCCGTCCCCTGCAGAACGGAGGTTCCCATGTCCAGACTGACCGCGCCGCTATTCACCGCCGCCGCCATCACCGGCGAACCCGAGGTCGTAGAAGACGCCACCGTTCTGACGAACTCCCCCGCGTGGCTGGCCCTGAAGGCCGCGGCGATAGAGCTGCAGTCGATGCAGGAGAAGGATGGCGCCGTATCGATTACGGCCGACCGCGAGCGCGCGGCCGCCCTTGTGGGCGAGCTCACCGCATCCGTCACCGCGCTGTCTGCGCACTTCCCGCACGACGCCTCTTACCATAAGGCCCTCATCAGGGACCTCGACCGCTGGGTCGCCGAGGGGCTGGGCGTACCCGACTTTCTCGATTCTCTGCTGGAGTTCAGCCCCGCAAGCAATCGGGTCAATGGTGCGCGCCACCTCGTCGTGTTCCCGATGTTCACCCAGAACGGTTCGACCTCTCGGCTGGTCGAGGCCGTACTGATTGAGGTCATCTGGCCGGAGTTCATCGCCAGGATCGAGGCCGACGAGTACTCGAACGCGCTCTTCGTGCCCATCCGCTTCCTCGATTTCACCCCCGGCTACGACACGAACTCGGCCGTACTCTTTCCCGAGACCGTGGCCACCCGCAGCGTGCCGACGTTCACCTGGGGTGCGATCTTCGCCGACCGGGAGGCGGCGAGGTTCCGCCGCGTCGTCGCCGCTGCGGCTGAGACCACTCGGCTCGACCTTCCGGCCGATGCGGCTCGCCTCCTCACCGACCAGGGCCTCGCTGAGCGCACCTTCGTGATGTGGGACCTGATCCACGATCGCACCCACATGCGCGGCGACCTCCCGTTCGACCCGTTCATGATCAAGCAGCGCATGCCGTACTTCCTCTATTGCCTCGAGGAACTCCGCTGCGACCTGACGGCATTTCGCGAGGCCGTCAAGATCGACCGACGGCTCTCTGTGATTTCGCACGCGGTGCTGACCGACGACGAGTCCGTGCTACTCGAGCATGCCCGGCTGGTTCAGTACGCGATCCTCTTCGATCGCATCTTCCGGTTCGCCCTCACGGGTAGCCGGGTGCGCAACTACGACGGGCTCGGCGGTCAGCTGCTTTTCGCCTGGCTGCACCAGCATGGCGTGCTGCACTGGACCGACACGAAGCTCGCCATCGACTGGGCGGGCGTCCCCGACGTCGTCATCGCGTTGGGCGCTGCTATCGACGACCTCTACTGGCGCTCGATCGACCGGCCCAAGGTTGCCCACTGGCTTGCCGCCTACGACCTCGTCACGGCGACTCTGACGCCGAATCCGGCCTCGGTCTGGGCGCGGGGAAAAGATGCGCTGCCGCTGAACGGCCCGCCCCGCGGCCTCACCGACGCCCTGCTAGACGACGAGTTCCCGCTCTCGATGTTCTATGAGGCACTCTCCAAGAAGATCGGCGCCGTAATACTCTCTACAGAGGGCATCACAGGCAACTCAGACCGATAGTCCGAGCGTCGGGAATAGGAATCAGATGAGCGTCACAGGCCAGGTCATTCTGATCGCCGGGGCATCCAGTGCGTCCGGCGTCAGGGCTGTTGAGACCCTGATGGATGCGGGTGCCCGCGTCATCGCCGTCGGCTCTCATCGCGGCCGACTGGATGCGGCGTTCGACCGCCTGCCGCAGGTGAAGACGTACGTCTGCGCGCTCGAGAGCCGCCAATCCGTTCACGAGCTGGCCGACAGCATCCGCACCACGTGGGGGCCCATCGACGGCCTGATCCACCTCGTCGGCGGATGGAAGGGCGGCGGCGGAATGCTTGAGCAGACCGACGAGGACTGGCACGTGCTCGACGCCGGCTTCACCACTCTCCGCAACACGACGCGGGCCTTCTACAAACACCTCGTCGCCTCTGCTGCCGGCCGCCTGGCGATCGTCTCCTCCACCGCCGTGGATGCGCCAACCGCCGCGAATGCAAACTACGCGGCGGCCAAGGCGGCCGCCGAGGCCTGGGTTGTAGCCACGGCCGACGGCTTCCGCCGGGATCAGGCGGCCACCCGTACGACTCCCGTGCCGCAGCGCGCCGCCGCGGTTCGATTCGTCGTCAAGGCGCTGGTCGACCCCGAGATGCGCGCGGCCTCACCGGAGAAGAACTTCATCGGCTTCACCGACGTCGACGTTCTGGCGCGGGCGTTCCTCGACCTGTGGAACACGGATGCCGCCGGACTGAACGGCGCCCGGCTCCGGCTGACCCCGGAACCCAAGACCTCCTGACCCCGATCCACCACAAGCACTGAGAGAGAGACTTGACCACATGACCTCTGACACGCCCTCCCCCCGCCGCCTGCATGATCCCTCCTACCGGGGCTTCGCCTCCGACAACTATGCAGGGGCGCACCCAGAGGTGCTGGAGGCGTTGTACGCGGCGAACGGCGGCCACCAGATCGCCTACGGCGGCGACGTGTACACCGCACGGCTGCAGGAGGTCATGGCGTCCCACTTCGGCGACGGCGTCGAGGCGTTCCCGGTCTTCAACGGCACGGGGGCGAACGTGCTCAGCCTGCAGTCGATGCTGCCGCGCTGGGGTGCCGTCATCTGTACCGCCACCGCGCACATCCACACCGATGAGAACGCCGCTCCCGAGCGCGTCGCCGGCCTGAAGCTCCTGACCGTGCCAACGCCCGACGGCAAGCTGACCCCGGCCCTTATCGACCAAGAGGCCTGGGGCTGGGGCGACGAGCACCGCGCGCAGCCACTGGCCGTCTCGATCACCCAGTCGACCGAACTCGGCACCGCGTACACCCCCGCCGAGGTGCGCGCGATCGCCGATCACGCCCACGATCGCGGAATGACCCTGCACATGGACGGCGCCCGGCTCTCGAACGCGGCCGCAGGCCTCGGGGTGCCGTTTCGCGAGTTCACGACGGATGCCGGAGTCGACCTTGTCTCCTTCGGCGGCACGAAGAACGGCCTGCTGTTCGGCGAGGCCGTCGTCGTGCTGAACCCGTCCGCGACCGACGGCCTCACCTACCTGCGCAAGCTCAATATGCAGCTGGCCAGCAAGATGCGCTTCGTCTCGGCCCAGCTGATTGCGCTGCTCTCAGATGACGTCTGGCTGCGTTCAGCCAGCGCCGCAAACGCTATGGCCCAGCGTCTTCGCGCCGGCGTCGAGGGCCTGCCCGGCGTTGTGCTGACCCAGGCGACCCAGGCGAACGGCGTCTTCGCGATCGTTCCGCCCGGGGTCGCCGATCGCCTGCGCGAGAGCTTTCGGTTCTACGACTGGGACCCGTCCACCGGCGAGGTGCGCTGGATGTGCGCCTTCGACACCACCGAGGCCGACGTCGACGCCTTCATCGCCGCTCTCCGCCGCGAGCTCACGGCCGCGTGGAGCCTCACAGCCTCATAGCCTGCGTAGGTCTCGGTTTCAGGCACTCCACCGGCCTGGCGCGGGCGTTCTGGGGGTGACCGGCCCGGGAATACCGCGATACCGGCCGCCTGTTGTTTTTCAGTGGGCAACGGATGCCCGCTCGGTGCATCCGCTTTCTGCGTGTTGCGCACATCACCCTCGCACGAAAGAAGTCGCCATGACCCTCACGACCAGCACCCAGATTCACCGTTCCGCCGAGATCAGCGCACCGATCCTCGGCATCCTGGCCGACCGGTGGAGCCCGCGCTCCTACAACACCGAAGCCGTCATTCCGGAGGAGACGCTGACCGCCGTCCTCGAGGCCGCCCGATGGTCGCCGTCGGCCTCGAACTCACAGCCGTGGCGCTTCATCGTCGGCCGTCGCGGCACCCCCACGTTCGACGCGATCTCGGCGAACCTGATGGGCTTCAACCAGGCCTGGGCCCCGAACGCCTCGGTGCTCATCGTCAACATCGCCGAGACGACCGACGCCGAGGGCAAGGTCCGCCCGTGGGCCGCCTACGACCTTGGACAGGCCGTCGCCCACCTCTCTGTCCAGGCCCAGCATGAGGGCCTGCATGTGCACCAGCTCGGCGGCATCGAAGCCGAGGGCCTGCGCGACGCGTTCATCATCGACGTCAACTTCACCGCCCTCACCGTGACCACCCTCGGCATCCTCGACACCCCCGAGGCCCTCGGCGTAGAAGCCCTGATCGAACGCGAAAATGCGCCGCGCGAGCGCCTCGCCCTCGCCGACATCGTGCTCATCAACGAGTAAGCTCCGCAAGGCTCTAGATAGTTACGTTTCGTGACAGCCCGGTCCCCCCAGCGGCCGGGCTGTTTTACTGTGGTCACACCCGATCGTTGCCCGTGTGCGTCTCTTCGATCAGGCCTGTTACCAATCATTCCCTGAAGCTGGAGAAGTCGTGTCTACCGTGCTGAGCCCCACCGTCACCGGCATCAAGGCAGCGACCCTGACCCCGACCCGAAGCGCGAACACCGCCGACACCGTGAGTTTCGCCCGCGTCGGCAAGAGCTTCGGCAGCCGCAGCGTGCTGGGCACCGTGTCACTCGAGGTCGAGGCCGGCGAGGTCATAGCGATTCTGGGCACGAGCGGATGCGGCAAGTCCACCCTGCTGCGCATCGTTGCCGGCCTCGACTTCCCGACGTCCGGTGTCGTAAGCATCGACGGCTCCACCGTCTCCCACGTCGATACCCGCTCCGCGTTCGCATTCCAGGAGCCGCGGCTCCTGCCGTGGCGCACACTGGCGGACAACGTCTCGCTTGGCCTGCCGAAGAAGACGCCGAAGGCCGCGGGCCAGGACCGTGTCGCCGAGCTCCTCCAGCTCGTTGGGCTCGAAGACTCCGCCGGGCACCGCCCACGCGAGGTCTCGGGCGGTATGGCCCAGCGCGCATCCCTGGCCCGGGCCCTCGCCCGAAACCCCGGGGTGCTTCTGCTGGACGAGCCCTTCGGCGCTCTCGACGCCCTGACCCGCCTGAAGATGCAGGACCTCCTGCTCGACATTCATGCCGCTGCGCCGACCACCATCCTGCTCGTGACACACGACGTAGACGAGGCCCTGCAGCTGGCCGATCGGGTCGTGCTTCTCGGTAAGGACGACGACGCCCCGGATGCCGGAGCCGGCATCCGCTCGATCGTCACCGTGCCGGGCCGCAGACCCCGCGACCGATCTTCGTTGCAGCTTGCCGAGCTTCGTGCCGAGCTGCTCGAGGGCCTCGGCATCGAACGCCATCACGGCTAGAGACTTTCTTCCCTCCCGCCCCCAACCATCTCAGTGACTTAGCACGTCACCCCTCACGAAACGAGAGAACAACCATGACCATTCGTCGAACCACCTCCGCGGTCCTCGCGGCCGGCGCCCTCGCAGCCGCCGTACTTCTCACCGGTTGCGTTGCCGGCGAGGGCGCGGCGACCGCCGGCGCTGCCGCCGCTCCGGGAGCAACCGCAAGCCAGGGCGGCACCCTGAACATCGACTTCGCGACCTACAACCCGCTGAGCCTGATAGTCAAGGAGAAGGGCTGGCTGGAGGCCGCGCTCGCCCCGCAGGGCATCGCGGTCAACTGGGTGAAGTCCGCGGGCTCCAACAAGGCGAACGAAGCCCTAAAGGCAGGCGCCATCGACGTCGGTTCGACCGCGGGTGCTGCAGCGCTTCTCGCCAAGGCGAACGGCTCAGAGATTCAGACCATCGACATCTTCTCGCAGCCGGAGTGGGCCGCCATCGTCGTTCCTGCGAACTCCGCCATCACCTCGGTGAAGGACCTCGCGGGCAAGCAGGTCGCCGCAACGACCGGAACCGACCCGTACTTCTTCCTGCAGCAGGCCCTCGAGCAGGCCGGCGTCGACCCGAGTACGGTCACCATCCAGAACCTGCAGCACGCCGACGGCCTGGCCGCACTCCAGAACGGCTCCGTTGACGCGTGGGCCGGGCTCGACCCGATCATGGCCAAGGCCGAGGCCGGCGGCGCGAAGCTCCTGTATCGCAACGTCGGCTTCAACAGCTACGGCTTCCTGAATGCGACGACGAAGTTCATCACCGAGCGGCCGGATGTCGCCCAGACCGTAGTGAACGCCTATGAGCATGCCCGCGCCTGGGCCCTCGCCAACCAGGCGGAGACCGCGCAGATCCTCAGCACGGAGGCCGCAATCGACCTGAATGTTGCCACCAAGGTCATCACCGAGCGTTCGAACCTCGGCGTCAGCAATATCCCCGGTGACGCTCAGGTCAAGATCCTGACCAAGATCGGCCCGAGCCTCGTCGCGACGGGCGCCGTCAAGAACCAGAAGGCCATCGACGACGCCACCAAGAACCTGTTGAACGACACGTTCGCTGTCCAGGCCGACCCCACTGTGATCGGCAAGTAGCTCACCATGTCCCAACTAGCCGCCGTCTCTACAGCACGGGCCACAGGGCCGCGCTCCCGGCGCAGCTCGGACATCCTCGGCGGCGCCATCCTGCCCCTTCTGATCCTGCTCGCCTGGCAGGGAGCAACGAGCCTCGGCCTCGTGAACGAGTCCCAGTTCCCCTCCCCCGAATCCGTCTTTCTTGCCGGCGTCGACCTCGCCGAGCGGGGCCAGCTCGGTCTCTACATCGCCATTTCCACACAGCGTGTGCTGATCGGCTTCGCCATCGGGGCGTCGATCGGGCTCCTCATCGGCGCGATCGTCGGCCTCAGCCGACGGTGGAACGTGCTGCTCGCCCCGACGCTCGGCGCAATTCGTGCGGTGCCGTCCCTCGCCTGGGTTCCGCTCCTGATCCTGTGGCTGAAGATCGGTGAGGAATCCAAGATCACCCTCATCGCCATCGGTGCGTTCTTCCCGGTGTACACGACGGTCGCTGCGGCCCTTCGCCACGTTGACCGCCAGCTCGTCGAAGCAGGCCGTGCGTTCGGCCTGAACGGCGTCAAACTCTTCCTGACCGTGCAGCTGCCGGCGGTGCTGCCCTCGGTCATCGCCGGGCTCCGACTGGCTCTTGCGCAGGCTTGGCTGTTCCTGGTCGCCGCCGAGTTGATAGCGGCGTCGATGGGGCTGGGGTTCCTACTCAGCGACTCCGGCAACAACGGCCGCACGGACCGCATCTTCCTCGCTATCCTGCTGCTGGCCGTGCTCGGTAAGACGACGGATGCCATCCTCGGCCTGTTCGAGAAGCTCGCGGCGCGCCGCTGGTCCTGACTCCGTGGCCGGATCGAACGAGAACGTTACGGTCCGTGACCGTTCGGTTCGCTGGTGGTGCCTGTGGCCGCGTACCGTTGTCCCAGACCGCAACCTCGCAGCACTGGAGTCCCTATGTCGACCGTGACCGATCCATTCGAATCGACTCCCACCGAAGTGGTTGACCCGAACACCCTGCACACTATCCGAAACCTGTCGACCGAGCTCAGACGCTATCCGGCCCCCGCGGCGTTCAGTGCCCAGGCCAATGTCGACGCCGGCGAGTGGGCCCGTGCCGCGGCCGACCCAGTGCAGTTCTGGGCCAAGCAGGCCCGCGAGCGTCTCGACTGGAAAACTCCGTGGGAGACGACGCACACGTGGCAGCCAGCATTGCCCGCTGATGCTGACGGTACAGACTCTGAGACCGTACTCTACGTCCCCGCTGCGACCTGGTTTGCCGGCGGCACCCTCAACGTGGCCGTGAACTGTGTCGACCGCCACGTCGATGCCGGCCGGGGCTCCAAGGTCGCCCTCTTCTTCGAGGGCGAGCGCGGCGACCGTCAACGCATCACCTACGCTGACCTGCAGGGCCAGGTAGCCAAGGCTGCGAATGCCCTCACGGCGCTCGGAATCGTGCAGGGCGACCGCGTCGTGGTCTATCTCCCGGTCATCCCGGAGACCATCATCATCACGCTGGCCATCGCGCGCCTCGGCGCCGTCCACTCCCTCGTGTTCGGCGGCTTCTCGGCCGAGGCCCTGCGGTTTCGCGTCGAAGACACCGGCGCAAAGTTGCTGGTCACCACTGACGGCCAGTTCCGCCGGGGCGCCGCCGTGCCCGTCAAGCAGAACGCCGACGAGGCCGTCTCAGGAGAGAACTCGATCGAGCATGTTCTCGTGGTGAGTCGCACCGGCGCCGAGACCCCGAACGTGCCGTGGACAGAAGGCCGCGACCTCTGGTGGCACGATGTCGTCGATACGGCAAGCGATGTGCACACCCCGGAGTTCTTCGACGCCGAGACCCCCCTGTTCATCATCTACACCTCGGGCACCACCGGAAAACCGAAGGGCCTCGTGCACACGACGGCCGGCTACCTCACCCAAACCGCGTGGACCCACTGGGCTATGTTCGACGTCAAGGACACCGACGTGCACTGGTGCACGGCCGACCTCGCCTGGGTTACCGCTCACACCTATGAGATCTACGGGCCACTCTTGAACGGCGTAACCCAGGTCATCTACGAGGGCACGCCGAACTCCCCGCACACCGCGCGGCACTTCGAGATCATCCAACGCTACGGCGTGACCACGTATTACACGGCCCCCACTCTGATCAGGAGCCTCATGACCTGGTTCCCCGATGGCGTACCCGCAGAGTACGACCTCTCGAGCATTCGCCTGCTGGGTACCGTGGGCGAGGCCATCAACCCGGAGGCCTGGGTCTGGTTTCACAACAACATAGGCAAAGCCGTCGCCCCGATCGTCGACACCTGGTGGCAGTCCGAGACAGGTTCCGCCATCATGGCTCCCTTGCCCGGCGTCACCACGCTCAAGCCCGGCTCCGCAACCCGCGCACTGCCCGGACTTACGACCCTGGTGGTCGATGAGGAAGGGGAAGAGGTTGCCCACGGCAACGGCGGGTACCTCGTCATCAAGGGAACGTGGCCGTCAATGGCGCGCACCGTCTGGGGAAACCCGGAACGCTACCTCGAATCCTACTGGCGACGCTATGCAGCCAAGGGCTACTTCTTCTCCGGCGACGGCGCGAAGTACGACGACGACGGCGACATCTGGCTGCTCGGCCGCGTCGACGACGTGATCAACGTCTCGGGCCACCGCCTCTCGAGCATTGAGGTCGAGTCTGCCCTCGTGTCGCACCCGGCCGTGGGTGAGGCGGGCGTGGTCGGCGTGGCGGACGCACTGACGGGCCAGGCCATCGCAGCCTTCGTCGTGCCCTCGTTCAGCGGCAATACCAACAGCAGTCGCCTTCAAGCCAACGACGCAGCCGGATGGCGCCAGCTCCAGAAAGAGCTCGCTGACATTCTGCGCCGACACGTCGCGAAGGAGATCGGTCCGATCGCCAAGCCGCGGGATCTCATCCTCGTACCGGACCTCCCCAAGACCCGTTCGGGCAAGATCATGCGACGACTCCTTGGCGACATCGTCGACGGCCGCCCCTTGGGCGACACCACGTCGCTCCAGGACGAGAACGTGCCGCACCAGATCGAGCAGATTGTGCACCTCAAGCCTTAACGACCAACGAGGTTGTACCTGCGGTTCACGAATTCGTGAACCGCAGGTACAACCTCGTGGTCTTGTGCTGTGTGTTAACGCAGGATGCCCACCAGCCGCAAGGCTGGTGGGCATCCC
>JBBATW010000018.1:0-58964 GCA_040398585.1 Agreia sp.
TCGCCTGGATCTCCCCGGCACTCGGCACGGTCATGTACGTCTGGGGCGGCCGGCCGTTCTTGACCGGCGCGGTCACGGAGCTTACGGCCCGAAAGCCCGGCATGATGCTGCTCATCGCCCTGGCCATCACCGTCGCGTTCCTCGCGTCGTGGGGCGCCAGCCTCGGGCTGATCGATGCCCAGCTCGATTTCTGGTGGGAGCTGGCCCTGCTCATCGTGATCATGCTGCTCGGCCACTGGATCGAGATGCGCTCCCTCGCCCAGACCTCGACCGCGCTGGAGTCCCTCGCCGCCCTCCTGCCCGACGAGGCCGAACGGGTCGACGGCGACAGCATCGTGACCGTATCGCCCGCCGACCTCGTGGTGGGCGACATCGTCGTCGTGCGCCCCGGCGGCCGGGTCCCGGCCGATGGCGAGGTGACCGAGGGCACCGCCGACGTCGACGAGTCGATGATCACCGGCGAGTCCCGCGCGGTCACTCGAACCGTCGGCGCCCACGTGGTCGCCGGCACGGTCGCGACCGATAACGCCCTGCGCGTGCGCGTCACCGCGGTCGGCGACGACACCGCACTGGCGGGAATCCAGCGTCTCGTCAGCGAGGCTCAGAACTCCACGTCGCGTGCGCAGCGCCTCGCCGACACCGCCGCCGGCT
Source organism: Agreia sp. (assembly GCA_040398585.1). Taxonomy (GTDB): domain Bacteria; phylum Actinomycetota; class Actinomycetes; order Actinomycetales; family Microbacteriaceae; genus Agreia. The sequence goes on from JBBATW010000018.1 coordinate 652, forward strand.
GGCTGTTCTGGTTTGCGCTCGGCTCGGCCACGCTGACGGCGATCGCCTGGACAGCGTTGGGTTTCCCGGATGACGCGGTCATCCGCACCATCACCGTGCTCGTTATCGCCTGCCCGCACGCACTGGGCCTCGCTATCCCCCTCGTCGTGTCGATCGCCACGGAGCGCGCCGCGAAGGGCGGGGTGCTGATCAAGGACCGCCTCGCGCTCGAGGCCATGCGCACCGTGACCTCCGTGCTCTACGACAAGACCGGAACCCTCACCAAGGGCGAACCTGTCGTCTCAAAGATCGCAGTGACGGATGGCGTCTCCGACGCAGAGCTGCTCTCCTGGGCCTCAGCGGTCGAGGGCGACAGCGAGCACCCGCTGGCGAAGGCGATCATCGCGGCCGCCGTCAGCCGCTCCGTTGCCACCCTGCGGGCCACGGACTTCCGGGCGTCCACCGCGGTCGGCGTCACAGGAACAGTCGATGGTCTGGAGATCAGCGTCGGCGGCCCGAGCATGCTCGCCGCGCACAGCGCCCCGCCGCTGCCCGAGACAACGGCGTGGGAGGCCGACGGCGACATCATCCTGCACGTGTTGCGGGATGGCACGGTCGTGGGCGCCCTGGGCCTCGCGGATGAGATCCGGCCAGAGTCGCGCCAAGCGGTCGACGCCCTGCACGCCCTGGGCATCGAGGTCGTCATGATCACGGGCGACGCCGAAGCCGTCGCCCGCTCGGTCGCCGCCGAGCTCGGCATCGATCGGGTCTTCGCCGGGGTGCACCCCGAAGACAAGGCCGCGAAGGTCATCGAGCTGCAGAAAGAGGGCCGCCGGGTCGCGATGGTCGGCGACGGCGTGAACGATGCGCCCGCTCTCGCCCAGGCGGATGTCGGAATCGCGATCGGCGCCGGAACCGACGTGGCCATCGCCTCGGCCGGCGTCATCCTCGCGAGCGACGACCCCCGCTCGGTGCTCTCGGTCATCGAACTGTCGCGAAAGAGCTACCGCAAGATGAGACAGAATCTCTGGTGGGCTGCCGGCTACAACCTGATATCGGTGCCGCTCGCGGCCGGGGTGCTCGCCCCAATCGGCTTCGTACTGCCCATGGCCGTCGGCGCGCTGCTGATGTCGATCTCCACCGTGGTCGTCGCTCTGAACGCCCAACTGCTGCGCCGCCTCGACCTCCGGCCCGAGGTCAGCACGGGAGGAGCCGGCCAGGCCCTCCCGCGCCGAACCGCTTAGGGCTACTACCTGAGCATCGCCTTCATCTCAGCGACCTCGGCGGTCTGGGACGTGACGACGCTGCCGGCCAACGCCTTGACCTCGGGGTTGTTCGAGTCGATGACCGCCTGCGCCATCTGCACCGCACCCTCGTGATGGCCGATCATGCCCCGCAGAAACAGGGTGTCGAACGCCGTGCCGGTGGCACCCTCAAGAGCCGTCATGTCGGCATCCGTCATCATGCCGTCCATTCCGCCGCCCATGCTCATGCCCGCGTCCATCGCGTGACCTGCGTCGAGCGACGATCCGCTCGCGGTCAGCCACCCCGTCATCTGAGTGATCTCCGGCGCCTGGGCACCCTTGATCTGCTTGGCCAAAGCCAGCACCGCCGGGGTGGTGGTGCGGGTCTCAGCGAGGGTAGACATCGCGACAGCCTGCTTGTGGTGCGGAATCATCATCTGGGCGAACATGATGTCGGCCGCAGAGAAACCGGCCGCGTTCGTGCTGGAGTTCGTCGATCCGTTGCCGCCCATCGTGCTGGAGCCGCCCATGTCCATGCCAGCCATTGCGTTGGTACAGCCCGCGAGGGTCAGAGTGGCGGCGAGAGCGAGAGCGGTGACGCCAGCGGCGCGATATTTCATTGCAAACATTGAAGTATTTCCTTACATAGTCAAAAGAGAATGGAGAATTCTTGAGGGACTATGTACGGCTTAGGTTCGGGAGATCCCCAGGGCGAGCAGGCTGATATCGCTTGGCGGCCGCGCGAGGGCAGGTTCGGGCAGGATGCTCCGCAGCACCACCCAGGCACTGCTCGCGACGAGCACGGCCCGGCTGCGACAGAATCGCACGCTGAGGATCGTGAGCATCGCAAGGCCCGCGACGAGCACTATCGCGCCCAGCATCACACCGAGCGCCGACGTCGGGGCAAGGTCGATGGCTCCGGCCACCGCGGTTCCGAGTGCGGCAATCTCCGGCATGCTCTCCACTGCACCTGCCGCTGGTGTTTCCGCGACCGTCGTCTGCGCATTCACGGCCATGACTATTCCATCAGCCATGACATGCGAGATGGAGGATCCGACAGCGCCGGACGTCGGTGCAATACAGATCGCATGAAGCATCGGGGCGAGGCCCACAAGCATGCCGACAAGGATCATGACAATGGTCACGGCTCCCCGGTTGCGGCTCTTCATGAACACCATCGTTCCATACGAACCCTTGAGGATCCCCTCGACGTGAAACGAATCCTCCGCATCCCCTCTGAGTACCCCCAAATGGGGGTCAATGTTCTCTAATGTTGTGTGTTCACAACAACCGAGAGAAGACACCTTGAGTAAGCGCAAGCCCACCTCAGCACTGCCGACGATCGACACGGCTAGCACCCTGGCCCTGAGGAACACCAAATGATCGAAACAGTGCTCGCCCACAAAATCGCGATCCGGCGCCCGACGATCGATGATGGCGGCCAGGCGTGGCGCATCGCCCGCGACTCAGGATCGCTCGATCTCAACTCGTCCTACGCGTATCTTCACTACTTCCGCGACTTCGCGGAGACCTGTCGCATCGCCGTCGTGGATGGCGTGGTGGCCGGGTTTCTGCTTGGCAACCGGCCGCCCGAACGCCCGGAGAATCTCTTTGTCTGGCAGATTGCCGTCGACGAGCAGTTTCGAGGCCTCGGCATCGCCACGCTCATGCTCGATGACCTCGCAGACGATGCGACCCTCACGCCGCCGATCACGATTGTCGAGACGACAATCACCGATGACAATACCGCTTCCCAGCGCCTGTTCCGCGCCTTCGCTGCGCGCCGGGGCAACAGTCCGGTGGAGGTGAGCGGCCTGCTCGAGACTTCACACTTTCCTGACGGTCACGACGCCGAGCCGCTCTACGAGATCGGCCCGCTGGAGCCCGTGACTGCCACCGATCCCCCGAAAGAAGGGCACATGACGAAGACCATTGATCTCGAATCGAAGGTGCGCAGTTACTCACGCTCTTGGCCGGTCGTGTTCGACCGCGCTGTGGCAAGCACGATGTTCACCGAAGACGGCACCGCGTACCTCGACTTCTTCTCCGGCGCGGGCGCCCTGAACTACGGTCACAACAACCCTTTACTAAAGAAAGCCGTCGTCGAGTACTTCACCGATGACCGGGTCATTCACTCGCTCGATATGTTCACGGCGGCGCGGCGCGACTTTCTTGAGACCTTCGCGAGCCACATCCTCGAACCGCGCGGGCTCGACTACAAGGTCGTCTTCCCCGGCCCGGGCGGCGCGAACGCCGTCGAGGCGGCCCTCAAGCTCGCACGCAAGGTGACCGGGCGCGAATCGGTCATCAACTTCACCAACGCGTTTCACGGAATGACGCTCGGCGCCCTCGCCGTCACGGGCAATTCGCTCAAGCGCGGTGGCGCGGGCGTGCCGCTCGTGCACGCCACCCCGATGCCCTACGACGACTACTTCGGCGGGGACTACCCCGACTTTCTCTACTTCGAGAAGCTCCTCGACGACAGCGGAAGCGGGCTCAACAAGCCCGCGGCGGTCATCGTCGAATCCGTGCAGGGCGAGGGTGGGATCAACGCTGCGCGCGCCGCATGGCTTCGAGGCCTTTCTGCGCTGTGCAAGAAGCACGACATTCTGCTGATTCTGGATGACATCCAGATGGGATGCGGCCGTACCGGCGCGTTCTTCAGCTTCGAGGAGGCCGGCATCGTGCCAGACATCGTCTGCCTCTCGAAGTCGATCAGTGGCTACGGGCTGCCGATGGCAATCACCCTCATTCGCCCCGATCTCGACATCTGGGAGCCGGGAGAGCACAACGGCACCTTCCGCGGAATCGGGCCCGCATTCACCACCGCAGCCGAGGCGATCCGTGTCTTCTGGTCTGACGACACTCTCGAGAAGTCGACGTTGAAGAAGGGGCTCAAGGTCGAAAGCCGCTTCAACCGTCTCGTCGCCGACTACCCGCAGCACAACCTCGTCGCCAAGGGACGCGGCCTTGCCCGCGGCCTGCAGTTCGAGAGCGGGGAGCTTGCGGGTCGTGTCTGTAATGAGGCTTTCGCCCGTGGACTTCTCGTGGAGACATCCGGCCCGGAGGGCGAAGTCTTAAAGATTCTGCCCGCCCTTACTATCACCGCCGAGGAGCTCGAACGCGGGCTCGCGATTATCGAGCTGAGCGTCGCCACTGTTTTAGCGCCCGCGCGTCGCCACTCGTTAGAAGGAGCCAACTCATGATCGTTCGCACGCTCGATGAAATCAGCGGAACCGACGCCGACATCATCACAGACAACTGGCGCAGCAGGCGCATCATCCTCGCGAAGGATCGTGTCGGCTTCTCGGTGCACGAGACTATCCTCGCCGCTGGATCGGTCAACGAGTTCTGGTACGCGAACCACGTGGAAGCGGTGTTCGTCGTCGAGGGCGAGGGAACTCTGACCGAGCTGGCGAACGGCACAAAGCACGAACTCGCCGCCGGTTCGCTCTATCTGCTGAACGATCACGACAAGCACGAACTTCGGCCGCACACGCGGATGCGCACAGTGTGCGTCTTCAATCCGCCGGTCAGCGGCCGAGAGGTGCACGACGAGAACGGCGTGTACCCACTGATCACCGAGGCCGGCTGACGCGCCCACCGTGTCACGCCGCACAGCCTCACGCAAAACCAGAAGGAGAAGTCGATGACCATCACCCAAACCACAATTCACGACGAGTACCCCACTCGGCTCGCCCAGCCCGGCGAGTCCATTTCCCGCAGCCAGCCGGCCGTGTGGGGTGCCGCATCCGACGGCCCGTTCGATGCCGCGCAACTCGCCATGCACGAGTCCCGTGGATTCACGATTCTCGACGACTTCATCACCGCGGCAGATGTTCGCACCTATCGCGCCGAACTCGACCGCCTGTCGGCCGACGAATCGCTCTTCTCCGATCCGCGCCGGGTCACCGAGAAGAAGACCGGGCTCGTTCGATCGGTCTTCGACGTCGATAAACTCAGCGCGCCGATCGCAGCCCTCGCCTCAAATCCGCACGTGCTCGATCGCGCCCGCCAGATTCTCGGCTCGGAGGTCTACCTCCACCAGACGCGCGTGAACTTCCTGCCCAGTTTCACCGGCACCGGCTTCTACTGGCACTCCGACTTCGAGACCTGGCATGCCGAAGACGGAATGCCCGTGCCGAGAGCCGTGAGCCTGTCGATCGCGTTGACCGACAACCTGCCGTACAACGGCGGACTCATGGTGATGCCCGGATCGCACAAGACCTTTGTTCCAAGCGTGGGTGAGACTCCGGATGACAACTACCGGCAGTCGCTGAAGGAGCAGGAGGCAGGCATCCCCAGCCAGGAGGCGATCGCTGACCTCACGAGCCGCTACGGCATCGAGCAGTTCACCGGCAAGGCCGGGTCGGCGCTCTGGTTCGACTCGAACATCATGCACGGATCGGGGAACAACATCACCCCGTTCCCCCGCTCGAACGTCTTCATGGTGTTCAACAGCGTCGAGAACACGCTGGTGCACCCGTTCGCGGCGAACTCGCCTCGTCCTGCGCACATCGGACGGCGCGACTTCACTCCGCTGAGCTGATGCGAGCCGGCCGCCGGGTCGGCGGTTTCGAGTGGTCCTCGCAACACTTGGACGGCTAAACAGCAAGAACTAGATCGCGAAAACGCTCGGCTGGGGTTTTCCAGCCGGGCGTTTTAGCGTGCACAAGCGTCTCGCTCTTCGTGGGCTGGGGCCTTCGCCGAATGTTGGAGATTTTCAAGCGGATGCGGGCGAGCCACGACTGGCATCGTCGACGTCAGGAAGAACCTTTCAACCAGAATCCACATCACCGCTCGAAGAGGTACGCTATCAAGTACCACTTAGAGGAGCAATCATGACCGCGATCACGGCGACGGAAGCACGCAAGACGCTGTTCGGGCTTATCCAGCAGGTCAACGACGACCACACCCCTATCGAAGTCGTCTCGCGGCACGGCAACGTTGTCATCCTGTCGAAGGACGACTATGACTCAATGACCGAGACGGCCTATCTGCTTCGGAACCCCGCGAACGCTGAGCGGCTCCTCTCCGCAATCGAACGGGCCCGACGCGGCGAGTTTGAACAGCACGACCTCTTGGACGCGTGATTCGAACGCTGGCCTTCGACCCCGATGCGTGGGAGGACTACGTTTACTGGCAAACCCAGGACCGCAGGACGCTCAAGCGCATCAATCAGCTGATCACTGATGTGCTTCGGGATCCGTTTGCGGGAATCGGTAAGCCCGAGCCTCTCCGACACGTGCTCTCAGGCGCCTGGTCTCGCCGCATCGACGAAGCCAACCGGTTGGTCTACTACGTGACCGCCGACCGCATCGTCATCCTGCAATGCCACGAGCGCTACTGAGCACTCGCGTTGCAGAGCGAGCAGGAGGGACTCGAGCCTTCTGTAGGCCCTGCCCCTCAACAACTATTCGCTGATGCGACCGCCCATGGCGCGGGCATCCATGTTGCCCTCGACGTCTTTGCGCAGTTCCTTCGGCAAGGAGAAGATCAGGTCTTCCTCGGCCGTGATCACGGTGTCTACGTCGCCGTAGCCGGCGTTGGCCAGCTCGTCGAGCAGTTCCTGCACGAGAACCTCCGGCACCGAGGCGCCTGAGGTGACGCCGACGGTGTTGACGCCGTCGAGCCACTCCTGCTTGACCTCCGAGGCGTAGTCCACCCGGTAGGCGGCCTTGGCGCCATACTCCAGCGCGACCTCGACGAGGCGCACCGAGTTCGAGGAGTTGGCCGAGCCCACCACGATCACCAGGTCGCTGTCGGCAGCGACCTTCTTGATCGCGACCTGGCGGTTCTGGGTGGCGTAACAGATGTCGTCGCTCGGCGGATCCTGCAGGTTCGGGAACCGGGCACGCAGGCGGCGAACCGTCTCCATGGTCTCATCAACGCTGAGCGTCGTCTGGCTGAGCCACACGACCTTGTCGGGGTTTCGAACAATGATCGTGTCGGCCTCATCGGGGCTGCCGACGAGAGTCGTGTGCTCCGGGGCCTCGCCCGCGGTGCCCTCGACCTCTTCGTGGCCTTCGTGCCCGATCAGCAAGATCTCGAAGTCGTCCCGGGCGAAGCGCACAGCCTCGCGGTGCACCTTGGTGACCAGCGGGCAGGTGGCGTCGATGGCCTGCAGGCCCCGATCGGCGGCACTCTGAACGACGGCCGGCGAGACGCCGTGCGCGCTGAAGACGACGTGCGAACCCACGGGAACCTCGTCGACCTCCTCGACGAAGATCGCGCCGAGCTTCTCGAGCGTGCCGACCACATGGATGTTGTGCACGATCTGCTTGCGCACATACACCGGGGCACCGTAGCGCTCGAGTGCTTTCTCGACCGCGACGACCGCGCGGTCTACTCCTGCACAGTAGCCGCGGGGGGCCGCCAGCAGTACGCGCTTTGCGCCCATGACGGGATTATCCTTTAGCCTGTTTCTTACGCCGGGAATCCTCGGCATTGGCAGGCTGATGCTTACTTGGGTCACCTGCTCATGTTATCGAGTGAAGCTGACCAGCCAGTGAATCCGGGCGAACCGTGACAGCAGCCCAGAGGGAGCACCGCAGAAGATGACCGACGTCCCGAACGGCTCCGTCCCCTCTACGCTCGAGACGCCGTGGCCGGTCAGCGTGCTGGCAGACAAGGTCAAGGGCTACATCGAGCGCCTCGGCACCGCCTGGGTCGAGGGCGAGATCACGCAGTGGGGCACAAGCGGCGGCAACGTCTACGGCAAGCTCAAAGACCCCACGGCCGACGTCACGATCAGCTTCACCGTGTGGTCGAGCGTGCGCGGCAAGATCCCCGACGACCTCAAGCAGGGCGACCGCGTCGTAGCCCTGGTCAAGCCCAGCTACTGGCTGAAGGCCGGCACCCTCTCTATGCAGGTATTCGACATGCGCCACGTCGGCCTCGGCGACATGCTCGAGCGCCTCGAACGCCTGCGCCGCCAGCTCGGGAGCGAAGGCCTCTTCGACGCCTCGCGCAAGAAACGGCTCCCCTTTCTGCCCGGCACCATCGGCCTGATCACCGGCAAAGACAGTGACGCCGAGAAGGATTTTCTCACGAACGCCCGACTGCGCTGGCCGTCGGTCTCCTTCCGCGTCATCCACACTGCGGTGCAGGGCGACCGGGTGCCCCGCGAGGTGATCGCAGCCATTCAGACACTGGATGCCGACCCCCTGGTCGACGTCATCATCATCAGCCGCGGAGGCGGCGATTTTCAGAATCTGCTCGGCTTCAGCGACGAGGGCGTCGTTCGTGCCGCGGCGGCCTGCGCTACGCCCATCGTCAGCGCCATCGGCCACGAGAACGACCGGCCCCTGCTCGATGACGTCGCCGACCTGCGAGCGTCCACCCCGACGGATGCCGCCAAGCGCGTCGTACCGGATGTCGCCGAGGAGCTCAGCCGCGTGCAGCAGGCCCGCGCGCGCATCGGGCAGAGGGTGACCAATCTCATCCGCGTGGAGATCGACAGGGTCGGTCAGCTGCGCAGCCGGCCCGCGCTGGCGAACCCCGCCTGGATCATCGACACTCGCTCGCAGGACCTCACCCGCTACGTCGCCCGGGGCAGCGAACTCGTGACCCGCGTTCTCGAGCGCGGCGAGTCGCAGACCCGGGAGCTCGCGGCCCAGCTGCGCTCGCTCTCCCCGCAGCGCACGCTCGATCGGGGCTACGCCATCGTTCAGCTGGCCGACGGCTCGATCGTTCGCGCCGCCACCGCCGCGCCCGCAGATTCGACGCTTGCGATCACCGTTGCCGACGGCGTCGTGGGTGCCATTTCGACCGGCGCCCAAAGCTAGGATTGATGCATGCCCAAAACCCCTGCGGTCTCAACTCCTGACATTCAGGCGCTGAGCTATGAAGAGGCCCGCGACGAACTGGTCGGGGTGGTCAACGAGCTGGAGCAGGGATCCTCGACGCTGGAGCAGTCGCTCGCCCTCTGGGAGCGCGGCGAGGCGCTGGCCGCCCGCTGTGAGCAGTGGCTGATCGGGGCCAAGGCGCGTCTCGACGCGGCCCGCCACAAGGCCGCGGCCGCGGCATCCGGTTCAGAGATTTCAGAGTCGGAGTAGAACGTACGTGGCAGCCAAGAACGATCGTCCGAAGCCCATCGTGGCCGAACTGGGCCGACCCGAGACCCAGCAGGAGACGTTCGAGCGAAAGACCGCCGCGACGCGGAAGTATCGCGCGGTGAAGACCGTGAACAACCTCTGGCTGTCGCTGATCGTCGTCGTCGGGGTGGTCGTCGTGATCGTACTGATCGTTCCGCGCGACAACACATCGCGCCTTCAGGCCATTGATTACCGCTCGGTCGCAGTGTCGGCCCAGAACGTGCTGCCCGTTCCCCTCGCCGTGCCCGATCTGCCGAGCGACTGGAGCTCCAACGTGGCCCAGGTGCGCACCGCTACCGCCGACGGGGTGCAGTCGTGGTTTATCGGGCTACTCACGCCGAGTGGGCAGTTCTTCGGCCTGACCCAGGCCGTCGATGCCAACCCGACCTGGCTCGTGAATGAGCTGAAACAGACTGCGGCAACGGGTACCGAGACGATCGACGGTATCCAGTGGACCGTCTACGACAACCGGCAGTCCAGCCGCGACGTCGGCAACGCCGCCTACGCCCTCGAGACCTCTTCGGGCCGCAGCACCTACATAATCTCCGGCACGGGATCCCCCGAAGAAGCGGATGCGATCGCCACCGCCATTTCCACCAACGTCACGCAGCAGCCGGCCGCCACAGGCCCGAGCACGGGATCAGCGAAATGACCACTCACGCTGCCTCCACCGGTGCGGTCCCCATCGGTCCGGGCAGCCCCTCCAAGGTGTGGAGCGAGATGCTGCGCGGCAACGAGCGCTTCGTCACGGGCGAGCCGCGACATCCGCGACAGGACGTCGAGCAGCGCAACCTCTCGGTCGGCGGTCAGGCACCGCGCGCGGCGCTCTTCGGCTGCAGCGACTCGCGCTTGGCCGCGGAGATCATCTTCGACAAGGGCCTCGGCGACCTCTTCGTGGTGCGAAACGCCGGCCAGGTCATCTCCGACTCGGTACTCGGCAGCCTCGAGTATGCCGTCGCCGTTCTCGGCGTGCCCTTGATCATCGTGCTCGGCCACGACGAATGCGGCGCCGTGCGCGCGGCGATCGATGCCGTCGGGGAAGACGCCCCCCTCCTGCCCGTGCACATCCAGGGCATCATCAACAAGATCATGCCGGCCGTGCACGAGGTCGGCGATGGCCAGCCCGCGGCCAGCGGACGCCTGCTGGATCCCGCCGCGATCGATGCGCTCGAGGTCGGAAGAATTCACCTGCGGGACACCGTTCGGGAGCTGCTGGAAAGTTCTGAAATGATCAGCGATGCCGTGGCCGAGGGTAAATTGGCCATTGTGGGGGCGAACTATCGTCTTGCCGAGGGCCGGGCCGTTCCCGACCTCATCGTTGGACTCGTCTGACCTACAGGTTTTCACCCAGCACGACCGCAAGACCGTCAGGGCGTCCACCCGGGATGCCCCCAGATATGAAGGGCAGGCCACGAAGTCGTGGACACAGCAATCGGAACTGAATTTCGGATCGAGCACGACACGATGGGCGAGGTGCGCGTTCCGCTGAACGCCCTGTACGGCGCGCAGACGCAGCGCGCGGTCGAGAACTTCCCCGTGTCGGGCCAGGGTCTTGAGCCCGCTCAGATTGCCGCCCTTGCGCGCATCAAGAAGGCCGCCGCTCTCGCCAATGCGCAGCTCGGCGTTCTGGCCCAGCCGATTGCCGATGCCATCGCATCCGCCGCAGATCAGGTCATCACCGGCGCGTTCGACGCCGAGTTCCCGATCGACGTCTACCAGACGGGCAGCGGAACCTCCTCCAACATGAACATGAACGAGGTGCTCTCCTCGCTCGCCACTGCGGCGCTCGGCAGCCCGGTTCACCCCAACGACCACGTCAACGCGTCGCAGTCCTCCAACGACGTCTTCCCGACGTCGGTGCACGTCGCCGTGACCCAGGCCCTAATCGCCGATCTGATCCCCGCGCTGACCCACCTCCAGGCAGCCCTCGCCGAGAAGTCCGTGCTGTGGAAGACCGCCGTCAAGGCCGGCCGCACCCACCTCATGGACGCAACCCCCGTCACCCTCGGCCAGGAGTTCGGCGGCTACGCCATGCAGATCAAGCTCGGCATCGAGCGCGTGCAGTCCACGCTGCCCCGCGTCGCCGAGGTACCGCTGGGAGGCACCGCCGTGGGCACCGGCATCAACACCCCGGCCGGCTTCTCGCAACTGGTCATCAACCTGCTGGCGGATGAGACCGGCCTGCCGATCACCGAGGCTCGCGACCACTTCGAGGCGCAGGGCGCCAGAGACTCCCTCGTCGAGGCGTCCGGTGCGCTCCGCGTGCTCGCGGTCAGCCTGACCAAGATCTGCAACGACCTGCGCTGGATGGGTTCCGGCCCGAACGCCGGCCTCGGCGAGCTGCACATCCCCGACCTGCAGCCCGGCTCCTCCATCATGCCCGGCAAGGTCAACCCCGTCATCCCCGAGGCCGTGCTCATGGTCTGCTCCAGAGTCATCGGCAACGACGCGACGATCGCGTTCTCCGGTGCATCCGGAGCGTTCGAACTCAACGTTGCGATCCCCGTCATGGGCACCGCGCTGCTCGAGTCGATCCGCCTGCTGTCGAATTCGGCCGTGCTGCTCGCCGACAAGACCGTCGCGGGCCTCGAGGCGAACCTCGAGCGCGCCCGTGCCCTGGCCGAGTCCTCCCCCGCGATCGTCACACCCCTGAACCGCATCATCGGCTACGAGGCGGCCGCGAAGATCGCGAAGTACTCCGTCGCCAACGCGGTGACCGTGCGGGAGGCCGTCGTAGCCCTCGGCTTCGTCGAGCGCGGCGAGGTCACCAACGAGCAGCTCGACACCGCCCTCGACGTTCTGTCGATGACGACGCCACCGGCCGCCAAGTAATTTCTTTCACCACGTAGGAGTCACGATGTTGTCGACCGCAGGGTCAAACTGGTCTCAGAACGTCGACTACCGGGCGGCACGACTGCACCTTCCTCGCACCGTCGAGGAGGTGCAGTCGATCGTCGCCGGCTCCACCTCCGTGCGGGCCCTGGGCTCCCGGCACTCGTTCAACACGATCGCCGACACCACCGGCGACCTGATTTCGCTGGAGCAGTTTTCGATTCCTGTCGTGGTCGATGCTGCGGCGATGACCGTGACGGCTTCCGCCGGGATGCGTTATGGCGAGCTGGGCGCCGAACTGCAGGCTGCAGGCTACGCGCTGGCGAATCTGGCGTCGCTGCCGCACATCTCCGTGGCAGGAGCCATCACCACGGCGACTCACGGGTCGGGGATCGCCAACGGCAATCTGGCGACCGCGGTCGCCGGCCTCACTTTGGTGCTCGCCGACGGATCCCTGCTCTCGCTTGAGCGCGGCGATGCCGACTTCGCGGGGGCGGTTGTGGGCCTTGGCTCGCTCGGCATCCTGGTCAGCGTGACGCTCGACATCCTGCCGACATTCGATGTGGCCGTGAACGTCTTCGAGAACCTTCCGTGGGATGCACTCCTTGCCTCCTTCGACGAGATCACCGGTGCCGCCTACAGCGTGAGCCTCTTCACAGACTGGTCAGGCGCCGCCGTCGACCAGGTCTGGCTGAAGCACCGGGTCACGGCTTCTGCCCCCCTTGCGGATGCGGCCACCGCCGGCGCGTTCTTCGGGGCGACGCCGGCGAGCGTGCGCCGCCATCCGCTGCCCGGCATCTCGGCCGAGGCCTGCACCGAGCAGCTCGGCATCCCCGGAGCCTGGATCGACCGCCTGCCGCACTTCCGCCTCGACTTCACGCCGAGCAACGGCGCAGAACTCCAGACCGAGTACATGGTGCCGCGCGATAATGCCGCCGCCGCGATCACCGCGCTGCGCGCCCTCGGCTCGAAGATCACCCCACTGCTGTTCGTGAGCGAGATTCGCACGATGACCGCCGACGACCTCTGGCTGAGCATGGCGTATGGCCGCGACACGGTCGCGTTCCACTTCACGTGGCAGCTGCGCCAGGCAGAGGTCGAGGCGCTGCTGCCCGAGATCGAGGAGGCCCTCGCGCCCTTCTCCGTTCGCCCGCACTGGGGCAAGCTCGCCACCCTCGATGCCACAGCCCTCGCGGCCCTCTATCCACGCCACGCCGACTTCGTCGCCCTCGCCGAGCGCCTCGACCCGGCGCACGTCTTCCGCAACGACTTCGTCGACACCAAGGTCTTCGGCGTCACCGCGTAGGCCGCACCGCGCGCACTGTCGCGCCCCGCGCCGCTTCTCGGGCCGCGACTTGCCACTTCGTGCTCCAAGAATCGCGCGCCCGCCGCACGAACTGACCAGTCGCGGCCCATCAGTGCCCAACGCACCCGCCGCACCCGCCTCGCGACCTGTTTCTTGATGCGCGAATCTCGAGTGCCGCGCGCACCAAGCGACCGCTCACGCCTCACATCCGCGCCGGACCAACCAGCGGCGACGGGGCGGCGACGGCGCGGAGTCTGCCAATGTGGCATCCGTTTGGAGCACTGAAGGTCAGGGTGCCTGACCGGCTACGGATGTGGGACGTCTAAGGTGGCCAACATAGCGCTCCGGGGTCGCCTCGATCACGAGCGTCAGCAGGGAGGGACCCATGCGCGACAGACTCAAGAAGCTCATCTTTGGGGATCACGATCACCCGGAAGCGCAACTCCTAGAGCTTTTCGGCGACGGAACGGCGGCTCCCGAGGGCCTTGTTGGCGCACTCGAATGGGGTCAGGGTGTCCTCGATACGGCCGGCGTGGTCGCCCACGAAGACAACGTGATCCTTGCGACTCGCACACTCCGCCACGCCGACCGACGCCTAAACCTCGGCCCCGCCGTTCACCTAGCGAAACTCCTTGCGGCATGATTCAGCACCCGGCGAACGCTCACGCCCGCCCCGCAGCCCAAAACCGTCGCGACTAGCCCCTCGGCGCGCCGTATCTCGGTCGACCCGCGCACGAACTGGCGACTCACGGGGAACATATCCGCCCGGATCCGGTCTGGGAGGTTGATTGCTCGACGACGGGCTTTGGCGATCCTCGCGCTCGACTCCCCCACGAACGGTTGACGCGTAACGTGGGGGCATGAGTGAGTACAGTCGCCCCTCGATAGCTATGGAGACCTTTGTCGACGGGCTTGGGCAAGCGATCGACTACGGCCACCGGTGGAAGGGCGAGTCCCCACCCGAAGACACCTACTCCCGCCTCAACAACCTGACTCGGTTCGCTCCCCTTCACGATGTCGCCGGCGCTCTCGTCGACTGGTTACGTGAGAGCTTCGACGTGAGCGTAGAGGACGACCGGGGAACCGCAGCCGATCTTCTCCGCCTGCCCGATGAGGTCGTTCGCTCGGTGCGGGTGGTGCCTAGCGACGCGGCGGCAGCCCCACTGACGTTCGTGTTCACGGGGTATCCGGGCATCTTCCTGCACGCCGGAGCGTTTCATGATTTCCACTTCCCGTTCTGTGGCTGCGACGCCTGCGATGACGATGTTGCGGGCTTGGCCGACGAGCTCGAGTGGACAGTGCGCACGGTCGTGACCGGCGGCTTCTCCGAGCGAGTCGACCCGTGGCCGCGCCCGTGGGTCGAGTATCGAGTCGATGAGCCGGGGGTGGCGATGCGCTCCGGTCGTTCTCGCGACGTACCCCGTGACCGCCTCAAGTCAGGGCGTGCTGCACTGCCACCCGCCGGCAAGTGGGTGCCATGGCCGGACATCGCTCAGGGGCCCACCCCCATCAGCACGGATTGCAGCACGACGACCAGCCAGTAGCCGGCCAAGAGGTAGGGCCCGAAGGGGATGCTGCGCTCGGCGCGCGTCAGGCCGCCGACACTGCCCCGGCGAAGCAGCAGGCAGACGGATGCGACGCCACCCAGCAGGAAGCCCGCCACGATTCCGGCGGCCGCGGCCTCGAGGCTGACGAGGGCCAGGGCTCCGGCGAGCACTCCCCCAAGCTTCACGTCGCCCATGCCCATGCCGCCGAGCACGTTCATCAGCAGAAGGAAGGCCAGCGCCGCCCCGGCGGCCAGCGGTACCTGCCACGGTGACTGATCGGATGCGATCCACGCCACCACCGCGGCCGCCGCCAGCACGCCGAATCCGGGCATCACGAGCACGTTGGGCAGTCGGCGCGAGCGCAGGTCGACCCGCACGAGCTCGGGGGTCACCGCGGCGAGGTACAGCGCCGGGATAAGTGCGGCTGTGGGGCCCATAGCGCAGAGCGCGACGAGCACCAACAGCACGACCGCCGGCACCTGCGTGAGAAGCAGGGACCGGCGGTCCTGGGTGTCTGTGGGCGGTGACGACAGCATCCGCTCACTGTAGTTGTGAGCCTTGCCAGCTGGGCGATCTATGCACAGCCGGCTATGCGCATCGTCACATCACCTCGTTGGACTCCAGCATTTCGGTGACCAGGGCGGCGATCGCACTGCGCTCCGAGCGGGTGAGCGTCATGTGGCCGAACAGGGCGTGACCCTTGAGCGACTCGATGACCGACGCGACGCCGTCGAAGCGGCCGACCCGCAGGTTGTCGCGCTGGGCGACGTCGTGGGTCAGTATGACGCGGGAGTTCTGACCGATCCGGCTCAGAACCGTCAGCAGCACGTTGCGCTCGAGCGACTGCGCCTCGTCGACGATCACGAAGGCGTCGTGGAGCGACCGGCCGCGGATATGAGTCAGGGGAAGCACCTCGAGGATGCCCCGGTCGATCACCTCGTCGATCACGTTCTGCGAGACGATCGAGCCGAGGGTGTCGAAAACGGCCTGCGCCCAGGGGTTCATCTTCTCGGCAGCGTCGCCGGGGAGGAAGCCGAGCTCCTGGCCGCCAACCGCGTACAGCGGGCGGAAGACCATGATCTTCTTGTGCTGCCGGCGCTCGAGAACCGCCTCGAGGCCTGCGCAGAGGGCGAGAGCGCTCTTGCCTGTGCCCGCGCGGCCGCCGAGGGAGACGATACCTACCTCGGGGTCGAGCAGCAGATCGATCGCGACTCGCTGCTCGGCGCTGCGGCCGTGCAGGCCGAAGACGTCCTTGTCGCCGCGCACCAGCACGAGGGACTTCTTGCCCGTGACGCGGCCCAGGGCCGAACCGCGGTCGGAGTGGATGACAAGGCCCGTGTTGATCGGCATATCGGCGACGAGTTCGGTCTCCATGCGCTCGTTGTCGTACAGGTCGGCCATCTCGTTTGCACTCAGGGTGATGCCCGAGAGGCCCGTCCAGCCGGAGTCGATCGCGAGCTCTGCCCGGTACTCCTCGGCGGCGAGGCCGATCGAGGCGGCCTTCACCCGCAGAGGGAGGTCCTTCGAGACGACCGTGACGTTGTGGCCGTCGTTCGAGAGGTTCAGCGCGACCGCGAGAATGCGCGAATCGTTGTCGTTCAGCTGCAGCCCCGACGGCAGCACGTTCATGTTGGAATGGTTCAGCTCGACTCTGAGGCTGCCGCCCTCGCCGACCGCGATCGGAAAGTCGAGGCGCTCGTGCTTGATCCGCAGCTCGTCGAGGTTTCGCAGCGCCTGGCGCGCGAAGTAGCCGATCTCCGGGTCGTTGCGCTTAGCCTCGAGTTCCGTGATGACGATGACCGGCAAGACGACCGGATGCTCCGCAAATCGAAACATGGCCTTTGGATCGGATAGGAGAACCGAGGTGTCGAGAACGTAGGTTCGTTCCTTCGTGCTGGTTTTGGTACCTGTTGCGTTGGCTAGCTTTGAATCGAGATCGGCCACGATAACTCCACAACCCCAAGCGTCACGCGCTTGGATCACTGAGGCGAGTCGGCCCCCAAGTCCCGTTCCAAAGACAAGGTTTCTCTTCGAGTACGTACTTATGTGGCCGCCTCGATCAGGTGCCATACCTGATAGTTGAGACGCTACGGGTCGCCTTTCGAGCTTCCGCATGCGACACGCCCGGTAAAACCTTAAATTCACCTCGCATGGGTCCTGGAAAGTTATGGCACTTGTTATCCACAGGACGGTTGTCGATGTTCTAATTTTTATTTTGGTAGAGATCAGGTATTTCATTTAACCAAAATGATGGCGGATAAAAAGTATATTTTTACTTATTTTTACTAATAATAATCTTCTAAACTTACTACGCTTGCATCATGAAATTGATACCGGAGTTCCTCAGCACCGCGAAGGCAGCCATCAGCGCCGTTCCGTGCACCGCTGCCGACGCCGGGTCCCTGACCGACGCCGTCCTCGTCGAATCGTTGGGCCTCGCCGTCAGCGTCGAGCACGCTTCCGGCCTCCACGTCGCGACCCTTGCGGCAGAGATAGCCCAACGGTCCCGCTACGAACTCGGCAAAGACCGGTTGTCTTCCCGTGAGGGCCACAAAGATGCCACCGCCATGATCCAAGCCGCCCTGAAGTCCACCAAGATCGAGGCCACCAGAAGCATCCAGGTCGGCACCCTCATCGCCGAGACCGAAGCCGGAGACCGCGCCGACTCTCCGGCGCCCGTGCTCTGGCACGCGCCGTTAGGTCGCGCCGTTGCCGCCGGCGTTCTTACCGGTCCGATGGCCGCGGCGATCCAGCGCGGACTCGGTACCCCCTGCGACCGCGTCTCAGCAGAGGCCTTGACGGCCGCCTGTGAGCAGATCATCGCCGAGAACTCAGACCTCAATGCCGATCTCCTTTACAGCCTCGCCCGGTCGACCCGCGACGAGATCGACTCTGCCGGTGTCGCTCTCCGCGAAGAAGAGCGGCACGCCCAGCGGTCGTTCAAGTCACGCCGCACCGCCGACGGCACCTACCTGGCCTCATTGCGCCTCGGCACCGAAGACGGCCTCCTTGTAGACAACCTCTACCGCAGCATCATCGGCGTCCGCGGCGGTGGCCCCGCTTCGTCGCCGAAGACGACGCCGCCCGCGATGCCGCGCTTGAAACCGACCCGCGCACCGTCGAGCAGATCGCGGCCGACGGGTTCATGATGCTCGTAACCAGCGTGGTCAATGCAGATGAGAGCACCATGCAAGGTTCACGCCGCCCCTCGGTCCGCGTGGTCGTCACCGTCGATGCCCTCGAATCGGGAGTCGGCCACGGGTTCCTCGAAGGTAGCGGCGACGCCGTTTCTCTGGCGACCATCGCCCGCATTGCCTGCGATACCGGCACCATCGGCACCATGTTCCTGACCGATGGCAGCCATCTGAACCTCGGCCATAGCCAGCGCTTGTTTTCCAAGGACCAGCGCATCATGCTCGGCACGAAATGGGGCGGCTGTGCACACCCGGAGTGCGACCGGGCTCCGATCGACTGCGAAGCGCACCACATCGACGAATGGGTCCGCGACAGCGGCAAAACCGATATCCATCAGGGTATTACCCTGTGTCGTCGCCACCACAAACTGCTTCACGACAACAATCAGCGGGTAATCCGCGATGGGAACGAATACTGGCTCGTCCGACGAGCCGCCGAACCTGGGCACGCCGACTTCACCGGGGAAACCACCGGAACGACCGATCAAACTCCACAGCACGACGGCGTGACAGTCGGGAACGGAGCCACCGTGCCCGCGAAGCGGGTCCGACTGCGCAGCAAGAACCCCCTCATCAACACGATGATGCGCGAGAACACCAAGAAGGCCGCTCGGCAGGTTGACAAGGCAGCACGGCAGGTCGAGAAGACCACGCACCGGGAGACCGCTCTCAGCCGCACCTGAGACCTGCCCAGCACCACGGCACCACACTGCCCGGGAGGCGCGTGGTGCCGCTTTGCGTACTCAGAATGGCTACCCGGCATCCGTGTCAGCGCACATTCTGGCGCCGCATCCCGGGAGCGTACGTCGCCCTTTCCCGGCTTGCCTGTAGCGCGCGAGTGGGCGGGGCGCGGGGGGCGCCCGCGCGGGGAGCGCGGGTGGCGCTGGTTAGCTGCCGAAGCGGCGGTGGCGGCGGGAATAGTCGCGGAGCGCTCGCAGGAAGTCGACCTCGCGGATGTCGGGGCCCAGGGCCTCCATGAAGTAGAACTCGCTGTGGGCGCTCTGCCAGAGCATGAAGTCGCTGAGCCTCTGCTCGCCCGAGGTACGGATCACCAGGTCAGGGTCTGGCTGGCCGCCCGTGTAGAGGTGCTGGCCGATGAGCTCCTTGTCGATGCTCGCAGACAGATCCTCCAAGGTGTGGCCCTGGGCCTGATGGGCGGCGATGATGCTGCGCACGGCATCCGCGATCTCGGTACGGCCTCCGTAGCCGACCGCGAGATTGACGTGCAGGCCGGTGTGGCCCGCACTGCGCTGTTCAGCCTCGTCCAGGGTCTCGATCAGCGAATCAGGCAGGCCCACGTTGCTGCCGACGTGCTTCACGCGCCAGTTTCGGTAGTGCGAAAGGTCTTTCGCAAGATCGGCGATGATCTCGATCAGTCCGGTGAGTTCCTCGGTATTGCGGCCGGTGAGGTTGTCGGTCGAGAGAAGGTACAGGGTTACCACCGAGATGCCGAGGTCGTCACACCAGACCAGAAACTCGCGCAGCTTCGCGGCTCCCGCGCGGTGTCCGTGGGCGGCGGTCTCGAGAGAGCGAAGCTTCGCCCAACGACGGTTCCCGTCGATGATCATTGCTACGTGATGCGGCAGATCGCCCTGGCCGATCTCCCGGCGAAGGTGTCGCTGGTACAGCCCGTACAGGAAGCCACTTCCCCGGGAGGTCTCATCGATTAGCACCTCCTTAGGCTACCCACCTCGCGGTCTATCTCCCACACGCCTTCTCACAGTCAGCGGGAGACAAGGCGCGTAATCTGAAGCCGTGTCCGAAAACAGCAACCCGGCAGACGCCATGCCCAACATCCCTCTGATGGATGACGCCGAGACGTTCGCGGAAGAGGTGAAGCCGACGTGGCGCGGCTGGATCCACGCGGGGACATTCCCCTTGGCGATCGTTCTAGGGATCGTGTTGATCAGCCTCGCCGACGGCACCGCCGCCAAGGCCTCGAGTGCCGTATTCATGGCGACCTCGCTGCTGCTGTTCGGCAACTCTGCGCTGTATCACCGGTTCAATTGGAAGCCTCGCACCAAGCTCCTGCTGAAGCGCATCGATCACGCCAATATCTTTCTGCTGATCGCCGGCACCTACACGCCCATCGCGGTGCTGGCGCTGCCCCCGTCACAGGGGATTCTGCTGCTCAGCCTGGTCTGGGCAGGCACCATCCTCGGCATCGCGTTCCGGGTGTTCTGGATCGGCGCGCCCCGCTGGTTGTACGTGCTGCTGTACCTGGTGCTGAGCTGGGCCGCCGTGATGTACCTTGGCGATCTCCTCCGGGTCAACACCGCCATGATGATTCTGGTCGTGGCCGGGGGGCTCTGCTATACCGCCGGTGCGATCATGTACGCGCTGAAGAAACCGAATCCGTTCCCGGGCGTCTTCGGATTCCACGAGATCTTTCACGCCCTGACCCTGCTGGCGTTCCTCTGCCACTGGACAGCGATCATGTTGATCGCCGTCAACCCTGCCTACGGCAGCTGACCCGGTCGAGGCCGGCTAGCGTCCGGCGGCCTCGTCGTCGGGGTTGGCCTGCTTGAGCACATCCGCGGCAGCGAGCCGGTCGGCGGCCGCCTGCTTCTCCTCGGCGTCGAGCTTTTCCTTGACGGCCTGGCGCAGGTTCACCCGGCGAACCCGGCGAACCATATCGATCACCAACAGCACCGCCACGACGGCAACGCCGAACGTGGCCAAGAAGCCGACGATTCCCGGGGTGACGGTATTGGGGTCGAAGGGAGCCGGATCATCCGTCACCACGGTCACGACCAAGAGCAGGGCACTAAGCATTCTCGTCATCCTCAATTCCGGCGAACAGGTCCACCTCGGGCATCTCGGTGGGAACGAGCGACTTCACCAGCTCGAAGTCCTCGAAGGGCCATGCTCGCTGCTGAATGTCGTTCGGCATGAAGAAGAACGAACTAGTGCCCGACACCTGGCTGGTGTGGGAGCGCAGCGCGTTGTCCCTGACCTCGAAGAAGGCTCCCGCCGGCACCTGAGTCGTCGCCTTGTACTCGCTCCCCTCCATCCGCTCGCGCATCTCGACCATCGAAGTGATCAGCGGGCTGTCCGGAACTTCCTCCACCAGCAGGTCGTACATGCTCTCCATACGCTTGGCGCTGAAGATGCGGTCGTAGTAGACCTTGGAGATCTGCCAGGCGGGGCCGGCGTCGGGGTACTGCGAAGCATCCGCCGCTGCCTCATGGGCAAGCATCGAGATGTCGTGGCAGCGAATGTGATCCGGATGGGGATAGCCGCCGTTCTCGTCGTAGGTGACCAGTACCTGCGGCTTGAATTCGCGCATCAACCGAACGAGCGGCGCCGCCGAGATCTCCTTGGGGATAGCGGCGAACGCATTGGCGGGGAGCAGGTCGCCCTCGTCGGGCAGCCCGGAGTCTGCGTAGCCGAGCCAACGGTGCTCGAAGCCCACTACCTCCTTCGCCGCCTGCATCTCGCCGCGGCGAAGACCGGCCATGTCACGCTCGGCGTGCTGGCGACCCCTGAGGTCTTCGTTGAGGATTGAACCCCGCTCGCCGCTCGTGCAGCTGACGACCATCACCTCGGCGCCCTGGTGCAGGTAATACGCGTAGGTCGCGGCGCCCTTGCTCGACTCGTCATCAGGGTGAGCGTGTACCGCCATTAGTCGAAGAGTCAACGGTCTCATTCTCTCAAGTTTGCAGATTAGCCTTGGACTGTAAGCCCGACTACCAGACTAATCGCTGTACCGAAAGGTAAGAATTCCGTGAACGAGACCGACTGGGAGGATGACGGTGAAGATGTGCGCCAAACCCCGGAAAATCAAGGGTCGGCAGCCGTCGCGACCACCGGGGCCCTTGCCGTTCGCTACGGGCGCACGCCGGCCGGGACGAAAAAGAACCGCCTGTTCTTCGCTGTATCGGCCGCGATTTTCGCCGTCATTCTGGTGGCGTGGGTCGTCTGGGCCGGATTGGACAGCAGCAGCGCCTCTTTCCAAGCCGAGGACACCGGCCACACCGTCGTGGATGCGAACTCGGTCTCCATCGATTTCACCCTGAACGCCCCCCCGGGATCCTCCGCCGCCTGCGCATTGCAGGCCCAGAGCGAGACGTTCTCAATCGTGGGCTGGAAAGTCATCGAGATTCCAGCATCGACCGAGCGTACGAGGGGCTTCACCCAGGTCGTTCGCACCACTGAGATGGCCGTGACGGGATTGATTTACCGCTGCTGGCTGACCTAGGCTGGTGAGACTGCCCGGGATCACTCCCGGGCTGCGCTGGTTTATCAGACATTTTTATCAGGCATCTTATTTAGGCACTACGCAATTTAGGGAACCCCCATGGCAGAAGCTGCACCCGTCACCTGGCTGACGCAGGAGGCCTTCGATCGCCTCACGAACGAACTCGCCGAGCTGAGCGGATTCGGTCGCACGGACATCGCCAAGAAGATCGAATCTGCCCGCGAAGAGGGCGACCTCAAAGAGAACAGCGGCTACCACGCTGCCAAGGAGGAGCAGGGCAAGATGGAGGCCCGCATCCGCCAGCTGACCCACCTGCTTCGCATCGCCGAGGTCGGCCACGCCCCGGAGAGCCACGGCGTCGTCGTCACTGGAACCGTCATCACCGCCACGATCGCGGGAGACGAGAGCGTGTTCCTGCTCGGCAACCGCGAGATCGCGAGCGACAGCGACATCGATGTTTGGAGCGAGTCAAGCCCGATGGGCCGCGCGATCGTCGGTCTCAAAGTAGGTGCAACGACGAGCTTCGAAGCCCCCAACGGCAAGATGATCGAGGTCACGATCGACAAGGTCGAAACCTACACCGGCAACTGACCGCCCGCCCGGCGAAAGCCTTACTCGTCGACGGACGGCTGGTAGCCGGCGCTCCGCAGCACCTCGAGGACCTGCTGGCGGTGCTCCGGCCCCCGCGTCTCGACGCTGAGCTCGAGCTCAACCTCGCTGATCTGCTGGCCGCGCCCATTGCGGGTGTGCAGCACCTCGAGGACGTTCGCGTTGGCCTCGGCGAGAAGCTCGGAAATACGGGCCAGCTGGCCGGGACGGTCGGGCAGCATGATGCGCAGCTTCAGATAGCGATCTGACGCCGAAAGACCGTGGCTGATGATGCGCTGCATCAGCAGTGGGTCGATGTTGCCGCCCGAGAGGATGACGACTGTGGGGCCTGCTACGGCCGCAACCTTGCCGGCCAGGATAGCCGCAACCCCGGCGGCGCCCGCAGGCTCTACAACCTGCTTGGCGCGCTCCAAGAGCACAAGAACAGCACGTGCGAGATCAGACTCAGTGACCGTCACGACCTCGTCGACCAAATCCTTGATGATGGCGAAGTTCAGCTCTCCCGGCCGGGAAACGATGATGCCGTCGGCCATGGATGGGCCGGTAACGATCTTGACCGGCTCCCCCGCGGCCAGGGACGGCGGGTAGGCGGCCGCGTTCTCGGCCTGCACCCCGACAACCCTGATGGTGCGGCCCAACTGGGCAGCGCGCTGCTTGACGGCCGCCGCGACGCCGGAGATCAGTCCGCCGCCGCCGATGGGAACAACGACCTGAGCGAGGTCGGGCACGTCGTCGAGAATCTCCAGCCCGAGGGTCGCCTGACCCATGATCACGTCACGGTGGTCGAACGGCGGGATGAGGATGGCCCCGGTGGTTGCGGCGAACTCTGCAGCCGCCCGTAGCGGCTCGTCGACGGTCAGGCCGCGCAGCACCACCTCGGCGCCATACGCGCGGGTCGCCTGAAGCTTGGGCAGTGGCACCCCAAGCGGCATGAAGATGGTGGCCTTGATGCCCAGTTCCCGCGCGGCAAACGCCACCCCCTGAGCGTGATTACCGGCGGAGGCCGCGACGACACCGTGCGACTTCTGCTCGTCGCTGAGCCCCGAGAGCCGGTTGTACGCGCCCCGGATCTTGTAGGACCCCGTTCGCTGCAGGTTCTCGCACTTCAACGACACCGGCGAGCCGAGCTCGGTCGAGAGGTACCTCGAGGTCTCCATCGGAGTCGGGTCGATAATGCTGTAGACCCGGAGCCTGGCCGCCTCGATCTCGTCGAGGGTGGGCGTGGCGGGAGCGGCGGCGGTATCAGTCATTCGAACAGCGGCTTTCGGTTAGGGATCAGTCAACTTTAGGGCACTGTCGGCCTCGGAATGCGGCGCCGCCGGCTGCGCTGGCGGCGAAGAAGAAACCGGCGGTTCCGGCGGCTGGGGCGGGGGCACGCGCCAGACACCCGACGCGATGTAGTTGATCATCACGTTGCCGACCGCGACGACCGGAACAGCGAAGAGCGCCCCCGGGATTCCGGCGATCATCGAGCCACCGGCAACGGCCAGAACGACGGCGAGCGGATGCACCTTCACCGCGGCGCCCATGATCAGCGGCTGCAGAACATGCCCCTCGACCTGCTGCACAAGCAGCACGATGCCGAGCATGATGAGGGCGACGACCCAGCCGTTGTAGACGAGGGCGATGAATACCGCGACGGCGCCCGCCAGCACCGCACCGATGATCGGGATGAACGAGCCGAGGAATACCAGAACGGCGATCGGAAACGCCAGCGGAAGCTGGAGGATGGCCGCACCCACGCCGATGCCGATTGCATCGACAGTGGCGACGAGAATCTGGATCTTGATGAAGTTCTGCAGTGTCAACCAGCCGGCCCCCCCTGCACCGTTCAACGCGGCACGAGCCCGCCGCGGAAACAGGCGAACGATCCAGGCCCAGATGCGGTCGCCGTCGATCAGGATGAACAGCGTGGTGAACAGCGCGAGCACGAGGCCGACGACAAACTCCCCGACGGTCGAACCCACGGCAAGCGCACCGGTGAAGATTGCCGAGCTCTGGCCCTCGAGGGCGCCGAATATCTGATCGATGTAGGCCGTGAACTGGGCATCGGAGATCTGCAGGGGCGAATCAGCAAGGAACTGCTTGAGCTCGCCGAAGGAGGTAATCGTCTGCCGCTGCAGGTCACCGAAGCCGGCGCGGATCTGCGTGACCACGAGAAACACCAGGCCTGTGACGATGATGATGACGCCGAGTTCGGCCGTGGCGATCGCCACGGCCTTGGGAATTCCCTTTCGCACCAGCAGGTTCTTGAAGGGAACCAGCAGCGCGGAGAGCAACACGGCGATGAGCACCGGGATCACCAGCAGTCGCAGTTGAATCACGATGAAGACAAAGACGGCGATCAGAGCGAGGATGGCGAGGAGCCG
This sequence comes from Agreia sp., assembly GCA_040398585.1. Classification (GTDB taxonomy): domain Bacteria; phylum Actinomycetota; class Actinomycetes; order Actinomycetales; family Microbacteriaceae; genus Agreia. The sequence goes on from JBBATW010000018.1 coordinate 26,029, forward strand.
CCAGGACCAGGCCCCGGCGATGCGCACCCCGTCTGCCACTCCGTCTTCACCACGAGCAATGTCCCTGCTCCTGACGTCACCGCGAGAATCAGAACCGGTTTCAGACATGCTTTACGCTACCCATCTTCCAATTGTAGGCGGGACGATGACACCCGAAGACGGGTCAGATCGGGGCAGGCTAGAACTCGCGACCCATTGTCTTGAGTCGCTCGATGCGAGCCTCGATCGGTGGATGCGAGCTGAACAGGCGGGTCATGATGCCCGGCTTCAGCGGGTCGGCGATCCACATGTGGCTCATGGTGCTCGCCTGCTTCTGCAATGGGCGGCCGTACTCGCCCAGCTTCTCGAGGGCGCTGGCGAGAGCATCCGGATATCTGGTGGTCATGGCGCTCGTCGCGTCGGCCAGGTACTCGCGCTCACGGGAGACCGCGGCCTGCACGATGCCGGCGATCAGGGGCGCGATGATCATGGCGACGAGGCCGAAGACGAGGATGAGCGGGTTGCCGCCGCCGCCGTTGTTATTGTTGCCCCGGCCGCCGAAGAAGGCCATCCGCAGGAACATATCAGCGATGAAGCCCACCGCGACAACGAGGCCGAAGACTATCATCGACACTCGGATGTCGTAGTTCTTCACGTGGCCCAGCTCATGGGCCATGACGCCCTCCAGCTCGGCATCCGTCATGATATCGAGCAGTCCCGTGGTGGCCGCGACGATCGCGTGCTCGGGGTCGCGGCCCGTCGCGAACGCGTTCGGTGCGGGGTCGTTCACGATGTAGACCTTGGGCATGGGCATGCCGTTGGTGATCGAGAGGTTCTCAACGACGCGCCAGAGCCGGGGATTATCGGCCTGCTCGATCTGCACCGCCCCGCTCATCGCGACGGCCTGCGATCCCGCGGCGAAGTACTGGATAGCAGCGTAGCCGCCCGCGAAGACGAGGGTCATGATGACGATCGTGGGGTTGCGGTACACCTGCGCCGCCAGCGCCCCCAGCCCACCGATGATCAGTAGGAAGAAGATCATGATGAAGACGGTGTTGCGTTTGTTCTTTGCTATCGCGCTGTACATCTACGGCGGCGCTTAGAACTGAACGCGCGGGGGCTCTGCGATAGCGGCCGAATCGGCCACCTCGAAGAACTCACGCTCGGCAAAACCAAGGTTCTTGGCGAAGAAGTTGTTGGGGAAGACCTGAATCTTCGTGTTCAGCTCGCGCACGCCGCCGTTGAAGAACCGGCGCGACGCCTGCACCTTGTTCTCGGTGTCGACCAGCTCGCCCTGCAGCTGGAGGAAGTTCTGGCTGGCCTGCAGCTGCGGGTAGGCCTCGGCCACCGCGAAGATGCTCTTCAGTGCGGTCTGCATGTGGTTCTCGGCCTCGGCAGCGCTGGCCGGGTCTTGGGCGGAGAGAGTTTCAGCCCGAGCCTTGGTCACCGCCTCGAAGACGCCACGCTCATGGGCCGCATACCCCTTGACCGCCTCGATGAGGTTCGGGATCAGGTCGGCGCGTCGCTTGAGCTGCACCGTGATGTCGCTCCAGGCCTCATCGACCCGAACCTTCAGGGTGACCAGCGCGTTGTAGGTCGCCCAGAGGTAGATGCCGACGATTGCGACAAGCACGATAACGATAATGAGCGGGATGAGCCATGACATTCTCATATTCTAACCAAGGCCCCCGGGCGAGGGGTGAGCCTCCGGCATGCTCCCAGCAAAATCTCAACTCATTTTCGGTGATCGACTGCTGGGGTCAGCCTGCCGGGCATGCCGCCTTGCGCAGTCGAGTCGCCTGCATGACCCAGTCGCTGAGTGGCCCGGCATTGCTGGCGAGGTGGTGGCTTAGGAGCGATTGGCCAACATGGCCTGCAGCCAGCGGTAGGACTGCTTCGGGCTGCGTTCCTGCGTATTGAAGTCGACGTGCACGAGACCGGTGCGCTGGGTGAAGCCGGCCTCGAATTCGAACCCGTCGAGCAGGCCTCGAATGCTCACGCCGCGGAGGTCGACGCCCGCCGCCGAAGAGCCTGGGCGGGTTGCCCGCACCGCTGCCTCGAGATGGGCCTCGAGGTAGCCGATGCGCTGGGAATCTGCGACGACGCGCTCACCCGTGCGATCGTCAAGCTTCAGGGAATCGGCGTAGCTCGCGCCGAGGGCCATCAGGAACACGGGCGGCAATGCATCACCGTAGATCTTGGCCAGCTCTGTCAGCGCCGTCGTGAGGTACTCGGGGGCGATCGAGGCGCCGGCGCCGGTCACCGGGAACTCTGGCCAGCCTGCCGTGCGGTAGGGCAAGCCCGGGACGGCTCGGCCGAGAAGCAGCGGGGCCGCCGCGACCCGGGTCGGCGCCTGATAGGCGACTCCGTAGAAGTCGAGCGGCTGGCCGATCAGACGGAGGTCTGCCTCGTCGATCTCAGCCAACGGCGCCAGGACCTGCGCGAAATGATCGGGGATCGCCGGGTAGGACCCGAGCAGCACGGAGTCACCGAAGATCCGGTTGTGCACGGCGTCATAGAGCCACGCCGCGGCGGTGTCATCGTCGTCGGAGGAGATGGCCTCGACCGGCGTATAGGAGTTGGTCAGGCCGATGCCGCCCCTGACGCCGGCGCCGCGCAACGCCTGAACCGCCAAGCCGTGACCCACCAGCAGGTTGTGCGCCACCGGCAGCGCGCCGGTCAGGCCGAGCCTCTCGCCGGGCGCCTGAACACCCGACACATACCCGGCAAAGACGAGGGTCGCGGGTTCGTGCAGGGTGATCCATCGGTCGATCCGGTCACCGAAGAGCTCGCCCAGCTGGAAGGCGAGATCGGCGAAGCGGCCGGCCGTGTCGCGGCTCTGCCAGGAATCGGTGAGCTCCTCCGGGGTGTCCCAGTGAAAAAGAGTGGCCACCGGGCTGATTCGGGCGGTGAGCAGGCCGTCGAGGAGCCGATCGTAGAAGGCGACGCCATCCGCATTCAGCCGACCTCGGCCACCGGGCTGCACTCGAGGCCAGGAAAAGGAGAACCCGTAGACATCGGCGCCGAGGTCTCGGATCAGCGCGGTGTCTTCCTCGACGCGGTGGTAGTGGTCGCTCGCGACATCTGCGGTCGCCCCGCCCGAGATGCGGCCGGATTCGTGGCTGAAGGTATCCCAGACAGACTCGCCCCGCCCGCCGTCGCGTGTCGCGCCCTCGATCTGGAAGGCACTGTTGGACACGCCGACGATGAAGCCCGGAGGGAGCAACGCCCCCAGGGACTCCGCGCTGGCAAAGCGCTGGCGGGCCGAATGATCTCGCGGCGGAGGCGTCATGGTGCAGGGAGTCGATTCAGTTCGGGAGGCACAGGCAAGCCCGCACGATTGCAGGGCGCACGCCTCGCTCCGAGCCTAGACGCACGCAAGCCGGATTACCGGTGGCCCCCACCACTCGACGGGCCAGCTACCTATTCAACCCGAAAACCAGAGAGTTCCACAGGCGATCACGGACGGCCCGCATCGGGCCAATTCGGCTCAGCAGAACGCAAAAACCGGGTAGGGAAGACCGTGAAACTTAAGTGTTATGCAGCCGCTCCATTCTGGGGGTAGGCAAGAGCGGCGTGCACAACATCAACACACTAACAAGAACCAAGGGTGTTATGACACCGTTTTTCACCCCCAATTCTGGCCGCAGTTAAATCAGATCAGCGGAAAAGCAGAAATCCGCCTGTCGCCAGCGCAAGACCCAGCGCCAGATTGAGCCCGAATGAGCTCAGGGCCCGGGCGAATCGGGCCCTGAGAAACAGGTCCATCGTCTCGACGGTGAACGTGCTGAACGTCGTCAGCCCACCGGCCAGACCGGAAATGATGATCAGTCGGGCATCCGCCGAGACGACGTTCGCCGCGGCGAGTCCGGCAGCGATTCCGGCGATTAGGGAACCTGCAGAGTTCACCGTGAGCACCGCCCAGGGGAACCGATCGAGTGGTGGTTCACGACTGGGGGCGGCGAAGGCCAGGCCCACTCCATATCGAAGCACCGAGCCCAGACCACCGGCCACGATGACGATGACAACGACAAGCGGGCTCATTCGGCGAACTCCGGATTCGGTCTCGGGGACAGCCGAGAACCGAGCGCGAGCCCTGCGAGGGCCAGCCCGAGGCCGAGAATGAGCGAGAGCACTAAGTACAACGAGGCGATGGCGAACCCGACTGGATTCGTGCTGGTGAGCAGCACCTCGGCCAGCACGAGGGCAGAGAACGTCGTGAATGAGCCGAGCAAGCCTGGCCCCACGCCGGCCTTCACTATCGAAGGCACGTTTCGCAGCCACAGCCCCGAGACCAGGAGCCCCAGTACGAAAGAGCCGGTGATGTTGATCAGCAAGGTGCTGAGCGGGAACTGGCTGTCTGAGTGGGGCACGACTGCGTCGAGCAGGAGCCGAAGCGCCGTTCCCCCGAGTCCTCCTGCGAAAACGGCGAGAAGATGGGCGAGGGGGCGAGGCGGCACATCGGCGACATTACTCGCCCCACCCCGTTCAAGCCAACCGGGTTCTGCACACGAAAAGCCCTTCGGTGCTGTCGCTTCAGAAACAATGACAGGCTCGAGCCATGAGCATTTCCCCCGATACCGGTAGCAGCGACGTCGAGGCAGACGCGACCGCGATCCTGCGCCGGTTGGTCGGCAACGAGAGCGCGGAGTTTCACGACGGCCAGCTGGAGGCGATCGAGGCTCTGGTGACCGACCGCAGTCGGGCACTCGTCGTGCAGCGCACCGGTTGGGGCAAGTCCGCCGTCTACTTCATCGCAACTCTTCTTCTTCGCCAGCGCGGCGCGGGCCCGAGCATTCTCGTGTCACCGCTGCTCGCCCTGATGCGCGACCAGGTTGCGGCGGCTGCCCGGGCTGGGGTTCGTGCCGTCACACTGAACTCCGCCAACGCGCACGAATGGGACGAGGTTCGGGCGGCGATCGCCCGCGACGAGGTCGACGTACTGCTCGTCTCTCCGGAGCGGCTGAACAACCCAAGGTTCCGCGACGAGCAGCTTCCCGATCTGCTTGCGCGAACGGGGCTACTGGTGGTCGACGAGGCACATTGCATCTCCGATTGGGGTCACGATTTTCGGCCCGACTACCGCCGGCTGCGGCACATCATCGCGGGGCTGGCTTCAGGGGTGCCCGTCTTGGCCACGACCGCCACGGCGAACTCGCGCGTCGTCGCCGACGTGGCTGAGCAACTGAGCGCCCCCGGCACAGGAGTGGTCACCATTCGCGGCCCGCTCGCCCGGGCGTCTCTTCGGCTCGGCGTTCTGACCCTTCCCAATTCCCAGGCGCGGCTCGGCTGGCTGCTGTCGCACCTGGCCGAGATGCAGGGCAGCGGCATCATCTATGCCCTCACCGTGTCGGCTGCCGAAGATACCGCGCGGCTGCTCCGCGACGCAGGTCACAAGGTGCTCGCCTACACCGGCCGAACAGACACCGGCGACCGGGAGGCCGCGGAGGCGAAACTGAAGAACAACGAGGTCAAGGCCCTCGTCGCTACCAGCGCGCTCGGCATGGGCTTCGACAAGCCCGACCTCGGCTTTGTGATCCATCTGGGCGCGCCCTCCTCCCCCGTGGCCTACTACCAGCAGGTGGGCCGCGCCGGCCGCGCCACGGAGCGAGCAGATGTGATGCTGCTGCCGGGCCGGGAAGATGCCGAGATCTGGCACTATTTCGCCACCTCCTCGATGCCCAACGAGGCCCGTGCCCGGGCCGTCATCGATGCCCTCGCCGGGGCCGGCCGAGCGCTGTCGACGCCGGCGCTGGAGGCACTGGTCGATCTTCGACGCACCCCGTTGGAGCTGCTGCTCAAGGTGCTCGACGTCGACGGTGCCGTAGCCAAGGTGCAGGGCGGCTGGCTGGCCACCGGCCGCGCGTGGAGCTATGACGCCGACCGGTATGAGCGCATCGCCGCCGAGCGGGTCGCCGAGCAGCAGTCGATGCTCGACTACGAGTCCAGCACGGAGTGTCGGATGGCGTTTCTCCAGCGGGCGCTGGATGACCCGACCGCGGCCGCCTGCGGACGGTGCGACAACTGCACCGGGGTGTGGTTCAGAACCGAGGTCGTGGCCGCCTCCGGGGCAGCAGCGGCAACGTCGCTGGAACGCGCCGGCGTCGAAATCGAGCCGCGGACCCAGTGGCCGACCGGCGCCGAAACCCGAGGGGTACCGGTCAAGGGCCGCATCGATGCGAGCGAGCGACTCCAGCCCGGTCGCGCGCTGGCCCGCCTGACCGATCTGGGCTGGGGCGGCACGCTGCGCACGCTGTTCGCCGCGAGCGCCGTGGATGCGCCCGCGAGCAGAGCGCTGATCAGGGCCGCCGCGAGGGTACTCGGCGAATGGGGCTGGGACGAGCGACCGGCGGCCATCGTCAGCGTGCCGTCACGCTGGCATCCGATTCTCATCGAGTCGATCGCCCAAGGCCTCGCCGAACTGGGCAAGATCCCCTACGCCGGCGCGCTGAGCCTCGTGAACGGCGGCCCAACGGGCTCTCCCGGCGGCAACAGCGTCTACCGTCTGTCCGCCGTCTGGAAGAGATTCGAGGTCTCGGCCAGTCTTGCCGCCGACCTCGCCCCCGTTGCCGGCCGGCCGCTTCTCTTGATCGATGACCTCGTCGACAGCCGCTGGACGCTGACTGTCGCCGGGCGGGAATTGCGCCGGGCGACCGGAAGCCCCGTACTTCCCTTCGTTCTCGCCGCCAAGATGTGATCGAATAACCTCTGTGACCAGTAACGACAGCGCGGGCTCCACCGACTTTCGGCGCGAGCGTCGGGTGGCCGAACGGCTCGACGACATCGAGCGCCTCGACACCGAGCCCGAGTTTCGGGTCGATCTCGAGCGCATCCGCTTCTCGCCCTACTTCTCGAGGCTCTCGGCCGTGACCCAGGTGATCTCGCAGGCAGGGGCCGGGCCCGTGATCCACAACCGGCTGACCCACTCCGTGAAGGTGACGGCGGTGGCCCGCTCGATCGCGGTCGCTCTCGAGCAGGATCCCGGCGAGACCGGGCGCCTCGTTCGCGAGCTCGGCGGCTGCAACCCCGTTGTCGTGCAGGCCGCCGCCAGCGCGCACGATCTGGGACATCCCCCCTTCGGCCACCTCGGCGAGCAGGTGCTGGATCGATTGGCCCGCGAGCGGCTCGGTCTCACCGAGGGCTTCGAGGGCAATGCGCAGACGTTTCGCATCGTCACGGAACTCGACACCTGCGACGCGTCCGCCGCCGGGCTGAACCTGACCGCGGCGGTGCGGGCCGGCCTGCTGAAATATCCGTGGCTTCGCTCGGAGTGGCGCGATGCCTCATCGCTCGATACCGGGGCCGGCACAGCCCTGCCGCGAGGTGTCGGCAGGATCGGCCCGGCCGGAGCCGACAAGTTCTCCGCCTACTCCCTCAACGTCTTTGATATGACGGATGCCCGCGCGGCCTTCCCCGAGATCGCAGCCGGGCAGCAAAGCGTCGAGTGCGCCGTCATGGACATTGCCGACGACATCGCATACTCGATTCACGACCTCGACGACTTCTACCGGGCGGGCGTGCTGCAGCAGGCCTCCGTATCGGCGGAGCTGCGCAGCTGGCTGCGGGACTCGGTCGCACTGTCTCACTTAGACACCGCGGCACTGGAGGCCAGTGCCCGCATCCCCGGTCACGCCCTCGAACTCGTGCGCCGTCGAAGCTGGCTGAAGGATGCCTGGATCACCGACGATGACGCCTTTCGACTCGCGGTCACCCGGGTCAGTGACGATTTGGGCGATGGCCTGCTCGCGGTGCCCTTCGACGGGTCGATCGCGGCCGAGCGGGCCATCGCATCCTTCACCAGGCGCTGGATCACCCGGCTGCAACGCTCGATCGTCGTCGAACGATATCCACACGTCAGGAGTGCTCACGTGCGTCTCGACCAGCAGGCCTGGCACGACGTCGTGGTGCTCAAGTTCGTGCACACGAGATTTGTGCTCGAGCGGCCAGATCTTGCGACCTATCAGCGCGGCCAGGGCCGGGTGCTCGAAACCCTGGTTGAGGGCTTCCGGGCATGGCTCGACGACGAAGACGACGCCGCCCGCGCACCGCGGCGCCTGATCGAGCTCATCCAGGTCGCCACGGCCGGGTACCACCGGCTGCGCACCGATGCGCCCGAGCTGCTCGACGGCGACGCCACTGACTCCGGTCTCGCCGCGCGCGGCCGAGGCCGGGGCATCCTCGACTACATCGCGTCCCTCACCGATAGCCAGGCGATGTCGGTGGCCTCTCTCCTCAGCGGCACGTCGGATCAGCTGTTCGAGGGCGGCAAAGGGCTCTAGTTCTCGCGATTGGTTCGGGCACGGGCACCGCGGGCGCTGCGGCCCTCGGGGATGTTGCGGGCGCGCCACCAGAGCCAGAACCGATGAAGCGGGCGCTTGATGAAAACGTTCAGACGATGAGCCGCCGGAAACTCGGTGCCGAGGATAGCGATGCCGATGAAGACGACCAACCAGCCGGGACCCGGAAGCGGCACGAGAATGAGCCCGACAACAACAACGATCAGCCCGATCAGGCCGATGACGGTCTTGTATACCCAACGGGTCACGGGATGCGCATGCGCCCACACCCGCCAGCGCCGAAAGAAGTCCCGGACCGATTGATGACGGGGACGCCTGTCGGTTGGTCGCGGCATTAAGTCAGTGGCCATGTCATCACCCTAAAAGGGGTGGCTGGGAGAGTCATCGGGAAAGCGTCTGGCCTCAGTCGACTGGCAGGTCAGGCCGTCGGGGCTGCTTGGGCGCCCTGGTCTGTCGGCAGGTCTTCGTCGACGATGCCGATGAAACGGCTGCCGATGCCGTTGTACTCTGCACGGCGCTTGCCCGCGGGCACGGGAGACAGCTCGTCGTGGCCGTGGTCTTCGCAGGTCACGTAGCTGAATGCCGGCCACCACTTCTTGGGCCGGGCCGCCTCGACGGCGCCACAGACGTCGCACTTCAGCTGCACCCAGACCGGCTTCTTACCCGTGCGGTTGGCCCGGGACTGCGCGAGCCACTGCGGCGGGTTCGCGTCGATCTCTGCTACCTCCGCCTCGGTGACCCTGGATGCGATCCCATTGCGGGTCGCCATTTCGAGCGGAATGTCTAACCGTAACGCCGCTTCTCTTCGTGTAATCATCACTTTCAACGATAGGCGACTCTGCCACAATCGCAGAAACCTGAATTAATACCCCTATTCAAGGGTGGTTTTTCGGGAGGATGACCCGTGTTTTAACCATTTGGAACACTTTTTAACTTTTTTGTACATGCGCCTGCATATTCGTGCTAACTTCCAGACGTGGGGCAGAGATCGCCAATATCCCCGTTTTCAATCGGGTCACTATGAAAGCTGTTACATAGTGACCGTTCCTTTCGTTTTGCTAGACACGGCCAGAAAAATCCTGGCCTAAACAAAACGTCGCAGGCTCTCCGTGAGGGGTCCGCCTACGCTAGGTTCTCCGATCCGTACTGCGCGCTGTGCAGGCACGTGAGATGCAATTCGTCGGTTGTCAAGCCATTCTGGGAGGTGTCCGTGCCACACAAATTTTTATGAACGCAAAAGGCATCCAACGCCGCTTGCACTTGCCGGGTTTGGCTTTCACGGCAGTCGTTCTGGTCGTTCTACAAGTACTGGCTCCGGCGTCGCTCGAAACCTCCCGGGCAACAGATGCCGGTTACCCGCCCAGCTCACCGGCCATCGTCGAACTGGGCGCCGCAGGTTCGTACTCGGCCCTCGCATCGGCTGCCCTAACCACTCCGGGCGGTTCCGCCGCAGGTGCTACGGGCAGCTCCAACGGCGACAGCGCCTCGCAGGCGCAGGAGGATCTCGCCACCGCCTACAACGCCATCTCGAAACTGATACCCACGGCAACGGTCTCCGGCGACCTCGGCGGCCTCACCATCAGGCCCGGCATCTACCACTCGGATGCCGCGCTCGCGGTGACCAAAGACGTCACCTTCGACGCGCTCGGCGACCCAAACGCAGTCTTCATCTTTCAGGTGGGGGCCGCGGTCAATACCACGGCCGGCATAAAGATGATTCTTGTCAACGGTGCCCAAGCATCCCGCGTCTATTGGCAAACCGTGGCGGCTGTCACCACCGGGGCCTCCTCCTCGTTCACCGGCACCATCCTCGGAAATGCCGCGATCACCGCCGGAGCCGGAACGGTTTTGCAGGGACGAGCCCTCACCATGAACGGTGCTGTGACGCTGGACAGCACCGAGCTGCTTCCCGTGCCAGACATCTCGATCACCTCGAGTGTCGCGCCGTCGATCGATGTCGAAGCCGGCGATCCGGTTGGGTTCACGAACGTGATCCGCAACCGCGGCAACGTCGGCCTTGCCCTGTCGCTGGACACCGGACTGCCCGCAAGCGCTGTGACCACGATCGCCTGGCCCGACGACGCTCGCGTACTGCCCGCCGGCCAGAGCGTCGTGGCGACAACCACGTACGCCCCCACTCTCTCGGACGCCGCCCGACGTCACCTCACCTCTGCCGCGACTGTCGTTGGCACCCCGGCAGGTTTCGGCGCTGTCTCAGCCTCCTCCAGCGTGACGCTCATCGTGTATCCCACGCCGGTCACCGACAGCGTTACCACCCCGGAAGGCACCGCTGTCTCGATCAATGTTCTGACGAACGACGCCGGGGCCGAGGTCGGTGGCACCTTCTCGCGGGCCACGCTGGGAACCAAGCGTCGCCTCTTAGGCGGCGCCACCGGACCGGTGCCGTCATCCGCCGTCAATGGCAGTGTCGCCTGTGTTGACTCAGGCCCTGACCGCGGGCTGTGCACCTACCAGCCGGCCGGGCTCTTTGTCGGCACCGACTTTTTCGACTACACCCTTTCTCAAGACACCCGCTCCTGGAACGTGCGGGTCACCGTCACAGTGACACCAGTCGCTGCCGCTCCCATCGCCCGGGACGATCGGGTCGTGGCGACAACGGGAGGCGAGGCTGTGGCCTTCGATCCCACCGCAAATGACACCACCCTTTCTTCGGGCACGCTTGCCATTGCGGCCAGCACCGCCCTCCCGGCCGGCGAGGGTGATCTTGCCTGTTCAACAGTGTCGTGTGTGTACACGCCGCCGACGACGGGGTTCACCGGCTCCGTGAGTGCGAGCTACACCGTGGCCGACAGTAGCGGCAGCACTTCAACGGGTAACATCACGGTCTTTGTCGACGCGCCGGCGCTGGCCTCCTCAGGCTACGTCGCTTCGAGTTCAACGGGAACGACGATTTCCGTTGGCTCGTGGCAGGGCTCCACAACGGTGACGGCGGCTGCCGGAATCTGCACAGCAGGCAGGGTGTCAACGACACTCTCGTGGCAGCCACTGGCCGGCACAACCTCGTGGGCTCTGTCGCGCAGGCTCGCCGGCAACACGCCCGGGCCGTGGATTGCCCTGTCAAGTCTGTCCGCATCGGCCACGACCTACGTCGACGACCAGCTTGGCGAGGGGAACGCCTACCAGTGGCAGGTTCGCCCCGACAATAACCGCTGGTCGGGAGTTTTCTCCCCACCCTCGCCGATCTCTGAACAGCCGGCAGCCGTCAATGCGGCCGGGTGTTGAGCGTCAAAACCCACACACTTTCCACCGGCACCGCCGGCGGAAGATCTCACCCGGAGCACCGGGCCAAAATAAAAAGGAACACACCATGAGTATTCTCACCAGCAACAAGAAGGCTCTTGCCCCCTGGATGAAGATCGCCGCCACCGGTGGAATCCTCCTCGGTGCCGCCGCGATCGTCGGCTCGGGCGCATTTGCTGTCTGGACCTCCTCGGCCACCGCGAACGCGACGATCAACGCTGGCTCGGTAAACATTTCTATGAGCAACAGCAACATCGACCTCAAGGGCATGGCACCCGGCGACACCGTTCAGCAACTGCTGACGGTCAGCTTCCCACAGAGCGCAACCACAGGAAACGCAGTCAGCGGCATCAAATTCTCGGCCGCTCCGGGCACCGAGATCACCGGCACCAACCCTGCGGCCTCTGGCACGAGCGGATTCTACGATTTGAGCGGTAGCTCGCTCTATACCGGAAGCGTCACTTCGAACGTTTCGACGACCGCCTACCCCGACGGAACCTTCAACCTGGGCGCAGTGGCTGGCACCAGTGCGTTGACTTACACTCTGCAGACCTGCACCGAATCGTGGAAAAAGGTCTCTCCCAGCACTATTTACACCTGCCCCGGCACGACCTCATCCACCGGCGGTGGCGGTACATCGCTTCTGTCTGACATCAAGATCACGAGCCCGTTGACACTCTCCCCCCACGATTTCGATAGCACTGCCAGCGCCACCGCACAGACACCGTTCACCGCGGTAAGCGGCTCCGTCACCTTGTACTCGATGATCTCGATCACGCTGCCGTGGACGGCGAACAACAGCTTCGAAGGTGCGAGCCTTCCGCTCGTCTTCAACGCGTCCGCAGTCCAGCGAAGCGGCGTCACTACCGCCCCGTAGGCCCGATTCCGGTTCCGAGCCGGAGCATTCAGCACCACGACTAAACACGAAGGAGGCATCGCATGCGACACGCAATCCGTTCGCGTGCGGTGCCTTCCGCGTTTCGTATCGCCCGCGTGAGCATCCGTCTTATCGGCGGCATCGGCGCCGTGCTGTTCATCTTGGCTGCCGTCACCGTCTACGGCCTTTCAGTCACGAACACCGCACGACTCGTGCCGGTGATGTCGAACTCGATGGCGCCGGGGTTGGCTGTCGGCTCTCTGGCGCTCACCCTGCCCGTTTCTCGGGACGACATCAGGGTCGGCGACGTGATCGTGTTCACCGATCCCGATCACCCAACCATCCGGGTAATCCATCGCGTTATTCACATCTATGGTGCCGACGAGGCGGCTAACTTCACCAATTGGGTCCCTAACCAGCTGATTGCCAGCACCAAGGGTGATAACAATCCCCAGGCAGATCCTTGGACTTTGACCGTCGCAGATGCCAGCATCTGGCGCCTCGACCGGTCACTCCCCTACCTCGGCCAGCCTGCAATATGGTTCGAGACTCCCTCAATTCGATTCTGGGGATTCGGCGTCGGCGGCGCCGCCCTCATCGGCTGGATTCTTGTCATCATCTGGCGGCGCCCCTCGGCAGAATCTTCGGAACCCGCCGAACCCGTGACGGTATGAGACCGCGAATCCGATCAAACACGAAGCACGTCATGGCCCGAACGCTTATTCCACTGAGCCTAGTGAGCCTGCTGGCCCTCTGCGCCTGCGGTGGGGTTTTCACGGGCGCCTATGGTTACTTCACCTCGAGTTCGACCGCTGCTATGAGCATCACAGTAGGCGGTACGATCAAGCTGAACTGGGACGACACCGCAGCCGCCGGCTCGAACCTCACGCTTGCCGTGGGTCCCTTGATGCCCACCGATTCCGTGCAGCGCATCGCAGACCTCGCCAATACCGGGTCAGTCGGCATCAGCCAAGTGCAACTTGCCATCACTGGAACAGGCGCGGGCTCGTCATCAGACGGTATTCAGCTCGCCATCGACCGGTGCTCGGTGCCGTGGGTAGCATCCGGCGCTGCGTTCACCTGCTCTGGGGCGCTCACGTCGATCAGCCCAGACCGCCCGCTTCAGGCGAGCTTCACTCTAAGCGACTCACCGGTTCGAACAGCAGCCGGCGCAGATCACCTGCGCTTCACCTTTCGACTTCCCGATAGTGCGCCCGATTCGGTCGAGGGAACGTCTGGGGCGGTACTGATCGTGGCATCGGGGTCGAAGCTCTAGCGTTCGATCAGAGGCGGTTCGGGCCTCACCGGTGGAAAAGTCGTCAGGGTCGCGACCATGATGTCGCCGGCCAGCCGGCGGTCGCGCTCCAAACCGCCGGGATCCATCATGTCGCGGGAGTAGAGGGTCTGAAAGGTGCCGCGAAATACACTGTGGAAAGATGCATACGAGGAACTGGTGATTCGTACGTCCAGGACATCGAGGTCGGTGCGAAACAGCCCCTGGGCCATGCCAGAGCGAAGTATTTGAGTGAGGACGCTTAGTCCTGCGATGGTCGAGCCGTCATCAAAATCAGACGACTGCATGTAGTCGGCGGCGTGACTATCCTCCTTCGCGCAAATACGAAACAACTCCGAATTGAAACAATAATTTTCGAATCTCAGCTCCGCCCAAATCCGAATTGCTTCAACGGGGTTGCTTGTCGCGTGTTTTATATCCCGTTCCCGGTTTCGATATTTTTGAAAAGCCTGGTTCAGTACCGCCCTGAACAATGAATCTTTTGATTCGTAATAGTAATAGATCATGCGCTTGGTCGTTCGGGTCTGACGTGCTATTTCGTCAACGCGAGCACCACCAAAACCGTGCTCCACGAACTGCTCCATCGCAATGCGCAAAATGTCTTTTCTGACTCGCTCGGGGTCACGTCGTGCGATTTTTTCGCTACCAGCCACGAAGATCATCGTCCTGTGCACGGGGAGTCAGCACCGGCTGTCAACGTTGCAACCATCATGTCGCCCGCTATCACGCGGGCGTGTTCGAGTCGGTCACTGTCTAGCAGGTCAACGGAGTAAATGGTCAAAACGGTCCCGCGAAAAATACTGTGAAATGACGAGTATGACGCGATGAGCAACCCTGCCTCAAGAGCGTCTATGTCGCCGCGAAATACCTTGGTTTCGACCCCACGCTGCAGAATTTGGCCAAAAAGATCATTTCCTGACCTGACAGTTTCGGGAACTGAAGCCAATGGATTTATAAAATTAGCCAGTCGCCGATCTTCGGTCGCACACAGGCGAAACAAATCTCCATGCAGCGTGTGGAGATTGAACCTGAACTCCGACCAAATCCGAAGCGCGGCAACAGGATCATTCAGTGGGACTTCTAAATGTTGTTCTTCGGACCAAAATTGCCGGAATGCCTCACTGATGACCGCACGAAAGAGCCCCTCCTTCGACTCAAAATAGTAGTAGATCATTCTCTTGGTCGCCTGGGTCTGCCGCGCTATCTCGTCGATTCTCGCCCCGGCAAAACCGTGTTGGACGAACACCATGGTGGCCACTCGGAGAATATCTGCTTTGACTCCCTCAGGGTCCCGCCGATTGATGCCAAAACCACCTTGCTTCATGGACGATACTCCCTGTCAAGTTATGAGGACACTCCCCGAACCAATAACGAGGTTGTCACTTGGCAAGTTTTATACTAACCAGCGGTGGTCGTCGAGCCCGCACTACCCGATGTCAGGGTCGCCACGAGCAAGTCTCCCGCGAGCCGTCGATAGAAGACCTTTGTGTCTTCTTTCAGCATGTCCCGACCGTAAACGGTCTCGACGCTGCAACGAAAGACGCTTCGAAAGCTTGCATACGAGACCACGAGCATGCGCACATCGATGGCATCGATGTCAGCGCGGAAAAGACCTTGGCTGACACCCCTGGCGAGAATCTCAGAAACAATGTCGACCGACAGGCTGTCGCGCACCCGCTGAGCCGCTCGGGAGGCGAAATGGCTCGCCGCCCGCCTGTCTTCCATGGCCAGCAGTCTCACGAAATCGCTGCTCTCGAAGTAGACGTCGAAGCGGTCTTCTGCAAAATGGCGCATTGCTTCGACGGGGTCGAGGCCCGTTAGATCGAGGCGGCTCTCGCTTCTCCAAAACCCGGTAAAGGTACTGTCCATCACACTGGTGAAGAGCGCCTCTTTGGATTCAAAGTAGTAGTAGATCATGCGCTTGGTGGTGTGGGTTCGGGCAGCGATCTCATCGATACGAGCCCCCGCAAAGCCGTTCTGCACGAACTCCGCCGTGGCCGCCTGAAGAATGTCTGCTTGAGCCCGCGCCGGGTCACGCCGAGTGGCTCTCCCGTCGAATTGTGTCATTGGCGCGATCCGCCCCCTTCACTCTTGAGCAGGCAATGCCAACTCCTACCACACTATCCACACTGTCTACACTATCGCCGCTTAAACCGTTTCACAAGTAAAGTCCGACTCGGTCGTCAGTATAGGATGTGTCGTAACGACAGGGGAGCGCCCATAGCGCTGAGAGTGCGGTTCGCCGCAGACCCTCGAACCTGCTCCGGCTAATACCGGCGAAGGGAGTCGGGAATCTCAAGTGAGTAATTTATCACTCCCCCGTGCCATCGGTCTGATGAAACGGGAACGGAAACACTAATGAACAATGACATAACGAACCTCAGCGCCACCGGTCGGCTCACGAGGTGGCGCGGTGTCGACTTGATCACTGCCGCCATGATCGCCGTGGCCTTCGGGGTGATCTTCTGGGGATTTGACACCTTTATCTATCCCGGTGTGAGCATTGCGACCGCGGGATTCCCCCCGCTGGGCGAGCTGGCCCTCGGCGTCTGGATCATCCCGGCCGTCGTCGGAGCCCTGATCATCCGCCGGCCCGGGGCAGCCCTTCTGACCGAGCTGATCGCCGCGAACGTGGAGCTCTTCCTCGGCAACCAATGGGGAATCGCGGTGCTGCTCTCCGCCGGCCTTCAGGCCCTCGGCATCGAGATCGTTCTTGCCCTCTTTCTGTGGCGCCGGTTCGGCGTCTGGGTTGCGGTCCTCGGCGGCATGCTCGGGGCCGTGCTGGAAATCGTCGGCTACGAGTGGTGGGCCTACGTTGCCGACTACTCCCTCAGCTGGAAGCTCGTCTACCTGGTCAGCGGCATCGTCTCTGGCGGCCTGATCGCGGGTCTCGGCGGCTGGGCACTGGTGCGAGCACTCGCCCGGGCCGGCGCGCTGAACGCGTTCCCCGCCGGTGTCGAACAGCGCGAGGTCGCGGCGAAGCGATAGCACCACCGTGACCGACGACACGATCAACGCCGAGACCCAGCAGCGGATGCCCGCCACCCAGTCGGGCGCGGGCATCCAGATCAGGGACTACTCGTGGCGACCCTTCGGCCGCCGCGAGCCCATCTTCAGCGGACTGAACCTCGACGTCGAGCCGGGCGAACGCGTACTGCTGGCCGGCCCGAGCGGCTCGGGAAAGTCGACCCTGCTGCGCGCCCTAGCCGGCGTACTCGAGACCACGGAATCGGGAGAGCGCTCGGGCGCCATCCTTATCGACGGCATCACGGCGGGCCCCGGTGAGACCAACGCGGGGCTCCTTGTGCAGGACCCCACGGATGCGACTGTCGCCGGCGTGGTCGGTCGAGACGTCGCCTTCGGGCTCGAGAACCTCGGCACGGCTCCCACTTCGATCTGGGCAGCGGTACACGCCGCCCTCGAATCGGTGTCGTTTCCCTACGGCATCCAGCATCCGGTGCATGAGGTCTCGGGCGGCGAGGCACAGCGACTCGCGCTGGCCGGCGTGCTTGTGATGCGCCCGGGGCTGCTGCTGCTCGATGAACCGACATCGATGCTTGACCCGGTGGCCGCCGCGACGGTGCGCGATGCAGTTTGGGCGGTGATCCGTTCGACCGGGGCGACCGTCATCGTCGTCGAGCATCAGGTCGACGCCTGGCTTGCCCTCGTCGATCGCGTTGTCGTGCTCGCCCGCGACGGGGGTATCGTTGCCGACGGTCCCGCCGGGGCGACTCTGGCCGCACACTCGGCGGAGCTGGCAGGGCAGGGAGTCTGGGTTCCCGGCGCGCCGACGCCGGTACCGCTGAACATTCCGAGCGGGCTATGCGTTGCCTCGCTGATTCCTCCGGCTGCAGGTGCCGTGCTGCTGACGGCCACATCGATCACACTTAAGCGAGTTCACCGGGCTCGTTTGGGTGCATCGGCGAGCCCGGCAGAAGACGGTGGTTCCGCACCCCGTGCCATCTTCAGTGCACTCTCGTTCGAGCTGCGTTCCGGGGAGATCACCGCCGTCGTGGGCCCGAGCGGCGCCGGCAAATCAAGCCTCACGGCCATTCTCGCCGGGCTCTCGGCTCCCTCCTCCGGAGCCGTCCTGGCTGCGGAATCGATGCGGGCAGGCACCGAGAGCAACCCGATGCGTTGGCGCGGCACCGAGCTCGCCCGCCGCATCGGCTGGGTGCCCCAACAGGCCGAGCTCGCGATTGTCGGCCGCACCGTGCTTCAGGATGTGCTTCTGACGAGCGGGCGGCTGGGCATCGAGGCCTCCGCCGCATCGGGCCGGGCCCACGGGCTGCTCACGGTTCTGGGTCTGGACTCCGTCGCCGGCAACGATCCTCACGAGCTCTCGGGCGGGGAGACCCGCAGGCTCGCCCTCGCCGCGGCCATCGCGCACGGCCCGACCATCCTCGTGCTCGACGAGCCGACCGTCGGCCAGGACCGGTCGACCTGGGCTGCCGTCGCCGGCGTGATTCTCGCCGCTCGGGATGCCGGCATGGCCGTCGTCGTGGCAACCCACGACCCCCTGCTCGTCGAGCTCGCCGACAGCGTCATCACCCTCGGGCCCGCCCCCGCGCCGCTGGGCGGAGCTGTCGAGCGCGTCGCCGTTGCGGCCGTGACGCCCACCCCCGCTCGCCGGTGGCCTCGCCGAGGTCTGGCCGAGAACTGCGGTCCGCTGTCACTGCTCGCCGCCGGACTTCTCCTGCTCATCGGGGCGCTGTTCATTCGGGATCTCAGCCAGGCCGCTATCGCCGTGGGAATCGAACTCCTCCTCGCCCCGCTGATCCTGGGCTGGCACAGGGTTCCGCTTCGGCGACTCGCCCCGGGGCTGCTCGCCGTCGCATCCATCGCCTTCTCGACCTGGCTGTTGAGCGTCGATCAGAGTCCCGTCACGGGGGCCACCGCCGGGCTCCGCATCGCGTTCTTCGTGCTGCCCGGGGTGCTGCTGGCCAGCATGATCGACCCGTCGGCCCTCGGCGATCACCTGGCCCAGCGGCTTCGGCTGCCGGGCCGCCCGGTCGTTGCCGGCACCGCCGCCCTCCAGCAGTTCGAGAATCTCTCTGGGCAGTGGCATCAGCTGCAGGCGTCCCGGCGCATCCGGGGCCTCGACTCCGGCCGCAAACCGCTGGCCCGCGCCGCCCAGCTTGGCTCCCTGACGTTCGCCCTGCTTGTGCAGTCGCTGCTGAAGGCCGGGCGGATGGCCGTGGCCATGGAGGCGCGCGGCTTCTCCGCGACCCGCACCGACGGTCGCCGCCGCACCTGGGCGCGCCCAGCCCCGTGGGCCACCGCCGACACCCTCCTCACCCTGACAACCACCGCGGTGGCTGCCCTCGTCGCTCTCCTGCCGCTCCTGCTCCCCTAGCGCATCCCGTGTCGCGGCTTGAGGGGTGTCGCGGGTCAGATCGGCCAGGACTCCGTGCGCCAGGCGGCGTCCCAGAACATCCACTCGTAGCGGCTCGCGGTCGTGAATGCGTGCTGCATTTCGGTGCGGACGGCCGGAGTCGCGGCCTCAGCCAGAGTGTCGAAGATCGCGCGCGCCCGGGCCGAGGATGCGGCGAATTCCGGGTCGGCATAGGTGCCGATCCAGTCGGCGTAGGGGTGATCGACGAGATCGGCGGCGACGCGCTCGAGGAGGCGACGTCCGACATCCTCATAGATCCAGAAGCACGGCAGGAGCCCCGCGACCAGCGACTCGTACGATCCCCCGCCCGACACGAGCGACAGGAGGAAGGACGTGTAGGCAGTGCAGGTCGGTGAGGCGATGACCGCATCGAAGTCGGCGACGCGGGCGGCGTGCAGCTCGCGCTCCACGACGAGAGCACCGATCGCGCTGGCGGCCCAGAACTCCGCGTCTGCAGGAGATTCGGCGAGGCCCGCAAGCTCGGCGGCCGCCTCGAGTGCGACAGCATATTTGGCCAGGTAGGCAGCATCCTGCTGCATGTAATACGTGAAGCGGTGCCGCTCCAGGCTGCCGTCCTGAAGCGCCACCAGAAAGGGCAGCTGATCGATCCCCGAGCGGATGTGCCGGGTGGCGTGCCACAGTTCGGCGCTGTAGGTGTCGTGCACGGGCTCGGTCATTCGCTCCCCCAGGTTCGATGAAAATGGTGCACGGGGCCGTGACCTTGGCCGATCTCGAGTTCGTCGGCGGCGGCGAGGGACCCGGTCAGCCAGATCTTGGCGTCTTCGATGGCCTCAAGCCAGGACTCTCGGCGCGGCCGCAGTGCCGCGAGCGCCGAGGACAGGCTGCAGCCGGTGCCGTGTGTGTTCACGGTGTCGATCCAGGCACCGGAGACCTCATGGTGTCCGTCGAGCGCGGCGAAGACGTCGATGGCGAGGCCAGAGTTCGGCAGATGGCCGCCCTTCAGTAGTACCCGCTGGGCCCCACCCGCGAGCAGCGCATCGGCCTGTGAGTGCATCTCGGCAACGGTCACGGCCATCGGACCGTCGAGCAGCGCTGCGGCCTCGGCGAGATTCGGAGTGATGACGGATGCCAGCGGCACGAGCCTGCGGATAGCGTCCACAGCATCCGCGGCCAGCAGCGGGTCACCGCTCGTGGCAACCATGACGGGGTCGAGTACGACGAAGGCGAACGTGTTGCGCTTCAGGAAGTCGGCCACGGCATCCGCTGTCTCGGCGGTCGCTAGCATGCCTATCTTCACGGCGTCGATGCGCACGTCGGCGACGAGGGTATCGAGCTGCTGCGTCACGAAGGCGGTCGGAACGACATTCACGCCGGTGACGCCGAGCGTGTTCTGGGCGGTCAGGGCGGTGAGCACCGAGGTGCCGTATGCGCCCAGCGCGCTGAAGGTCTTCAGATCCGCCTGGATGCCGGCCCCCCCGCTCGGGTCGCTGCCCGCGATCGACAGGGCGACGGGCGGCCTCACGAGGGCTCGCCATCCTTGGCAGCGCGAGCTACTTCCAACCCGACGAAGGCGGCAACCGTGAGCGCGGTCGGGGCATCACTGCGGGCGGTGGCATCGATGGAGGCCACCTCGGAAGTGGCGGTGGACGAGGATGAGGCCACGAGAGTGACGTCCCTTCGCTAGTAGGAGCTAGGCAGGTTCAACGGGTTTGTTCTCAGCCACACCGAAACAACCGGCAGGCACCCCGCGTCGCCTCCAGCATAGCGCCGCAGCGCAATCAGGGCATCGCCCACTGATAGAGGCCGGCCAGAGGTGGACTCATGCGCCCATAAATGAACTTTCGTCGTGAATATCAACGAAGGTGTTGACAGAGTTGAAAACGGCTGGCAATCTTTAGCTAACGCACCGCTCGGTCATGGAGTCACCACGAAAACCGACATGCGAAATGTGCGCAAGCTGCCAATGGAGGCATCATGACCGACACCCTGTCCACCACCGGCCTCGACCGGGTTCGCTTTTTCATCGGGGGCGAGTGGGTCACGCCCAATAGCTCCGAGACGATGCTCTCTCTCGAGGCCGCCACCGGCGTTCCCCTCGGTACCGCAGCTCTTGGCAACGCCGCCGACATCGACGCCGCCGTGCGCGCCGCACGAGAGGCCCTCGACAACGGCCCCTGGGGCCGCACAACCGCCGACGAGCGCGCCGCGGTAATGCACAGGTTCGCCGAGGCCCTGAACGCCCGATCCGAAGGCACCAGCAAGCTCGTCAGCCAGGAGAACGGCATGCCGATCGGCCTGTCGCTCGGATTCAATGGCGCTGCCCCCGGCGGCATCCTTGCGATGTATGCCGAGATCATCAAGACGCTGGCGCTCGAGGAGATCCGGCCAAGCCTGATGGGTGCGACCATCGTGCGCCGCGAACCCGTCGGCGTCGTCGGCGCGATCACGGCGTGGAACTACCCGCTGACTCTCGCCATCATGAAGATAGCCCCGGCGCTCGCCGCCGGGTGCACGGTGGTCTTGAAGCCGAGTCCCGAGACCGCCCTCGACTCCTACATCCTCGCCGATGCCGCCATCGAGGCGGGCCTCCCGGCGGGCGTCCTGAACATCGTGCTCGGCGGCCGCGAAGCCGGCGAAGCGCTCGTCTCGCACCCGAACGTCGACAAGATCGCGTTCACCGGTTCCACCGCCACCGGTCGCGCGATCGGTGCCGAGTGCGGCCGGCTGCTGCGCCGCGTCAGCCTTGAGCTCGGTGGCAAGTCGGCGGCGGTCTTCCTCGAAGACGGCGACATCGACACGTTCGTCGGCGGACTCGGCATGGCGTCGTTCATGAACAACGGTCAGACCTGCACGAACCAGACCCGCATCCTTGCGCCCCGCTCGCGCTACAACGAGGTCGTCGACGCGGTCGCCGGCTTCGCTCGCGACATGGTCGTCGGCAACCCGCTCGACACCTCCGTGACGCTCGGCCCGATGGCCAGCGAGGAACACCTCGGCCGCGTCATGGGCCACATCGACCGCGCCAAGCAGAGCGGCGCCCGCCTCGTCTTCGGCGGCAATCGGTCTACCGACCAGAGCCGTGGCTGGTTCGTCGAGCCGACCGTGTTCGCCGACGTCAAGAACTCAGACGCGCTCGCCCGCGAAGAGGTCTTCGGCCCGGTCATGGCGGTCATCCCATTCGACGACGACGATGACGCAGTGCGTATTGCCAACGACAGCAACTACGGCCTCGGCGGTTCCGTCTGGACGAAGGACGAGCAGCGCGGAATAGACCTGGCCCGCCGGGTGCGTACCGGAACGATCGGCGTCAACTACTACGTCGTCGACCTCGGCTCCCCCTTCGGCGGCATGAAAGACAGCGGCCTGGGCCGCGAGCTCGGCCCCGAGGCGCTGAACGCCTACCTCGAGTACAAGTCGATCTTCACGAGCGCCGACATCCTCAAGGCTTAGATACTACCGAACGTAGAAAGCCGGAGCTTCAGCAACCGAGATCATCGGATGCTGGGGCTCCGGCTTCTTTATGCCGTGACGATGCCGGAAAGCAGAATCTCCGAGTACGCCTCGCCGATCTCGGCCGCACTCACGGAGCTGGTGTTCGGATTGAACCAGCGGTTGGTCCAGCTGATCATGCCCATCAGGCCGTTTGCGATGACCCAGGCGGGGGCCACGGCCTTGATCGTTCCCTCGTCAAGACCCTGCTGGATCATCTCGCCGATCGCCCGCTCGTACCGACGATTCAACGCCCGCATCCTGTCTGCCCAAGCCTGTCTCTTGACTGGAACATGCGCCATGTTCTCCTGCAGGTAGATGTAGAGAAAGGGAAAGTGCTCGGCGTAGGACGACATCAACTGCGTCGTGACCAGATGAAGCTTCGCGACGGCGGTGACATCGGAATCCCGGATGCCCTCGGCGATCGCCAGATTCTGTTCGACGACATCCGTGACGATGACGTCGAAGACCTCTTCCTTGCTGCTGAAGTAGTATTACAGGCTCGCCCGGTCGGTCTGGATCGCCTCGGCTATCATCGCCAGACTGGTGCCCTGAAAACCATTCCTGCGGAAGAGCTCGGTGGCGGCGATGATGATCTCGGCACGACGATCGGCGTACACCCTGTTCTTTGACCCCAGCGCGGCGGCCCTCCGGCGGCTGATGCCGCTCTCCGCGTCCGACGAATTGGTTTTCATCTCGTCCATACCCTGATCAGTCGACGGATCGCAACACGATCGACGCGCCGTTCGAGCCAAGGCCGAGTACCGCCGTCTGCGCCAGCCTGGCGCCCTCGACCTGAAGCGGGCCGGCGGTGCCACGCAACTGCCAGACAAGGTCGCAGACCTGAAGCACGCCCTGCGCCGTCGTCGCCTCACCGTAGGAGAGAAAGCCGCCGCTGGGATTGAAGACTGTTCGCCCATTGCCGAGGATGCCGGCTTCGATCATGGCGTCTGCTTCCCCTGGCGCCAGATAGCCGAGCTGCTCGGGCCAGGCAAGGATGTGCCACGCACTGTTGTCTGCGAACTCGAGGATGTCGACGTCTGCCCGGTCGACCCCGGCAAGACTCAAGGCACGATCGACCGCGCCGCGAACCTCGCTCGTCGGTGTACCGTTCGGCCGGGAATTCTGCGAGATCGTCGGGATGCGCACCGAGCGGTCACCGAAGGTTCCGGTGGTCATGGCGGCACCCGCGACCTCGACCAACGGCACGTTCAGGTGCCTCGCGTACGCCGCAGAGACCAGCACGACCGCGGCGGCGCCGTCACTCACCGCGCAGATCTCAAGGAGGCGCAACGGATCGGTGACCATCTTGGAGCCGAGAACCTCGTCGGGAGTCGGCTCTGACCGGAACCTGGCTCGAGGGTTCTCGACACCGTTGCGGCGCATCAGCGTGACGGCCTGGGCAAATCTCTCTTCGGTCGTTGAATACTCATGCATCCGGCGCCTGGCTTCGAGCGCCCAGTAGGCGGGGTTGGAGGCGCCGATCGCTATCCAGCGCAGAAAGTCCGTGTCGCTGAGGCTGTCCGCAGCTCCCGGTGGCCGAGGAATGAAGCCCATCGGCATCTTCTCGGCGCCAACGGCCACGACGACGTCGTACTGGCCCGACGCTATCAGGGCCGCCGCAGTACCGATGGCGATGCCACCGGCCGCACAGCCGCCGCCGACATTTATCGCGGTCGCCCCGGTCTCGCCTACCTGCTGAAGCAGTTCGTTTGCGTGGAGTCCCCAGCCCAGGCCGCCCTCGAAGCGCGACGACGCGGACACCACCGCACCGACATCCGCCAGTGGAACGCCCGCATCTTCCAGGGCACGGGTGAACACGTCTTCAGCCATGTCCAGGGAGCTTTTATCGGGCCAGCGGGCCCACTCGTGAGCCGCAGCCCCTGCGACATACACGCCGCCGCTCACAGCGCTGCGCCGTGAAGTGCAGATGCGGATGCCGGCGCGGGGGCAAAGGCGTAGGTCACGACGTCGTCGCCATCGTCGTTCAGATACAGCGAGCGCGTGGTGAGCACCATGGCACCCAGGTAGGCCAGCGCCGCCTCGTCGTCGGTCGCCAGCATACCCATCACCTGCAGCCCGCTCTCGATCTCGATGAGCCCGATGAGGTGGGGCGACCAGTTGTCCATTCGAAAGGGTGCCGGTGGCTGATAGACCTGCCGGGTCCAGCTGAGAAGCACGCCCGTACGCCCCACGAGACAGGTCTCGACCTCGACTCCCAGGCACAGCGGATCGTGGCAGCGCGACGTCTGCGGAAGATAGATCGTGTCACAGGTGATACACACGGAGGCCAGAAGCCCCACCTCGCCCGCAATGTCCAGCAAGCCCTCGATCACGGGGACACTCTTTCGAAACGGCACGCTGGACTCCAAGGGTTTCCCGCGCTAGCGCGAGAGAATTTCGCGGGTTTCGGTCAGGTACAGTTCGCCGCTCTCGACATCGGTCACCGTGACACGATGACCCAGGTAACGCCTGCCGCGCTTGACGAACTTGCCCACGGCCTCGCTGCGGATCGAGACAGTCGCGCCGACCTCGATGGGACCGTGAATCGTGGACTCATGCGAGGTATGAATCGAGCCGGCCGCGAACGGCTTCGTGTGATCGAACATTACCGAAAGGATGAAATGCGACATCATCATCGGCGGCACGATTGCCGCGCCGAAGGGCGAGGCGCCCTCGATCTGCCAGGTGTTCATCTTCCAGCCCTCGTACCAGGGGGTGAAGTCCTCGACGCCGTCTGCGTACAGGATCACAAGCTCCGGCGAAATCGTGAGTGTGCGTTGCAGCACGTCGCCGATCTCGACCATGTCCCAGTAGGTCTCGCTCTCCTCGTCAAGGCTCGTGACAAACGAACGAACCTGTTGCCGCTGGAGCTCGGTCATAGGCCGAAGGGAATCGGTGGCGGGTCCGGCCGCATCCAGCTTGTTCTCGGTCACTTCGAGGCTCCTTCAGGGGTGACGTCGACGGTCACGACGCCCACGGTCTTCTTGTCTCCGGAATCGTTGTCGACCCAGACGTCCACGGTGAATCTCGTTCCGTGCTCGATCTGAAGCGCCTCGCGGATGACCCCGTGCGTGGTGACGACCTCGCCGGCGGCGATGGAGGAGATGTACTTGCAGTTCACCTGGGCGCCGGCGAAAAAGAACCGGCCGAAGTTGTAGACGCACATCTCCGCGATGTAGGCGCTGGACATCTCGCCGGTCTGGATCGGAGCGCTGAGGCCCGTCTCATGGGCGAAGACTGGATCCCAGTGGTTGGGGTTGAACCGGCCCCAGACCCGCGAAGCCATCAACTGCACGGCAGCGCGCTTCTTGAGCCCTGCGAGTTGGAACCCCACAGGGGCATCTGCTTTTACCAGCCCATCGGGATGGGGGGCGCCTCCCGGCAGAACCAGCTGTGCGACGTCAATGTCCATGGCGATTGCCTCTCTTCGTTCTCTGCAACTTAGCAATGTGTCGGTGAATCTGTCAACGCAAGCGTTGATGATTTAGGGCAAAACTCCCGGTGATAGCGGGAAGCGCCGGTCAAGGGCCGCACCGATGGCGGATGCCACGTGGCCGGCCTGTTCTAAGTGACCGGCCATCCAGAAGAACCCGTGGATCGTGCCCGCGTATTCGAGCAGTTCGGTATCGACACCGGCAGCCGAGAGGCGGGCTGCATACTCCCGGCCCTCGTCGCGCAACGGGTCGAATTCGGCGGTCACCAGGGTCGCAGACGGCAGGCCGCCGAGATCGACTGCCCTCAGCGGTGCGGCGAGCGGGTTCTCCCCGTCAGACTCCTGCCGGAGGTACAGGCTCCAGAACCACTGCATGGTCGCCGCAGTCATCGAGTAGCCGACCGCGTTCTCGCGATAGGAGTCGAACGGGCTCGATTTAGCCGGGAAGAGGCATGGGTAGAGCAGCACCTGGTGGGCGATCGGATGGCCGCCGCGTTCCCTCGTGAGAAGAGCGGTCGCCGCCGCGAGGTTCGCGCCTGCGCTGTCGCCGAGGATCACGATGCGAGAGGGGTCGATCCCAAGGCTGTCTGCCCGTGCGGCCAGCCACTGCACGGCGGCGTAGGAGTCTTCGAGAGGCCCGGGGAATGGCGTCTCAGGGGCCAACCGGTACTCGACCGACGCGATCACAGCGCCCGTCGCGGCCACGAGCATCCGCACCGGGCCATCGGCGACGTCGACCGAACCCGTTGCCCATCCGCCGCCGTGCAGGTAGATGACCAGCACACCGCGACCAGCGTCGATCACTGGACGATAGATCCTGACGGGAATTCGGCCGTCGGGCCCATCGGCAAGGAGGTCTTGGACCCCTGACACCGAGACGCGATCGCCCTGCAACCCGACCGAGAGGCCGATCACGCGGCGCGTGCGCAGCAGTCCGATGTTCTCGAATGGTTTGGCACCTTGGCTCTCGAAGACCTCAAGCAGCGCGGCAGTCTGGGCATTGACCCCGGTGGTTTCGGCAGGTGTGATCGTCACGCCGAAGCTCCGTCTTCTCTGTCGGAAACAAGACCCGCGGCGAGAACCTCTGCGGCGATACGAGCCACGGCGCGCTCCGACAGGAGAAACTTGCGCGGGCGGCCGCTCGGCGTCACCGGAACGTCGCCGGCGTCGAGGAAGAACACATGGAGGGGCAGCTTGAACCGGGCCAGTCTCTCGGCGAGGAAGGTGCCGACGGCTTCGGAATCGAGGGCGGCGCCGGGCTTCAGGACGATCCAGGCGACGCCGACCTCGCCCATCCGGTCGTCGGCGATGGGAACGACATGAGCCTGCGCGATTAGCTCGTGCTCGAGCAGGATGTCTTCGACCTGCTTGGGAACCACGAGTTCTCCCCCGCACCGATAGAGCTCCTTCTTCCGACCGCCGAGCGTGAGGTAGCCCTCGCTGTCGATGATGCCGAGGTCGCCCGAGTGGAACCATCCCTCCGAGTCGAACGCCGCGGCAGTCTCCTCGGGCTTGTTGTAATAGCCGGAGGTGACGCCAAGGCCCCGCACGATGAGCTCACCGGACTCCCCTGACGGAACCTCCACACCG
This sequence comes from Agreia sp., assembly GCA_040398585.1. Classification (GTDB taxonomy): domain Bacteria; phylum Actinomycetota; class Actinomycetes; order Actinomycetales; family Microbacteriaceae; genus Agreia. The sequence continues at coordinate 53,608 of JBBATW010000018.1, forward strand.
GTGTCGCGGTCGACGACCCGGTATTCGACGAGCGTGCCATCCAGCGCCGGGTCGCTCGCCCTTCCCGCCGGGCGAAGTCGACCGTTCGTCGTGGCGACGTGCTCGTAGGTGTCGTCGGCGGCCGTCAGCATGGTCGTCGCCGTGGTCTCGCTCATCCCGTAGCCGGTGGTCAGCTCCTGGGGTGCGAGATGTTCCATTATCAGCGGCCAGATCCAGGGCGGCGAGTATCCGCCCGAGGAGATGACCGAGGTGAGGCAGCGGAGGTCATAATCCCGCTCCCTCAGGGCATCGAGCACACTCATCGTCATGGTCGGCACGAAGAGGGCGTCACTCGCCCGATGCTCCACGATTCCGCGGAGGGTCTCGTGGGCGTTGAACGTGAGCTGTGGGATGATCGCCCCGCCTACGAAGGCGACGGCAAGCAGGCCCTCGACATACCCGTAGACGTGGTACATGGGCAGCGAGAAGGTCACGCGGCGGCCGTCCTCGAATGCCCGCGAGAATGCGCTGCCGTAGGCGGTTCGAAGCAGCATGTCGTGGCTGAGGATCACGCCCTTGGGGTTGCCTGTCGTGCCCGAGGTGTAAAGAATGTCTGCGGCGCTCGACGGATCGGTCGTGTTCTCACCGAGATTGCCGGTGGACGCTGCGATGTCTGCGAGCGAGGTGGTTCCCGGCCGAGCGGGGGCAACGCCGGTCGGCAGGACGACCACGAGCCTCAGGTCGGGCAGAGCCTCTCCGCCGCCGCTCTGCTCCCAGCCGGGCGCGAGTTCGTCGAGGGCAGCGAGATAGTCCATGCTGCGGAAAGCATCCATAGTGATGAGCGCGACCGAGTTCGACTGCCTGAGCACGTAGCCGAGCTCGTCGCGGCGGTTCAGGAAGTTGATCGGCACGGCCACCGCGCCGGCCCGGGCGATCGCGAACTTGGCGGCGACGAAGTCGGGGAAGTTTGCCATGACGAGGGCGACGTGCTCGCCGGGCTTGATGCCCGCTTCGATGAGGCCGGTGGCGATCCGGTCGGACCACTCTTTTATCTCGCGGTAGCTGAAGCGCGCGTCGTCGGTGACCACGAACTCCCGGTCGGGAAACTCGTTGGCAGCCTGCGCGAGCATCCCGTCCAGCGTCTGTTCCCGCCACACGGGGAACCGCTCTTCGAGCGCTGCTTGGCGAAGATTCGCGGGGGTCAGCTTTGAGGTCATCGAGTCTCCTGCACTTCGTGTTCGAGGATCACCGGCGTGGCCGCCGTGATGGCGAAGCCGCGGTACTCGTCTGCCGCGATCTCATTGAGGATTCGGTCGTAGCCGCGGAACCCGCCGGAGTAGGGCATGAAGACGCGCGGCTTACCGGGCACATTCGCGCCCAGATACCACGATGCGGCCTTGAGATACAGCGTCTCGCCGGCGCGCTCGTTGACGTGCTCGACCCAGTTGTCTTCGGCCGCGAGTTCGGCCTCGATCGTGACCGGGCCGCCCCTTTCCGCGTGTCGGAGCATGGCGGCAAGCCAGTCGACGTGCTGCTCGATGCCCAGCAGCACGTTTGCCAGCACGGAGGGGCTGCCCGGGCCTGCGATGACGAAGAGGTTGGGGAAGCCGGAGGTTCCGAGGCCGAGGAACGTGCGCGGCCCGGCAGCCCACTTCTCGCGGAGCGTCACTCCGCCGCGCCCCGTGATCTCAGGCTTCAAGAGCGAGCCGGTGAGCGCATCGAATCCCGTGGCGTACACGATGATGTCGAATGAGAACTCGCGCTCGGTGGTCTCGATTCCCGTCGCGGTGACCGTCTTCAAGGGGGTGGAGCGGATGTCGACAAGCTCGACGTTCTCGCGATTGAACGTCTCGTAGTACTGGCTGTCGACACTCGGCCTCTTGGCCCCGAACGGATAGTCGTTCGGGGTCAGCATCGCTGCTGTTGCCGGGTCGTGCACTTTAAGGGCGATCTTCTCGCGAAGGAAGTCCGCAGCGGTGTCGTTCGCCTCCTGGCTCAGCAGCAGGTCATAGTACGAGAGCACGAAGCCGAAGCCCGCGGTCGGGTACTTCTCCTCGTATACGGCGGTGCGCTCCTCTGCGTTGACCTCAAGCGCAGACTGCCGGTTGGGAACATTGCCCAGGCCGCTCGGCGAGCGCCGAACGATCGCTCGGCGTTCGGCGTAATTCGCCTTGACCTGAGCATCCTCTTCGTCGGTGACGGGGCCGTTGCTGGCGGGAACGGTGAACGTGGGCGTGCGCTGAAACACCGTTAGGCGCTCGGCCTCGACCGCGACGACGGGAATGAGCTGCACCCCGGAGGACCCGGTGCCGATGATTGCAACCCGCTTGCCGGCGAAGTCGACCGGACTGTGCGGCCAGGAACCGGTGTGATAGGTCTCGCCGGCGAAGTCATCCATGCCGTCGATATTCGGAAGTTTCGCCGTGGAGAGCTGCCCGGTAGCCATAACTAGGTACCGTCCGGTCACGATGCCACCCGAGTCGGTCGTCACGGTCCACCGCTTGGTCTCGTCGTTCCAGTCGGCCGACTTCATCGTCGTGCCGAACCGGATGTGCTCGCGGAGGCCAAACCGCTCTATGACGTGTGCCACGTATTTCAGGAGTTCCGGTTGCGTGGCGTACTGCTCACTCCATCGCCACTCCTGCTCGAGCTCTGTCGAGAAGCCATAGGAGTAGTCGTAGCTCTGGATGTCGCATCGGGCACCCGGATACCGGTTCCAGTACCAGACGCCGCCGGCGTCGTCTCCCGTCTCGAGAACGAGCACATCAAGCCCGAGGCCGAGCATTGTGTGCAGCGTGCGGATCCCGGCAAAGCCGGCGCCGATCACGATCACGTCTTTGTCGAACATTTCGGCCTCCGTTGCCCATTCCTTTTTTCAACCTAGGCGAGACTTGACCAATTTGTCAACGTAAGCGTTGACGCTTCCCGGCGATCCTAGGCCTGCACGCCGATCGATGCTCGCGGAGCCAGGGTCACGAGACCGTTCGCCGCGGTGATGCCGCCGTCGATCGGGATGATGGCGCCACTGACGTAGCCCATACCCTCGCCCGTGAGAGCTGTGATCACGGCGGCGACCTCGGCCGCGCTCGCCGCGCGCCCGAGCGGCAGCGCCGGCTCATCCTCTCCCCGCACGCTCGCGGTCATCGGGGTCTCCACCACGCCGGGGGCGACGCAGTTCACCCTGATGCCCAACCGAATGAGGTCCGCCGCCCAGGCGCGGGTGAGGGCGATGACCGCACCCTTGGATGCCGTATAGGCGTCGCGCTTGGGGATACCAGTGAGCGCCGCCATGCTTGCGATCGTGACGACGGATGAGCCCTCGGCGAGCAGAGGTGCGAACGCGCGCATGGTGAGCATCGTGCCCGTGACATTCACCGCGAATGTCTGGTTCCAGACGTCCAGCGGCACGGACGTGTAACGATCGTCGCGCTGCGACCAGATTCCGGCGATGCAGAGCAGGGCGTCGACACGCGCTCCGGCCAGGCCTGCGGCGATCGCCTCGAGCTGGTCGAGTTCTGTCACATCGGCCCGATGGATCCCCTCACCCTCATTGAGATCGATGCCGACGACATTCCAGCCGGCCGCCCGCAACTGCCTGCACGTCTCGAAGCCGATGCCTGAGCCTGCCCCCGTGACTACGGCCACTTTCTGAGATGCGGGGATATTCGCGGAAGACTGGGGTTTCATCATCCGAGACTATGACAGCAAAACCGTATTGTCAACGCAACCGTTGACAGACTCTACCGATGACATTAGGTTGGATTCAGCCAGTCAAAGGAGACCACCATTCAAATTCAAGGCGCAGTCGCAATCGTGACGGGAGGCGCATCCGGCCTGGGCGAGGCCACCGTGCGCATGCTCCACTCCAAAGGTGCGATCGTTGTGATCCTCGACCTCCCCGCAGCGAACGGACAATCACTCGTCGATGAACTCGGGGAACGAGCCCATTTCTTTCCCACGGATGTGACGAGTTCCAGCGGCACCGAAGCGGTCGTCACCAAAGCCGCAGCGCTGGGACCGCTCAGAATTCTCGTGAACTGTGCCGGACTCGGCGCTCCCGCCAAGGTTCTGGGCAAAGACGGCCCGATCCCGCTCGAGGTGTTCGAGAAGATCATCGCCGTGAATCTCATCGGCACCTTCAACGTGCTGCGCCTTGCAGCATACGAAATAGCCCGTACCGAACTGCTGGGCGACGAGCGCGGCGTAATCATCAACACCGCCTCGGTCGCCGCCTACGAAGGCCAGATCGGCCAGCCTGCCTACGCGGCTTCCAAGGGCGGAATCGTCTCGATGACGCTGCCCATCGCCCGCGAACTCGCCCGGGACCGAATCCGCGTGATGACAATCGCCCCAGGCCTGTTCCACACGCCCATGATGGATGGCCTGCCTGCGGCCTCGCAGGCATCCCTGGCCACGCAGGTTCCCAACCCCCAACGTCTTGGCCAGCCGGCAGAGTACGCCGAACTCGTGGAGCATGTTATTCACAACACATACCTCAACGGCGAGACGATCCGTCTCGACGGAGCCATCAGAATGGGACCGCGATGACCACCGCAGACCTGGTGCGACTACATGTCTTCGACGGAGTCGCGCACATCACCCTGAACCGTCCGGATTCTCTGAACGCGATCAGTCTTCAGCTCGCGGTCGAGTTCGGGCGAATCGTCGACTCGCTCTCAGATCGGGGGGATGTACGGGCAATCGTGATCGACGGCGAGGGACCACACTTCTGTGCGGGCGGCGACGTTATCGAGATGGTCGCAGCCGTAGACCGCGGTGCACTGATCAGCGAACTTGCCCAGACGATTCACCGCGGCCTCATCGCCCTGGCCGCTCTGCCGATCGTCGTGATCACGGCTGTGCGCGGCGCCGTGCGCGGCGCCGGTGTCGGATTGAGCCTATCGGGCGACATCATCGTCGCGGGTTCGACGACTACCTTTCGGCCCGCTTACTCTGGGGTCGGCCTCTCACCGGACTGCGGCCTGACGGTCTTGCTGCCGAGCGCGATCGGGCTGCCGCGTGCTCTGAAAATCACCGTGCTGGATCAGATCCTCACCGCAACCGAGGCTCATTCCTTCGGCATGGTCGCGGAGGTCGTTGACGATGCCCAGGTCACCGCCCATGCACTTGAGATCGCCCAAATGATCGCGAACGGTCCCGCCCGGGCGCTCGGGGAGACACGTCGACTGATGCGGGCGGGCATGGGCCACACCTATGACGAGGGCGTGACTGCCGAGGGCCGGGCCATCGCCGCGAGGGGCAACAGCGACGAATCCCGCGAAAGGGTCGAGCGGTTCGCCGCCAGATCATCCTCCGCCAAACGCTGAGCCAAGAGCTGACCACCGCCGCAAGTACCCCCACAGGGACTCGAACCCTGA
>JBBATW010000019.1:0-52566 GCA_040398585.1 Agreia sp.
AAACTGACCATTTGGGCACCGACTGGGGGCATAAACCCAATCCGTCAGTCGGTGGCCCGGCGGGAACCCGCGCTCAACCGCGCAAGACCAGCGCCGGGTGCAGATTTGGCCGCAGCACCTTGGGCAGCAGGCGCATAAAGCGGAGGATCGCCCGGGTCAGGGGCGGGTTGCCGAGCACCCTCAGCCCCAACTTGGCCTTGGCGCCCGGGCTGGCAACGCTGATCAGCGTCGCGATCGACTCCGCTATCGAGCGCGCTTCGTCGTCATCGCGCGCGGAGAGTGCTGACGAGTACTCCGTAACCGTCGTGAAGAGCAGTCTGGGTGCCAATAGGTCTGACACGTAGCGGCGGTTGAGCCGAGTGTCGTCGGGGATAGCGGTGCGCATCTTCTCGAAGAAGCGCATCCGGCTCTCCCGGAACAGGCTGCGGCCCGAAGAGCTGTTTGGGTGCACCCGGAAGTACGTTAGGGCGCGCGGCTCGAAGTGAGACCGCCAGCCGAGACGGAAGATCCGGATGAACAGGTCGTCGTCTTCGTAGCCCCGGAACTGCGGGTCAAAGCCACCGACGTCCGCGAACGCGCTGGCCCGGATCACGCTCGCAGACGGCAGCACCATGATGTCTTGAGCGATGAGCTCGTGCAGGGTTACCCTCGGAATTACCCGCCCGTGCCGGGCGAGGAAGTCGCGGGTCACGACGTAGTTGGACTCGTCGATCTCGTCAAACTCCGAGTAGGCCCAGCCGAGCTCGGGCTGGGAGGCAAAGGGGGCGGCGAGCACGGCGAGGTGTTCGGGGTACCACCGGTCGTCCTGGTCGAGAAAAGCCAGGAGTTCACCCCTGGCGAGGGCTGCGGCAGTGTTCCGGGCGACCGACTGGCCCTCATTCTCCTGCGTCAGGACTCGGATCGGAATACTGCTCGCGTTGGACTCGACCAGCGTCTCCAGAACCCGAGCCGTGTCATCCGTAGACCCATCGTCGACGAGGATGATCTCCAACGGGGGCAGCGTCTGGGCCAGCACGGAGGCGAGAGCGGCCTCGATGTAGCGGGCACCGTTGAAGACCGGCATGATGGCAGTAACGCGAAGCTGTCCACTCATCGGAGGTTCTCCACAGCGAGGCCCTCGACGGGGTATTCCGCAGCCCGGGCCTCCCCGCGCTCGGCGTCATATGGCCAACTGAATCCCCGGGCGCGGTCGTCGATCTTCTCGGCCATAATCCAGGAAGCGAGCGCAGACGTTCCAGTGGGCATGAGCATTTGGCCATCTCTCCATTGGCTTGTCGGGATCATTACGGCGGCCCCGGTCTCGCCGGCGGCGATGATTCGGAACCCGAGCTCGTGCGTGAACAGCTGGCCGAGCCCATCTACAGACAGTCTCCAGAAGTCATTCGGCTCGGCGTGCGTCGGCCACGCCCAGGGGGCCTTGTGCACCGCCAGTCCGCCCGGCATAAGCACACCCGCGCTAGCGGCCGCGAACAGCCATGGCATGCTGAGATGCTCGAGCACGCTCGTGGAGTAGACAACCGCAAAGTGGTTCGCCAGAAAGTACTCCCCCAGCCGGTGCGCGTCGCCTACGATGTCGACCCCGAGACCCTCGTGGATATCGAAGCCGATGACCTCGCGGCCGCCGAACATAGCCAGTCGCGTGCGAAGGACCTCCAGCGTCGTCGATCGGATACCGACGGCAAGCACAGGACCGGGCGGCGCGTCTGCTATCTGCTGGGTGAACCTGGCAACCGCCTCGTCGTCGGACATCACGGCCTCCCTGTCCTGTCCTGGCAGGGGCAGGGGGTGATCCGGCAGGCTGATCTCGGTCGTAATGTCCCCCGTGGGGGTGCGAGCCACGAGGGTGATTGCGGCCCCAGGACGTCCCGGCAGGTAGACCGTGAAGCCGACGCACCCGGCATCGGGAACCATTTGCCAGTATTTCAGCACATCGGCTCTGGGGGTGAAATCGGCCAGCACCTCGGTCGAGCCTTGGCGGACGGCAAGCTGGCGCACAGGGAGTTCCTCGGCGTGGGCCCAGCCCTGGAGGTAGGTTCCCCAGGCATCGCACCAGTAGACGTCGATGGCCCAACGGACAACTCGAGCGATAGTCGGCTCGACATGCGCCTGGGCCGCGCCACCGCCGGCGATCCGAACCTGTTCCCGCGCAAGCGCAAGGTGGTGCGGCGCCTGCACGAGGAGATCGGCGATATCAAGGTCGACGACCCCGGCGAGAGTCTTCCACTTCTGGGCCGCGAGCTCCGCAGTCTCGAAGTAGAGGGCCGCCCGACCTGGGTTCTCGTAGTGCAACAGCTCCATCATTCCTAGGGCGAAGGATGCGCCGGCGAGCACCCACGGGGCCGTCGCGCTGGCGGCGACGGCGGCCAGCGCGCCCGGCGCATCCTGCAGGTCGATGCCGTGCAGCAGTCGGACCGACTCGGTCACCCGAGGGATCATCGCTGCGGCCTCGTGATAGCGGCCAAGCGCGCCGGCAAGCCTCAGGTAACGCGTTGCCATTCCGGAGGCAAGAGCCGAGCCGCGCTCGGCATTCTGCCCACGCCAGCGATAGTAAGCCAGCATGGCAGCGCGATCCCGGCCCGTTCCCGAGCCCTCTGGAAGGGACGCAGAGACGCTCGCCACCGCCGTCAGCTGGCCCCCGCGGCGCTCCACGCGAACTGCGGCGAAGCCGGCAGCACGAAGCATGAGCTCCAGTCCGACGGCGCTGGCGACGAACACATGATAACCCGGGCTCAGCGCCGCCAGGATTTCGTCCTCTGACTCACCCTCCGCGACGATCTCGGCCGCCGGCGTCGTAAGCAATATGACCCCGCGCCCGGACAGGCGATCACGGAGCGCCTGGAGAAACTCGACCGGTTCAGGGACATGCTCAACGACCTCACTGGCGAGGATCAGGTCGAAGTCGGAACCGATCGCCGATTCAGCGCTGAGGTACTCGGCGCGAATGTCGAGGCCGAGTTCAGGCGCACCCCGGATTCCGGCCAGGGAAGGCTCGACGCCCAGAACATCCCAACCGTGGGCGAACCGGCCGAGGTCGAGTGCAAAGCCGTAGTTGCAGCCCACATCCAAGAACCGACGTACGCGCGAGGTATCGACAACATCGAATGCCTCGGCGATGGTGGCGATTCCCGCGCCGACTTCGATGTAGCCGTCGACGCTGGCGTCGGTGGGCGAGGAATCCAGAGGGCTGGCCACGATATCGATCGACCCGCAGTCAGAGCATCGAGTGAGCGGATGAGCGACCAAGGTGAGCGCTGTCACATCGGCAACATGCTCGCCCGCACCCGAGAATCCGCAGACCCGACAGTCGAGTTGGCGCCCTACCTGGTTCACACCGTGAAACCACTCGAATGCAGTCATTGCATCCTTCCCGTAATCCCCATTTACCCGGATCGAACCGTGCCGATCCAGATTCTATTGGATTCCGGAGCTGCCTCGACCTGCCAGCACGATGACCTCGTGCACCCGCCGCAGATCCTCGATCAGGGAGCCGATCAGTACCCAGTGCCGGGGGCTCGGGGCGAGCACGACGAACGGCTGTGTGAGGGCGGGACCCTCGTCGTAGCCGCGAACCGGCTCCCCTGACGTGGCCGTCGGTTCGGGCAGGCCGAGCAGCAGGCGCAGGTCGTGAGCGGCCCGGCTCAACTCCGTCGCGAGTCCACCCGCGGTGGGCTCGGTGGTCAGCGACTCGTCATAGTGATCGTCGAGAGCGCGCACCATTCCCGGCACCCTGTTCGCCAGCACCGAAAGCATCGCGAGGATCTCGTTCTCGCGCCCGAGGCTCTCTCGGTGCGCCGACCCGCGAGGGTTGAACCGCAGGCTCTCCTCTGCCGACAGAATTTCGATGCGGGCCTTGGTCAGCATCGGCCCGAGCAGGCGCACCTCGATCAGCGCGCCGGTGCGCTCGGCGCCGGTCGACGGCCGCTCCAAAAGCGTGCCGAGCCCGTCGATACTCGCGGCGACCTCTCGACCGAGGGCGGCGATGGCGTCTCTGGCCGGTTGCAGGCTCACCGGCGGCACGATCGCGAGGTTGACCAGCACGGCGATGATCGCGCCGATAAAGGTCTCGAGAATGCGGTCGAGGGCGTAGCCGGGGGTCTGGGCGCCGATCGACAGCACCAGCATCGCACTGATGGGTACCTGCACGGTTCCGCCCGGGCCGAGCTTCAGCGCCCACGCCGTCAGAAGCGAGATCAGGATGGCTGCGAGCACCAGCCAGCTCGGGTTGCCGAAGACAACACCGGCGAAGTACGCGATTGCCACGCCCACGATCACGCCGAAACTGCGCTCGATGGCCTTGGCGAACGTCTGGTTCACGCTCGGCTGCACGACGATGATGGCGGCGACCGCACCGAAGACAGGAATCTGGCCCGGCAGGATCAACAGGCAGGCGACCCAAGCCAGGGTGGCCGCGACGGCGGTCTTCACGACTTGCAGCAGCGGCATCCGCTTGCTGGCCTGGATCACCCGGGCATAACGAACGGGGGCGCCGCCGGCCGCGACGAGGCGACGGGCGAAGGGTCCGCGCTCATTTTCGGGCGGTTCGGCAGAGGCTGTCACGCAGTCAGCCTAGGCCGCTTCGGCAACCTTGGATCGAGGTTGAACGCGGCTGCCACGCTTGTCGTTGAAGACCCAGTAGCGGTAGAGGATGAAGCGGAAGATCGCTCCGATCACGAGGCCGATGACGTTGGCGATGGTGTCGGCCAACAGAGAGGTGTAGCCCAGCATGTAGTGCGAGATGCCGAGCACTCCGAGAGCGATGACCATTCCGGCCAGGCTGACGGCGAAGAACTCGACACTCTCGCGCAGCATCTTCTCGCGGCGGTGGTGCCGGAAGGTCCAGTAGCGGTTGCCGATCCAGTTCACCAGGATGGCCACGACAGTGGAGATTATCTTGGCGATGAAGGAGCCGGCGAAGACATGCTCGGGAGACAGGATCGTCTCGCGAAGCAGTGTGAAGATTGCAGTGTCGACGATGAAGCCAACACCGCCGACGAGGCCGAACCGCATGAATTCGCTGGTAATTCGGCGAAGTCTCAGCGCGAACGGCGTGGGTGTCATGGTCGAAGTCATAAATGATCCTTGGGAACCGGGAAGAAGTAGAGGCCTGACACCATTGGCGGACACAGGATCCTAACAATACAGGCTGTCCGTGAGCTGCCGCCCGATTACACTAGGCTGTCGTGGTTGGTCCGCCGGGACCATTTTTCCAAGGAAAGTAGTCGTGCATGCCGTCAATCGTCGTGGTCATCCCCACGTACAACGAGCTCAACGCCATCGGTGACGTCATCGCTCGCACCCTGGCGACACTGCCCGAGGCCCACATCCTGGTCGTCGATGACAACAGCCCCGACGGCACCGGCACCCTGGTAGACGAACTCGCTGCCGAAGACCCGCGCATCAACGTCATCCACCGCACGGAGAAGAACGGCCTGGGCACCGCCTATGTCGCCGGCTTCCGCTGGGCGCTCGAGCGCAACTACGACCGCATCGTCGAGATGGATGCCGACGGCTCGCATCAGCCCGAGGAACTGCCCCTGATGATGAAGAAGCTCGACGGCGGCGCCGACCTGGTGATCGGCACGCGCTGGATCCCGGGCGGCAAGACCGTCAACTGGCCGTGGACACGTCGCCTCATCTCCCGCTCGGGCACGACGTACTCCCGCATCATGTTGGGCTCAAAACTGCACGACATCACCTCCGGGTACCGTGGCTTCAGCGCCGACATGCTGAAGAAGATCGACCTGTCGACCGTCGACTCCGGCGGCTACTGCTTCCAGATCGAGCTGGCCTGGCTCGTCGAACGCACCGGAGCCAGCGTGCAGGAGTTTCCGATCACGTTCATCGAGCGCGTCGAAGGCCAGTCGAAGATGTCAAGCAACATAGTTTTCGAGGCCCTGTACAAGGTCACGATCTGGGGTCTGGGTGCCCGCTTCGGCCGTCGCGGCAAGGCTCGCACCATCGATACTCCGACCTCGGGAGTAAACTAGCCCTGTTGGGGGTTGTTGCAACTGGTACCAATTTTGAACACTTCCCAGATTGCCGGTGAGGCTTTCTGCAAGTATTGAGCCCAGCAAGACAGCTTTTCAACTAACAAATATTTTCAAGGAACACGTGCTCCGGGGTCGGTGAAATTCCGAACCGGCGGTTATAGTCCGCGAGCCGCGGCAGAGCCTTCACAGGCAAAGCGGCGGTTGACCTGGTGAAACTCCGGGACCGACGGTTACGAGGGTGAGGCTCTTCATCACCCTCTAAAGTCCGGATGGGAGGTGCACGCGCAGGCACAGACGTCGCTTTAACGAACGTCTTTTCTGTGACCGCCTTCGGGTACCCCGGATTACGTCGAGACGACGAGGACCGGATGACCAAGCCCAGCAGCCAGGACGGAAGCGCTACGGTCGCGCCCCGCAGGCCCCTGCTGGAATCAGTCGCCATGCTGCAGGCCGTCAAATTGGCCAAGCAGGGTCCGGCGAACGATGCCAATCCCCAGGTCGGCTGCATCATTCTGGATGCGCACGGCGTTCTCGTAGCCGAAGGCTGGCACCGCGGAAGCGGCACCGCCCACGCTGAGATCGACGCTCTGTCGAAACTCGCCTCCCCCGAACTTGCCCGCGGCGGCACGGCGATCGTCACCCTTGAGCCCTGTAACCACACCGGCCAGACGGGTCCCTGCAGCGAGGCGCTCATCGCCGCCGGCGTCGCTCGGGTGCTCTACGCCGTCGCAGACCCTGGCCAGCACTCGTCCGGTGGAGCCTCCCGTCTTCGCGAGGCCGGCGTCGACGCCCAGGGCGGCTTGTGCGCGGCGGAGGCGAGCGAGAGCATCCTGCCCTGGCTGACCGCTGTTCGTAGGGGTTCACCGTTTGTGACCGTCAAGTGGGCGTCGAGCCTCGACGGCCGGGCCGCCGCCGCCGACGGAACCAGCCAATGGATCACCGGAAAGGCCGCCCGCGAAGATGTGCACCGGCGCCGTTCCGAGGCAGGGGCGATCGTCGTGGGCACCGGCACCGTTCTCGCCGACGACCCGGTCCTGACCGCCAGAACGGCAGACGGCACGCTGTATCCGACGCAGCCCCTTCCGGTCGTGATCGGCCTCCGGCCCACTCCGCCGGGCGCCGCGATCCTTGCGCATCCCGCCGGCGTTCTCGAGTTCAGCACCCACGACCTCCCCGCGGTTCTCGCCGAGCTCGCGGCACGTCGCATCCGTCACGTGTTCGTCGAGGGTGGTCCGACTCTCGCCAGCGCCTTTCTCGCAGCGGGCTTGGTCGATGAGCTCCTCGTCTATCTCGCCCCGACCCTGATCGGCGGACCGCAGACGGCACTCACCGAACTCGGCGTCATCGGCATCGGAGACCAGCACCGCCTGCGCTTCGTGCACATCGACCAGCTCGGCGAAGACCTTCGGATCATCGCTCGGCCACTCATTTCCCGCCCACGCCTCTCTCGCCCAACAGAAACGGACTGAACGAACATGTTTACCGGAATAATTGAGGAAAAGGGCACGATTCTCGCCGTGGATTACTCCGCTGACGCGGCCCGCCTGACCGTTCGCGGGCCCATCGCCGTTGCGGGAGCGGTGCACGGCGACTCCATCTCGGTGGGCGGTGTGTGCCTCACCGTAGTGGCCCAGACGCCCGATTCCTTCACCGCCGATGTGATGGCCCAGACTCTGAACATGTCGACGATCGGCGGCCTGAAGGCCGGCGATGAGGTCAATCTCGAGCGCGCCGCCCTCGTCGGCGACCGGCTCGGCGGTCACATCGTGCAGGGGCACATCGACGGCACCGGCACCGTGCTTGAGATCCGGCCCGGCGATGCCTGGCGGATCATCCGCTTCAGCCTCCCCGACGCTCTCGCCCGGCTCGTCGTAGACAAGGGCTCGATCGCCGTCTCCGGAGTCTCGCTCACCGTCTCGACGGTGGGCCGTTCGGCCGCTGCAGCCAACGGGGCCGAGGCCACGGAGTGGTTCGAGGTCTCCCTGATCCCGGAAACGCTCTCGGCGACGACCCTTGGCGCCCTGGCTCCGGGGGATCAGGTCAACCTCGAGACCGATATCCTCGCTAGGCACGTCGAGCGACTGCTCGCCTTTCAGAAGGCAGCTCAGACCACCGACCCCCAGACCGTTTCGCCCAGCACGATCGATAACACCGGGAGCGCGTCATGACCACTGCCCTTTCCTCTATTCAGGACGTGCTCGAGGCACTGCGCGCGGGAAGACCCGTCATCGTCGCCGATGACGAGGGCCGGGAGAACGAGGGAGATGCCGTCCTCTCAGCCGAGCTCGCCAGCCCCGAGTGGATCGCCTGGATGGTGCGCAACACCTCCGGTTTCCTCTGCGCACCGATGACGCGCGAGATCGCAGCGACCCTCGGCCTGCCCGCCATGGTCGAACGCAATCAGGATTCGCTGCGCACCGACTACACCGTGACCGTCGACGCGTCGAACGGGGTCACAACCGGCATCAGCGCTGCCGATCGGGCGACGACGTTCCGTCGCCTCGCCGACCCGACATCGACACCGGAGAGCTTTATTCGACCGGGCCACGTGCTGCCCGTGCGCGCAGTGCCGGGCGGTGTTCGAGTGCGTCCCGGCCACACCGAGGCCACGACCGACCTGCTCACCCTGGCGGGGCTGCGTCCCGTCGGCGTGATCGGCGAGCTCGTCAAGGATGACGGCTCCATGATGCGGATGCCCGATCTGCTCGCCCTTGGCCAGACGGCCGGGCTGCCCGTGACGACGATCGCGGCCATGATCGAGCATCTCAACGCCCAGCCTGCTGAGGCGGCACCGGAGGACGAGGCGGCGTCGCGGGTCACGTTCGAGGTGGAAACGCGCATCCCGACCAGCCACGGCGCGTTCCAGGTGCGCGCCTACCGCGATACGCTCACCGGCAGCGATCACCTCGCGCTCGTGGCGGGCGATCCCTTCGTCGACACGGCGCTCGTGCGGGTGCATTCCGAGTGCCTGACGGGCGAGGCGTTCGGCTCCGAGAAGTGCGAGTGCGGCCCTCAGCTCGATGCAGCGCTGGAGGCGATCGCCCAGAGCGGCGGCGTGGTGATCTACCTGCGCGGCCACGAGGGTCGGGGCATCGGCCTCATCAACAAGCTCCGGGCCTACCAGTTGCAGGAGGACGGCCTCGATACCCTTGACGCCAACCTGGCCCTCGGCCTCCCCGGCGACACCCGCGACTACGGGGCAGCCGTGGCCATCCTCGAAGACCTCGGCATCTCCCGCGTGCGCCTGCTCACCAACAACCTCGACAAAGTGAGCCAGCTCACGGAGCGGGGGATTGTCGTCACAGAACGGGTGCCGATCATCGTCGGCGTCGGCGAGTTCAACGAGGCGTACCTCGACGTCAAGGGCGCCCGGATGGGGCATGTCATCCCCGCCTGGGTCGGTGCGGAGTCCCGCGCTCGAGCCGGCGCGGCCAGCACTGTCAGCACCAGCAGTTTCGACATCAACGAAAGGCACGACTCATGAGCGGCGCAGGATCCCCCACTCTAGACATCGACGGCACCGGGCTCAAGATCACGATCGTCGCCGGGCTCTGGCACGAGGAGATCTCGAACGGCCTCCTCGCCGGAGCCCATCGCACCCTCGCCGCGGCCGGTGCGCAGGTGACGGAGATCCGGGTGCCCGGAAGCTTCGAGCTCCCGGTCGTCGCCCGCGCCGCTCTCGAATCCGGGGCAGATGCGGTCGTCGCCCTCGGCGTGATCATCCGGGGAGGTACCCCGCACTTTGAATACGTCTCGGATGCGGCCACCAGCGGTCTCACTCAGGTCAGCATCATGACCGGCAAGCCCATTGGCTTCGGCCTGTTGACCCTCGACGACGAGCAGCAGGGCCTGGACCGCGCCGGCCTGCCGAATTCCAGCGAGGACAAGGGCGCGGAGGCCGCAGCTGCCGCCGTCGCCACGGCCCTCATCGTGCGCTCCCTCCGCGCCGCCGGCTGACCCTGCCCACCAGTCGCCGACTGCATCGTTATCAGATCGTTACCAAATAGATTTCGTTTCGACCAAACCGGTACCTGACAGTCAACTGACAGTCTGGGACGCCATGCTCGGATCATGCAACAGCACACGACACGGGCAGAGGCCAAGACGGCCACGCGGACATCGACCGGCGAGCGGCGCCTCACAAAGAGGCGCGCCTGGCCGCTGGCGGCATTCGCCGGAGTCGTCAGCGCAGCGGTAATGCTGGCGGTCGCCGAGCTCGTGGCACTCCTCGTGGCGAAGGAGTCCAGCATGGTGCTGGCACTCGGCTCGTTCGTCATTGATATCATCCCGCCGTGGGCCAAGACGCTGGTCATCGAGCTCTTCGGCAGTCAGGACAAGCTGGTTCTCCTGCTCTCTCTGGGGCTTGCCGTTCTCATCGCGGCGGCCCTCGCGGGGGTCCTGCAGCTCATTCGCCCTCCGCTCGGTCTCATCCTGCTCGGCATCGCCGCCGTGCTCTCCGGCCTGGCTATCGTCACCCGAACCGGAGCAACCTCGCTCGCCTCGGTGCCGACGATCATCGGAGCGATCGCGGGAGCCGCGGTGCTCGCGTTCAGCGTCTCAGCGCTGCGCCGCTGGCGTGACGCGTCGCTCGCCAGCCCCACAGCAGCAGATTCCCGCGCTGCAGACTCGAACGCGGCAGACTCAGAATCCGACACCGACTCCCCCAACTCAGACTCCCCTGCCGCCCGGCGCAACGTCGACCGCCGCAGCTTCTTCCGCCTCACCCTCATCTCGGCGGCGGCGGCGGCTGTCGTCGGCAGCGGCGCCCGCCTGCTGAACTCGACCACCGGCGCCGTCGACGCCTTTCGCAGCTCCCTGCGCCTCACCACGAGGTCGACGGTGCCGATCCCGGCCGGCGCCGAGTTGAACATCCCGGGCCTCTCCCCCCTCTTTACGCCGAACGCCGACTTCTATCGGGTCGACACCGCCCTGACCGTTCCCGTGATCGACGCGACCACGTGGCGGCTGAAGATCGGCGGAATGGTCGACACGGAGCTGGAGCTGAGCTTCCAGGACATTCAAGATATGCAGACCGACGAGTTCGTCACAACAATGACCTGCGTCTCGAACGAGGTCGGCGCCGATCTCGTCGGAAGCGCGCGCTGGATCGGCGTCCCGATCCGGGACATCCTCGCCCGGGTCGGCGTGCAGTCCGGCGCTGACATGGTGCTCTCAACGAGCGTCGACGGCTGGACCGCCGGCACCCCGCTCGAGGCGTTGAATGACCCCGGCAGAAACGCCATCCTCGCGATCGGCATGAACGGAGAGCCCCTGCCGCTCGAGCACGGCTTCCCGGTTCGGATGATCGTGCCCGGCCTCTACGGCTATGTCTCGGCCACCAAGTGGCTGACCGAGCTCAAGGTCACCACGTTCGCTGCCGACGAGGGCTACTGGACCCCGCGCAGCTGGAGCCCGCTCGGCCCCATCAAGATGTCCTCCCGCGTAGACACCCCCCGGGCCGATCGCCAGATCGCCCCCGGCCCCACCAAGGTCGCGGGCGTCGCGTGGGCCCAGCACACCGGAATCGAGGCCGTCGAGGTGCAGATCGACAGCGGCCAGTGGCAGCGAGCCACCCTGTCGACCGCGGTGAACGTCGATACGTGGGTTCAGTGGTTCATCGACTGGGAGGCTACGAGCGGAGTGCATTTCATCTCTGTGCGGGCCATCGACAAGAACGGCAAGCTACAGATCGAGGAGCGCGTCGCCCCGATCCCGAACGGCTCGTCCGGCTGGCAGCGGGCCCTCGTCTCGGTCACGTCCTAACTCCCCCACCTAGCTCTCCCACCGAGGGCCCCCACCGAGGGTCCCCACCGAGGCCCTGAGGGCCCCGAGCTGGGGCCCTCATCCGGGGGCTGGGCGGCGTAGGCTCGATACGTGCCCTGCCGCCGTCCGGCTCACTGATCCGGGCCGCTGGGAAGCAGAACATGTCGCACGTCACGCCCCCCACGTCAGCACCTGAGCCCAGCGGAAACGCGGTTGAGACCTCGGAGAATGTCGCCCCGGCTGGCAACAGCAGGCGCCGGGTCATCTTCGCCAGCCTCATCGGCACCTCGATCGAGTTCTACGACTTCTACGTGTATGCGACCGCGGCCGTGCTCATCTTTCCCAAGCTGTTCTTCCCGAACGTCGATGACACCACGGCCCTTCTGGCGTCGTTCGCAGCGTTCGGTGCGGCCTTCGTGGCCCGGCCGATCGGCGCCCTCGTGTTCGGCCACTTCGGCGACCGGATCGGCCGCAAGGGCACCCTCGTCGCGAGCCTCTTGACGATGGGCATCGCCACGGTACTGATCGGCTGCCTGCCCACGGCCAACACCGACGGCTGGCTGGTTCTCGCCCCGGTACTGCTGGTCATCCTGCGCTTCGGCCAGGGCCTCGGTCTCGGCGGCGAGTGGAGCGGAGCGGCGCTGCTCGCAACGGAGAACGCCCCCCAGAACAAGCGCGCCATCTACGGAACCTTTCCGCAGCTCGGCGCCCCGATCGGCTTCATCCTGGCCAACGGCGTCTTCCTCTGGCTCTCGATCAACCTCACCACCGCACAGTTCCAGTCGTGGGGCTGGCGTGTGCCGTTCCTCGCCAGCGCCGTGCTGGTGATCGTCGGGCTCTACGTGCGACTGAAACTGATCGAGACGCCCTCCTTCACGAAGGTCGTCGCGAACGGCGACGTCGCCAAGCTCCCGGTAGCCCGAGTGTTCAAGACGAGCTGGCGGCCGCTTATCCTCGGCACGTTCATCATGCTGGCGACCTATGTGCTCTTCTACCTGATGACCACGTACACGCTCACCTACGGCACGACGCCGGCCACCGCGGATGCTGCCCGCTCCGCCGCCTCGGCCGCCGGCCGCACCTTCAACCCCGACACGTTCGTCGAGGGGCTGGGCTACTCCCGAAACAACTTCCTGATCATGCTCATCGTCGGCGTCGTGTTCTTCGGCATCTTCACGCTGGTGTCGGGACCCCTGGCCGAGAAGTTCGGCCGCCGCCGCACCCTGATCTGGGTGACCGTCGGCATTATCGTCTTCGGTCTGTTGTTCGTGCCTCTGTTCGGTGGCGGCTTCGCCGGCGTCATGGCCCTGCTGATCGTCGGATTCACCCTGATGGGCCTGACCTTCGGGCCGATGGGCTCTGTGCTGCCCGAGCTGTTCCCCGCGAACGTGCGCTACACCGGCAGCGCCATCAGCTACAACGTCTCGAGCATCCTCGGTGCCGCCGTCGCCCCGTTCATCGCGGTCGCACTCTGGCAGGCCGCCGGCGGCAGCCCCGTGCTCGTCGGCGTGTACCTCAGCGCCATGGGGGCCATCACCCTTGTTGCCCTCATCCTGAGCAAGGACACCAAGAACGTCGACTACTAGCCGGGCGACGCCTGATCGGCGTAAGTCCCAGCCTGAGTGCGAGAGAATCTGTTCTATGAGTAACGCCAGCACTCCGCCCCGAATCAGCCGTCGCCGAACTCGCGGCGGCACCGCCGACGAGGGCGGCCCCAAGGCGAAGTTCAGCGAGCTCCTGCCCTACCTGCTCGAGCACCGCAGAGTGTTGTCGTTTGTGATTGTGCTGAGTGTTCTGGGCGCCGCCGCAAGCCTCGCCCAGCCCCTGCTGGTCAGCCAGGTGATCGCCCGGGTTCAGGCGAATGAGACCCTGAACTACCTGGTCTGGGGCCTGATCGCCCTCGTCATCGTCTCCGCGCTGATCAGCGGCTACCAGCACTATCTTTTGCAGCGCACGGGCGAGGGCGTCGTTCTCTCCTCCCGCCGCCGCCTCGTCTCCCGCATGCTGAATCTACCCATCTCCGAGTTCGACACCCGGCGCACGGGAGACCTCGTCTCCCGGGTCGGCAGCGACACGACAATGCTCCGGGCCGTGCTCACCCAGGGCCTCGTCGAGGCAATCGGCGGCAGCATCACCTTCGTCGGTGCGCTCATCGCCATGCTCTTCATCGACTCCGTGCTGCTCGGACTCACCGTGCTCGTAATCGCCGTCTCCGTCGTGGCAGTCGTGTTGCTGTCCCGGCGCATCCGGGTGGCCAGCCAGCTGGCCCAGGCCCGCGTCGGCGATCTCGCGGCCAGCGTCGAACGCGTCATCGGGGCGGTGCGCACGGTGCGCGCCGCCAACGCCACGTCACGTGAGATCGAGGCCGTCAACTCGAACGCCGAGGCCGCATGGCGGATGGGCATCCAGGTCGCCCGCATCTCGGCCCTCGTGGTGCCGGTCGCCGGAATCGCCCTCCAGGTCTCATTCCTCACCGTGCTCGGCGTCGGCGGCTTCCGGGTCGCGAACGGCGACATCTCGGTCGCGAACCTCGTCTCGTTCATCCTGTTCCTGTTCCTGATGATCATGCCGCTCGGCCAGGCATTCGGCGCGATCACCTCGGTGAATGCCGCCCTCGGCGCCCTCGGGCGCATCCAGGAGATCATCGCCCTGCCCTCGGAGACCGAGGGCGACGCCGCCATTGCCGCCGGGGCCGCCACGACGATCGCCGACCTCGACGTCGCGATCTCCTTTCACGATGTGCGCTTCGAATACGCCGGCGAGAAGGCAGCTGCCGAAACCGGCACCGACGGCACGCTCGCCGACCTCGCCGCCCTCGATGCAGCCGTCACGCCCGGCCAGCTGGCGGATGCGGTAGACACCCTCGCCGCCGACAAGCGCCCGGTGGGCGTTCTGCACGGGGTCAGCTTCACCGCCCGCCGCGGCCAGCGCACCGCCCTGGTCGGGCCCTCCGGGGCCGGCAAGAGTACGATCCTCGCCCTGATCGAGCGCTTCTACGACCCGAGTTCCGGCGTCGTACGCCTCGGCGGCGTCGACGTGCGAGCCCTCGACCGCGACGCGCTCCGCGCCCAGATCGGCTACGTCGAACAGGACGCCCCGGTACTCGCCGGAACCATCCGGGAGAACCTGCTGCTCGGCTCTCCCGATGCTACCGACGCCCAGTGCATCGACGTGCTGCACGCTGTGAACCTCGGCGAGGTGCTGGAACGCAACGAGCTCGGCCTCGACGCCGCGGTCGGCCAGGACGGCGTGATGCTCTCCGGAGGCGAACGCCAGCGGCTGGCGATTGCCCGTGCGCTGCTCGCGGCCCCGCCCATCCTACTGTTGGACGAGTCGACCTCGAGCTTGGACGGCCTGAACGAGCAGATGCTGCGGGAGGCCATCGACGCGGTCGCGGCCAACCGCACCCTGATCGTGATCGCGCACCGGCTCTCGACGGTCGTCGACAGCGACCAGATCATCGTTCTGGAGCACGGCGCCGTCGTGGGCGTCGGCACCCACTCCGAGCTGGTCAAGACGAGCCCGCTCTACAAGACCCTCGCGAAGCACCAGCTCCTGGTCTAGCTGTACTGAGCCGACTGGCCAGTCCCTGGCTCGGCGCGGACGGCGCTAGCTGTTCGGGATCAGGGTGTACTTGGTCGAGAGGTATTCGCGGATTCCCTCCAGGCCGCCCTCGCGACCGAGGCCGGAGAGCTTCACGCCGCCGAACGGGGCGGCGGCGTTGGAGACAACGCCGACGTTCAGGCCCATCATGCCGGTCTCGAGCCTGTCGATCATGCGCTGGCCGCGGGCGAGGTTCTCGGTGAACACGTAGCCGACCAGGCCGTACTCGGTGTCGTTCGCCAGGCGGATGCCCTCGTCCTCGGTTGCGAAGGTGATGATCGAGACGACCGGTCCGAAGATCTCGTCGCGCAGGATTTCGCTGCCGGCGGCGACACCGGTGAGCACGGTCGGCTCGTAGAAGCTGCCAGGGCCGTCGACGCGTTTGCCACCGACGATGAGCGCGGCCCCACGGGCGAGCGCATCCTGAACCAGCGCATCGGCCTTGTCGACGGCCTTGGCATTGATCAGCGGGCCGATGGTGACGCCGGCCTCGGTGCCGCGGCCGATCGTGAAGCCGCGCACTCGCTCGGCGACGCGGCGACCGAACTCCTGCGCGACATTTTCGTGCACGATGAATCGGTTCGCCGCCGTGCAGGCCTGGCCGATGTTGCGGAACTTCGCGATGATCGCGCCGTCGACGGCCTTGTCGAGGTCGGCGTCCTCGAAGACGACGAACGGGGCATTGCCGCCGAGTTCCATCGAGGTTCGCAGCACGTTGGTAGCCGACTGCTCGATCAGGCGCTGGCCGACCGCTGTGGAGCCCGTGAAGCTGAGCTTGCGAAGCCGCGGGTCTCGGATGATCGGCTCGGACACAGCGCTCGAGGTCGAGGTCGTGATGACGTTGACCACACCGGCAGGCAGTCCCGCATCTTCCAGCAGCTGAACGAAGAAGAGCGTGGTCAGCGGGGTCAGCTCGGCGGGCTTGATGACGACGGTGCAGCCGGCGGCAAGCGCGGGCGCGATCTTTCGCGTGGCCATGGCCAGCGGAAAGTTCCACGGGGTGATCAGGAAGCACGGGCCCACGGGGCGCTGCGACACGATCATGGTGCCGGTGCCCTCGGGGTTCGGGCCGTAGCGGCCGGAGATGCGCACGGCCTCCTCGCTGAACCAGCGCAGGAACTCGCCGCCGTAGGCAACCTCTCCGGCGGCTTCGGCCAGGGGCTTGCCCATCTCGATGGTCATCAGCAGCGCAAACTCGTGCTTTCGCTCCTGCATCAGGTCGAACGCGCGGCGCAGGATCTCGCCGCGCTGACGCGGGGCAGTCGCCGCCCAGTCGTCAGCGGCCGCGACGGCGGCGTCGAGCGCTGCCATGCCGTCGGCCGGACTCGCATCGGCGATTGTGCGGATGACCTCGCCCGTGGCCGGGTCGGAGACGGTGAGCGTGGCACCGTTCTCGGCGTCGACCCACGTGCCGGCGATGTAAAGCTGGTGGGGAACGGTGGCCAGAAATTCAGACTCGGACAGCGCTGTCATTTTGTTCTCCATCGGCTCGGATTTCAGGGCAAAACATCTAATGATTTGAAAGGGGATCTTTAAAGCTTACTGCGATGCACAGGCTGGCTTAGGTGCCGGAATCGATGTGGCCACTCAGCACCAGGTCAGCGCCCCTGTGGGCGAGGTCTGCGAGCGCCCGGTGGCTGGGCTCGGGGGCAACTCCGACAATGAGATCCGTGATGATCCGAACCTGGCGGCCGTGCTCCAGGGCATCCCTGGCCGACGCGAAGACGCAGTGATCGGTGGCGATGCCGACGACGTCGATCGTGGTGATCCCGTTCTCATCCAGCAGCCGGGCAACGCTTGCACCGCCGTCTCCCTGGCCCTCGAAGATCGAGTAGGCCGGCACACCCTGGCCCTTCAAGACATGAAAATCCACATCATGGATTCGAAGGTCGTCGTGATATTGGGCTCCCGATGTGCCGGCTACGCAGTGTTCGGGCCAGGTGTCGATGAAGTCCGGGGCTTCGCCGGCGGCGGCGAAATGGCCGCCGTTCAGGCTCGCAGAATCGGCATCGTGCCAGTCCCGGGAGGCGAATACGCAGTCATAGACATTCGGATGCGCGGCCAGAAAACTCGAGATCCGGCCGGCAAGCGCCGCCCCGCCCTCAACAGCGAGCGCTCCGCCCTCGGTGAAATCGTTCTGCACGTCGATGATGAACAGGGCCCGGGCCATTCGCACTCCCTCAGTCGAGGTCCGGCGCCGTCTCTGCCGCACGCCGGTATCGAGCAATGAGTCTACGCTCAGGCGAGCTGTCTGTTCGAGGGGTAGTTGCCGCGGTGCGGGCCGCCGCGCCCACCGAATCGAACGCGGCCCACGCAGTTCTTTCTGAGACTTCTCGCGCTGTGGAGCGCTACTCGCCCGGGTAGCGGAGCCCGATCTGGCTCCGGGCTTCGTCGAGGATCGACATGATCGCAATGGTCTCTGCCACCGGCATGAGCTCGCTCTCGGCAAGCTCCTCCCGGATCACCCGCTCCAGCTCAATCGCCTGCGCCTGCATGCCGCGCGACTCGAGCCGGTCGTCGAAGCGCTCGATTACGTTGTTGTCAGCGTCATAGACGGTGAACGCGGCCTGGCTGTACCAGACGGGCTCAATCTCGATTCGGCCCTGGGTGCCCAGCACGAACGCTCGGTTCTGCCCGAGGGTGTCCAGGGCTGACTGCAGCACCGACTGCTGGCCGGCGGCGTGAGTGAGGATCAGCGCGATCTGGCGGTCGACGCCGGTTTCGGTCATCGACGCCGTCGCACTGATCGATGTGGGGAGGCCGAGTATGTCGACCGCGAACGAGACGGGGTAGATGCCGAGATCGAGCAGCGCCCCGCCTCCGAGCTCAGGGTTGTTGATGCGGTGCAGGGGGTCTTTCGACAGAAGCTGGTTGTGGTCGGCGATCACGGTACGGATCTCGCCCAGGGTGCCCGCGGCGATGATCTCCCGGATGCGACGCATATGCGGCAGGAAGCGCGTCCACATCGCTTCCAGCACGACCACGTCAGCCTCGGCGGCAGCGGCGGCGACCCGCATGGCCTCCCGGGCATTCAGGGTGAAGGGCTTCTCGATCAGCACATGCTTGCCCGCGGCAATGGCCAGCAGGGCGTGCTCGGCGTGAAACGGATGCGGCGTCGCCACGTAGACCACGTCGACCTCCGAATCCGCCATAAGCGCCTCGTAGCTGCCGTAGGCCGTCGGCACACCGAACTCTGCCGCGAAGTCCTCCGCGTGGGCCAGACTCCGGGAGGCGACCGCGTGAATCGTTAGCCCGGCGGCGCGGAGGTCGGTGGCGAAGAGCCCGGCAATGAAGCCCGGGCCGAGGATACCCCAGCGGATCGGTAGATCGGTGGGCTCGGTGGGCTCGGTCTCCAGCTGTTCTGTCACGGTTTCGGCTTCCAATTCACGGCTCGGCGACGGCGGCGCGAGGCCGATTGATTTGCGCGTGATCACACTGACACGCCGCCGGTCCAGAACGAAATCATAACTAGCTCCAGAAACACAAGAAGGCCACATCCCTGGGCGGAAGATGGCCATCTCTTGCGTGCAACAACGCGGGTGAAACTGTCGGGCCGCCTATCAGAATCGAACTGATGACCTATTCATTACGAGTGAATCGCTCTACCGACTGAGCTAAGGCGGCCTGTAACCGCCAACGATTTCCCGCCTAGCGACAGGTAAATCTTAGTTGATAATCGCCGTGGGTTTCGACCAGAAGCCGGGCAGGAAACCGACTCAGGCCGAGAACAGGCCCTGGAGCTCCTGAAACGATTCGTCCAGCTTGACCGGCAGCGACCCAGGGTCGCCGCTCTCGGCCCAGCTGCCCCACGCGTGGCGCATCGTCGAGAGGCTGACGAGGGCGATCAGCAGCGCCCGACTGTGCCAGGCCCCGGCCGTGGGCTCAACCTCCCCCGTTGCCGCGGCATCGGCGGCCAGCCTGCGCTGGATCACCTCGGTGAGAACGGCCTCAAGGTTGCGCATGCTGACCACCTTGATCGCGAAGAGCTCGGGATGCTCGCGCATGACCTCGAGCCGCAGCCGGTGGAGCGGCAGGTCTACGGTCACCCCCAGCGCGAGTTCTCGAACGAGAGCGAACAGGTCGGTGAGTACATCTGATTCCGGGTCGGCCTCGGCAAATCCAGCGGCCGCCGCGTCATCGAGCGTGAACGGGCTGTCGCCGATCAGCGCCGCATCCTTGGAGGCGAAGTAGTTGAAGAACGTGCGCGGAGAGATGTCGGCGACCCGGCTGATGTCATCGACGGTGACCTGGTCGAATCCCTGGTCGCGGGTCAGCTCCAGCACCGCGAACTCGATGGAGCGCCGCGTGGCACGGCGCTTGCGCTCCCGGCGGCCCACTGCAGCGCTCGCCTCGCCGGTCGGGGCCTGCTCCGGCACACGCTCTGGCTCAGACACGGCCGCGAGAGGAGAAGTCATGCTGCAATTCTTGCAGACTCCGCAAAATCCTGCATTAGTGGGTCACGCACGTCGCCGGCTACTGGGTGCACCGAGGGTCCGAGGCCGGTGCCGTCCCCTCCAGTAGATACGTGTCAACGACGCCCTTCACACACGATGAGCTGCCATAGGCCGTGTGGCCCTGGCCGACATAGGTGATGAGCTGACCGGTCGAGAGCTCGCCCGCGAGCGCCTGGGCCCACTTGTAGGGCGTGGCAGGGTCGCCGGTCGTGCCGACCACAAGAATTGGCGGAGCCCCCTCTGCGGTGACCGCGTGCGGGGTGCGGGTGGACTGGTCGGCCCACTCTTGACAGCCGATGTCGCCGAAGGTCCAGTAGGGGCCGATCACCGGGGCCTGGGCTACGAGCTGGGCGTTCTGGGCGGCGATCGTGGTCGCATCCGTCGTCACCGGGTAGTCGAGGCAGTTGATCGACATGAACGCCTCAGTGGAGTTGTCCTTGTACGTTCCGTCTGACTGGCGTCCATTGTAGGCATCGGCGAACTGCATCGCCAGGTCGCTTTTTGCGGCCATGACCTCGGCGAACATGTTGCTGAGATACGTCCACGCGGTCGCGTCGTACAGCGGATACACGATGGCGGTGATCAGGGTCGAGGAGCCGAGCTGGCGACCGTCGGCGGTGGTGAGCGGGGTCGCATCCACCTCGGCGAGCAGCTGGGAGATGCGGGCCATGCCCGCATCGACGGTTCCAGTGAACGGGCAGTTGGCCCGCGCGAGGCAGTCGGCCATATACGCGCGCATGGCATTTTCGAAGCCCACGGCCTGGCCGAGACTCACATCGAAGCTCGACGAGGTCGGGTCGAGCGCGCCGTCAAGCACCATCCGGCCGATATGCGTCGGGTACAGGTCGGCATAGGTCGAGCCGAGGAACGTTCCGTAGGAGTAGCCGAGGTAGTTCAGCTTCTCGTCTCCGAGCACGGACCGCAGCAGGTCCATGTCCCGGGCGGCGCTGACGGTGTCGACGTGCTTTAGGAGGTCTCCCGAATTCGCGGCACACGCATCCGCAAAAGTCTTGGAGCTGGCCGTGTACTCGCCCAGCCACTGGGCACTGCCCCGGGTGCCCGGCAGGATGTCGTAGATGTAGCGGTCCATGCCGGCGCTGTCGAGGCACGTCACCGCGGAGGAGCGACCAACCCCGCGCGGGTCGAAGCCCACGACGTCGTACCGTGCCTGCAGCTGCTTGCTCGTGGCGAAGCTCACGCTGTCTTTGACGAAGTCATAGCCGGATGCGCCGGGGCCGCCGGGGTTCACCAGCAGCGACCCAAGGCGATCAGAGCCGGTGGCCGGCTGGCGCACGATCGCGAGGTCGAGGCTGCCTGCCGCCGGGTCGGCCCAGTCGAGGGGGGCCATGACGGTGGCACACTGCATGCCGCCGCCGCAATCGGACCATGCGATGACCTGAGAGTAGAACGGCTGCAGCGCGGCATCGACGGTCTCGCCCGTCGGGGTCGAGGTGCTGCTCGCGACCGGGCTGGCCTGCTGGCTGGTGAAGAAGGTCGCGCAGCCCGAGACCGCGAGGGCAAGAACGATCGCACCCGCGACGAGGGCCGTGGCCCGACGCCTGAATCTCACCGGGTTCGTTCGGAGGGAGGAAGAGGTCATGCCTTGCCTTTCGTCACAGAGGTCGTGCTCAGTCGTTCACGCTGGAGGAGTCGCCACGGGCGATGGTGATCAGGGCAGACTCCAAGGCAAGGGCCGGGGCCACGTTCGCGCTGATCCGCCGGCGTGCCGTGGCCAGGGCGTCGAGAATCGCGACCGTTGCCTCGGGTCTCATCGAGGCCGCCGCCGCATCGACCCTGGGCTGGATGGCCGAGTTGATGGTGTCAAGCCCGGAGTGCAGCTGGGAGAGCAGGATGTCCCGATACAGGGAGAGCAGGTCGACAAGGATGCGGTCCAGCCCGTCGCGGAGGCTCCTCGTGGCCCGGCGCTTCTGGTCTTCCTCGAGGGCCTTCAACTGGGACCGAAGGGCCAGGGGCACCGCCTGGCCGATCTCGACCCCGAGGGAGCGCAGCGCGTGGCTTCTCTCCTGCTCGTCCCGCTCGATGGTGATGGCCTTGGCGTCGTCGCCGGCGATCTCCAGGAGGCGGGCGGCGGCGGTCACGGCGGCGGGCACGCTGTGGATGCCGAGCGCCAGGCGAAGGGTCTCGTCGCGGCGGGCCCGGGCATCCTCATTGGTTGCCAGACGGTGGGCCATGCCGATGTGGCTCTGCGCTTCGCGAGCCGCCCGCTCGGCGGTCTCGGCAGTGACGCCGTCGCGGCGCTGAATCAGGCTCGCCACCTCGGTGACACTGGGCACCCGGAGGCGCACCGAGCGCACGCGGGAGCGGATCGTGGGGATCAGGTCTGCCTCGCTGGGCGCGCAGAGAATCCACACGGTGCGCTCGGGCGGCTCCTCGAGGGCCTTCAAGAGAACGTTGGAGGTGCGCTCGACCATCCGGTCGGCGTCTTCGATGACCATGACCCGGTAGCGGCCGACCGAGGGAGAGAAGTGCGAGCTCGAGACGAGCTTGCGCACCTCCTCGATGGAGATGATGACCTTCTCCGTGGTGAGCACGGCAAGATCGGGATGCGTCTTGGCCTCGACCTGGCGCTGCGTCAGAGCATCACCGTCGGCGCCCTCCCGACTCAGCAGTGCCGTAGCGAAGGCGTAGGCGAGGTTCGAACGGCCGGAGCCCGGCGGTCCCGTGATGAGCCAGGAGTGGGTCATGCTCTCACTGCCGGGTGTCTGGGGCCCGGCGGCCGCGCGGAATACCGCGATGGCCTCATCCTGGCCGGTCAGCTCGTCCCACACGGTCATTCGACCAATCTACCGTGAGCATGCGTCGCCACCCTCTGCCCCGGAAAGCCGGATGCCTCGAATTGGGCGAATTAGGAGAAAGCGTCAGAGGAGCGGGGCGATTCGCGCGCGGATCAGCTTGGCGAGGTCGGCTTTGGGCGCCGAGGCATCGAGCACGAGGAAGCGCTCAGGCTCGGCTGCGGCAAGGGCCAGGAAAGAATGGCGCACTCGGGCGTGGAACTCGCTCTTCTCAGACTCAAGCCGATCGAACTTCTTGTTCGCGCTGTCCAGCCGGTGCCGGGCGACAGTCTCGTCGAGGTCGAGCAGGACGGTCACGTCTGGAAGCAGGCCCTCGGCCGCCCACAGGGACAGCTCGCGGATCTCAGTGGCGTCGAGCACTCGGCCCGCACCCTGATAGGCGACGGAGGAGTCTAGATAGCGATCCTGGATAACGATCTCGCCGCGGTCAAGCGCCGGTCGCACCTTGGTCGAAATGTGATGCGCGCGATCTGCGGCATACAGCAGCGCCTCTGCCCGCGGGCTGATCTCGCCCCGGCTGTGCAGCACGATCTCGCGTACCTCGTTGCCGAAGGGCGTGCCACCGGGCTCGCGCGTGCGCACGATCTCGCGGCCCTCGGCGACGAGCCACTCGCCGAGCAGCGCCGCCTGGGTCGACTTGCCGGATCCGTCGCCCCCCTCGAGCGTGATGAAGAGTCCGCGTGACACTACTCCGTGGTCGCCTTCTCCGCCGGGGTCTGTGCCGCGGCCGGCTTCTTGACCGCGGGCTTGCGAATGACGGGCGCCTTGACGGTCGTGGAGATCACGAGCTTCGTGGTTGCAGCTTTAGCGGTCGCGGGCTTCTTGACGGGCGCCTTCTTGACGGGCACCTTCTTGACGGGCGCCTTCTTGACCGCCGCAGCCTTGGCGGGCGCAGCCTTGGCGGGCGCAGCCTTGGCGGGCGCAGCCTTGGCGGGCGCCTTCTTTGCGGGCGCCTTCTTTGCCGCAGTCTTCCGCGGAGCAGCGGGTCCCTTGGCGCGCTTATCGGCCAAGATCTGCACCGCGCGCTCGAAGTCGATCTCCTCGATCATCTCGCCCTTGGGGATCGTGGCATTCGTGATGCCATCGGTCACATAGGCACCGAACCGGCCGTCCTTGATCTTGATCGGCTTGCCGCTTTCGGGGTCTGCCTCGAACTCCTTCAGCGCGCTGGACGCCGTGCGGGCCCCGTACTTGGGCTGCGCGAACAGCTCGAGGGCACCCGGCAGGTCGAGCTCGAAGATCAGGTCTTCACTCGGGATCGAGCGGGTGTCGGTGCCCTTCTTCAGGTACGGGCCGAACTTGCCGTTCTGGGCGGTGATCGGCTCGCTGGTCTCGGGGTCCTCTCCGATGGTGCGCGGCAGATCCAGCAGGCGCAGAGCTGTCTCGAGGTCAACGGTCGCGAGATCCATCGTTTTGAAGATCGACGCCGTGCGCTCCTTGGCGGCGGTCGACTTCTTGGCGGCCGGCTTGCGAGCCGGCTTCTTGGCGACGACTCCCTCGACGGGCTCCGCGACGATCTCGACGACCGGGGCTGCGACGACGGGAACCTCGACGGGTGTCGGGTCGACCTCCGTGATGTACGGGCCGAAACGGCCGTCCTTGGCAACGACGAACTTGCCGGACACCGGATTCACGCCGATCACACGGTCGGTGACGACCGGTGCCTCGATGAGCTCGCGGGCCTTGGCCTCGGTCAGCTCGTCGGGGGCAAGGTCCTGGGGAATGTTCACCCGACGCGGAACCGTGTCTGGGGCGGCCTCGTGGTCGATGACCTCGAGGTAGGGGCCGTACTTGCCGATGCGGAGCGTGATGTCGTCGGCGATGATGACCGAGTTGACCGTCTTGGCGTCGATGTCGCCCATGTTGTCGATCACCTGGCGGAGACCGCGATGATCGTCGCTGCCGAAGTAAAAGCCCTTCAGCCAGTCGGTGCGGTCCTGCTCGCCATTGGCGATGCGATCGAGGTCGTTCTCCATCGACGCGGTGAAGTCGTAGTTCACGAGCTCTCCGAAGAAGTCCTCGAGCAGGCGCACGACCGAGAAGGCGATCCACGAGGGCACCAGAGCCTGGCCGCGGGGCGTGACGTAGCCGCGGTCGATGATGGTCGAGATAATCGAGGCGTAGGTCGAGGGGCGGCCGATGCCGAGCTCATCCAACGTCTTGACAAGGCTGGCCTCCGTGTAGCGCGGCGGCGGCGAGGTCTCGTGGCCTGCGGCGTCGACGGACAGCGCCCGAAGCGCCTGGCCGGCGGTCAGCACCGGCAGCTTGGCCTCGGAGGCCTCGGCCGGAGCATTGCGCTCCTCGTCACGGCCCTCCTCATAGGCGTGCAGGAAGCCGCGGAACGTGATGATCGTTCCGCTGGCCACGAACTCGGCCAGCGTGTCGCCCGGGGCTCCGGCGATCTGGATGGGACCCGCAGCGATCGTGATGGACGCGGTGGCTCCCTTCGCATCGGCCATCTGCGAGGCGACGGTGCGCTTCCAGATCAGGTCGTACAGTTTGAAGTCGTTGCCGCGCAGCACCGAGGCGAGCTGCGACGGAGTCTTGAAGGTCTCACCGGCCGGGCGAATCGCCTCGTGGGCCTCCTGGGCGTTCTTGCCCTTGCCTGAGTAGAGGCGCGGCGCATCCGGAACCGTCTCGGCGCCGTAGAGGGCGCGGGCCTGCGAGCGGGCCGCATTCAGAGCCTGCTGCGACAGCGACGGGGAGTCGGTACGCATGTAGGTGATGTGGCCGTTCTCGTACAGCGACTGCGCGACACTCATGGTCTGCCGGGCGGAGAAGCGGAGCTTGCGTGCGGCCTCCTGCTGAAGCGTCGAGGTCGTGAACGGCGCAGCCGGACGGCGCGTGTACGGCTTGGAGTCGACGGAGGCGACCGTGATCGACACTCCGTCGGCGGAGAGCGCGGATGCGAGGGCCGTCGCGGTGGCCTCGTCCAGTGCCTTCGCGGCCGACTTCAGCTTGCCGTTCTCGTCGAAGTCGCGACCAGTGGCGACGCGCTCGCCGTTGAGGCGAGCGAGGCGGGCATCGAAGCCCTCCAGAGTGCCCGTGGCCGACTCGGCGATGGTCTTGAAGTCGGTCGAGAGACGTGCCGAGAGGTCCCAGTAGCTGGCGGACGAGAACGCGAGGCGCTCCCGCTCGCGCTCGACGACGAGGCGGGTGGCGGCGGACTGAACCCGGCCGGCGGACAGGCCGGGGCCGACCTTTCTCCAGAGCACAGGAGAGATCTCGTAGCCGTAGAGGCGGTCAAGGATGCGGCGGGTCTCCTGGGCGTCGACGAGCGCGACGTCGATGTCACGGGTGTTGTCCCGTGCCCGCTCGATGGCCTCCTTGGTGATCTCGTGGAAGACCATGCGCTTCACGGGAACCTTGGGCTTGAGCACCTCGAGCAGGTGCCACGCGATGGCCTCGCCCTCGCGGTCCTCATCAGTTGCGAGGTAGAGCTCGTCGGCGTTGGCGAGCGCCCGCTTGAGGTCGGCGACCGTCTTCTTCTTCTCGGGGCTGACCACGTAGTAGGGAACAAAGCCGTTGTCGACGTCGACCGAGAATTTGCCGAGAGAGCCGTTCTTCAGCTCCGGCGGCAGGTTTTTAGGCTCGATCAGGTCACGAATGTGCCCGACGGATGCCTGCACCTCGAATCCTTCACCCAGATACTGGGCGATCGACTTCACCTTGGTCGGTGACTCGACGATGACGAGCTTTTTGGGGCTGGGCACGGTACTCCTAAGAAACGAGAAATGTAACGACGGTTCACCGGATGGTCCGCGATAGCGAGGTGGTCGCCGTAGTCGGCTGACGCATTGGCCCGTCAGGCACACCATACACACCCCAATATCTGGATTGCCTAATCCACCGGCTGGAAACTTTGCGGGTCCTGGCGAAAAACACTGTTGTGTTCCCGATTGAACAGAGGAAGATAAAGAGGTACGAACCTAATAGAGGAGATGCGTCATGACGCCCACCGAAACTGGAACCTACACCGCAAAACTCACGGATGGCCCGCTGGAGGGAACCACCGTTCGCACCGCCTTCACCGAGGGTGGAGATCCCGTGGCTCGACTCGAGATCCCCCAAGGCCGCGAGAAAACCTACCTCTACGTTCTCGGTGGTTCCGGGCTTGAGTTCGATGGGGAATCCGGCGCCGGGGATCGTCCGAGCGCCGTCGGTTATCGGTTTCTCCGCGCAGCAGTCGTCGAGTAGTGGGGCGGTGGTCCGGCACGGGAGGCGATCGACACCGCGATACCGAGAACGGTGCCGGAAACCTGCACCGTCACCTCGAGGCCCTGTAAATCGCACGACGCGAGTTCGGCGCCATTCAGCTCTGCCACCTGCGACGCGAGGTCGCACGGGTAGCCCTGAATGCGACCGGATGCGGCGTTGGCCGCCGTGAGGGCCGCCGAGTCGGCCGCTGACTGAAGAACGTTTCGTTGCGGAAGCGCGGCGTAGGCCGTAAGTCCGCCTATCGCCAGTGTGGAGATGCCCAGCGCGAGGGCGAGTCCCAGCACGGATCCGGCGCCGAGTTCCCGTTCAGCCGGCCGGCGCCGCAACGGCAGCAATCGG
Source organism: Agreia sp. (assembly GCA_040398585.1). GTDB lineage: Bacteria > Actinomycetota > Actinomycetes > Actinomycetales > Microbacteriaceae > Agreia. Next base: position 27,181 of record JBBATW010000019.1, read on the forward strand.
CACACGCGCAGGTCAGAGGCCATCGGCGAGGGCGCAGACCTGGGCCGTCGCAACGAGCCCGGCAAGGCCAGCCGGGCCGAATGCCGCCTCGGCCGAGACCGTGGCGCAGACGAATCGGCCCTCGGTCGCGGCAGAGAGGGCGGCCCCCCGAACGAGCGTCTGCACAACCGAACGTGTGGCCGCGTCAGATTCGCCCCGCCCGAGCATTCTGGCCGCGGCAGAGGCCGCGTCGGAGACCCGGATCTGCTGGGTCACAACTTGGAAGGACCCGAGGGCGAACAGCAGCACCATGATCACCGCCGGCATGACACAGGCAAACTCGGCGGTCACGCTTCCCCGCTCGCCCCGGGCCATTCTCAGCCCTCGAAGGTGAGCGCGCGTCGCACGAGGTCGGTCAGCATCACCCTCACCTCGTCGCCGCGCATGATGACCACGAGCAGGCCGGCGAAGCCAACCGCCGCCATTGTGGCAATGGCATACTCAGCCGTAGCGGCCCCCTCATCACTGCGGAGCGCCGCGGCCGCCGAACACCACCGCGGAAATCGGCCAGCCCGTGACTGCCGCACTGGGACACTGGCCGCCGACAGGCCTGACGGTGACTTCTTCTTCGATCGATTCATCTCTTTGTCCTTTTCACTCTGGCGCATTGCGCAGCCCCGATGCACGAGCTGCACCAACGATGCAATGCCGGTGGCTGCCAAAGCGGGCTTGACGGGCCGATTGGGGAGTCCGATCAGAGCCCGGTGACGGTGGAGGACAGGACCGCCAGCATCAGCGGCGCCACCCCGAGCACCATGAACGCGGGCAGAACGCAGAGCCCGAGCGGGATCATCAACGACGTGCCGAGGGCGGCGGCCCGGAGTTGGGCCTGGGTTCTGGCGGCCCGGCGATCCTGCTCGGCCTCGCTCCGCAGAAGCTCGGCGGCCGGCACGCCGGCCCGGCGGGACAGGGCAAGGACCGTATCGATCGCCATCTCGCCGCGGGCATCACCGACCGCGAAACGCGTGCAGGCGGCGGCGGTCGCCTCTTTGGCGCCCACGATCGACCCTCCACCGGTCAGGGCGATGGCGACCAGCTGCGCGGTGAGCCCCGGCGAGCCGCTCGAAGGCCGAGCCCGCCGCACGAGCATCGCCGTCCACCGACCGGCGATCAGCGAGAGCGATACCCCCACGCCGAGACAGCCGAGACCGAGCGGTGTGCTGAAGAGGATACCGATGGTGTCGAACCCGAGAATGGTGCCGAACAGCAGCCCCACCACGGGCAGCACAGCCACGAACCGCGCGGTCGACACCGGCCCCGCGAGGGCGGCATCTACATCTCGGTGCAGTTGGCCCAGTTGCCGCAGCGCCTCCGCCATCTCGCGCAGGCAGCCGGCGAGGGGGGCGCCACTCGTCGTCGCCACCAGCCAACTCGCCGCCACTGCACGCCAGGCCTCTGCCGCCCGGGGGGAACGCTCACGTGACGCGGCGTCGATGGCCGCGGGAATCGCCTCGCCTCTCAGGATGGCTTCGGCAACGGCCCGGACGACGGTATCCCTGCCCCGTGGCGCCAGATCAGCAAGATACCCCCAGGCGTTGGTCGGGACCACACCGGCGGCGAGCATGACGGCGAGTCGCTGCACGAGGCCGGCGATGCCCTCAACCTCCAGTGCATCCTGCCCCCGCACCCGGCGATGGGAAAACATATTCGCCAGCATGGCCGAGCCCCGAGCGCCCTGAGCCGAGACCGTACCCGGGGTTCCGTTCTCAGCCAAGGCGCTCACCCGTTCCGCTAGGGGTGGCCTCATCCAGGAGCGCAGCGGCGTGCCGATGGGCCCGGGGCAGCATGGCCACACTGCCCACCGGGTGAAGCCGCAGCCGACCGGCGGCGTCGAGGGAGAAGCCACCGATGCCCGCCAACACTCGGGCCGAGCCTCGACGCTCCAGATGCAGCACCATGCCGATCGCCGACACCGCCTGCCGCGCCACGGCCTCGGGACTCATTCCCGCGAGAGATCCGAGTGCCTCCAGCCGCGCTGGAACATCACCCAGTGAATTCGCGTGCAGGGTGCCCGCGCCGCCGTCATGGCCTGTGTTCAGCGCCGCGAGAAGGTCACGGATCTCCGCCCCCCGGCACTCCCCCAATACGAGCCTGTCTGGACGCATCCGCAGCGCCTCGCGCAGCAGGCGATCAAGCCCGACTCCACCGGCACCCTCGAGGTTGGCCTGGCGTGCCTCAAGCGAGACGAAGTGCGGATGATCGACCCGCAGTTCAGCGACGTCTTCGATCGCGATGATGCGCTCTGTCGACGCCGCCTCCCCCAACAGCGCCGCAAGCAGGGTGGTCTTGCCGCTGCCGCCGGCCCCGGTGATCAGAATGTTCGTACGTTTCTGCACCGCGTCGAGAACGAACCGCTGCTGGGCCGTATGGGCGAACAGGCCGGCTGCAGTCAGCGCCCCGAGGCTCGGGCGCTCCAGCGGCGGAATGCGAATGGAAATCAGGGTGCCGGCCGGAGCGATCGGCGCAAGGGCGACGTGCACTCGGATTCCATCGTGTAGCCGCACATCGGCGCAAGGCGTCGCCTCATCGATGTGCCGGCCGCCCAGCGCTATGAGGCGTGTGGCAAGATCTCGAAGCCGCGCCTCGCTGGGACAGCTCCAGTCGGCCTGGCGAATAAGACCCGCACCCCGATCGATCCACAGGCTGCTGGGGCCGTTGACGAAGACGTCGGTAACGTCGGGGTCGCTGACGTATCGGCCCAGCGGCCCGAAGTCGGCGACCCCGGCCCGCACCTCGCCGCCGGACAGCTCAGTGGTGATCAGGCCGTCCGTGATCGACGCAGCACTGATCGGCGCCGCGCTGATCGACGCCGCACTGATCGACGCAGCACTGATCGATGCAGCAGCGGGAGGCGGAAGATTCAGCAACGGCACGGCGACGAAGCGGCTCCCGGGGCCATCCGTCGGGAGGCCATTTGTCGGGAGGCCATCCGTCGGGAGGCCATTCATCGGCGCGACAGTCATAGTCAGAAGCTAGGACTGCGGGGCACCTGCCAGCGCCGGCAGGAGGCCGGACGGGGAGGAATCCCGCACATCCGACCGAGTCAGGAGTGGTGGTCGGGGACGGTGTGACGTGAAAGCCCGCGGGTTAAAAAATGAGGGCGGCACCTAATGGGGGAAAGGTGCCGCCGTAGCAACACAGGATCGGGGGAATCCTTTGGCGTGCTGCATCTGAAAACTAGTTCCAGTACAGAAAGAGTCACATACATGACATCAGTTGGCAACTTCAGACACGAAAATGCCAGCTGAAATCGAAAAGACACTCAGGGAGCGTGCGCAACAGAGGGCAACTTTTTCCCAGCTAACATGAAGAGAATCCTCTACTTACAGGGCATCTCGGGCATCGCAAGGGAGCGAAACGCACACATGGTCACTCGTATCGACAATCTGATGCACGAATCACGGCGATTCCCGCCCACGGCCGAATTCATTCATGATGCGGTCGTCGGCCCTGAGGTCTACGTCGCCGCCGCCGCCGATCGTCTGGAATTCTGGGCCGATCAAGCCCGGACACTGCACTGGCACCGGCCGTTCACGCGCACCCTCGACTGGGAAGACGCCCCCTTCGCCAAGTGGTTCGACGACGGCGAGCTGAACGTGGCGTACAACTGCCTCGACCGACACGTGATCGCCGGCAACGGCGACCGCGTCGCGCTCTACTTCGAGGGCGAGCCCGGCGACTCCCGCAGCTACACCTACAGCGAACTGACCGCCGAGGTCAAGCGCGCCGCCAATGTCATGGCTAGGCTCGGCATCGTGCAGGGTGACCGCGTCGCCGTCTACCTCCCGATGATCCCCGAGGCCGTCATTACCATGCTGGCCGTGGCTCGCCTGGGTGCCGTGCACTCGGTTATCTTCGGCGGTTTCAGCGCCGAGAGCCTCCGCTCCCGCATCGACGACGCGAGCGCCAAGCTCGTGGTCACGGCCGACGGCGGCTACCGCAAGGGCAAGGTCTTCCCGTTGAAAACGGCCGTGGACACGGCTCTTGCCGCGGGCGTCGAGTCCAGCGTCGAGCACGTACTGGTCGTCAGACGCGGCGGCAATGACGTCGCTTGGCACGAGGTACGCGACCTCTGGTGGGACGAGGAACTCGCCACGGCAGATGCGGAGCACGAGGCCAAGCCGTTCCCCGCGGAGAACCCCCTTTTCATCCTGTACACGTCGGGTACGACCGGCAAGCCCAAGGGCGTTCTGCACACCTCCGGCGGCTATCTGACCCAGACCGCGTTCACCCACCGGGCAGTCTTCGACCTGCACCCCGAGACGGACGTCTACTGGTGCACGGCCGACGTCGGCTGGATCACCGGCCACAGCTACGTCGTCTACGGTCCGCTGGCCAACGGGGCGACCCAGGTCATTTACGAGGGAACCCCGGATTCCCCGCACCCCGGCCGCTGGTGGGAGATCATTCAGAAGTACGGCGTGAGTATTCTCTACACGGCACCCACGGCCATCCGCTCGTTCATGAAGATCGGTCGCCACATCCCGCAGGCGTTCGACCTCTCCAGCCTGCGCGTGCTCGGCTCGGTGGGCGAGCCCATCAACCCCGAGGCGTGGATCTGGTACCGCGACATCATCGGCGGCGGCAAGACCCCTATCGTCGACACATGGTGGCAGACCGAGACCGGCGCCATCATGCTCTCGGCCCTGCCGGGGGTGACGACGCTGAAGCCCGGCGCCGCCCAGGTGCCGATCCCCGGTATCGCCATCGAGGTGCTGGATGAGGCCGGCACAGACGTCGGGCTCAATTCAGGCGGCCTGCTGGTCGTGAGCGAACCCTGGCCCGCGATGATCCGTGGCATTTGGGGAGACCCGGAGCGTTTCGTCGAGACCTACTGGGAGAAGTTCGGCACCAAGTACTTCGCCGGTGATGGCGCCCGCCGCGACCATGACGGCGACTACTGGCTGCTCGGCCGGGTCGACGACGTGATGAACATCTCGGGTCACCGTCTCTCGACCGCGGAGATCGAATCAGCCCTGGTGTCGCATCCCATGGTCGCCGAGGCCGCCGTCGTCGGAGCGGAAGACGAGGCCACCGGCCAGGCCGTGGTCGCGTTCGTCGTAATCAAGGAGAGCCAGGCGCACGCCGCGACGGCCGACGAGGCCTCGACTCTGCTTCGGGCCCATGTGGCCGAGCAGATCGGAGCAATCGCCCGACCCAAGCTGGTGTTCCTGGTCGCCGAGCTGCCGAAGACGCGCTCCGGCAAGATCATGCGACGCCTGCTGAAGGACGTCGCCGAGGGCCGCGAGATCGGCGACACCACAACGCTGGCCGACACGAGCGTCATGCGAATCATCACGGACAAGCTCAGCTAGCGCAGAGCAAAAAAGGCCGGGCCCGTCGAGAATCATCTGGACGGGCCCGGCCTGTCGCGTCTGGCTGGCCTAGGCGAACTCGAGGATGATCTCGATCTCGACCGGCGAGTCCAACGGCAGCACGGCAACACCCACGGCGGAGCGCGCGTGGATACCACGATCGCCAAACAGGTCGACCAGGAATTCAGAGGCGCCATTGATGACGCCCGGCTGGCCTGAGAACGACGGGTCGGAGGCGACGAAACCCGTGACCTTTACTACGCGCGTCACGCGGTCGAGAGAGCCGATCACGTTCTCGGCCGCGGCCAGAGCATTCAGGATGCACGTCTGGGCCAGGGCCTTGGCGATCGTCGGGGAGACGAGTTCGTCACCGTCGCCCACCTTGCCCTTATAGGCCAGTGCGCCGTCCACAAAGGGAAGCTGACCGGCCGTAAAGACAAGGTTTCCGGAGATGACCGCGGGCACATAGGCCGCCACCGGAGGGGCAACCGTGGGAATCGTGATACCGAGCTCGTCGAGGCGCTTCTGGATCGCGCTCATCAGGCGGTCGTTCCGGCCGGAACCTTGGGGCGCTTGAAGTAGGCGACCAGGCCACCCTCTGGGCCGGTTACGACCTGGACAAGCTCCCAGCCATCCGAACCCCAGGTGTTCAGGATTGCGGCAGTGTTATGAATCATGAGCGGTGTGGTGATGTACTCCCAATTCGTCATGGGACACCCCTTTCTGGCGCATTGCCAGCTTTGTCATTTAGGCTCGACGGTATGTCTGCCACAAAAACTAAGGCTAGCGGTGCGCTCGCAGCGATTCTTGGCATCGTTGGAATGAGTGCCGTCGCAGGCATCCTCGCCACGGCCATGGTGGCCCCAGCACTCGCTGTCACGGGCGTCGCCGCCAATAACTCGATCAGCATGTTCGAGAGCCTTCCTTCTTACCTGAAGCCGGATGCGCTGGCCCAGAAGTCCCAGATCTTCGCCGTCGACGGGACCGGGGCCCCGGTTCTGCTCGCCTCGGTCTTCGACCAGAACCGCGAAGAGGTGAGCTGGGACCAGGTCTCGGAGTTCGCCAAAGACGCCGTCATCTCTGTCGAAGACCCCCGCTTCTACTCCCACGGCGGCGTAGACCTGCTCTCAAGCGCGCGCGCGGCGGCGCAGAGCGCCGTCTCCAACGGCGGTCCCGGTGCCTCGACGATCTCGATGCAGTACGTGCGAAACATTCTGATCCAGAACACAAACGCGATCGCCGACCCGGTCGCGCGCCAGGCGGCCTTTGAGGACGCCACGAAGACGACCATCGACCGCAAGCTCAAGGAGATGAAGTACGCGATCGGCCTGGAGAAGGAATACACCAAAGATCAGATTCTTCTGGGCTACCTGAATATCTCCAACTTCGGCGGCACTGTCTACGGCATTCAGGCCGCCGCGCGCTATTACTTCAACGTCTCGGCGGCCGACCTGTCGATCGCCCAGGCCGCCAGCCTCATCGCCATGGTGAACTACCCCAACGGGCTGCGCATCGACCAGGCGGCGAACATCCCCGACAACAAGGCCCGCCGAGATCTCGATATCCTGCCGGCCATGCTGAAGGAGAACAAGATCACCAGAGCCCAGTACGCCGAGGCCCTCGCGACGCCCGTGACTCCCGCAATCACGGCCCCCTCGACCGGCTGCCAGACCGCCAACCCCGTGGGCGGCTCGTACTTCTGCGACTACGTCTCGTACCTGATCAAGACCGACCCCTCATTCGGCGACACCGCCGATGCCCGCTGGGCGAAGTTCAAGACCGGCGGCTTCAAGATCTACACCACGCTGGACATCGACCTGCAGAAATCCGCTATCGAGGCCATGAACAAGTACGTGCCGCAGACCAGTGACAAGCTCAACATCGGCTCCGCAATGGTCACTGTGCAGCCGGGTACAGGCAAGGTTCTGGCGATGGTGCAGAACAAGACGTACAACGCCGATCCAGCCGCGGCTGAGAACGAGACGTCTGTCAACTACAGCACCGACTACGCGGTGGGTGGCTCCGGCGGCTTCCCCTCGGGCTCGACCTACAAGGTCTTCACACTGGCTGACTGGCTGAAGAACGGCCACGCTATCGGCGAGCAGGTCAATGGAAACGTTCGGCCATTCGACCTGTCCACCTTCAAAAACAGCTGCAGCGGCCCAGGGGTCGGGTCGTACACGACGGCCAACGACGGCGGCGCGAATCCGGGGAACATCTCGGTCTCGCAGGCCACGGCATCGTCGATCAACAACGCCTTCATCGCGATGGCGCAGAAGCTCGATATGTGCGAGATCACCAAGACCGCCGAGGCCTTCGGAATGCACCGCGCCGATGGCACCCCCTTGAAGCAGGTGGTCTCCAGCGTTCTGGGCACGAATGAGGTCGCACCCCTGACCGTGGCCGCAGCCTATGCGGGTATCGCGGCCGGTGGCCTGTACTGCAGCCCGGTCGCCATCGACAAGATCATCGACGCCTCGGGCGCCGAGCAGGCCGTGCCCCAGTCGACCTGCACGCAGGCTGTCGATGCCAATGTCGCGGCAGCCATGGCGCAGGCGATGGCCGGCGTCATCAACGGTGGAACGGGTTCGGCCTCAAACCCGAACGACGGCATCCCCCACATCGGTAAGACAGGAACAACCGACGGCGAGGAGCACACCTGGTTCGCCGGAGCCTCGACGAAGCTGGCCACGGCCATCTGGGTCGGCAACGTCTTGGGCAAGGTCTCGCTTCGCTACACCAAGGTCGAAAGCGACGGCGGAACGAACACGGCCGCAAACCTCCGACACTACGTCTGGAAGCAGTACATGACCGCAGCCGATGCCAAGTATGGTGGCGACAGGTTCGGCGTGCCGACGAGCGACCTCGTGAACGGCGTTCAGATTGCCGTTCCCGACGTGCGCGGTATGACCGTGATCGCAGCCAAGACGCTCGTCGAGAGCCTGGGATTCTCCTTTGCCGATGGCGGCGTCGTCGACTCCGACGTGCCCGCGGGCCAGGCTGCGGGGAGCAACCCGGCTGCCGGTTCCAATGCCACCAAGGGCTCGACCGTGACGGTGACGACCAGCAACGCGGCTCTGAGCGCCGTGCCCAACTTCGTCGGTCAGAAGGTCGCGGCCATCACCGCCGCGGGCTGGACGGTGGGAACCTCAAGCGTCTCTCCCACTCCGACGGCCACCTGTGTGGACGGCACGAGCATCGTCTCGACCAACCCCGTAGCCGGAACCCTCGCGAAGAAGGCCGATCAGAAGATCAACTACGAGACCTGTAAGCCGGTAGTGCCCGTTGCCGCGGGCTAGCTCCCGGCCAGGCTCCGTCGCGGCAACGCTCACCTCCCTCGGGCTGGGCCTCACCGCGACGGGCGCGGCCGCGCTGTTCTGGGCATCCGTGGTGGAGCGTCGCCGCTTTACGCTTCGCCGGGTCACGGCGAAGGTCCTGCCCGCGGGCTCGGCAGACATCCGGGTGCTTCACCTGTCAGATCTGCATCTTGCCCCGTGGCAGCGCGACAAACAGGAGTGGGTGAGGGCCCTCGCCCCGCTGAAGCCCGACCTTGTCGTGAATACGGGCGACAACCTCGGCCACACCGACGCCTACGACGCCCTCGAGTACGCCCTCGAGCCGTTCAGGGGCGTGCCGGGCGTGTTCGTGAACGGCTCCAACGACTACTTCGGGCCCTCGTTCAAGAACCCGTTGCGCTACTTCTCCGGACCGTCCAAGTCCACGGCCAGCCCGACGAAGCTCGACATCAAGCGCCTGGAGAAGTTCTTTGCCTCCCTCGGCTGGAAGAACCTGAACAACAGGGTCGCAGCCCTCACCGTCAACGGGTCGGCCATCGAGTTCATCGGTGTCGACGACCCGCATATGTTCTTCGACCGACTCGATCGCATCCCCGGCGCCCTCGACGAACTCCGCGAGGACTCGCCCCGGGCCGACCTGTCTGTCGGCGTGGCCCACGCGCCCTACCAGCGGGTGTTGAACTCGTTCGTGACCCATGGGGCCGAGATCATTTTCGCGGGCCACACCCATGGCGGCCAGGTCTGCGTGCCGGGCTACGGGGCACTGGTGACCAACTGCGATATTCCCAGGGATCAGGTCAAGGGCCTGAGCGTCTGGCGGCACGGCCTGCACTCGGCGTTTCTCACCGTCTCCGCGGGGCTCGGCACCTCCATCTACGCCCCTGTGCGGTTTTCCTGCCTGCCGGAGGCAACTCTCCTGACACTCACCGCAAAAGACTGACGAAGTGTGAACGGAGGCCGGTTTTTTCGGCTATTCTTATCAAGGCCCAAGGGTCGATCGGGGTATGGCGCAGCTTGGTAGCGCGCGTCGTTCGGGACGACGAGGTCGCAGGTTCAAATCCTGTTACCCCGACCAAATAAAGGCTCTCTCCCCCACGGAGAGAGCCTTTGCTGGTTAGGGTGGTGCAGGCCCTCAGCGACTGGAGCCGAGTGCGCCGTCGCTCTCTGCGAGGTAGCAGGCACCGCAGAGCGACTCATAGGTCACGTGCTCCCCGTCGATGGCGACCTGGTCGCCGTCGAAGACGAACAGATCGTCTATCTTGCGGGAGTTGAAGATCGCCTTCCGGCCGCACCGACAGATCGTCTTCAGCTCCTCGAGGCTGTGCGCGATCTCCATCAGACGAGCGCTGCCGGGGAATGCCACCGTCTGAAAATCGGTACGGATGCCGTAGGCGAGCACGGGGACGTCATCCAGAATGGCGATGCGGAGGGCGTCGTCGACCTGCGCGGGCGTCAGGAACTGCGCCTCGTCGATGAGTAGACAACTGAGCACCCCAAGACCTGCGGCGACAAGAAGATCGCGGCGGGCCAGGAACTCCTCGCGCATCTTTGTCTCCGGTGCCACCAGGAAGTCGACCGCGCGGTTCACGCCCAAGCGGGAGACGATGTTCGTGTCGCCCTTGGTGTCGAGCGCCGGCTTGGCGATCAAGACGCGCTGGCCGCGCTCCTCGTAGTTGTAAGCGGTCTGCAGCATGGCGGTGCTCTTGCCGCTGTTCATCGCTCCATAGCGGAAATAAAGTTTTGCCACGGCTGGGCGATTCTGACCGGTGTTCGGCGGCGCGCTAGTTGGCGAGCTTGAGAACGGCCGCGGTCGCCGCGAGTTCTTCGCGAGCGGCCTCGGGCGAGTCCGACAACTCGGTGCCGAAGGAGGGGATCATCTCGGTGATCTTGTCCTTCCAGCCGGGGAAGTTCTCGGGGAAGCACCGCTCCAGCACGTCGAGCATGATCGGAACCGCCGTAGATGCCCCCGGGGACGCCCCCAGCAGGCCCGCTATCGAGCCGTCGGCGGCAGCGATGACCTCCGTGCCGAACTGCAGAACTCCGCCTCTGGCGGCATCCTTCTTCATCACCTGCACGCGCTGGCCGGCCGTGATCAGATACCAGTCCTTCTTCTCGGCGTTCGGCATGAATTCCTTCAACGCGGCAAACTTCTTGTCTTTACTCGCGACCAGCTCGCCGATCAGGTACTTCAGCAGGTCGAAGTTGTCGCGGGCGACCGCGAGCATCGGGCCGAAGTTGTGCGTGCGGATCGAGAGCGGCAGGTCGAGCCAGGAGCCTTTTTTGAGAAACTTCGGGCTGAAGCCGGCGTAGGGGCCGAACAACAGCGAAGACTCCCCGTCGACGACCCGGGCGTCGAGGTGCGGCACCGACATGGGCGGCGCGCCCACGGCAGCCTTGCCGTACACCTTGGCGCGGTGCTCCGCGACGACGGCCGGGTTGTCGGTGCGGTAGAACTCGCCGCTGATCGGGAAGCCGCCGAAGCCTCGGGCCTCGGGGATGCCCGACTTCTGCAACAGCGCCAGGGCCCCGCCGCCGGCGCCGACGAAGACGAACCGGGCGTTGACGGTGAACGGGGTGGCGCCGACGATGTTGCGACCGGTCACGTTCCAGCTGCCGTCGGCCTGCTTGGCAAGCTTCGAGACGGAGTGGGAGAGACGAAGAGCTGCGCCTCTGGCGGTGAGGAAGTCGAAGAGTTGGTGCGACAGGCGACCGAAGTCGACGTCGGTGCCGGTCACGATGCGGGTGGCGGCGACGGCCTGGCTCTTGGCCCGGCCGCGCATCAGCGTGGGCGCCCAGCCATAGATGACCTTGGGATCTTCGGAGAACTCGATGCCCTGAAAGAGCGGTTCACCCTTCAGTACCTCGTACCGGGCACGAAGGTACTCGACGTTCTTCTCACCCGAGACGAACGTCATGTGGGGGGTGGAGTTGATGAAGGTCGAGGGCTCGGGCACGTCGCCCTCCTCGACCAGGTGCGACCAGAACTGCCGGCTCTGCTGGAACTGCTCGTTGATGACGACGGCCTTCGATGCCTCGACCGAACCGTCGGCCTTGGCCGGCATGTAGTTCAGTTCGCACAGGGCCGCGTGTCCCGTGCCGGCGTTGTTCCACGGGTTGGAACTCTCCTGGGCGACATCGTCGAGGCGCTCGAAGATCTGGATGGACCAGTCGGGCTGCAGCTTCTTGATGAAGGTGCCGAGGGTGGCGCTCATGATGCCGCCCCCGATCAGGACGACGTCAACAGAGTTCGCGGAAGAATTCACGCTCCCACTTTACTTCTCAGTGGAGGGCGGCGAGCGCACGCCGGCTAGCCGCGCTGCGCCGCGATGATCTCCGCAATCTGCACGGCGTTCAGCGCGGCACCCTTGCGCAGGTTGTCGTTGCTGATGAACAGGGCGAGTCCGCGGCCCGCCGGGGCCCCCTCATCACGGCGGATGCGGCCCACGAAGCTGGCGTCAGCGCCCGCGGCCTGCAGGGGGTTGGGGATCTCGCTGAGCTCGACGCCGGGAGCCTCAGCCAGCAGCTCTGTGGCCCGGGCCGGGCTGATCGGGTTCGCAAACTCGACGTTGATCGAGAGGGAGTGACCGGTGAATACCGGGACCCGCACGCAGGTTCCGCTGACGAGAAGCTCTGGCAACTCGAGGATCTTGCGGCTTTCGTTGCGAAGCTTCTTCTCCTCGTCGGTCTCGTTCTGGCCGTCGTCGACAATCGAGCCGGCGAGCGGGATGACGTTGAATGCGATGTGGCGCATGTACTTGTGCGGCTCGGGCATTGTGACCGCGTCGCCATCGTGCACGAGGTCGAGCAGGTGCTCGTCGGCCACCGCGGCGCGCACCTGGTCGGCGAGCTCCTCGGCGCCGGCAAGGCCACTGCCGGAGACGGCCTGGTAGGTGCTGACGATGAGGCGGGTGAGCCCGGCCTCCTCGTGCAGAACCTTCAATACCGGCATGGCCGCCATGGTGGTGCAGTTCGGGTTCGCGATGATGCCCTTCACCGCCTGCGCGATTGCGTGCGGGTTGACCTCGCTGACAACCAGTGGCACGTCAGGGTCGGTGCGCCACGCGCTGGAGTTGTCGATGACGATGGCCCCGGCGGCCGCGAAGCGCGGGGCCTGCACACGGCTGCCGGTGGCGCCCGCCGAGAACAGCGCGATGTCGATGCCGGTCGGGTCTGCCTTGGCGACATCCTCAACGACGACCTGCTCGCCCCGGAACTCCAGCGTGCTGCCCGCGGAACGTGCCGTCGCGAAGAAGCGGATGCTCTCAATCGGGAAGTTGCGCTCCTCGAGCAGGGCGCGCATCACGGTGCCGACCTGTCCGGTGGCGCCGACGATTGCGAGGTTGAGTCCCTTGCTGGTCACGATTGTCATTCCTTAGATAGAGAGTCTTGGAGCTACTGGCGAGGCTGGTGTGTTTGCGGGCCTAGCGGCCGGTGCCGCCGTGCACGGTCGCGTCGGTGTCGGCGTCGAGGTCGAACGCCGTGTGCACCACGCGCAGGGCGTCGTTGATGGTGTCGGCACGGGTGACGACCGAGATGCGAATCTCGCTGGTTGAGATCATCTCGATGTTGATTCCGGCCTCGTAGAGTGCGGTGAAGAGGCGCGCGGAGACCCCGGCGTTGGTGCGCATTCCGGCGCCGACGAGGGCGAGCTTGCCGATCTGGTCGTCGTACTGCAGGCTCTCGAAGCCGACCTCGTTCTGCTCTGTGCGCAGCGCCGTCAGGACGGTCTGGCCCTCGGTCTTGGGCAGGGTGAAGGAGATGTCGGTACGGCCGGTCGCTGCAGCGGAGACGTTCTGCACGATCATGTCGATGTTGGCCCCGGTCTTGGCGACCAGGTTGAAGATCTGGGCAGCCTTGCCCGGGATGTCGGGAACACCGACAACGGTGATCTTCGCTTCGCTGAGGTCGGTGGCGACACCGGCGATGAGGGGCTCTTCCACGGAAGTCTCGCTCTCTTTCTGGCTCTCTGGGTTTGAGCTGTCTGGGACAGTGCTGGGGTTGTAGACAATCGTGCCGAGGTTGTTGTTGAATGACGATCTCACGTGCAGGGTCACCCCGTGCCGGCGGGCATATTCCACCGCGCGAATGTAGAGCACCTTGGCGCCGTTGGCCGCGAGCTCGAGCATCTCTTCGCTCGTGATGCGATCGACCTTGCGGGCCCGGGGCACGACGCGGGGATCCGCCGTGTAGATGCCGTCGACATCCGTGTAGATCTCGCAGATGTCGGCGTTGAGCGCCGCAGCGAGCGCGACCGCGGTCGTGTCGGAACCGCCCCGGCCAAGCGTCGTGATGTCTTTGGTGTCGCGATTGAAACCCTGGAAGCCGGCGACGATAACGATGGCGCCCTCGTCGAGCGCCTCGCGGAGCCGCACGGGGGTGACGTCGACGATGCGCGCGGCGCCGTGCTTCGCATCCGTGATCAGGCCGGCCTGGCTGCCGGTGAAGGAGCGTGCCTCATGGCCCAGGCTCGTGATGGCCATGGCGAGCAGAGCCATCGAGATGCGCTCGCCCGCGCTCAGCAGCATGTCGAGTTCGCGCGGGGCCGGCAGCGGGGTGACCGCGTGGGCCAGATCGAGCAGCTCATCGGTCGAGTCGCCCATGGCAGAGACCGCGACGACGACGTCGTTTCCGGCCTTCCTGGTCTCAACAATCCTTTTGGCGACGCGCTTGATGCTCTCCGCGTCGGCAACGGATGATCCGCCGTACTTTTGCACGATCAAGCTCACGAAAAATCTCCTGGGTCTGAGTCGGGCTGCCCACTGGCGAATGAGGCCCAAACCAGTATTGTACTGGCCAGTGTTGGTTGGAACCCGCCCGAGTGGTCAGTCCTTGGCCTGGTCGTAGCTGTCGACGATCGCCACGGTGACGGGGAACTGCACGGGCGCATCGCCGAAGATCAGCCGGCCGGCGTCCGCCGCGGTCTCTCGAACGATGCGGGCGACGTCGTCCGCAAGGTCGGCAGGTGTGTGCACCATGATCTCGTCGTGCAGGAAGAAGGCGAGATGCGGGCCGGTGAGAAGCTGTGCATCCGGGCCGGCCAGCTCACGCAGGCGAGGCCGGAGCCCGGCCATCCAGCAGAGAGCCCACTCGGCGGCAGTGCCCTGGACGACGAAGTTGCGGGTGAAACGGCCCCAGCTTCGGGCCTCGGTCTGGGCCCGGCGGCGCGCGGCCTCCGAGCCGTCGCCGGATGCCTCGGCCTGGCCGTCGAGCCAGGCATCACCGGGTGCGGGAGAGGAGCGGCCGAGGCGTGTGCTGACGATCTCGCCCCGCTCGCCGGCCCGGGCTGCGTCTTCCACAAAGCGGATGGCGTGCGGGTAGGCCTTGGCCAGTCGCGGCAGCATGCGGCCGCTCTCCCCCGACGTGCCGCCATACATCGCACCCAACATGCCGAGCTTGGCATGCGCGCGGGTATCGACAGCACCGGATGCGACGATGCCGTTGTAGAGGTCTTGGTCGCGGCCCGCGGCGGCCATCGCCCGGTCGCCGGAGAGGGCGGCCAGAATGCGCGGCTCGAGCTGGGCGGCATCCGCTACGACGAGTTTCCAGCCGGGGTCAGCGACGACCGCGCCGCGCACCGCGTGCGGGAGCTGCAGGGCGCCGCCGCCATCCGCCGCCCAGCGGCCCGTGACGACGCCGCCGGGTACGAAAGTGGCGTGGAATCGGCCCTCCTTGACCCATGCGTCGATCCAGTTCCAGCCGTTCGCGGTCAACAGGCGGGAGAGCTTCTTGTACGCGAGCAGCGGCTCGATCGCCGGGTGCACGATGTCTTTGAGCTCCCACGAGCGGGTGCTCTCGGTCTGGATTCCCGCGCGGCGGAGCGCCTTGACGAGTTCCTGCGGGGAATCAGGGTTCGCCTCCGGGTCGCCGAGCGCGTGACGGAGCCGGCCGAGCAGCGCTTCCATCTGGGCCGGACGAACGCCGGGATCCGGGCGGGCACCCAGCACGCTGGTCAGCAGCTCATCATGCCGCTGGGCGTCCCACGGCAGGCCGGCGAACTGCATCTCGGCGGCGATCAGGCCGCCGGCGCTCTCCGCGGCCAGCAGCAGGCCGAGACGGCTGGGGTCAGCGGATGCGGTGATCGCCGCCCGCTGAAGCCGAAACTCCCCGAGGCTGTCGAGTTCGCCCAGCTCCGGGACGGGGCCCTCGTCGAAGTCGAAGAGTGTCGTGTCCTGGCGCCGGCGGGCAGGCAGGGCACGCGGTGCGTCCCAGGCGTTCGGCGCCGCTGCCGCGAGCGCGGAATCCCTCGTGAGCGCCGACCTGCGCAGAATCGCATGCGAGAGGCGGAGGTCGACGGCGCGATCGATCCGCACCCCGGCGGCCAAAAGCGGCGGGTACCAGTGAGCGGTGTCATCCCAGACCCAGCGCGGGTGCGTGGCGGCCTCCCGATCGCGGACCGCCGCAGCCAGCGCCTCGGCCGAGACCCACTCGACCGGTCCCTGGGACAGGCCCGCGGCATCCAGCGGCGTGAGCGCGACAGCCGAGCCCCGGCCGGAACCCTCGGCAGGGTTTCGACCGGGGCTCTCGGAGCTGTTCAGGCTCGGGGCGGGCGACACGACGACGTACATTGCTTCCAACGATAGGCCCGCCGCGGCCGACCGGCCGCGATGAACAGCCCCGTGCGGCCGAGGGGCTGCCCAGCGTGCCGCCGCTCGACCACGCCGAAAACACCCACAACCGCCTTCCCATGAAATCTTGGGCGGTTGTGGGTGTTCTCGATGCCGGATCTAGGCCGCCGAGCTAGTTCTCGACGACGCGTCGGCCTTCAAAGGCTCGGCCGAGCGTGACCTCGTCGGCGTACTCGAGGTCGCCGCCGACCGGGAGGCCGGACGCCAGGCGGGTGATGCGGATGCCGAGGGGGCTGAGCAGGCGGGCAAGGTACGTCGCGGTCGCCTCGCCCTCGAGGTTCGGGTCGGTCGCGATGATGACCTCGGTGATGGCGGTGTCGGCGAGTCGCACCATGAGCTCGCGGATGCGCAGGTTGTCGGGGCCGATGCCGTCGATCGGACTGATCGCACCGCCGAGCACGTGGTACAGGCCGCGGAACTCGCGGGTGCGCTCGATGGCCACGACATCCTTGGCCTCCTCGACGACGCAGATCGTGGTTTGCTGGCGCCTCGGATCGCGACAGATCGAACAGCGGTCCTGCTCGCTGACGTTGCCGCAGACGGAACAGAAGTGAACCTTGTCGCGCACCTCGATCAGTACTTCGGCGAGCCGGGTCACGTCGAAGGACTCGGTCTGCAGGATATGAAAAGCGATGCGCTGGGCAGACTTCGGCCCGATGCCAGGCAGCCGACCGAGCTCGTCGATCAGTTCCTGGATGATTCCTTCGTACACCTAGCTGCCCATTCCTGTGCTGGGGGCGTCCCGCGGCGGGAGCTCCTTCTCTTCGATGAGTTTTGCGCCCAAAATCTCCCGCACGACGGCCTCGCCGTAGCGCTGCTTTCCGGATGCCGCCTGCGCCGGAACCGCAGGCCTGGCGACTCTTTCCGGGGCAACCTGAGCGACGGGGGTGGGAGCCGGAGCGGCAGCCTGGGCCGCTACCGCCTGGGCTACCGCGGAAGCGGGTGCCGGGAAGTGGCCGTCGGAGGCGCCAAGGTCGACCACGGACTCGGGCTCGGGCTCGGGCGCGGGCGCGGGAACGATCGCTGCAGAGACCGACTCCAGCGCCGAGCGCATGTTGGCGGGCGAGGCGAAGTCGGGCTCCGGCTCGCGGTCCTCCTCCGAGGGCGGCTCAGGCTCGGCCTGGGCCCCGGGCTGGGTGCCGGACTGGGCGCCAGGCTGGGTGCCGGCCTGCGGAATGGCCACGGTGGCCCACGACGAGGTTGTCGCTGCGGGCGGGGTCGAAGGCGGGGCTGCTGGCCGGCTGTCGGGTCGCCCCTCCGCCGGAGACTGCGTAGCCGACGGGGCCGACGGGGCCGACGCCTGGGACGCGGGGCCCTGGCGGCTTCCCACTGGGGAGTCGCCCGACTGCTCGACCTTGGCGACGTACATCACGCGCACGCCGAGTAGTCCCAGGATGGCCTCGCGCAGGATGTCGGGCACGCTGTCGCCGGGGGCTGCCCGCTTCTTGAACGACTCGATGTCGTTCTGGCTGGCGAAGTTGAGGGTCAGGACGTCACCCTCGAATCCACGAACCTGAAGCGAGAAGACGACAAGCCAGGCCGACCGGGAGCGCTGCTGCACGGCCTCAAGGATCTGGGGCCAGGTGTCTTTCACCTGCTGGAATGTGACGGGACCGGTCGGCACGACGGGCGCGAGCGCGGCAACCGGGGCGGCCGGGGCGGCCGGCGGCACAGCGGGCGCCGAGGCCGGGGCCGAGACCAGGCTGGAAGCCGCGGCCCCGCCAACGACACCACCAACGACACCACCCGCGGCCGCCCCAACAACACCGCCAACGACACTGCCAACGGCACCGTCAACGCCGCCGCCGCCATCTACGCCGATGCGGCGCTCGAGCCGCTCAATGCGGGCGAGGGAGCCGCGCTCGGTGTCGTCGCTCGCGGGAACGAGCACGCGGGCGATCATCAGCTCGAGGTGCAGCCGGGGGCTGGTCGCTCCGGTCATCTCGGTGAGGGCGGAGTTCACGATGTCGGCGGTGCGGCTGAGCTCGGCCCGGCCGAAGCGTTGGGACTGCTGCTGCATCGCCAGGATCTCTTCTTCAGGCACGCCGCGGAGCACCGCGGCAGCGGCCTCAAGCGGCGCCTGGGTCTTGCCACCGGCGAGGGCGTTGACGATGACGATGTCGCGAAGGCGCTCGAGTAGGTCTTCCACGAAGCGGCGTGGGTCTTGGCCTGTCTGGATGACGCGGTCGACGACGTCGAAGGCGGCCGCCGCATCCTTCACGCCGATGGCATCGACCATCTCAGCCAGTAGCGCGGAGTGCGTGTAGCCCAGCAGGGCGACGGCGCGCTCGTACTCGACGATGTTGTTCTCGCTGCCGGCCATCAGCTGGTCGAGCAGTGACAGGGTGTCACGGGGCGAGCCGCCGCCGGCACGCACGACGAGGGGCAGCACGCCGGGTGCGACCTTGACGCCCTCGGTCTCGCAGAGCTGCGCGACGTAGGCGAGTAGCTGGGCCGGGGGCACCAGCCGAAAGGGGTAGTGATGGGTGCGCGAGCGGATCGTGCCGATCACCTTGTCGGGCTCTGTCGTCGCGAAAATGAACTTCACGTGTTCCGGAGGCTCTTCCACGATCTTCAGCAGCGCGTTGAAACCCTGAGGGGTGACCATGTGCGCCTCATCGAGGATGAAGATCTTGAACCGGTCGCGGGCGGGCGCGAAGACCGCACGCTCTCGGATGTCTCTGGCATCGTCTACGCCGTTGTGGCTCGCGGCATCGATTTCGACCACGTCGAGGGATCCGCCGCCGTCGCGGCTCAGCTCGACGCAGCTGGGGCAGACGCCGCAGGGGGTGTCGGTGGGACCCTCGGCACAGTTCAGGCAGCGCGCCAGGATGCGGGCAGACGTCGTCTTTCCGCAGCCCCGCGGGCCGGAGAAAAGATAGGCGTGATTGACCCGATTCGTGCGGAGAGCAGTCATCAGCGGATCGGTCACCTGGGACTGACCGATCATCTCGGCAAAGGTCTCGGGCCGATAACGGCGATACAGGGCGGTGACCATCCTGCAATCGTATCCGCCCACTGCCGACACCCAACCCGGCGGGGTAGACCTGTGCAGCGGCTTCCGTGGCGGCAGGTGTGCCCTCCGGCCGTCGGGGTATCTGCGCACCTCGGGCAGAAGACCGCACCGATTGCCTCATTCCCCGTTCAGGGGCAGACTGGAATCAATCTGCGTCGAGGAGGACACATGACCACCCCACTGATCCGAAGAATCCAGGAAACGATTCTGCGGCGCAAACCAGTCGATCAGATTCTGGACGACACGGAAGGCGGGGAGGCACCCCTCACCCGCACCTTGGGACTGTGACAGCTGACGGCCATCGGCGTTGGTGGCATTATCGGGGCTGGAATCTTCACCCTCGCCGGAACCGTTGCCCACAACACTGCCGGGCCCGCCGTTCTTGTCTCGTTCCTCATTGCCGGAATTGCCAGCGCGGCCGCGGCGCTGTCGTATGCCGAATTTGCTGGCATGATTCCGAAGGCCGGATCCGCCTACACCTACGGATACGTGTCGCTTGGTGAGCTCGCCGGCTGGTTCATCGGGTGGGACCTGCTGCTCGAATATACGGCCATCGTTGCGGTCGTTGGCATTGGGGTATCCGGCAACTTCGGCTTCCTGGTCGGGCAATTCGGACTCGACTTGCCGGCGTGGATGCTCGGAGCATATGGCACCGGCCCCGGTCACGTCGTCGACGTATTCGCGGTGATCCTGTGTCTCGGCACGGCCTTTCTCCTCACCCGGGGAATTCGAGCCGCGGCCCGCTTCGAAGTCTTCGTCGTCGGCTTCAAGGTGTTGCTGGTGATTGTCATCATCGTGCTCGGCCTCTTCCACATCAACAGCGCCAATTACACGCCCTACTTTCCGTTCGGCGCGGCCGGAGTACTGACGGGGGCCGCGACAGTCTTCTTCGCGGTCTTCGGTTATGACGCGATGAGTACCGCCGCCGAGGAGTCGAAAGACGCCACGAAGCATATGCCGAAGGCCATTCTGCTGTCGCTGGCCATCGCGATGGTGCTTTACGTGCTGGCCACCCTTGTGCTCACGGGAATGCAGAATTACACGGAGATCAACCCGGAAAGCGGATTCTCCAGCGCATTCAAATCGGTCGGATTACCCGCGGTCGCGAACGTCATCGCCATTGGGGCGATCGTGAGCATAGTGACTGTGATGGTCACATTCATGCTCGGTGCCACGCGGGTCTGGTTTTCGATGAGCCGGGACGGGCTGCTGTCGAAGTGGTTCGCCAAGACGGATGCCAAACGGCACGTTCCAACGCGGGTCACCTGGATAGTGGGCGGGGGCGCCGCGCTCTTTGCCGGCTTTCTGCCGATCACGATCGTGGCCGAACTGACCAACATCGGCATCCTGCTCGCATTCGTCGTCGTGTGTATCGCCGTCATTGTGCTGCGCTACCGTCGCCCGGAGATTCCCCGCACCTTCCGCCTTCCCCTGATGCCCATCGTGCCGATCATCGGCGTGGGCTTCTCGCTGTGGCTGGTCGCGTCGCTGCCGTGGGAGACGTGGCTGCGATTCGCGGTGTGGCTCGTTGTTGGCCTTGCGGTCTACTTCTTCTACGGCCGCACACACTCCCTGCTCAACCCCAACAGCCCCCGGCTGAAAACGAGCGAGGCAGCCGAGGTCAAAAAACCAGGTCGCCGGGCTGCGCCGTAGCGGGCTCCTAAAGGACCGAGAGGGTCTGCCGGGCGATCTCGAGTTCCTCGTTCGTAGGGATGACCAAGACGGCGACTCGGGAGGAATCCGTCGAGATGAGGCGCGGGCCGCGGTCGGCCGAGGCATTGCGCGACTCGTCGATTTCGATGCCGAGACCCTCGAGGCCGGCGAGGGCCTGTGCGCGGATCAGTGCCGTGTTCTCTCCGACACCGGCGGTGAATACGATCGCGTCGAGCCGGCCGAGCTGGGCGTAGTACGCCCCGACATAGGACTTCAGTCGGTGGGTGTAGACCTCCAGCGCCGTGATGGCGGCATCATCGCCACGGGCCGCAGCCACAATCACATCGCGCATGTCGCCGCGACCGGTCAGGCCGAGCAGCCCGCTGCGCCGATTCAGCAGTTCGTCGAGCTGGTCGAGATCCATCCCCGTCTTTCGATGAAGATGAAAAAGCACGGCGGGGTCGATGTCGCCCGATCGGGTTCCCATCACGAGGCCCTCGAGCGGGGTCATTCCCATCGAGGTGTCGACCGAGCGACCTCCCTCCACGGCGCACGCGGACGCCCCGTTGCCGAGGTGCAGCACGATCGTGTTCGTCTCCGCCAGGGTTGTCCCGAGAAATGTTGCCGCAGCTTCGGAGACGAACTTGTGCGAGGTGCCGTGGAAGCCGTACCGCCTGACCCGGTGCTGCTCGGCGAGCTCCGCGTCGATGGCGTACAGGTATGCCCCCGCGGGCAGCGTCTGGTGAAACGCGGTGTCGAACACGACGACGTGCGGCACATTCGGGAACGCCTTCTGGGCGGCCTCGATGCCCTGGAGGTTCGCCGGATTGTGCAGTGGCGCCAGGTCGGCGAGGTCCTGAATGTTTATCTTGACCAGGTCGGTCACGACGGTGGGCTCGAAGAACCGCTTTCCGCCGTGCACCACCCGGTGCCCGACCGCGACCGGGGCCGCAGCACCCACGAGATAGGGACCGTTGACGGCGAAGGCCTCGAGCATTGCGGCAAATCCCGCCGTATGGTCCCGGATTTCCAGCTCCCGGGCGATCGTGCCGGCCGCGGTCGTATGCCGGGCCGCGCCCATCGAATCACCGATGCGCTCGACGAGACCGGAGGCCAGAACGGCTTCGGTGTCCATCTCGATCAGCTGGTACTTGAACGAGGACGACCCTGAGTTGATAACGAGGATGGCGCTCACGCGAGCACGGCAGTCGACGTCGGAAGCTGGGCGGCCTGGATGGCCGTGATGGCGATCGTGTTCACGATGTCGGCGACGAGGGCTCCCCGGGAGAGATCGTTGATGGGCTTGTTCAGACCCTGCAGCACGGGACCCACGGCGATCGCACCGGCACTGCGCTGAACGGCCTTATAGGTGTTGTTACCCGTATTCAAATCTGGGAATATAAAGACCGTGGCGCGACCGGCGACCTGCGACTCGGGCATCTTGGCCAGCGCGACCGCGGCATCCGCTGCGGCGTCGTATTGAATGGGACCCTCAGCCATGAGGTCGGGCCGACGCTCGCGCACGAGGGCGGTCGCGTTTCGCACCTTTTCGACCTCGGCGCCGGAGCCCGAGCTGCCCGTCGAGTACGAGAGCATCGCGATGCGCGGCTCGATGCCGAACTGCACCGCGGTGGCCGCCGAGGAGATGGCGATATCGGCGAGCTGCGTGTCGGTCGGGTCGGGGATGACGGCGCAGTCGCCGTAGACGAGCACGCGGTCGGCGAGCGCCATCAGGAACACGCTCGAGACGACCGAGACCCCCGGCTGCGTCTTGATGATCTCGAAGGCCGGCCGGATGGTCTGCGCCGTCGTGTGCGCAGCGCCTGAAACCATTCCGTCGGCGAGACCCAACTGCACCATGAGGGTGCCGAAGTAGGAGACGTCGGTCACAGTGTCGCGGGCGATTTCGACGGTCGTGCCCTTGTGCGCGCGGAGCCGGGCGTACTCCTCGGCGAAGCGCTGCCGGTAGGGCTCGTCGAAGGGACTGACGATCTGGGCCGCATCGAGGTCGAGCCCGAGGGTCTTCGCCCGCATGCGGATCTCCCCCTCGTCGCCGAGGATCGTGAGCCGGGCGATGCCTCGGGACAGCACGGTGCTCGCGGCGCGCAGCACGCGGTCGTCGCTGCCCTCGGGCAGCACGATGTGCTTGCCGGCGTTTCTGGCCCGGTCGATGAGGCCGTACTCGAACATCAGCGGGGTGACCACGTCGCTCTGGCTGACATCGAGCAGCTCAAGCAGCAGCTTGGCGTCGACGTGCTGCTCGAACAGGGCCAGCGCCTTGTCATATTTGCGTTGAGAGTCTGCGGCGAGCCGCCCGCGGATCGAGGTGACCTTCAGTGCGGTGTCGTAGGTGCCCAGATCGGTGGCGATGATCGGCAGTGTCGAGTCGAGCCCGGCGATGAGCCGATCGATCGGCTCGGGCAGCGGGAACCCGCCATTCAGGATGACGCCGGCCATCGTCGGGAAAGTCCCCGAGGCGTTCGCCATCAACACGGCGAGCAGCACCTCGGTGCGATCCGCCGCGACCACGACGACGGCGCCCTCGATGAGGCGGGGCAAGACGTTCACCATAGACATTCCGGCGACGACGACGCCCAGGGCCTCGCGGGCCAGCAGCCGCTCGTCCCCCTTGATCATGGTGCCGTTCACGGCCTCCACGAGGTGACTCATGCTGGGGGCCACGAGAACCCGATCTTCGGGCAGCGCCCAGACCTGGATGCGGTCGCGCGCCTCCGTGCCCTGGCTGTCGGCCCCCCGGGAGACGCCGAGGGTGTCCCTGGCGGCCCGGCCGATCGCATCCTTGATCTTCTCGAGGTTTTCGGGGTCGCTTCGGTTCGAGGCGATGCCCAGCAGGTGAGCGTGGGCGTGCTTGAGCTCGGCGAGGGCGAGCTCCGTGAGCTGGCGCATGTCTTCGGGGGTGCGCGGCTCGGAGTAGCCGAGGGTCTCGACCGAGCCCTGATCCTTGCGGCCGCCGAGCACGAGAAGCACCGGGGCCCCGAGGTTCGCGGCGATGCGGGCGTTGTAGGAGAGCTCGCTGGGGCTGCCGACATCGGTGTAGTCGGAGCCGAGGATGATGACGGCGTCGCACTCGCGCTCGACCGCCTTGAAGCGCTCTACGATCACCGACAGGGCAGCATCCGCATCCTTGTGCACATCGTCATAGGAGACGCCGATCGACTTCTCGTAGCCGATGTCGACGCTGGCATGGGCGAGCAGCATCTCGAGAACGTAGTCGCGCTCGTTCACACTGCGGGCGATCGGCCGAAAGACTCCCACCCGACGCACCGAGCGGCAGAGGGCGTCGAGCACGCCGAGAGCGATCGTCGATTTGCCCGAGTGCCCCTCGGCCGAGGCTATATAGATGCTTGTAGACAAGGCGGCTTCCTTTGCAAACGGCGACAGGTGCGACTCAAGCTTATTGAACGCAGTTGCCAAGAGGATGCGCGCCGTCGCACAGGGCAAAAATAAAGACTCCCCGCGCACCCGCCAGAGCCCGGTTACCCTTGCTGCGTTTCCGCCCTGGGGGAGTTGGCCTGGATGGCGCCACGCGGGGAGCCGACTCCTAGTTTACGGGAGTTTGAATAGTTACCGCGACAGGCGTCTACTTGGAACATGAGAATCGTAATTGCGGGCGGCCACGGAAAGATCGCCCTGATCATGCACAGGAAGCTGAGCGACGCGGGACACGAGGCGGTCGGATTGATCCGCAACCCGGAGCACGCGCCCGACCTGCTGGTCGCGGGCGGCATCCCGGTGCTGATCGACCTGGAGAACATCTCGGTCGAGACGCTGGCCAAGGATCTCGTCGACGTGGATGCGGTCGTGTTCGCCGCGGGGGCGGGGCCCGGCTCCGGCCCGGAGCGCAAGCTCACCGTCGACCGCGACGGGGCCATCCTCTTGGCGGAGGCCGCCGTAGCCGCCGGAATCCGACGTTACGTGCTGGTCTCCTCCATGGGAGCCGATGGATTCGAGCCCGACTCGACGGATGAGTTCCAGGTGTATCTGAAGGCCAAGAGCGATGCGGATCGCACCGTGCGCGGGCTGGACCTGGACTGGACGATCATCCGGCCGGGCGGTCTGACAGACGAGCCCGGCACCGGCGAGGTAGCACTCGCCGAGTCGACAGGTCGCGGCACGATCCCTCGCGAAGACGTCGCGTCGCTCGTCGTGACGTGCCTGTTGGCCGAGGAGGCCGTGCACATCCAGTTCGAGGCGATCTCGGGCACGACCGCCATTCCAGAGGCCTTGGCCCGGCTGTAATACCCGCAGGGTTGACCACGCGTGAAAAACCCGACCGGAATTCCCGATAGGATTCTCTTTGGTCGCACAGCCTGCGGGTAGTGCATCGGCTTGGAGAATTCGCCTAGTGGCCTATGGCGCACGCTTGGAAAGCGTGTTGGGTTTACGCCCTCGGGGGTTCGAATCCCCCATTCTCCGCCAGA
>JBBATW010000020.1:0-52290 GCA_040398585.1 Agreia sp.
GGGTTTTTGGCATATGACTTTGTGCACGCTGTTGAGTTCTCAAGGATCGGACACCACAATTTTGGCCTCACGGCTTCAGCCTTGTGGCTGGATCTGATGCTGCCCGACCGAACGCTTTCCAGCAGTTCTACGAGGCAACTTCATAACCTTACCGCTCTTTTTCTCAGTGTCAAACCGGCAGTTTAAGTGAAGGAAATTGAAGTTTCCAGCGCTTTACCGATTCTCGATCAAGTCGTCGAGAGGAGGTCTTTACATCCTAGGCGTGTGGGCGCAAAACCACTAGGTGGTCTTTGCCTTTTGGGCCTATGGGATGGTCCCTCTTGAGGCCGGAAGCTGTGAAGCTTTCCGCACCTATGGGGTGACAAGTAATGAGATTACGGGGAGACTGGGGATCGGTCCAATTGGGCCAACCGCCCGGGCGTGTCTCGCGCCACTTCCCTGAAACTAAGGGGTTTCGGCAGACACAACGAAGACGCCGGCCAAAGTCTTCTTGCCGCGACGGAGAACGGCGAGACCGCCGGCGAGCTGGCGGTCTGCGATAGTCGCGTCCTCATCTGACACAGCGATGTTGTTCACATACACCCCGCCCTGGGCCATGGCACGCCTCGCTTCACTGATGCTCGCGACGAGTTCGGTATCCACCAGCAGGTTGAGAATGCTCCGATCCTCGGCCGCATCGGTGTGCGGCAGCTCCCGGAGAGCCGCGATCAACGTCGCCGAATCGAGGTCGGCGAGCTCGCCCTGGCCGAAGAGCGCCTGGGCTGCGGCAATCGCCGCTTCCGTTGACGCAACCCCATGCACGAGAGCGGTCACCTCGAACGCGAGCGTGCGCTGCGCTTCACGACGGAACGGCTCACTCTCTACCGCCGCAGCGAGACGCTCGATCTCGGTGCGGTCGAGGAAGGTGAAGATCTTCAGGCGCGCGATGACATCGGCATCAAGGGTGTTGAGCCAGAACTGGTAGAACGCGTAAGGGCTAGTGAGCGCGGGATCGAGCCAGACGGCGTTGCCCTCGCTCTTGCCGAATTTCGTGCCATCGGAGTTGGTGATCAGGGGTGTGCCGATCGCATGCGCTTTGCCGTGCTCGGCGCGATGGATGAGGTCGGTGCCACTGGTGAGGTTTCCCCACTGGTCACTCCCCCCGGTCTGCAACACACATTCGCGCGTGCGGTAGAGCTCGAGGAAGTCCATCCCCTGCAGGATCTGGTAACTGAACTCGGTGTAGCTGATGCCAGCGTCGGAGTTCAGCCGTGTGCTCACGGCATCCTTCTTCAGCATCGTGCCGACCCGGTAGTACTTGCCGACATCGCGGAGGAAATCGATCGCCGACAGCGGCGCCGTCCAGTCGAGGTTGTTCACCATCGTTGCGGCGTTATCCCCCTCGAAGCTGAGGAATCGCATCACCTGCTGCCGGAGGTACTCGACCCATTCGGCAACGGTGTCCTTGGTGTTCAGCGTGCGTTCGGCGGTCGGACGCGGGTCGCCGATCAGGCCTGTCGAACCGCCGACGAGGCCGAGCGGCTTGTGCCCGGCCAGCTGAAGGCGGCGCAACAGCAGGATCTGCACGAGGTTTCCGAGGTGCAGGCTAGGAGCCGTCGGGTCGAATCCGCAGTAGTACGTGATCGGCGAGCCGGCCAGAAGGGCTTTGAGTTCGGCCTCGTCGGTCGACACATGAACAAGTCCCCTCCAGACGATCTCCTCCCACACATCTTCGAAGGAGGAATCATTCTGTTGGCTGGAGAGGAGTTCGCTCTGGGTCGTTGGCACGGTTTCCAGCGTATCAGCGGGGCCGGGCGGCGCTCTTTCGGTAGGGCGAGACCGAGCGGTCCCCCGCGATGAAGAATCGCCAGGGGAATTCGGTCTCCCCGCCCGGGCCGCTCACCCCGGTGCGAGGACTGGTCGAGGCATGGGCCGGCGCGGCGGGCAACTCCAGGGTGAAGACTGGCCCGGCCAGCGAGGCACCACCATCGGTGAGACGGATGCCGAGAGCCTGCCCCAGTCGGCCAGGTCCGCGGGCCAGATCCCGGTCGGGGACGGTTTCACCCCGCCGAGCGCGAGCGATGTCACTGCCTACGACGATCTCCCCCGCCCGGATCAAGATGGCCGAGGCCTGCCCGGCCGGTGAACAGACGATGTTCACACAGGTGTGGATGCCATAGCTCAGGTAGGTGTACAGCGTGAACGGCTCCCCGAACATGGCGGAGTTCTTGTTGTTGCGGCCCCGGTAGGCGTGCGAACCGGGGTCGGTTCCATCGCCGAGATAAGCCTCGACCTCGGTGACGCGAAGTGTCACCGGGCCGAGGTCGGTCATGTGCGTGAGCCGGGCACCCAACAGAGAAGGTGCTATTTCAAGCGCAGATCGCTCAAACACCGCTTCTCCAGAACCAAAAAGGGTCTAGAAGAACTTCACGCCTGCATACACAGACACGCTGATCACGAAGACGATCACTGCGGCGGCAACGCCGATGACGATCTTGATGGTTCTGGGCGACATCGGCGGGCGCTTGCGGGCAGCGCGGTCGCGATCACGGTCAAGGCTCATGACTGCCGTCTTTCCTTGTTCGACGAAGAAGCAGGTTCCGAGATCGACAGCGTCTCGACCGAAGCAATCAAGCCGCGAACGCGCTCGGTCAGGTGGGCCAGCTGCTCGCGCACGCGGATCGGTGCGGTTCCCCCGCGGCCGTTTCGGCTTTCGACACTGCCCTGGATCGTCAAGACCCCCCGCACCGCCGGAACCAGGTGGGCCGATATCGAGGCGAACTGCTCGTCGGTCAGCTCCTCGAGTTCGAGGGTGCGCTCTTCGGCGAACCGAACGAGCTCCCCCGTGATCTCATGCGCATCGCGGAACGACACGCGCTGCTTGACGAGCCATTCGGCGACGTCGGTGGCCAAGGAGTAGCCCTGCGGTGCGAGGGCCGCCATCCGGTCGGTGTGAAAATGCATAGTGGCGACCATACCGGTGAAGGCGGGCAGCAGAACCTCGAGGGTCTTGATGGAGTCGAAGACCGGCTCCTTGTCCTCCTGGAGGTCGCGGTTGTACGCGAGGGGAAGACCCTTGAGCGTGGCCAGGAGGCCAGAAAGGTTTCCGATCAGACGGCCCGACTTGCCGCGAGCGAGCTCGGCGATGTCGGGGTTCTTCTTCTGCGGCATGATCGACGAGCCGGTGGAGTACGAGTCGCTCAGAGTGACGAAGCCGAACTCCTTCGTGTTCCAGAGGATGATCTCCTCGGCGAACCGGGAGAGGTCGATGCCAATCTGGGCAGTGATGTAGGCGAACTCGGCGACAACGTCGCGACTCGCGGTGCCATCGATCGAGTTCCAGACGCTTGTCGTGAACCCCAGCTCGTTGGCGACGGCGAGGGCATCGAGTCCGAGGGAGTTGCCCGCGAGGGCTCCAGAGCCGTAGGGCGATTCGTCGGCCCGGCGCTCCCAGTCGTTGAAACGCTCGATGTCGCGAACCAGCGGCCAGCAGTGTGCGAGCAGATGGTGAGCGAGAAGTACCGGCTGAGCGTGCTGCAGGTGAGTACGTCCTGGCATGATTGCGTCGAAGTTGCGATCGGCCTGGGCCGCCAGCGCGTCAACGAGATCGACCAGCAGGTGACGGATGCGCGCGGCGTGGTCGCGAAGAAGCATGCGAACAAACGTGGCGATCTGGTCATTGCGGCTGCGTCCCGCACGAAGCTTGCCGCCGAGCTCGACGCCGGCCCGATCGATCAGGCCGCGCTCGAGAGCCGAGTGCACGTCTTCGTCGGAGGGAAGGGGGCCGAAGCTGCCGTCAGCAACGTCCAAGGCCAGTTTGTCGAGCGCCTTGATCATGCCGACGAGTTCGTCGGGGGCGAGGTAGCCTGCCGTCGCCAGCGCCCGGGCGTGAGCCCGGGAACCGGCGATGTCATACTCGGCCAGTTGCCAGTCGAAATGCGTCGACCGGCTCAGCTCGAT
Source organism: Agreia sp. (assembly GCA_040398585.1). Taxonomy (GTDB): domain Bacteria; phylum Actinomycetota; class Actinomycetes; order Actinomycetales; family Microbacteriaceae; genus Agreia. The sequence goes on from JBBATW010000020.1 coordinate 3,940, forward strand.
GAGCTCGGGAGCGGGCCCGCCGGCGAAACGGCCGCCCCAGAGGGCACCTGCCTCGCCGGCACGGTTCAGTTCTTCGCTCATCTGTAGCGGGGTTCCTAGCTGTTGGCGAGATCGCGGCGGGCAGCGATCTTGCTCGGCAGCGACCACAGCTCGATGAAGCCCTTCGCCATTGACTGGTCGAAGGTGTCACCGGTGTCGTACGTGGCGAGGTTGAAGTCGTACAGGCTCGTCTCGCTGCGACGACCGGTGACCGTGGCCTTGCCGGCGTGCAGGTTCAGACGAATGTCGCCGGAGACATACTTCTGAGTGTCGTCGATGAAGACGTCGAGGGATCTCTTGAGGCCGGAGAACCAGAGCCCGTCATAGACGAGCTCTGCCCACTTGGACTCGACGTCGCGCTTGTAGCGGGCGAGGTCGCGCTCGATGGTCATGTTCTCGAGCTCCTCGTGGGCCGCGATCAGCGCAATGCCGGCCGGCGACTCGTAGATCTCGCGGCTCTTGATGCCGATGAGGCGGTCTTCGACGATGTCGATGCGACCGACTCCCTGACCGCCGGCGATCTCGTTCATCAGCATCACGGCCTCGAGCGGGGTAACAGCCTTGCCGTCAATCGCAGTCGGGATGCCCTCGGTGAACGTGATGATGACCTCGACGGCGTCCCGCGGGATGGCAGGGTCGACCGAGTACGTGTAGAGGTCTTCGATGGGAGCGTTCCACGGGTCCTCGAGGAATCCGGTCTCAACCGCGCGGCCCCAGACGTTCTGGTCGATCGAGTAGGGGCTCTTCTTCGACTGCGAGATCGGCAGGTTGTGCTTGGCCGCGTACTCGATGGCCTTGTCGCGGGTCAGCGCGAAGTCGCGCACAGGGGCCAGCGACGTGAGGTCGGGGGCGAGGGCAGCAACCGCTGCCTCGAACCGGACCTGGTCGTTGCCCTTGCCGGTGCAGCCGTGGGCGACGCTGTTGGCGCCGAGCTGCAGGGCGGTCGAGGCGAGGTACTTGGCAATCAGCGGGCGGCTCAGGGCAGAGACCAGCGGGTAACGCTTCTGGTACAGCGCATTGGCCTTCAGCGCCGGCATCAGGTAGTCGTTGGCGAACTCGTCCTTGGCATCGATGACGACGGCCTCGACGGCGCCGCAGTCGAGGGCGCGCTGGCGGATCTCCTCCATGTCCTCGCCACCCTGGCCCACGTCGATCGCGAGGGCTACGACCTCTTTACCGGTGGCATCCTTCAGCCAGCCGATACCAACAGAGGTGTCAAGGCCACCTGAATACGCGAGTACGACACGTTCCGCCACGTTATTGCTCCTTAAAGATTTGTCTGTTCAAGTTTAGGGGCGTGCTGCCCAGCCGGGGAACGCCCGTGCGCCGAGGCGCGGAATAGCTACTCGGTAGTCGGGGCTAGGGCTGGCGGAGCAGCCAGACGAGAAGCGCCTTCTGGGCGTGCAGCCGGCTCTCGGCCTCATCCCAGATGACGCTCTGCGGGCCGTCGATGACATCGGCCATGACCTCGTAGCCACGGTCTGCTGGGAGGCAGTGCAGGAACAAGGCGTCGGCTTTGGCGTGTTTCATCATGGCGGCGTCGACCTGATAGCCGCCGAAGAGAGCCACGCGTGAGGCCTTCTCGCTCTCCTTGCCCATCGACACCCAGGTGTCGGTCACGACGATGTCGACGCCTGCGACAGCGGCGACCGGATCAACCATCACGGAGACGGAGCCGCCGGTGCTGGCGGCAATGATGGCCGCGTCGGTCACGACCTCCGTCGACGGTGCGTAGTCGGCCGGCGCACCGATGCGCACGTGCATGCCGGCCGTCGCACAGGCGAGAAGGTAGGACTGGCCCATGTTGCTGGCCCCGTCGCCGAGGAACGCGACCTTGAGTCCGGCGAGCTCGCCGCGGTGCTGCTTGATCGTCATCAGGTCGGCGAGCAGCTGGCACGGGTGAAACTCGTCAGAGAGTGCATTCACCACGGGAACGGTGGTACCCGCGGCCATCAGCTCGAGCCCGGCCTGGCCGTAGGTACGCCAGACGATGGCCGCGACCTGGCGCTCAAGCACGCGCGCGGTGTCGGAGGCGGTCTCCTTGCCGCCGAGCTGACTGTCGGCGGTGGAGATGATGAGGGGAACCCCGCCAAGGTCGGCGATTCCCACGGCGAACGAGACCCGGGTGCGCGTCGACGACTTGTCGAAGATGACCGCCACGGTCTGCGGGCCGGCAAGTGGTCGCTCGCGCCAACGGTCGTCCTTCAGCTCGGCGGCCAGGGTGAGGATCTCGGCCTGCTCGGCAGGCGAGATATCGTCATCGCGCAGGAAGTGTCGGGTCACGGCATCACTTTCGATGGGTAGTTGGCTCTGCCGTCCATGACGGACGGAAAGTTGGGGCGGAGAGGAAAAGACTATCGCGGGGTCGCGGCGACCGTGGCGAGGGCCCGGGCGAAGAGCTCGCCGAAGAGCGCAATCTCAGCGTCTCCGACGATGAGCGGCGGTGCGATGCGGATGCTGGAGTCGTTCGGCGCGTTGACGATGAGCCCCTCAGCCATGGCCGCTGCGGCAACGGCCTCGGCAACAGGCTCGGTCAGGCCGACTCCGAGGAGGAGGCCACGGCCCCGCACCTCGGCAACGAGCGGCGAGTTCATCTTGAGCACCAGTTCCGCGATCTCGCGACCGCGAACGGCCGCGTTCTCGATGAGTCCGGCTCCCTCGATCTCTGCGAGGACGGCGCTGGAGACGGCCGTTGCCAAAGGGTTGCCGCCGAAGGTGCTTCCGTGCTGTCCGCGCTGAAATAGCTCGGACGCCCAGCCGAACGTGATCAGGGCACCGATCGGGAAACCGCCGCCCATTCCCTTGGCGATAGTGATCGCATCCGGGGTGATGCCGGCGTGCTGGTAGGCGAACCACTCCCCTGTGCGGCCGGCACCGGTCTGGATCTCGTCGACGATGAGGAGCACACCGTGCCGATCGGTGAGCTCGCGAGCTCGCTTCAGGAAGCCCTCCGGCAGGTCGATCACACCGGCCTCACCCTGGATCGGTTCAAGGAAGAGGGCTGCGACCGAACCGTCGATCGCCTTCTCCAGCGCCTCAATCGTGGCGTGGATGTGCTCGACCCCACCGGGAACGGGCTCGAATGCGGCCCGCATCGCAGGCTTGCCGGTGAGCGCCAAAGCACCCATCGTGCGGCCATGGAACGAGTTCATCAGCGAGATGATGCGGTGCCGGGATCCACCCACGACATTCAGCCGCGCGAGCTTGAAGGCAGCCTCGCTTGCCTCGGTGCCCGAGTTCGCGAAGTAGACGCGGCCGGAGTCACCCGCCCCCGTGATGCGCTTGAGTCGCTCTGCGAGCTCCAACTGCGAGGGACTGGCGAAGTAGTTGGACACATGCGCGAGCATCGCCGCCTGGCGGGAAACCGCATCGACGAAGACCGGATGCGCGTGGCCGAGTGAGTTGACCGCGATGCCGGCCAGGAAATCGAGGTAGCGCTTGCCGTTGCCGTCCCAGACGTAGCAGCCCTCGCCGCGGGTCAGGAGAGCGAGAGGCAGACCCATGCTGCCCATCATGGACTCGCCAAAGCGCTGCGTCCAAGCTTCGAGTGAGGTGGTCTTGATCATGAGAACTCCCTGCTGACTTCGGTGCCGACTCCGCTCGAGGTGAAGACCTCGAGCAGGATCGAGTGGGGGGTGCGGCCGTCGATAATGGCCGCTTTCGCGACGCCGCCATCCACCGCTTCGAGACAGGCGGCCATCTTCGGGATCATGCCCGACTCGAGGCTCGGCAGGAGTGCCCGCAGGGATTCAGCATCGATGCTCGACACGAGCGAGTCGCGGTTCGGCCAGTCACCATAGAGACCTGCGACGTCGGTGAGGATAACCAGCTTGGCGGCACCCAGTGCGACGGCGAGGGCCGCGGCGGCGGCATCCGCGTTCACATTCAAGGACTGGCCGGGGCTGTCCCTGTCGGGCGCGATAGACGAGACGACGGGGATATAGCCGGCGTCGAGCCTGGCCCGGATGCCGGTGGCGTCGACCGCGGTGATGTCGCCGACCTGGCCGAGATCAACCAGTTCGCCATCGATCTCGACGAGACGTTTAGCCCCGACGAAGAGGCCGGCATCGTCGCCCGAGAAGGCAACTGCCAGCGGCCCATGCTCGTTGATGTGGCCGACGATGTCGCGGCTGATCTGTCCCGCGAGCACCATGCGCACGACATCCATGGCCTCGGGGCTCGTCACACGGTAGCCACCGCGGAATTCGCTCTCGATACCGAGACGCTCGAGCATTTTGGAGATCTGCGGGCCACCGCCATGCACGACAACCGGGCGCAGGCCCGCGTAACGGAGGTAGACGATATCTTCGGCGAAGGCACGCTGCAGCGACTCGTCGACCATGGCGTTGCCGCCGAACTTGACGACGATTATCTGATTGTGAAAGCGCTTGAGCCAGGGCAGCGACTCGATCAGGGTCTCGGCCTTGGCCGCGGCGGAGCCGAGCGGCGTAGGCTCTGCTGCCGTGGGTTCGGCGGAGCTGAAATCGGGGTTTGTCGTCGCGTCGGTCATCAGCTGGCGTACGCGCTGTTCTCATGCACGTAGTCGTGGGTGAGGTCATTGGTGCGAATCGTCGCGGTGGCGGTGCCGACTTTGAGGTCAATCAAGAGGTGCACAGCGCGGGGCTTCAGATCGACGCTCTCGCTGGGCTGGTCCGGCTCGCCAGCGCGGCAGACGCGGATGCCGTTGATGGTGACATCGATGTCGTATGGGTCGAAAGCGGCATCGGTGGTGCCGACGGCGGCCAGCACCCGGCCCCAGTTGGGGTCGTTGCCGAAGATGGCGGCCTTGAAGAGATTGTTGCGGGCGATCGCTCGACCGACGGTGACGGCGTCGGCCTCGGACGCGGCGTTGATCGTCTCGATGGAGATATCGTGGCTGGCGCCCTCGGCATCCTCTTGGAGAGCGGTGGCGAGCAGGCCGCAAATCGACGCTACGGCGGCGCAGAACTCGGCGGCGTCTGGCACGATTCCGGAGGCACCGGAGGCCATCAGGGTCACCTGGTCGTTCGTCGACATGCAGCCGTCGGAGTCGAGGCGGTCGAACGTGACCCGAGTGGCGTCCCGGAGAGCCGCGTCCAATTCGCGGGCGGGCACGAGGGCATCCGTCGTGAGCACGACGAGCATGGTGGCGAGGCCCGGTGCGAGCATCCCGGCACCCTTTGCCATGCCGCCGATCGCCCAGCCGGCGGGGCTTTTGATCGCTGCCTCCTTGGGGCGCGAGTCGGTCGTCATGATGGCGAGGGCGGCATCCGCACCGCCATCCGCGCGAAGGAGCGGCGCCGCAAGCGTTACGCCCGCAAGGACGTTGGCGCGGAATTCGGTGCCGCCGACACCGATCAGGCCGGTGGAGCAGACGAGCACATCGCCTGCGGAGACCCCGAGGCTCGTGCCGACCAGTTCAGCCGTCTCGTGGGTCGTCTGGAAGCCGAAGGCTCCCGTGTAGCAGTTCGCGCCGCCGGAGTTCAGGACGATCGCCTCGACGACGCCATCGGTGATGACCTGCTGAGACCAAAGGATCGGGTTCGCCTTGCAGCGGTTGCTCGTGAAGACAGCAGCGGCAGCTTTGGACGGGCCGAGGTTCTGCACGAGGGCAACGTCATTGGCTCCGGTGCTCTTGAGGCCGGCGGCTACCCCGGCAGCAACGAATCCCTTGGCAGTGGTGACGCTCACGGTGCTACTCCATTCACCGGCAGGCCGGTCGTTTCGATGAGTCCCAGGGCGATGTTGGCACTCTGGATAGCCGCTCCCGCGGTGCCCTTGACCAGGTTGTCGATGGCGGTCACGGTGACAACTCGCTCGGCTGCCGTATCGACCGCGAGGCCGATGAGTGCGGTGTTGGAGCCAACCACGTCGCTGATGCGGGGGAACTGGCCCTCGGGCAGCAGATGCACGAAAGGCTCGTTCGCGTAGGCGAGCTCCCACGCCGAGCGCACGTCTGCGGCGCTGACGCCGGGCGCGAGCCGCGCGGTCGAGGTCGCGAGGATGCCACGGGCCATCGGCACGATGACGGGCGTGAACGAGACCGTCACCCGGGAACCGGATGCACCGTGCAGATTCTGGATGATTTCCGGCACGTGCCGGTGGCTGCCTCCAACGGCGTAGGCGTTGGCTGAGCCGAGGATCTCGCTGGCGAGCAGGTCTGTACGCAGACTCTTGCCCGCACCAGAGGGGCCGACGGCCAAGACCGCGACGAGGTCCTCCCCCGTGATGACGCCGGCGAGCAGGCCGGGCGCAAGCCCGAGCGAGATCGCAGTGACGTTGCAGCCGGGAACGGCGATGCGCGATACGCCCGTGAGGGACTCGCGCTGCTTCGTGCCGTCGGCCTTGACCAGCTCGGGCAGGCCGTAGGGCCAGGCGCCGTAGAAGTCGCCGCCATAGAACTTCGCCCAGTCGCTCTCACTGACCAGTCGATGATCGGCGCCGCAGTCGATGACCAGAGTCTTGGCCGATAACAGCTCGGTCACCGCGCCGCTCTTGCCGTGCGGCAGCGCTAGGAAGACAACGTCGTGGCCGGCCAGATTCTCGGGGGTCGTGTCACTGAGGATCAGATGAGCGAGGGAGCGCAGGTGCGGGTTCACCGAGATGAGCGTCTGGCCCGCGTTGGCGTGGGCTGTGACGGTCTTGACCTCGAAATCAGGATGGCCGGCGAGGAGCCGCAACACCTCTCCGCCCGCATAGCCGCTGGCCCCGGCAACCGCCACGGAAAAAGTCATACCTTAAACCTAGCCTCAAAGGGCGGGGCGATTATTACTCGCCCCGCCCGGTAGTGGGTGTGCCTGTGCAGGTTCGCCTGTGTGCCCGGCGGCACGGTGGCTCAGTCGCGGAGCGTTGCCCCGAATTGCTCGGTCGCCAGAGCGAGCCCCGCAAGCTTCGCCTCGGAGGCCTCCGCCGCGGTCAGCGTGCGATCGGTGGCGCGAAAGCGCAGCGCGAACGTCAGCGACTTCTGGCCCGCCGAAACGCCCTCGCCTCGATAGTCGTCGACAAGGTGGATGTGCTCGAGCAGGTCGCCCGCCCCGCGCGCGATCGCGGCGGTGACTTCTCCAGCAGCGGCGGTGACCGGCACCACGAGGGACAGGTCCTGGGTGGCGGCCGGGAAGCCGAATATCGGGGCCACGGTGACCTCGCTTGCGGCCAGTTCGACCAACAGGTCAAGGTTGACCTCGGCAACGGCGACGACGCGCGGCAGGTTGGCTTCCTCGGTGATGGCGGGAAGCAGCTCCCCCGCGTAGCCGACGAGGTGCAGGGCACCGGCGGCGTCACGAGCCTCGAGCACGGCGGTGCGGCCCGGGTGCATTGCCGCATGGCTGCCCTGGCGAACCTCGATGACAAGACCCACGGCGTTGGCCAGCTGGTGCACGGAATCGAGTGCGTCGGCGACGCCGGCGGCACGGGCCGGAACGCCCGGCTGCTTGTCCCAGGCATTGCCGGTGAAGAGCATCGCGACGTGGCGCGGCTGCGGCGGTAAGCCCGCGTGCAGCGTCGCGAGCTCGGCCTCGGTCGGGCGCTGGGCGCCGAGCGGCAGCTGGGCCTGGCCGTAGGAGGCGCCGGGCGCGGCGAGGAAGACCTGGCCGGTCTCGAACAGCGCCAGATCCGTCAGCCCGCGGGAGAGGTTGCGGCGAGCGATATCGATGAGACCGGGGATCATCGACACGCGAAGGAAGGATGCCTCGCTGTCGAGCGGGTTGGCCAGCTTCATGGCGGCGACGGGCGCACCGGTCGGCGAGCCGAATCTCTGGTTCGCGGTTGCCGAGACGAAGGGGTATGCCATGACCTCAACCAAGCCGTTGGCCGCAAGGGTAGCGGAGGCCTGACGCCGCAGCTGCTGCTCGCGCGTGAGGCCGCGACCGGGCGGCGCCGTCGGCAACAGGCTCGGAATGCGGTCGTAGCCCTGGATACGCACGACCTCTTCGGCCAGCGTCGACTTGTGGGTCAGGTCGGGGCGCCAGCTGGGCGGGGTGACGGTCACTCCGCCATCCGAAGCGACGATGCTCGCGCCGACCTCGGCGAGTGAGCTGCGGATCTCGGCCTCCGTGAAGTCGATGCCGACGAGGCCGTTGACGTAGCCGTCGGGCAGGAAGACGTCGGCGAGCAAAGGGTGCTCGGCGTGCTCGGACCCGATGGAGTCGGCCGTGCCGCCCGCCAGTTCGGTCAACAGCTGAACCACGCGGGCCGCGGCGGCCGCGGCGATACTCGGGTCGACGCCGCGCTCGAAGCGCCGCGACGCCTCGCTCGGCAGTTTGTGCCTGCGGGCCGTGCGGGCAATAGAAATGGGGTCGAAGTTCGCGGCCTCCACGAGCACCACGGTGGTCGCATCCGTGATCTCGGTGGCCGCGCCGCCCATAACGCCGGCGAGGCCGATGGCACCCGACTCGTCGGCGATGACCAGATCTTCGCGGTTGAGCGTGCGGGTGACGTCATCAAGGGTGACGAGGGTCTCCCCCGCGGTTGCACGGCGCACGGTGATGCCGCCGGTCAGCTTCTCGAAGTCGTAGCCGTGAATCGGCTGGCCGAGCTCAAGCATCACGTAGTTGGTGATGTCGACGATCAGCGAGATAGAACGGATGCCGGCGAGCTTCAGACGGGTCGCCATCCACGCGGGAGTCGGCTTTCTCGCATCCATACCGCGCACGAGGCGCGTCACGAAGACTGACGCACCGATGCGGTCGCGGATCGGGCTCTCGTCGAGAACGCTGACCCTGAAGCCCGCGGAGCCGGCCGGAATGCTGACGGCATCGGCCGGATCGCGGAAAGCCGCCCCCGTCGAGTGGGCGTACTCGCGGGCGATGCCGCGAATAGAGAAGGCATAGCCACGGTCGGGCGTCACGTTGACCTCAACGGCGGAATCGTCGAGCCCCAGCAGCCCAAGGGCATCGGTTCCGACCACCGGGTCGAGGCCGATGGCGGCCAGACGCAGGATGCCGTCGTGCTCTTCGCCGAGGCCCAGCTCACGGGTCGAGGCCATCATGCCGTCGGAGACGTGGCCGTAGGTCTTGCGGGCGGCAATGACGAAATCTCCCGGGAGAACTGCGCCGGGCAGGGTGACGACGACCTTGTCGCCGACGAAGAAGTTTCCGGCGCCGCAGACGATGCCGCGAACATCCTCGCCGCCATCCAGAGCCTTGGTGCCTTCGGGGGCGACGCGCACGCTGCACCAGCGGATCGTCTTGCCGTTGGACTGCGCTTCCTCGACGAATTCGAGCACCTCGCCAACGACGATGGGGCCGGTCAGGCCGAAGTCGTGCGAGCCCTCCTCTTCGAGGCCCACGCGCACGAGGGCGGCGTGGATGTCGGCAACGGTGGAGCCGGGGATGACGTCGACGTACTCGGCCAGCCAGTTGATGGGGATACGCATTTCTTAGACGACCATTCCGAATTGCTGGCTGAACCGAACGTCGCCCTCGACCATGTCGCGCATGTCGTTGAGGTCATTGCGGAATTGCAGGGTGCGCTCGATGCCCATTCCGAACGCGAAGCCCTGATACTCCTCAGGGTCGATGCCGGCCGAGAGCAGAACATTGGGGTTGACCATGCCGCAGCCGCCCCACTCGACCCAGCGCGCCCCGCCTTTGGCGTTGGGCTGCCACACGTCGAGCTCAGCGCTTGGCTCGGTGAAGGGGAAGTAGTTGGGTCGCAGGCGAATGGCCGCGCCCTCGCCGAACATCAGTCGCGCGAAGTGCTCGAGCGTGCCGCGCAGGTGTGCCATGGTCAGGCCCTTGTCGATGGCGATGCCCTCGACCTGCATGAAGACGGGAGTGTGTGTGGCATCGAGCTCATCGGTGCGGTAAACCCGGCCGGGGGCGATGACGTAAATCGGCACTTCGCGCTCGAGCAGCGACCTCACCTGAACCGGCGAGGTGTGCGTACGCAGCACGAGGTGCGACTCGGGCGGGTCGATGAAGAAGGTGTCCTGCATGGCGCGAGCCGGGTGATCGGCATCGAAGTTCAGCGCGTCGAAGTTGAACCATTCACTCTCGAGCTCGGGGCCCTCCGCGACCTCCCAGCCCATTCCGACGAAGATGTCGGCGATCTTCTCCTGCAGCAGCGAGAGCGGATGCCGGGCACCCACGCGGCGCAGGCTCGGCAGGGCCGTTACGTCGATCGCCTCCGCGGCGAGACGCGTCGCCTCCTCGAGCGTGAGCACATGGGCCTCGCGGGCGGCCAGCGCCTGCGCGATTGCCGAGCGGGCCTGGCCGACGAGCTTGCCCGCCGCGGCCTTCTGATCGTTCGGCACGTTGCGCAGCGTCGAGTTCAGGCGAGCGAGCACCGAGGTCTCCCCCGTGAATGCCGTTTTGGCGGCCTTCAGCCCGGCGGCATCATCGGCTTCAGCGAAGGCGGCCAGAGCTGCGGCAACGGCTGCGGCGACGGTCGGCTCGTCGAGGGTCAGGGGTTCTGCGGCATTGAGTTCAGACACAAGTGACAAGTTTAGCCAATGAGCGGCCCGTCTCAGTTGCGGCGCTTGGCCAGCCAGCGGGCGAAGGCCGAGAGGCAGAGGTTGATGCCGAGGTAGATCACGAGAGTGACGACAAAGAGCGAGAAAAGGTACCGGTTGCCGTAGAACGCGCTCAGGCTGTTCATCGTCGTGCGGATCAGCTCGTCGTAGCTGACGATAAAGCCGAGGCTGGTGTCCTTCAAGAGAACCACGAGCTGGGCCACGATCACGGGGAGCATCTGACGGAAGGCCTGTGGCATCTCGACAAGGCTCTTGGTCTGGCGCCTGGTGAGCCCCAGGCTCAGTCCTGCCTCGCGTTGGCCTCGCGGCAGCGAGACCAGGCCGGCACGGAGAATCTCACCGATGATGGCACCGTTGTAGAGGCCTAGGCCCAGCACCACGGCCCAAAAGGCCCCGGTCGAGGCGACCACGAGGATGAAAAGCATCATCAGCAGCACCGGCATACCACGAAGAAACTCCTGCACCAGGGTCGTCGGAATTCGCACAACTGCATGCTGCGAGGTCCGAAGGCTCGCGAACAGCAAGCCCAGGGCCAACACAAGCACCATGGCCACCCCCGCCGCACGAAGAGTGTTCAGGACACCTGTGCCGATGAAGTTCCAGACGATCGGGTCCGTGAAGATGTCCCAACGACTCGCGGCAAAGAACCCGGGAAGTGTGACGCCTGACGACTGCCGCGGTGCCGCGAGAATCAGGACTACCCAGACAAGCACGGCGATGATCACGGCCAAAGCGACTATAGAGACGATCAAGGATCTGCGGCGGGTCTTTGGTCCGGGGGTGTCGAATAGGACGGGGCTGCTCATCGAAGAACCACCAGCTTCTTTTCAAGGCGCTGCGAGAGGAGGCCGAGTGGGATGGTGATGACGAGATAGAAGACGGCGACGGCCAAGAGGATGGCGATGACGGCATTGCCGTTGAGGTTCGCGAGATTTTTACCGACGCCAATCAACTCCACCACGAAAAAGCCACTCGCGACCGATGTGTTCTTCGTCAGGGCGATCATCACATTGATCAGCGGCGGGATAACCATGCGAAATGCCTGCGGGAAGATGATGAGGCTGACGGACTGGACGAAGCCCAGCCCCAAACTGCGCGCGGCCTCTGCCTGACCGATCGGCACCCCATTGATTCCGGAGCGCAAGGCTTCCGCGACGAACGGGGACGTGTACAGCGTCAGACCGACAACGGCGAAGACGAAGTACGGCAGAGTCACACCGATGACGGGCAGGACGAACGCGCAGAACAGCAGGACCAGGGTGAGGGGCGTGTTTCGCAGCAGCTCGGTATAGACAGCCGCGAACGTATTGAGTGAGCTGATGGGCGAGATTCGCATCGCCGCGACGACTGTGCCGATGACGAGGGCACCGACTCCCGAGATGACGAGCAGCAGCAGGGTGACGCGGAAGCCCTCAAGGAACTCAGGCAGGTTAGCGAGTACGGCGTTCACGGGCACCCACCTCATTTCTTGAAGATATTCCGGGTATGGATATTTCTCGTACAGGGCCGAAACGGGGCCGGGCTCCGCCGATGTTATCCAGCGGAGCCCGGTCCCAGTTCTCGTTACGGGTAGCGGTTGACCGCGGGCGGGGTCACGAACGGCAGAACCGTGCCCGCGGTTGCTGTCCAGGCTGCCTCGTAGCTGCCATCGGCATAGGCGGCCTCGAGCATGTCGTTGATGTGAGTGCGGAATGCAGTGTCTTCCCGGCCAAGGCCAATGCCATAGGGCTCCTCGGTGAAGGGCTCGCCCACGACCTTGAACTCACCCTCGTTCTGGGCGGCGAGGCCGGCGAGGATGACGTTGTCGGTGCTGACGGCCACCGCTGCCCCGCTTCGAAGAGGCTCAAGGCAGTTCGTGTAGGTGTCCGTCAGCAGAGGTATGGCGCCGATCTCGGCGAGTTTTGCCGCCGGGGTGGAACCCGTGACTGAACAGACCTGCTGCCCAACGAGGTCGGCCTCACTCGTGATGCTCGTGTTGTCGGCTTTCACGAGGATCGACTGCCCAGCAGAGTAGTAGGGACCTGCGAAGGAGATTCGCTGCTTTCGCGCGTCGTTGATCGTGTAGGTTGCCACGACGATGTCGACCTCGTCGTTCTCGATGAACAGCTCGCGGTTGGCAGACACCGTCTCCTTCCACGTGATCCCGCTCTCGGGGATGCCGAGGCTGGCCGCAATCATCTTGCCGATCTCAACATCGAAACCAACCGGAGTGCCGCTCGGTCCTCGGAGACCGAACAGCGGCTGGTCGAACTTGGTGCCGATTCGAATGGTGCCCGCAGCAGCGAGCCGTTCCATGGTGGTTCCAGCAGCAAACGTCGCAACCGGCGCCACGGGAGCCTCCGGTGTTGCGGCGGCGGAGCATCCGGCCATGGCCATCATGCTCGCGGCGGCGATGGCGAAAAGGGAAATTCTCTTGGTTCTCATGGGTTTCGTATGCCTCTCATCTTCGGTGTTGGTCGTAACGGCTGTGTTGAACGCGGAACTAGTGGGCGAGGATTTTAGACAGGAATTCCTTGGCCCGAGGTGACTTGGGGTTGTCGAAGAACTCCTTCGGCGTCGCTTCCTCTTCTATTCGGCCCTGGTCCATGAAGATGACCCGATCGGCAGCCTTTCTGGCGAAGCCCATCTCGTGGGTGACAACAACCATGGTCATGCCGTCTTTTGCAAGGCCCACCATCACATCCAGCACCTCGCTGACCATCTCGGGGTCAAGTGCGCTCGTCGGCTCGTCCATCAGGATGACCTTCGGGTTCATGGCCAGTGAACGCGCGATGGCGACGCGCTGCTGCTGGCCGCCCGAGAGCTGCGCGGGCATTTTGTTGGCCTGGTCTGCCACGCCGACGCGCTCGAGCAGCGCCATGCCGTGGGCATCCGCATCTTTCTTAGAGAGCTTCCGCACCTTCTGGGGTGCCAGCGTCACGTTCTGCAGCACGGTCTTGTGCGCGAAGAGGTTGAAGGATTGGAAGACCATACCGACATCGGCGCGCAGCTGAGCCAACTCGTTTCCCTCCTCAGGCAGCTGGGTGCCGTCGATGGAGATCGAGCCGGCGTCGATCGTCTCCAGGCGATTGATAGCACGGCACAGCGTCGATTTGCCTGAGCCGCTGGGCCCGATGACGACGACGACCTCGCCCCGGTTCACAACCGTCGAGATGTCGTTCAAGACGTGCAGGTCACCGAAGTGCTTATTCACGCCGGACAGAACGACGAGCGGCTCGCCCCGCAGAACGCTGATGTTCGAGGTTGCAGGCGTCGCCGTATCGCTACTCATACACCCCAGAATAGGGGGCAAATTGTTTCAGCCGTACGTCTCGACCGGATGAACCTGGGCAATCGTGTCCAGATTGAGACTAGGAGCGCTGCGCGAAAGCCGTCTCGTAGAGGCAGACGGATGCGGCCGTGGCGAGGTTCATCGACTCGGCGCGACCGTAGATCGGCACGGAGATCGACCGGTCAGCGTAGAGCAGGTCGTCGTCGGTCAGACCGCGTGCCTCGTTGCCGAAGAGCCAGGCGGTCGGAGCTGTGAGCAGCCCCGAATTACGGGCCTGAAGCATGTCGTCGCCCTTGATGTCTGCGGCGAGGATTTGCAGGCCGGCGGCGCGCGCACGGGCACGCACGTCGGAGAGCGTTGCCTCGACTGCAACAGGAAGGTGGAAGAGCGATCCAGTCGTCGCGCGCACGACCTTCGGGTTGTAGAGGTCGACACTGCGGCCGGTGAGGATGACGGCGTCGGCGCCGGCAGAGTCTGCGGCGCGGATGATCGTTCCAGCGTTGCCGGGGTCGCGAACCTCTTCGAGGATGGCGATCAGCTTCGGCTTGCCGGCGAAGATGTCCTTCAACGCGGTGGGGAACTGCTTACACACGGCAATAAATCCCTGAGGCGTGACCGTGTCGCTCATGGCGTCGAGCACCTCTTCGGAGATGAACTCGATGTCGACTCCTGCGTCAACGGCGGTCTGGCCGATATCGGTATAGCGGTCCAGCGCGGTGGGCGTTGCGTAGAGCTCGACTATCAAGTGAGGCGAGTAGGTGAGCGCTTCGGCCACAGCCTGGGGACCCTCCAGCAGGAAGAGGCCCGTCTCGCTGCGAGCGGCCTTCCTAGCCAACTTCGCAACCGCTCGAACGCGGGGTGACCGCGGATTATCCAGCAGTGACATGGGACCTCTTTCGGGCCGTGAAAAATGGGAAAAAAGAAATCCCGGGCCAGGAAACCTGGCCCGGGATCAGTTTAGCTACGCTGCGTTGCGCGGGGCTGACGTGTCAGCGGGCAGTGCGGCGCGGGCGCTCTCGACCAGGGCCGAGAACGTGGCGGGCTCATGCACGGCGAGGTCGGCAAGGATGCGACGGTCGACCTGGATGCCCGCAAGGCCGAGACCCTGAATCAGGCGGTTGTAGGTCAGTCCGTTGAGGCGCGATGCCGCGTTGATGCGCTGGATCCACAGGCGACGGAAGTCACCTTTTCTGGCGCGACGATCGCGGTAGGAGTAGACGAAGGAGTGAATGAGCTGCTCCTTGGCCTTACGGTACAGACGCGACCGCTGTCCGCGGTAGCCCTTTGCGCGCTCGAGGATTACCCGACGCTTCTTATGGGCGTTTACCGCCCGCTTTACTCTTGCCATTTTCTTATTTCCTTAGGGTCTTTGGGTGCGGCGCGCGAACTACAGGCCGAGAAGCTTCTTGATGACCTTGGAATCAGCCTTGGCCAATACCTGGTCCTTGCCCAGACGCGCCTTGCGCTTCGCGGACTTGACCTCGAGGTTGTGTCGCAGGCCTGCCTGCTGCTTCATGAGCTTGCCGCTTCCGGTGACCTTGAATCGCTTCTTGGAGCCGGAGTGAGTTTTCATCTTGGGCATTGGTGTCTCCTAGTGGGTGAACTACTTGGCCTCGGCAGAATCTGCCGCGCCATCCGTGGTGGTTGCCGGGGCTGCCGGGGCTGCCTTGGCGGTTGGAGCTTTGGGGGACGCCTTCATCGCGGCAACAGCTGCTGCCGGAGTCGAGCGGGGCTTGAGTGCCGCGGGCATCGGGGGGCGCGGGGCCACAGGAGCCTTGGGTGCCGACGGTGCCTTGGCGGGTCCCGCTGCCTTGGGAGCAGCAGCAGCAGCCTTGGCAGGAGCCTGGGCAACAGCAGGGGCCAAGGCGACCGGCTCGGCAACGGCGGGGGCGGCAACCTTCGCGACGACCGGGGCCGCAGCCTTGGTTGCGACAGGCGGAACGCGCTTCACGAACGTGTCGATGACGTCGGGCACTGACGGTGCCTTGACTACAGTCGGGGCCGGAGCCTCGGTCTCACCTTCGGTGTCTGTATCGGTGTCGGGCAGGTCATCCTGATCGAAATCGTCGTAGTCATCATCGTCAGAGTCGTTCGAGCCGTCGGGTGAGTCGGTCGAACGAACGCGGGAGGCGGCACGCGTGGCGTTCGCTTCGGCTTTGGCCTCGGACTTGTTCTTCAGCGGACCGATAACCATGACCATGTTGCGGCCGTCGATCATCGGAGTGGACTCGACGGTTCCGAAGTCGGAGACGTCTTCCGCGAAGCGCTGGAGAAGGCGGACTCCCTGCTCGGGGCGCGACTGCTCGCGGCCACGGAACAGAATCATTGCCTTGACCTTGTCGCCGGCCTTCAGGAAGCCCTCGGCGCGCTTGCGCTTGGTCTCGTAGTCGTGCACGTCGATCTTCAAGCGGAAACGGACCTCTTTGAGGATCGTGTTGGCCTGATTGCGACGCGCTTCTTTCGCCTTCTGCGCAGCCTCGTACTTGAACTTGCCGTAGTCCATGATCTTGGCCACGGGCGGCTTGGAATTGGGAGCCACCTCAACCAGGTCAAGGTCAGCCTCCTGTGCGAGACGGATGGCATGGTCAATGCTGACAACGCCAATCTGCTCGCCGGCAGGTCCAACGAGGCGTACCTCGGGGACCCGAATACGGTCGTTTGTACGGGGATCGCTGATGCGTTACTCCTTCGGTGGTTGTTTCATGCTGAGTAGCACGACGGATATCGCGCTGCCCCGAACCATGAACAATCTTCTCGCGCATCCTGAACTCGATCGAGCCTTCTGCAACGCACCGCACCCTGTCTACCCGCACCTGTTATAGGCCGGCGGAATGCAATCAACCCGGTAACCTGATGAGGCGGTTTAGGGGTGGGAGATTCTCCACTTTTCGTACCGGTGCTATTACGCTCCGGAGCCTTGAGAACCATAGCAGACTCTGGCCGCCGCGGCCAATAGCAGCTGGGAAGCATCCTAGACTTGCCCCATGAGCGACAGCTATCAAGAACGTGCAGAAGAGGCCACCCGCGATATCGCCGATGTCTCCGCTGTCGAGATAATCACCACGACCGCCGTTCACCTGATGAGCGCGTCTGCCGTCAAGGTCGGCCTCGCCGACGATCCCGAGACCCAGATCGACCTCGACGAGGCTCGCAAGCTGATCACGGCCCTTGCCGGGCTCGTCATGGCGGCCGCCCAAGAGATCGGAGACCAGCACGCCCGGAGCCTCCGCGACGGCCTCCGCTCGCTTCAGCTCGCATTCCGCGAGGCCTCGGCCATCCCCGATGCCATCGGCCAGGGCCCGGGAGAGAAGTTCACCGGCCCCGTCAACTAGTGTTCAGAGCCGCTAACCGGCCGTGGCCGCCACGAGACGGATGGCGAGAGAGTCGACACCCTCGGTGATGAGCGCGCTGCCCTGAAATGCAGATTGCAACCGCTCCATGAGCGCCGCCAGCCCAGCCTGATCCAGCCCGGCCTGAAGCTCGAGGACGACCACGACCTCGGGCCCGGCCAGTCGGGCTCGGGGATCCCCGTCTTCGAGGCTGAATCCGACAACCGCCGATTCTTGTTCTGCTTCGGCGGCAAACGCAGCCCGAATCCGGGGATCCTGCGTCGGCGGTCGCCACGGCGTGCCCTCGGCGATCGACTGCAGCATTGCCCGGCGAAACACGAACTCTGTCACAGATACAGGATCAAGGACGAGGAGCGGAGTGTTCTCTGCCACGGCCGCCAAGGCGACGCGGCGAGCATCTGCAGGGATGGGACGGGCCTTGGGATTCCAGCGGCCCATCGCCGCGGTCGAGGTAAAAACGGGAAGCACGCGTCGACCGTCCGGTCCCGTCACCGTGACGAGTGAGAGCTCCTGCGTCTTGTCGAAGAGCTTCCCATTTTCATCGGCTCCAGTCTCACCCGCATGGGAGACGAGCGGGACCAGAAGGCGCACGTCGCGTATCGCCTCGAGGACCGCGCTTTGAGCGACCTCACCCCGGCTGAAAGCCGTCAGTGCTTCTATCAACAATTCCGGGGCCTCGCCTGAGTCGCCGGCAAAGCTGTTGGTATCGAAGTGCCGGCCGGCCCACGGCTGGCCGGCTGAGTCGGTGCCGTGCGCTTGGGCTCCAGCCTGAGGGCTGCGGGACTTGGAGCTGCTGGACTCGGGGTTGCGAGACTCGGGGCTGCGGGACTTGGAGCTGCTGGACTCAGGCAGAAGCCACGACCAACGCCTCGGGCAGCGTGAAGGCGCCGGCGTAGAGAGCGCGACCGACGATCGCACCCTCGAGACCCGATGCCACCAGCGTGCGAAGTTCAGCGAGGTCGGCGAGGCTTGAGATTCCACCCGACGCCACGACCGGCTTGTCCGTGCGCTCCAAAACCTGGCGGAGCAGTTCGACGTTGGGTCCCTTGAGGGTGCCGTCCTTGGTGACATCGGTGACGACGTAGCGCGGACATCCGGCCTCTTCCAAGCGAGCCAAGACCTCCCAGAGGTCTCCGCCGTCTTTGGTCCAGCCGCGGGCCGCGAGGGTCGTGCCGCGAACGTCGAGTCCGACGGCGATCGCGTCGCCGTACAGGCCGATGACCTTGGCCGCCCATTCGGGGTTTTCGAGGGCGGCCGTGCCGAGGTTGATGCGCGCAACCCCGCTGGCGAGAGCGGCCTCGAGCGATGCATCGTCGCGGATGCCGCCGGACAGCTCGACCTTTACCCCTCCAGCGGCGGCGATGACCCGGCGAATGACCTTCTGGTTGTTTCCCCGGCCGAAGGCTGCATCAAGGTCGACGAGATGGATCCACTCGGCACCCTGTTGGATCCAGTCGGTGGCCGCATCAACGGGGTCGCCATGATCGGTCTCCGTTCCCGCCTGGCCCTGGGTGAGGCGCACCGCAAGGCCGCCGGACACATCGACGGCGGGCAGCAGGGTCAGCTTGGGCAACAGTGTGGTCTCGCTCATTACGTTCCTTCGGTCGTTCTTGACAAGGCAGGGTGGGCAACGGGCTGGATCGGCTGCTCTCGCTAGAGCGAGGCCATCCAGTTGCGAAGCAGTTGGAGGCCGGCCGCGCCGGACTTCTCCGGGTGAAACTGGGTGGCGGTGAGCGGGCCGTTCTCGACGGCAGCAATGAATCGGCCCTCATGGTCGGCCCAGGTGACCGCTGGAGAGGGGTGGGGCGGCCGGACATCCAGGGTCCAGTGCTGCGCGGCGTTGGAGTGCACGAAATAGAACCGCTCGTCGCGTAGGCCCTCGAACAGCACCGAATCCTCAGGAGCCTCGATCGTGTTCCACCCCATGTGAGGAAGGCGCGACGCCGGGAGCTGCCCGACCGTGCCCGGCCACTCTCCCAGGCCCGCGGTATCGATTCCACGCTCAGTGCCTCGGTCGAACATGATCTGCATGCCCACACACACACCCAGAACGGGACGCCCGCCGGCCAGCCGCCGGTCGATCAGCTCGCCGCCCCGAACTGACTGGAGTTGCTCCATTACCGCGCTGAAGGCACCGACCCCGGGAACGAATAGGCCGTCAGCGGCCATAACCCGCGAGCGGTCTGCCGTGATCTCGACGTCGGCCCCGGCAAACTCGAGGGCCTTGGCCGCCGAATGGATGTTGCCGCTGCCATAGTCGAGCACGACAACGGACTTTCTCTGCGTGCCACCGGCACCGATCACAGGGCGCCCTTGGTCGAGGGAATGCCAGAGACCAACGGGTCAAGGGCCTTGGCCTGGCGGAATGCCCGGGCGAACGCTTTGAACTCGGCCTCGGCGATATGGTGCGGGTCTCGCCCGCCCAGAACGTTCACGTGCACGGTCATACCGGCGTGAAACGTGATGGCCTCGAAGACGTGGCGCACCATGGAACCGGTGAAGTGACCGCCGATGAGATGGAACTCAAATCCGGCAGGCTCGCCGGAGTGCACGAGGAAGGGCCGACCCGAAATGTCTACGACGGCCCGAACGAGAGCCTCGTCAAGGGGCACCAGAGCATCGCCGAAGCGGGAGATTCCGCTCTTGTCGCCAAGCGCCTGCTTTATCGCCGTGCCGAGCACGATGCCGATATCTTCCACGGTGTGGTGCACATCGATCTCGATGTCGCCCGTGGCCCGCACCACCAGATCGGTGAGGGAGTGCTTGGCAAAAGCCGTCAGCATGTGATCAAAGAACGGAACCGTCGTATGGATGTCGGCCGCCCCCGTGCCGTCGAGGTCCAGCGACAGGTCGATGCTCGACTCGCTGGTCTCGCGCTGCAGGTGGGCTGTGCGATTGGGTATGGCCATGGGATTCAGTTTAGCCAGAGCCTGAGCCTCTACGCGGCAATGCCGAACTCGGCAGTCAAGTCGGCAATTGCATCAAGGAAAATCGTTGTCTCGGCCTCCGTGCCAGCGCTGACCCTGAGCCGGTGGGGCATGCCGAGGTCACGAATGATGATGCCCCTGGCCAACAGCGCCTCGAACATCGCGTGCGGGTCTGCTACCCCGTCGAAGAGCACGAAGTTGCTCCACGACGGCCAGGGTCGATAGCCGATTTCGGTGAGTCGGTCGATGATGCGGTCGCGCTGACGGGCGATGTCATCGACCATCGCGAGCATCTCGTCGGCGTGAGCGAGAGCAGCCACGGCAGCGGCCTGGGTTAGGGAAGACAAGTGATACGGCAGGCGCACGAGTCGCACCGCATCGGAGATCGCCGGATCCGCCGCCAGATAGCCGAGGCGCGCGCCAGCGAAAGCGAACGCTTTGCTCATCGTGCGGGAGACGATAAGGCGCGGGCGACCGGCAAGCAGCGTTAACGCCGTGGGCTCCTCCGCGGGCGCGAACTCGGCATACGCCTCATCGACGATGAGGATTCCACGGGTTGCGGCATACGCGGCCTCGATCGTGGCGAGCGACAGCGAAGTGCCGGTCGGGTTGTTCGGCGAACACAGGATGACGATGTCGGGATCTGTGCGCTCGATCCATTCGACGACGGTCTGGGGCGAGATGACGAAGTCTTCATCTCGCACGCCCGGGATCCAGTTCGTTCCTGTGCCCGAGGCGATAATCGAGTGCATCGAGTAGGTGGGCGGGAAACCGAGGATGGAGCGGCCCGGGCCGCCGAAGGCCTGCATCAGCTGCTGGAGGATCTCGTTCGATCCGTTGGCGGCCCAGATATTTTCGGCGCCCAGTCCGTGACCGAGATAACCAGCGAGGCCCTCCCGAAGTTCCGTGAACTCTCGGTCGGGGTACCGGTTTATGTTCAGGATCGCCTTGGCGAGGGACTGAACGATGTGGGTGGCCACGTCTTCCGGAATGGGATGCGTATTCTCGTTGACGTTGAGTTCGACTGGAACGTGCTCTTGGGGAGCCCCATATGGGCTCAACCCCCGGAGGTCATCGCGAATGGGAAGGTCATCGAGGGAGGTCACTCCCTAACGTTACCCGTCGCCGCGGGGCTTTAGCGGGCGTAAGCCGCCGGGATGGCCAGACGCTGGCCGGGCTGCACACTTGAGGATTCCAACTGGTTGAGATTCACAATGTCTGCGACGACATCGCGGATGTCACCGGTCGGCTCCAGCGACTGGGCAACGCCCCAGAGATCTTGGCCGCCGACGACCGTGACATAGGTGAACGAAGTCGTCGCCGAGCCTGTCGCCGAGCTTGCCTCGGCGCTGGTCGTTCCCAGCGCCGCGAACGCAACGAACGCGGCGACCAGCGGAAGCAACACCAGTGCGCCGATTACGATTCGGCCCCGGCGGGTCACCCTCAGACGTGGCAGGGCTGGCGCGGCACCTGCTCCTGATGACACGGGACAGGATTTGAGTTGTACTGCAGTCATGATTGAACCTCCTGGAAAATCCACATTCGACGCTCGGCCGGGGCATCAAATGCGAAGCTGTATTCCGAATATAACTACGACTATTCGATAAATCAAGCCTTATCTTCGAATTAGTTATCAACACACTCGAAGATAGGTGTCTTTTTTGTCCCTAGATGGATAGAGTTTCGATTAGGAATGATCTGTCGTATTAGACCACCGTCATCTGCAACTAGAGACAGTGCATCACCAACCGCCGACATCGAGTTTTAGACCAAGATCCACACGCCACAGTCAACACACCACAGTCCACAGATAGGCACATCAGGCTCCAGGCGCTGGACAACCTTCGTAGCCTGATCTACAGAAAGCAGGGAATCGTGACAAACCCACAACGTGGCACGCGACGCCGCAAGAGTCTCTCCGACAAACAGCTTGCGATCATGGAGGTCATTCAGCGCTCCGTCAGCCAGCGAGGCTATCCACCGAGCATGCGCGAGATCGGTGACTCCGTGGGCTTGGCTTCACTCTCCAGTGTCACCCACCAGCTCAATCAGCTTGAGCTGAGCGGCTATCTTCGGCGCGATCCGAACCGTCCCCGGGCGATTGAGGTTCTCATCGACGTTCCGCTGACAGAAGAGAACGTGGCCGGCGAGTTCGGCAGCATCGCGACACCGCCCCGCGGAGACGCGACGCTCGTCCCCCTGGTCGGCCGAATCGCCGCCGGAATCCCCATCACAGCAGAGCAGCAGATCGAAGAGGTCTACCCGCTTCCGCGCCAGCTCGTTGGCACGGGTGACCTGTTCATGCTCAAGGTCGTGGGCGAGTCGATGATCGACGCCGCCATCTGCGACGGCGACTTCGTTGTGGTTCGAGTGCAGCAGACCGCAGAGAACGGCGACATAGTGGCCGCCATGCTCGACGACGAGGCCACCGTGAAGGTATTCCGTCAGCGCGATGGCCACACCTGGCTGATGCCCCGCAACAGCAACTTCGAGCCCATCCTTGGTGACTACGCCACGGTACTGGGCAAGGTCGTTGCGGTGATGCGCTCGATCAAGTAGCTTCCGCATATCAAGACCGGGCATCCCGAGGGCAGTGCATCTGCTCTCGGTACGCTCGGTCTCTTTTTTTCTGACTGTCTACTACTGGGCGACAGCGAACTCGTTGAGCGTGCTTTCGTACTCTGGATTCACCAGGGCGCGGACCCGTGTGCCGCCCTCTTCGTAGTCAGTACTCAGCACTGTGTTGTGGTCATGCAGCAGGGCGACAAGGTCGCCCCGGCCATACGGCAGGAGGACATCGACCTCGATAGTCGGCGAAGGAAGTTCTGCCTCAACCATCGCGAGCAGCTCCGCGATCCCTTCCCCCGTCCGCGCAGACACGAAGACACTGCGCGGCTCGAGTCCACGGAGGACGATCCGGTCTTCTTCGGAGATCAGGTCGCTCTTGTTGAACGCCACGATCTCGGGAATGTGCCGGGCACCGACCTCGCCGATCACATCGCGCACGGTCGCCAGCTGACTTGCCGGATCCGGATGAGCGCCATCGACCACGTGGATGATGACGTCAGAGTCGGCAACCTCCTCCAGCGTCGAACGGAACGCTTCCACCAACTGGTGCGGAAGGTTGCGCACGAACCCGACGGTGTCGGAGAACGTATACAGACGCCCGTCTTTGGCGGTTGACTTTCGCACGGTGGCGTCGAGGGTGGCGAACAGCGAGTTCTCCACGAGAACGCCGGCACGGGTGATGCGGTTCAAAAGTGACGATTTGCCGGCGTTTGTATAGCCTGCGATGGCGACCGAGGGAACTGAGTTTCGCTTGCGGTTCGCACGCTTCGCCTCCCGCGCGGGCTTCATCTCGATTATCTGCTTGCGGAGCTTCGCCATCCGGGTATGGATACGACGGCGGTCAAGTTCGATCTTCGTCTCACCCGGACCGCGCGAGCCCATTCCCGCTCCCGCGCCACCGACCTGGCCACCGGCCTGGCGAGACATCGAGTCGCCCCAGCCGCGAAGGCGCGGCAGAAGGTACTCGAGCTGGGCAAGCTCGACCTGCGCCTTTCCCTCTCGGCTGGTGGCGTGCTGGCTGAAGATGTCGAGGATGACGGCTGTGCGGTCGATCACCTTGACCTTGACCACGTCCTCCAGTGCCCGACGCTGGCTAGGCGCGAGCTCGCTGTCAGCGATAACCGTGTCGGCGCCCAGCGCTGCCACGATGCTGCGGAGTTCTTCCGCCTTGCCCTTGCCGAGGTACGTGCTGGGGTCAGGGTTGGGGCGACGCTGCAGGAGACCCTCCAGGACGACGGCACCCGCTGTCTCGGCGAGAGCCGCGAGCTCATGCATGGAGTTCTCTGCGTCTGCCGTGTTGCGCTGGTTGTAGACGCCGATCAGGACGACGTTCTCGATGCGGAGCTGACGGTACTCGACCTCGGTGACGTCTTCGAGTTCGGTGGACAGACCCGCGACCCGCCGCAGAGCCTGTCGGTCTTCACGCTGACTCTGGTCGCCGTCAAAACCTGTCTCGACGCCCGAGGTGTCTCGCTGGAGAGCCTGCGCGGATCCGCTCGCGAAGAGAGAGTAACCGGCAGAACGGCTGGCGGCACTCGCTAGGACGCGGGCGACGACATCGTTGGCGTCATCCGCTTTCATGGGCACTGTCTCGGCGTCGAAATCGCCTTCTGGTGTTTCTGTATATTCGATCATCTGTCTAAAGGATATCCTTCTCTTTGCTACTGTCCCCCTATGGATCAAGAGAACGTCAAACCTGAAACTGCGGTCAACAGTCACTACTTCTCACCGAATCCGGAGGGTGAACTCGTGCCGCGTGAGATCCAGGTCACGCTGGCCGGTGAGGACTACACCGTCACGACTGCGGGGGGCGTTTTCAGCCCGGAGCACATCGATACGGGAACCAAAATTCTCTTGGCCAATACACCGACAGCCCCGGCAACGGGCAATCTTCTCGACCTCGGCTGCGGCTGGGGACCGATCGCGCTGAACCTGGCGCTGGAATCTCCTGACGCGACCGTGTGGGCCGTTGATGTGAACGAGCGGGCCTTGGAGCTGGTGCGGATCAACGCTCAGCGCCTCGGTCTTACAAACATCAACGCCGTACTGGTTGCCGATGTTCCCGCCGACATAGTTTTCGAGACCATCTGGTCGAATCCGCCCATCCGGGTCGGTAAAGTCGAGCTGCACGCCATTCTCGAGGCATGGATTCCCCGCCTCGCACCGGATGCTGAGGCGTGGCTGGTCGTTCAGCGCAACCTGGGCTCGGAGTCGCTTCAGAAATGGCTGGAGACAGGGTTCTCTATTCCCCTCGAGGTAATTCGAGAGAACATCAGCAAGGGCTTTCGAGTCACCCGGGTGCGTCGCGCGCTGGAATAGGGAGCTAGACGGACACGACTCCGGTGAAGACGAGTTCGGCGGGACCGGACAACGCCACGTGCTCGCCGTCCTCGGCGGCGAACATTCGCACCCCTACCGTTCCGCCGGGAACGTCGACCCGCCAGATGCTGGGAGCCTTCTCGCCCGCCCAGTACCGGGTAGCGAGGGCAGCCGCAGCAACTCCGGTGCCGCAGGAGAGTGTCTCGCCACTGCCTCGCTCGTGCACCCGCATGGAGATATAGCCGACGCCGTCGCGGACCAGGGGCTCATGCGGCACGACGAACTCGACATTTGCGCCGTCGGCGGGCTCAGGGTTCAACTGAGGAACGAAGGTGAGGTCGGCTTCAGCAAGTTCGTTTTGGTCGGCCAATGCAACGACGACGTGCGGGTTGCCCACATTGATGCCGAGGCCGGGACGTGCCACGGAAAGGTTCTTGGCACGCACGAGGACCTCGCCGCCGTCGAGGCGCCAGCGACCGAGGTCGACCTGAAAGCCGGTGCTGCTGCGTTGCACGTCGCGGACGCCCGCGCGCGTCCCGATCACCAGGGTCTCACCCACTTCGAGCGTGGCGAGGTTGTTCTCAATCAGGTAACGGGCAAAGACGCGGATGCCATTTCCGCACATCTCCGCGATTGAGCCGTCGGCATTGCGGTAGTCCATGAACCACTCCGCGGCCGGATCTTCTGCGAGGGCCTCAGCACCCGCAGTCAGGCTTTCTGAGCGCACCGCGCGAATGGTTCCATCGGCCCCGATCCCGAAGTGCCGGTCGCAGATCATGCTGATCTGATCCGCCGTCAGATCGATCTCGCCGGCCGGGTCGGCAAACAACACGAAGTCATTGCCCGTGCCGTGGCCCTTGGTGAAGTTCAGCTCAGTTGCCATTCCCCAACCCTAAGACCTGGCCGGAGCTTCGAATGATCGAGAGGGCCTGCGCCAGCACATCGGTATCCTCAGCCTCAAGCCAATGCGCGTCTGAGTACCGTCGAAACCAGCCCACCTGGCGGCGGGCATAGCGTCGAGTGAGAGCCTGGCTGGAGGCGATGGCCTCTGCCTCGGTGAGCGTGCCCCGCAGCTGCCCCAGGCTCTGCGCGTAGCCAATAGCCCGGCTTGCCGTCGCGCCATCCGCCAACCCGTTGGCCACGAGGCTCGATACTTCCGCGATCAAGCCGTCGCGCCACATCTGCTCGACGCGCTCGTCAAGACGCTGGACCAGTCGCTCCCGAGCCACCGCGAGAGCGAGGATCACACTCGGCCGCCAAAGGATCGGCGCATCAGGAAGGGTTCCCGAGACGGCCGTGCCGGTGAGTTCGATGACCTCGAGCGCCCGCACGAGGCGCCGGCCGTTGCTCGCGCCGATGGAGGCTGCCGCAGCCGGATCGAGCTGCTTCAGCCGGGCATAGAGCATGCCGGGACCGCATTCGATAAGTTCCGCCTCGAGCCGGGCCCGGATGACGTCATCCGTTCCAGGAAACTGGAAATCGAAGATGACGCTCGACACGTAGAGACCGGAGCCGCCCACCAGGATCGGTACGTGGCCGCGACCGATGACCTCATCGATGTTCTGGCGGGCCCGTGTCTGATACTCGGCCACGGAGTTGTCTTCCCTGAGTTGCAAGACGTCAAGCATGTGGTGGCGAATACCGCGGCGCTCGGCTACCGGGAGCTTTGCCGTGCCGATGTCCATGCCTCGATAGAGCTGCATGGCGTCAGCGTTGACTATCTCTGCGGTCTGGCCCAGCGCCGCCAGTGCCTCGGCAATTCCGAGCGACAGTCCGGATTTTCCCGTTCCGGTCGCGCCGACCACGACGATCACCGCGGCGGCCGCCTGTGGGCTAGCGCTCACCGTCGGCTGCGTCATAGATGGGAGTCGTCGAGACTCGAAGTTGGGGAAGCCCCAGGGAGACAGGCCCACCGGCCCCAACCGAGGAGTTCGCAACGGTGCCAGCCGCGGAGGGGACCCCACAGGATTCCGCCGCCGCACGATCCCACGCATCTCCGGCGGTCGTGCGTCGGACCCGCAGCGGAGCGCCATCGGAGTCGGCGATGAGATGGAAGGGCTTCGCCTCGGTCACGACGACCGTGACGACATCCCCGGGCCGGGGCACCTCAGAGCCCTCGGACACCTCGAAGTGAACGAGGCGGGAGTCTTCGGCGCGTCCACTCAGACGATTCGTATCCGAGTCTTTGCGACCCTCACCGTTGGCGACCAGCAGGTGTACCTCGCGGCCAACGACCTTGATGTTCTCCTCCCAGGAGATTCGGTCCTGAAGCTTCGTGAGTCGCTCGTAGCGCTCCTGAACGACGGCTTTGGGGATCTGATCTGCCAACGTCGCCGCCGGCGTGCCCGGACGAATCGAGTACTGGAAGGTGAATGCCGTAGCAAACCGTGCGAGCTCGACGACCCGGAGCGTCTCCTGGAAGTCCTCTTCCGTCTCGCCCGGGAAGCCGACGATGATGTCGGTGCTGATCGCGGCGTTCGGCATCTGAGCGCGGACCCGGTCGAGGATGCCCAAGAACTTCTCTGAGCGGTAGGAGCGCTTCATCGCCTTCAGGATGCGGTCGGAGCCGGACTGCAGCGGCATGTGGAGCTGCGGCATGACGGCACTGGTCTCGGCCATGGCGTCGATGACGTCGTCGGTGAATGCCGCCGGATGCGGGCTGGTGAAGCGGATTCGCTCCAGTCCCTTGATCTCGCCCGCCGCTCGCAGCAGCTTGCCAAATGCCTGTCGGTCGCCGAACTCGACGCCGTAGGAGTTCACATTCTGGCCGAGCAGCGTGACCTCGATGGCACCGTCATCGACAAGGGCATGGATCTCGGCCAAGACCTCGCCCGGCCGACGGTCCTTCTCCTTGCCGCGGAGCGCAGGAACGATGCAGAACGTGCAGGTGTTATTGCAACCGACCGAGATGGAGACCCAGCCGCTATACGTGGAGTCTCGCTTCGTGGGCAGCGTCGACGGGAACGTCTCCAGCGACTCGAGAATCTCGATTTGAGCCTCGCCGTTGTGCCGGGCACGCTCAAGCAGACTCGGCAGTGAGCCCATATTGTGCGTGCCGAAGACGACGTCGACCCACGGCGCCTTCGTCAGGATGACGTTCTTGTCTTTCTGTGCCAAACAGCCGCCGACGGCGATCTGCATGCCCTCGTGCCGCTTCTTGACCGAGGCGAGATAGCCGAGGTTGCCGTAGAGCTTGTTGTCGGCGTTCTCCCGAACGGCACAGGTGTTGATCACAATCACGTCAGCCTCGGCGCCATTGGCCGGAACATAGCCCGCGGCCTCGAGAGAGCCGGAGAGGCGCTCCGAGTCGTGCACGTTCATCTGGCAGCCGAAGGTGCGAACCTCATAGGTGCGAGGGGCATTGACGGGCAGGCTGGTCGGGGCGGTACTGATCAAGCTCATGATCCCCCCAGCTTACTTTTACAAGCGGACGATTTCGCCCTAGCGGAACCTGACCGAGGAACCCTTCTTAACACCCACCGGCACCAACGTCTTGGCTACGACATCACGGATGATCTCATGCGGGTAGCCCTTCCGCTGAAGAAAGCTGGTCAGACGACGTTCTGCAGTAGCGTGATCGAGCTTGGAAAGCGACGGCGCACGCTTCTCGGCGAGGGCAACAGCCCGCGCCAGCTCGTCACCGTCGTCCAGTGTGGCGAGCACATCGGTGATTATTTCCGAGCTGATGCGCTTGGAGCCGAGCTCCCGGGAGATCTGGCTTCGACCGAAGCCCTTGCGGCGGTGAAGCGCCTCGACCTGGCGCTCGGCATAGGCGACGTCGTCGACATAGCGCTTCTCTCGATAGTCAACGAGAAGTTCCTCGAACTCGTCTGGCTCAACGCCGTTGGCCCCCAGCAATTGTGTGACCTCCCATTCGGAGAGGTCTTTTCGGGCGAGGGCCCGAACAACCAGCCGTTCGAGGTCTAACAGTCGCAGCGAATCATCTTCATCGCCTTCGTCGGGCTCTGAGGCTCGTTCCTGTTCCCCCGGAGCCTCTACGAAACGAGGAGCCAGCTTCAGGGCAGGCTGAGGCGCGACTGCCGACGAGGCAACGGGTTCTGGCGCACGGGGCCCCTCGTACCACTCATCGGCGTCTGCCTGTTCGACTGCGGCCCGTCCGGCTGCGGCCTGCTCGGCCTTCGCCCTCCGGGCCGTGGCAAGAGAAATAACCGAAGCAACGGAGGCCTCTTTCTCGGGTTCATTCTCTGTACGGACCATTCACGTGACCTTTTTCTGCGAGATTCTGAGAGGTTCTTCGGGGTAAGCGTGCTGTGCGGGTATACAGAAGGGGTACGTCCGAATGAACGAACGCACACCCGAGTGAACTAAGCGGTCTTGCGTGCCGCAGTCTTTCGCACAGCTACTGGGGCCTCTGCAGAGAGGGCAACGGCGCCCTCAGTAGCTCCGCCAGCGGCACCGGCAGCGGCAGCCTTCTTCTGTTCCCGCGCTGCGGCCTCGGCGGCCTTGCCGACGCCGAGCTTCGTGAGTATCTTCTGCTCGATCTCGTTGGCGATCTCGGGGTTCTCGCTCAGGAAACGACGCGAGTTCTCTTTGCCCTGGCCCAGCTGTTCGCCCTCGTACGTGTACCAGGCACCGGACTTGCGAACGATCTCTTGGTCTACGCCGAAGTCGATGAGGCTGCCCTCGCGCGAGATACCGATTCCGTAAAGGATGTCGAACTCGGCCTGCTTGAAGGGCGGAGCCATCTTGTTCTTCACGACCTTGACGCGCGTGCGGTTACCCACGGCCTCAGTGCCCTCCTTGAGGGTCTCGATGCGTCGGATGTCGAGGCGGACCGAAGCGTAGAACTTCAGCGCCTTGCCACCGGACGTGGTCTCCGGGCTACCAAAAAAGACGCCGATCTTCTCACGGAGCTGGTTGATGAAGATCATCGTGGTGTTCGTCTGATTCAGTCCGCCGGTCAGTTTTCGCAGCGCCTGCGACATCAGGCGAGCCTGCAGTCCGACATGGGTGTCACCCATCTCACCCTCAATCTCTGCCCGCGGCACAAGGGCAGCAACAGAGTCGATGACGATCAGATCGATGGAGCCGCTTCGCACGAGCATGTCGGCAATCTCGAGAGCCTGCTCGCCAGTGTCAGGCTGGGAGACGAGCAGGGCATCAATGTCGACACCCAGCTTCTGGGCATACACCGGGTCGAGGGCGTGCTCCGCATCGATAAACGCGGCGATTCCGCCGGCGCGCTGGGCGTTGGCGATGGCATGCAGGGTCAGCGTGGTCTTGCCTGAGGACTCCGGGCCATAGATCTCAACGATTCTCCCGCGGGGAAGCCCACCTATGCCCAGAGCTACGTCTAGGGCGATGGAGCCCGTAGGGATCACCTCGACGGGAGCCCGGTCGTCGCTGCCGAGGCGCATGACAGATCCCTTGCCGAACTGGCGGTCGATCTGGGCGAGTGCCGCTTCGAGTGCTTTTTCGCGATTGGCGTCTGTGGGCATTTCGTATCTCCTGGTGTCGAGGTGCGCGGGCCCGGGGACCCGCTGTTTCGGTGCGCCTATAGGCTGTCGCGCCTCGCTTTCGAGAGATTCGAAACCCGTGGTTCCGAATCAACCGACAGAGCGCGCTTGCGACAAGGCTGGTTCGCCGTCTTTCTTGATCTTCACCCTAGGAAGTGCCACCGACACTGGGCCGAAGCGTGGCAGAGCCTGTGCATAAGATCAGGAATTCTATTGCTGTGATGGAGACTACCAAGCAAAGAACATAGATTCGACTTATCCACGGCGAGTCGCACACAAATGATCGAAGACCGCGAGGCACTACCCGCGGGGACTCGGCAGTCCCGCACCGTGGCGGCGTTCGTCTGGGACATCTGTAGCCCGACACAGTGCCAGCCAGACGTCGCGAGGGTGAATGCCGGAGTCCAGCGCCTGTTCGGCCGTTCGATCCCCCAGATCGATCAGCACGAGATCCCGGCTGAGTACCCGGCCGTATATCGCACCGAATTCATCGGACAAGGCCTGACGGTACTCACTTAATCTCACGTTCTTGCCTCCTGATAAGCGGTCATAACTGGGCCAGAACGATGAATGGCCGTGCCACAATGAAGCGGCACGGCCATTTGGAGACGAAGCCTATCGGCCCGTGAGCGTTCCTGAGGTTCTATCGGGCAAGAAGCTTGGAGTCGAATCCCGCAACGAGTTCTTCGGGTACCGTGTCGGGAATCATATCGAGTCCCTCGATCACGGCGAGTCGGTCTCCGACCTCGCGCATGATGACTGAGATTGGCGTGTCGAGGGCTTCAGCGACCGAAGCGAGAATCTCGCTTGAGGCCTCTTTCTGCCCGCGCTCGACCTCGCTGAGGTACCCGAGCGCAACACTGGCCTTGCTGGCGACCTGACGAAGGGTACGACCCTTTTGGAGACGGAAATCTCTCAGGACATCGCCGATTTCTTGGCGGATTAGTATCACTGGACCCCTCCTAGCTATCTTGTTCGATCCTGCGTAAGTATTCTGTCTGGCGTAGCTGCGGACATATGAATCTTTTGATTCATGATCCTCTGAAATTCTAAGCGACACTGGCCCGTCTTTTCTGTGAATGACATCAGACGTAACGGGATAGAAATCGCGAACATTCCGAGATACCGTTTGCGCTCAGTAAACTCACACCCTCCGACATCGGCAAGCCCTTTTCCCCCGGGGTTCAGGGGTGCAGTGCCTGCCAGAGAATCGCCAAGGCCGCCTGCACAGAGCCAGCCCTGATCTCGTCGCGGTCCCCCGACAGCTCCAGGCGATGAGCCGAGACTTCAGCGCCCAGCGCTAAGCCGACGAAGACAACTCCCGGGGGGTGTGCGTCCTGCGCTCCGGGGCCGGCGACTCCGGTCGTGGATATCCCGATATCTGCGGGCACACCGGCCACGCCCAGGCGCACTCGAACGCCCGCCGCCATCTGCTTGGCCACCTCGGCATCGACGGGGCCCGTTGCTGCCAGCCTGGCGGCATCCACTCCAAGAATGGAGTGCTTGAGGTCGGTGGCATACGCGACTACCCCACCCCGCACCACAGCGGATGCCCCCGCAGGCCTGATCAACTCGGCCAGGAGGAGGCCGCCGGTCAGCGACTCGGCCACAGCAATCGTGAGTCCACGGCGCCTGAGCACATCGACGACTGCGGTGCCGGTGATCGGTGAATCGCCGATCATGCGCCCCGTCTAGGGTTCCGACGGCCGACACGAACGGCCTGAACGAGGTAGTCGATGCCGGTCCAGACGGTGATCACCAGGGCTGCGGCCATCAGCACCCAATTGAACCAGAACACCCAGTCGCCGAGCGGCACCCAGAGCGGAAGCAGGGCGAAGGAGATGGCAAAGGATTGCACGAGGGTCTTCAGCTTGCCGCCGCGGGAGGCAGGCACGACGCGGTCCCGGAGCACGATGAAGCGGTAGACGGTGATGCCGAGCTCACGGACGAGGATGACGATGGTCACCCACCACCACAGCTCCCCCAGGATCGACAGGCCGATCAAGGCGGCGCCCGTCAACACCTTGTCGGCAATGGGGTCCAGTAGCTTGCCGAGATCGGTGACGAGGTTGTACCGCCTCGCGATGTAGCCGTCTATGCCGTCAGTGCCGATGGCCACGATGAAAAGGATGGCCGCCCCATAGCGTAAAGATCCGTCCTGGCCGCCGTCGGCCAGCAGCATCCAGAAGAACACCGGCGCCAGCAGGATGCGCAAGACGGTGATCGCATTGGGTAGATTGAAATTGTTTGGTTTCGCCGATGTTCCGGACGGTGAATCGCTGGCCTGTGCCATGAAGCTACTCCCTGCCTGTCAGCCGCCAGGCGTCATCTTCTGAGCCGCCTTCTTCATCAGGATATTCCTCGGCCGCCGGCTCCGAGAGGTCTTCCGACGTGACGCCACGGAGCATGGCCAGGATCTCCGGCAGCTGCTCCACGGTCACGAGAACATCGCGTGCTTTTGATCCCTCGCTCGGGCCGACGATCTCGCGGGACTCCATCAGATCCATCAGCCGCCCCGCCTTGGCGAAACCGACCTTGAGCTTGCGCTGCAGCATCGATGTCGAGCCGAACTGGGTATTGATCACGAGCTCGGCGGCCGCGAGGAGCACCTCGAGGTCGTCGCCGATGTCGGCGTCGATGTTCTTCTTGACGACCTCGGCTACCGCCACATCCTGGCGGTACTCGGGGCGGGCCTGCCGGGTGACGTGGGCGACTACCGTGGCGATTTCCTCCTCGCTCACCCAGGCACCCTGGACTCGGACGGCCTTGGAAGAGCCCATCGGCAGGAACAGCGCATCTCCCTGGCCGATCAGCTTGTCGGCACCCGACTGGTCAAGGATGACCCGCGAGTCGGTGACGCTCGTTACCGCGAAGGCGAGCCGGCTGGGCACGTTGGCCTTGATGAGACCGGTGACGACGTCCACGCTGGGGCGCTGGGTGGCGAGTACGAGATGAATGCCGGATGCTCGCGCAAGCTGGGTGATACGCACGATAGATTCTTCGACGTCGCGCGGGGCCACCATCATGAGGTCGGCGAGCTCATCGACGACGACGAGAAGGTACGGATACGGCTTGAGCTGGCGCATACTGCCCACGGGCAACACGAGTTCGCCGTTGATGACGGCACGGTTGAAGTCGTCGATATGCCGAAAGCCGAAGCTCTCGAGATCGTCGTAGCGCATATCCATCTCTTTCACGACCCAGGAGAGCGCCTCGGCGGCTTTCTTGGGGTTCGTGATGATGGGGGTTATGAGGTGCGGGACACCCTGATAGGCCGTCAGTTCGACGCGCTTAGGGTCGATGAGAACCATCCGCACCTGGCTCGGCGTCGCACGCATCAGGATCGACGTGACCATCGAGTTGATGAAGCTCGACTTGCCGGAGCCCGTGGAGCCGGCGACCAGGAGGTGGGGCATCTTGGCAAGATTCGCCATAACGAACTTGCCCTCGACATCTTTGCCCACGCCTATCGTCATCGGATGGGTGTCAGAGGCCGCTTTTGCGGAGCGCAGCACATCGCCGAGGGAGACGATCTCCCGGTCAGTGTTGGGGATCTCGACGCCGATCGCACTCTTGCCCGGGATAGGTGACAGAATGCGGACCTCATTGCTGGCGACGGCATAGGAGAGATTCTTGGAGAGAGCAGTGACACGCTCGACCTTGACGCCCGGGCCGAGCTCGATCTCGTAACGGGTGACTGTCGGCCCGCGGGAAAAGCCGGTGACAGTGGCGTCGACCTGGAACTGCTGGAGGACCTCGGAGATAGCCCGGACCATTTCGTCGTTCGCCGCGGTGCGGGCCGTTGTAGGTCCCCCGGCAGCAAGGCTCTGGGCTGCGGGAAGGTGATACGTCACCGGCGGTGCTGCGCCAGCAAGGATGGCGTCATCGGCAAGTGCGGCGGGCAGCTCTGTATTGCCCAGATCGGCGGCACCGGGGAAGCTGGGAATCGGACCCGTGTCGCTGTCGTCTCGAAGCGCCGTTGTCGAGGACGAGCCCGGCTTGACCTCGCCGGTGAAACGCTTGATCGCCAACTCTGCGGCATGCATGTCTTCGAGCAGCCCGGCGCCAAAGTTCTCGGTGGTCATCGTGTCGCCGGCTCCAGCGTCTGCGGCGGCAGGGGCCGAACCGACGCCGAACAGGGGCGAGGCAAAGGGCTCGTTCTTGGCCGGCTTGTGTTCGTCGCTGGGATTCAGCAGGGAGTCGATGTCGAAGTCGGGGTCCTCCTCGCGCTGGGTGGAGTTCCGACGCCACCACGGCAGCGCGGCGGAATCTGCGTCGGAGTCTTCGCCCTCGGTCTTCTCGGCCTTGGCTGCCTTGCGCTCGGCCTCGTCGGGGAACGCGGCGCCGAACAGGTACGCGTAGAGCTCACGCACTCGCTCAGGAACCCGGTTCGGCGGCGTTTTGGTGAGGATAAACAACGAGAGCAGCGCCACCACGATGATGACGGTCGTGGCGCCGACAGAGGTGATGGTGGCGATCAGGGGTGCGGCGATGATCCAGCCCAGGATGCCGCCGGCTCCGGCCAGCGCCTCCGGTCCCGTCGATGGGCTCGGAGCCCCACCGAAGACGTGACAGATCCCAGAGATGGAGACGAGCAGAAGCCCTAGGCCGATTCCGATCCGACCATTGTCGTGAACCGAGTTCGGATGCCGAAACAGCCAGGCCGCCAGCAGAACGAGAATGACGGGCAGGGCGTATGCTACGCGGCCGAAGAGGCCGCCGAACGTCCACGCATCGAACAGTATGGCGACGGCGTTGTTGGCCAGGAACCATTCGATTCCGGCCCCGGCAATGGCCAGCAGGAAAAGCAGGAAGGGTACGCCGTCACGGCGCTGGTCGCGGTCGAGCTTCTCCTGGCCGAAGGCACGGAAGGCGCCGCCCCCGATGTGAGCCAGGCCCAGCCAGGCGCGAACAAAGAGCCCAGGGCCCTGTTCTTCCGTGATGACCGGGTACTTCAGCGTTCGCTGGGTTCCGGTGCCGGAGGCCGCTGGCTTCCGGGAACCGGAGGTGCCCGGAGCCCGCGTATTCGTGCTTTTCGCGCGGGCACGCGGCGTAGGTTTTCCAGTCGTAGCCATATGGCAACGGTACCTGCCCGGAGCGTCACGGCGCGGGAGGCCGTGCCGAGTGTCCGGAGTGGTGACGAGGTCGGCCGAATCGGGGCTACGCCTCCATGACGACCGGGACGATCATCGGGCGACGCCGGAGCGAGGAGCTCACCCAACGGCCGACGACGCGGCGCACGACCTGCTGAAGCGCGGATAAATCACTAACGCCGTTGCCTGCGGCCTCGGCGAGGGCGGCTGCAATGGCCGGCTTGACCGCGTCGAACACGGCGTCATCCTCGGCGAAGCCCTTTGCGCGGATCTCGGGGCCGACAACGATGCGTCCGGTGCCTGCCTCAACCACGACGATGATCGAGATGAAGCCCTCCTCGCCAAGGATGCGGCGGTCCTTGAGGTCAGCCTCCGTGATCTCGCCGACGCTGGTTCCGTCGACGTAGACGAAGGCGAGGTCATACTGACCCACAACACGGGCGACGCCGTTCTTGAGGTCGATCACCGTGCCGTCCTCGGCGATGATCGTTCGCTCACGCGGAACCCCGGTGTCGACCGCCAGTTGTGCGTTTGCAACCAGATGGCGGTACTCGCCGTGCACGGGAAGGACGTTACGGGGCTTCAGGATGTTGTAGCAGTAGAGCAGCTCGCCCGCGGCGGCGTGGCCGGAGACGTGCACCTTGGCGTTGCCCTTGTGCACGACCGTGGCGCCGAGCTTGGTCAGGCCGTTGATCACCCGGTAGACGGCGTTCTCGTTGCCCGGAATCAGACTGGAGGCGAGGATGACGGTGTCTCCCGGGCCCACCTCGATCTGGTGCTCCTTGTTCGCCATCCGCGACAGCACGGCCATCGGCTCTCCCTGCGACCCGGTCGACATGAAGACGATCTTCTTGTCGGGGATATCGCCGGCCTTCTTGAAATCGACGAGCACGCCCTCAGGCACCCTCAGGTAGCCGAGGTCTGCGGCGATCTGCATGTTGCGCACCATGGAACGGCCCAGCAGAGCGACCAGGCGGCCGTTGGCATGGGCGGCGTCGAGCACCTGTTGCACGCGGTGCACGTGGCTGGAGAAGCTGGCGACGATGACGCGGCGAGGGGCTGTGGCGATCACGCTCGTGAGCACCGGGCCGATCGAGCGCTCCAGCGGCGTGAAGCCCGGAACATCGGCATTGGTGGAGTCGACGAGGAACAGGTCGACGCCGGCCTCGCCGAGCCGGGCAAAGGCTCGGAGGTCGGTGAGGCGGTCATCCAGCGGCAGCTGGTCCATCTTGAAGTCGCCCGTGTGCAGCACGACGCCGGCGACGGTTTTGATGGCGACGGCCAGCGCATCCGGAATCGAGTGATTGACGGCAACGAACTCGAGCTCGAATGGACCGAGCTGCTCCGTCTGTCCCTCCGCCACCGTGAGCGTGTAGGGCGTGATGCGGTGTTCCACAAGCTTCGCCTCGACGAGGGCGAGCGTGAGCCCAGAGCCGATCAGCGGGATGTCCTGCTTCAGCCGCAGCAAATACGGAACCGCGCCGATGTGATCTTCGTGACCGTGCGTGAGCACGATACCGAGTACGTCGTCCAGGCGATGCCGCACGAGCGAAAAGTCCGGCAGGATCAGGTCAACGCCGGGCTGGTGTTCCTCGGGGAACAGAACGCCGCAGTCGACAATCAGCAGCTTGCCGTTCAACTCGAACATGGTCATATTGCGACCGATCTCGCCGAGCCCGCCGATCGGGATGACTCGGAGAGTGTCGGGAAGAAGTGGCAGCGGCGTGCGTTCGGACCGCGGCACCGGTGCCGACTCGGGCCTCTTGATTGTGACGGCCCGCTTGGCGTTGGGCATTCCGGCCCGGCCTAGCGCGTGGTTCCAGCGATCTTGGGCAGGGCGCCCCCCGCGGCGGCGTTGCGGTCGGGGCGGAAGTTGGTGAAGTCGATCGAGTCGATGCCATGGGCGAGGTCTATCTCGTTCTCGATCTGAGCGGCCTCCCACTCCTCGGGGCCGACGAGCGGCAGGCGCACGCGGGGGCTGCCGATGCGGCCGAGGCCGTGCAGGATGTATTTGGCGGCGACCGTGCCGGGAACGTGTGTCATGACTGCACGCACGAGGGGCTCGAGGGCCTTGTGCGCGGCCGTGGCCGTGGCTAGGTCGCCCGCGTTCACGGCGTCGACAATGGTGCGGTACGGGCCGGAAGCGACGTTCGCGGTCACGCCGATCAGGCCGGTCGCACCGATGGCGAGGTGCGGCAGCACGTTGGCGTCATCGCCGGAAAAGTACATCAGGTCGGTCTGGTTCAGCACGCGGCTGACCTCCGAGAAGTCACCCTTGGCATCTTTTATCGCAAGGATGTTCGGGTGCTTCGCCGCTCGCAGGAACGTGTCGTAGGCGATGGCTACGCCGGTGCGACCGGGGATGTCATAGAGGATGACGGGTAGGTCTGTCGCGTCCGCGATCATCCGGAAGTGGGTCAGAATGCCCGCCTGGGTGGGCTTGTTGTAGTAGGGCGTGACGATCATGTTGGCGTCGGCGCCGGCCCTCGCGCTCTTCTGTGCGAGCTGCATGGCGTGCGCGGTCTCGTTCGAGCCACCGCCGGTGATGATCTTCGCGCGGCCGCCGGAGACGGACACTCCGACCTCGACGAGCTTGATCTTCTCGGGGTCGGTCAACGTCGAGGTCTCCCCCGTCGTGCCGGTCACGACGATGCCGTCGGCTCCGTCGGTGATCACCTTGTCGATGTGCCTCTCAACGGAGGGCCAGTCGACCTCGCCGTCAGCGGTGAAGGGGGTGACCAGGGCAACAAGCACCTGGCCAAAGGGATTCTCTACGTTAGCCACGCTCACAGGTTACCGGGCCGGCGCCGGTGTGTGAAAACAGCGGCCCGGTAAACCTGTGGCAAATGCTCTAGAAGCCCAGCCTGCCCAGCTGCTTCGGGTCGCGCTGCCAGTCCTTGGCGACCTTCACCCTGAGGCTGAGGAAGACCTGCTTGCCGATCAACGGCTCGATCTGCTTGCGCGCGGCGGCTCCGACTGCACCAAGCCGGCTGCCACTCTTTCCGATGATGATCGACTTCTGGCTGTCACGTTCGACGAAGATGTTCGCGTAGACCTCGACGAGATCGCGGTCGTCGCGTTCGATGATGTCGTCGATCGTCACCGCGATCGAGTGCGGGAGCTCGTCGTGGACGCCCTCGAGAGCAGCCTCCCTGATGAGCTCGGAGATGCGGGCCTCAAGGCCCTCGTCTGTTGTCTGCTCGTCAGGGTAGAGGTTCGGCGACAGCGGGAGAAGCTTCATCAGTTCCGTTGCCAACGTGTCGAGCTGGATGTGGCTGATCGCGGAGATGGGGATCACGGCGTCCCAGTCCCGGAGCTCAGAGACTGCGAGCAACTGGGCCGCAACTGCCGGACGGGAGGCCGCATCGATCTTTGTGACGATCGCGACCTTCTTGGCCCGCGGGTAGGCATCCAGCTGTTCATTGATGAACCTGTCACCCGGGCCGAGCTTTTCATTGGCCGGGATGCAGTAGCCGATCACGTCGACATCGCCCAGTGTGGACTGCACGACGGCGTTCAGGCGCTCCCCGAGCAGGGTGCGAGGGCGGTGCATGCCGGGGGTGTCGACCAGAATCAGCTGGCCATCTTTCCGGTGCACGATGCCGCGGATGGCCCGGCGGGTGGTCTGCGGCTTGGAACTCGTGATGGCGACTTTTTCACCCACGAGAGCATTGGTCAGGGTCGACTTTCCCACGTTCGGGCGCCCGACGAAGGAAACGAAGCCGGCGCGGTGTCCCTCGGGGTTCGAGGTGTCGACGAGCCCGGTGACGGGAGCAACATCCGCGGGCGTGCTGTCAGTGTTGGCGGTCTCTTCGGGCTCGGTCACTTCTTGGTCGGTCATCTACGTTCCCATCTCTGTACCAGGGGCAGCTTCTGCCTCCTCGTCTCGCTGGACCAGCACTATGCTGATCCGTTTACGTCGTCCATCGATCTGTTCTGCGGTGAGCAACAGTCCGAACGCCGAAGCGCTCGAGCCGGTGGTGGCCAGCCTGCCGAGCTGCTTCGACAGCAGGCCGCCGACGGTGTCAACATCGTCATCGTCCAGCTCCAGGTCGAAAAGTTCCCCAAGCTCGTCGATGGCAAGTCTCGCACTCACCCGGAAGACCCCGTCGGCAATCTGCTCCACCTCAGCGGAATCCCGGTCGTACTCGTCGGATATCTCTCCCACGAGCTCTTCGATCAGGTCCTCCATGGTCACGAGGCCGGCGATTCCACCGTACTCATCAACAACCATGGCCAGATGATTGGAGTCCAGCTGCATCTGGCGCAGCGTGTCGTCAACTTTCTTGGACTCCGGAACGAAAAGCGCTGGTCGAGCCAGGGTGATCACCGTGACGACATCGACCTTCTTGGGCCTCTCATGAGTGAGTCTGGCAACGTCCCTGAGGTACAGGATTCCGCGGATCTCGTCGACGTTGTCGTCAGCGACCACGGGCATCCGGGAGACGCCGGTTGAGAGAAACAGCCCCATGCCCTGGCCGACCGTGGCCGACTCGTCGACCGTGACCATGTCGGTGCGGGGCACCATGACCTCGCGCACAACGGTGTCGTTGAACTCGATGATCGAGTGAATGAGCTCTCGGTCCTCCTCCTCGAGCACCTCGAGCTCGGTGGCCTCGTCGACCATACTGAGCAGTTGCTGCTCGCTGGAGAACGATGCGGAACCGGCCCGGCCTGGGGTGACCCTGTTGCCGAGGGCGACGAGAGCCCCGGCGACGGGGCCGAGCACGACGCGCAGGGAGTGCACAAGCGGGGCGGTGAATGCCACCAGCGGGCGCGGGTTCATCCGGCCTACGCTGCGGGGACTCGAGCCGACGAGAACGAATGACACGGCCGTCATGATCAATACCGACAGCAGGAGTGCCCACAAGATGTTGGGCATCACGGTCGCGAGCACGATCGTCACCAGCACGGCGGCCGTCGTCTCGGAGACGACCCGGCCGAAGTTGATCGCATTGACATGGGAGCTCGTGTCGGCGGCGATCGCCCGCAGCGACCTTTTGGCACGGTGCCTGTCGGCCAGTTCCAGGATATCGGCCCGAGAGAGCGACAGGATCGCCGCATCCGTCGCCGCGAAAAGCCCCCCTAGGGCGATCAGGAGGGCAGCCACAGTGACGAACAGGACGTAAATCATTTCTTGGGCCGGTGGCGCTCTTGATCGTGGAAGCCGCTAAGGATCTCCTTCTGCAGACCGAACATTTCTTTCTCCTCATCGGGCTCTGCGTGGTCGAAACCGAGCAGGTGCAGAATCCCGTGGGCGGTGAGGAGCTGCAACTCCTCGAGCGTGGAATGGCCCGCGGTCTCAGCCTGGCCCTCGGCGACCTGGGGGCAGAGAACCACATCACCCAGTAGGCCCGCGGGGGTCGGCGAATCCTCGGTTCCCGGGCGGAGCTCATCCATCGGGAAGCTTAACACATCGGTCGGGCCCGGCTCGTCCATCCACTGCACGTGAAGCTGCTCCATAGCGGCCTCGTCGACGAGCATGATGGCGAGCTCAGCGTCGGGGTGCACGTGCAACTGATCCAGCGCGAAGGTGGCGAGGCGGGCGAGCGCCGTTTCGTCGACCTCGATGGTGGACTCGTTGTTGATCTCGATGCTCATGGTCGTTTCCGGTATTTCTTGTCGCGTTCAAAGGCCTCAGCGCTCTGGGCCTGCTTGTTTGCCTGAATGATCTGGTCGTACCTCGTGTAGGCGTCTACGATCGCTCCCACGAGGGTGTGCCTGACAACATCCGCACTGGTCAGGGTAGCGAAGTGGATGTCCTCGATGCCGTTCAGAACGCGGGTGACGAGTTGCAGGCCGCTCGTGCCCACCGGTAGGTCTACCTGGGTGATGTCGCCCGTGATAACCATGCGGGAGCCGAAGCCCAGCCGGGTGAGGAACATCTTCATCTGCTCAGGAGTTGTGTTCTGGGCCTCGTCGAGCACGATGAAGGCGTCGTTCAGCGTGCGTCCGCGCATGTATGCGAGCGGTGCCACCTCGATGGTGCCCGATGCCAGCAGCTTGGGCACGATCTCTGGATCGAGCATCTCATTCAGGGCGTCGAACAGCGGCCGAAGGTATGGGTCGATCTTGTCGGTGAGGGTTCCCGGCAGGAAACCCAACCGCTCGCCGGCCTCGACCGCCGGGCGCGTGAGGATGATGCGATTGACCTCCTTGCGCTGGAGGGCCTGCACCGCCTTTGCCATCGCGAGATAGGTCTTGCCCGTTCCCGCAGGACCGATGCCGAAGATAATGGTGTTCTCATCGATCGCATCGACATAGTTCTTCTGGCCGAGCGTCTTGGGCCGGATGCTCTTGCCCCGCGCCGAAAGAATCGACTGGCCGAGTGCCTCAGCGGGCGAGGACCGCGGGTCCTCTTCGAGCATGCGGGCACTCGTTGAGACCTCACTCGGGGTCAGATCTTGGCCGTTTCTTACCATCAGTAGCAACTCCTCGATCAAGCGGCGGGCGTCGTGGACCTGGTTTTCGGCACCCGTCAGGGTGATCTCGTTTCCGCGCACCAGAAGGGTGACGTCGGAAAATTCACGCTCGATCCGGGTCAGCAGGCGATCCTGCGGCCCGAGCAGTCGAACCATCTGGATGCCGTCGACGAGAAGTTGCTCCTCGGCTCGGCCGACAGACTCACTACGAGCCAATGCGACCCTCCTCGAGTCCGCCCGAAAGCATGTGCGCATGAACGTGGAAAACCGTTTGGCCGGCGTTCTCGCCGGTGTTGAAAACCAGGCGGAACTGGCCGTCGCTCTCGGCTGAGGCGATCCTCTGAGCCATGGCGATCATCTCGGCCAGCAGCAGGGGGTCACCGGCTGCCAGCTCGACCACGTTTCGATACAGCTCGGTCTTGGGCACCACGAGAACGTGCACGGGCGCCTGGGGCGCCACGTCACGAAACGCGATCACGCGTTCGGTCTCGGCTAAAATCGCCGCCGGAATCTCCCGTGCGACTATCCGAGAGAAGATCGAAGTTCCTGTCACGTCAGCAGTCATAGCACCATCTTAAGGCGGCTCACCGTGAGCAGCCTGACGGCGAGAAAGTGCCGATCTACCAGCGGCCGAGTCGGGCGTTGAGCACAGCCAGGGCCGCGGGGCCTGCAGTCGAGGTGCGAAGAATCTCCGCCCCGAGTCGAACCCGGAGGGCCCCGGCAGCCTCAAGAAAAGAAAGCTCGTGGCCGGAGATTCCGCCCTCGGGACCCACGACGAGCACAATTCTCCGCGGTTCTCCGGCTTCGTCGGACCCGGTTGCGGGGGCGAGATCAACCTCACTGAGTCTTAGCAGTGCCGTCGGGTCAAGCACCAACATCCGTGATTCACCGGCCAGCCGCGCAAGCTGCTTGGTCGCCACAAGGTCTCCGACAGTGGGTACCCACGAACGGATGGACTGCTTCGCAGCCTCGCGGACGATCGCAGACCACCGCTCGAGGCCCTTGTCGACTTTGGCACCGACCCATTTGGATACCGAACGATCAGCGGCCCAGGGGATGACGCCCGACACGCCGAGCTCGGTGGCTGCCTGGATTGCCATCTCGTCGCGGTCTCCCTTGGCGAGGGCCTGGGCCAGCCACAGGGCGGGAGTCGAGGCCGGCTCCTCGCGAACGGATTCCACGACAATCTCCAGTGCTCCCGGCGCCACCGTGCTGATTGAACCACTCACGACGAGGCCCGCGCCATCTCCGATTGAGATTCGCTCGCCGACCCGGAGCCTGTTCACGGTCACGGCGTGACGCGCCTCGTCTCCCGCGAGAGCGACGCCGTCACCGACGGCGTGCGGCGCCCCGGCGAGGTCTGTCCTGAGAAAAAGAGAGCTCAAGGCTAGACGTTTGTGAACTTGTCGCGGAGTTTGGCGAACAGGCCCTGCTGGAAGTGTCCGAGGCCGGGAGCCGGATACTTGTGGCTCGCCGCCAGTTGCTTGACCAGCTCTTTCTGCTTGTGGTCGAGCTTCGTCGGGGTCACGACCTGGATACCGACCTTGAGGTCACCTCTGCCCGCGCCGCGGAGGTGCGTGACGCCGCGGCTCTTGACCGTGATGACCTCGGCGCTCTGCGTGCCGGGCTTCAACTCGATGTCGATCTCGCCGTCGAGGGCGAGAAGCTTGGCGGTCGTGCCGAGCAGCGCATCCCACATGTAGACCTCGAGGGTACAGAGCAGGTCGTCGCCGTTCCGGCTGAAGACCTCGTTGTGGCGCACCTTCATCTCAAGGTAGAGGTCACCGCTGGGTCCACCCGCGGGGCCGACCTCGCCCTGGCCCAGAAGCTGCAGGCGCAGGCCGGTATCCACGCCGGCGGGAATGTCGATGGGGATGGTGCGGCGGGCCCGCACCCGACCCTGGCCCTGGCAGGTGACGCAGGGGTAAGGGATTACCGTGCCGTAGCCGCGGCAGGTGCCACACGGCGACGACGTCATGACGTTGCCGAGCAACGAGCGGACAGCACGCTGGATCTGGCCGCTGCCGTGGCAGATATCGCAGGTAACGGGGTTAGTCCCCGGCTGGCAGCACGAGCCCTCGCAAGTGGCGCAGAGGATTGCGGTGTCGACCTCCAGGTCGCGGTGCGTGCCGAAGATGACCTCGGAGAGATCGACCTCTACCCGGAGAAGGGCGTCCTGCCCCTGCTCCTCGCGGGATTTGGGCCCCCGGCCGCCGCCGCCGCCGCCGAAGAAGGTCTCGAAGATGTCTCCGAAGCCGCCGAAGCCGCCGGCGCCGCCTGAGAAGCCCTGCTGCGGGCCCCGATCGTAGTCCCGGCGCTGACCGGGATCGCTCAGCACATCGTAGGCGTGCGTCACCATTTTGAAGCGCTCCTGCGCCTCAGGTGCCGGGTTCACATCGGGGTGAAGCTCCCGCGCGAGTCGCCGGTAGGCCTTTTTGATCTCATCGATCGATGCGGTCTTTTCAACGCCGAGGACGTCGTAATGATCAGCCACGAGGGGCTTCTCCTTCTGGTTTCCAACTGCGGCGGTTATCGCTGCGGTCGTAGGTTCTTAGGTGGGAAATAGTTTGAATGGCGGCGGCCCTGTGCGGCACTAGCCGTCGCCGAGGGATCGAGAAAGATAGCGGGCGACCGCGCGAACCGCCGCCATATTGCTGGAGTAGTCCATCCGGGTCGGGCCGAGAACTCCGAGGTGAGCCACGGCGCCACCCTGCGCCAGGTAGCCACTGGCCAGAATCGAGGTCTCCGCGAGGCCGAAAGGGGCATTCTCCCGG
Source organism: Agreia sp. (assembly GCA_040398585.1). Classification (GTDB taxonomy): domain Bacteria; phylum Actinomycetota; class Actinomycetes; order Actinomycetales; family Microbacteriaceae; genus Agreia. The sequence goes on from JBBATW010000020.1 coordinate 48,630, forward strand.
CCGATCGATGCTGAGACGCCGCGCTGGTCGGCCTCGAGCTCGCTGAAGAGTCGCAAGAGCACGACCTGCTCCTCGACGGCTTCGAGGACGGGAAGAATACTGCCGTGAAAGTCTTCCTCGGTGCGCACCAGGTTCGAGGCACCAGCAATCACCAGACGATCCTGCCTGTTCGCCGCAACCTGCTCTGCGAGCGCCAGGGCGATCGCATTGACGACGGGACGTCGACCCTCGCCGAACAGGGCGGCCAGCCCGGCCATTCGCCCTGCGGCTTCAAGGACCCCTGCACCGACGAGGGCGGTGTTGAGCTTGGCTCTGAGTTCACCCAGGAATTCAACGTCGACCTCGGCCGGAACCTCCAGGACACGCTGATCGACGTGACCCGTATCGGCGATCATTACCGAGAGGAGCTTCGTGGGCGACAGGGAGACGAGCTCGATGTGGCGAAGTCTCGCCTGGGAAAGGGACGGATACTGCACCATCGCGACCTGATGGGTCAGCTGGGACAACAACCGAACAGTGCGGGAGAGAACATCGTCAAGGTCGGCCGACTCGCCGAGAAAGGTCTCGATCGCCTGCCGCTGGGCGATGGTGAGCGGTTTGAGGTCGGCCAGATGATCGACGAACATCCGGTAGCCCTTGTCGGTCGGGATTCGTCCCGATGAGGTGTGGGGCGCCGTGATCAGTTCTTCTTCTTCGAGGAGGGCCATGTCATTGCGGATAGTGGCCGCCGAGACGCCGAATGAATGCCGGTCGACGATCGATTTCGAGCCGACTGGTTCTCGCGACGCAACGTAGTCCTGCACGATGACTCGAAGCACCTCGAGGCTGCGATCTGACACCACGATCGTTCACCACCCTCACATTTGGCACTCGCTCGGTTTGAGTGCTAATTGTATCGCGCACACCTCTCGGGGCCGAACAGCCACGGGCACTGTGTCGAATGTGAAGAGCAGGTGCTTGCCCGGGAACCCTGATCGCACCAGGTTCGCTGCCATGTCGAGGGAAAGGGTTTCACCACGACCTACCCAAGCCCGCCCAGCCGATTCGGCGGCGAGGGAGCCGCCTGATTTCCCAGTCGCAGTGCCGGTCAGCATCGCCGGCAATGTCTTCGCTATCGTTATTCATACCAAAGTCAACGGGGGCGGCACCTGTCGGTACCCTCACACCACTTGACCCATCAAGTAAGGATTTCTATCGTGAGCACCCCTGAATCATCCGAGCCGGCAGCCCTGCCCTCTGAACCCCAGTCGCTTCTTACCCCGCAAGACCAGCGGCTCTGGGCGACCCTGATCCACATCGGCGGCATCTTTTTCGGCTTTATCCCGGCTCTCGTCGGCTACCTCGTTCTCAAGGACCGGGGCGCATTCATCCGACAGCACACAACCACGGCATTGAATTTCCAGATCTCGTTGGTGATCTACCTCATCGGGGTAAGCATCCTGATCGTCATCACCTTCGGCATCGCATACATTCTGTTCTTCGGGATCTACATCGCCGCCTTGGTCTTCTGGATCATCGCCGCTGTCAAGGCCAACAACGGCGAGAACTACTACTACCCGCTGACGATCAAGTTCATCAAGTAGGGCAGCTAAGGCGTCAGCCGGCGCACGACGGCGTCGGCGAGAAGCCGGCCGCGAAGGGTGAGAACAACGCGTCCGCCGATGGCGGCCCGGCCATCGATCATTTCGTCGGCGATGAGCCCGGCCACCTCGGCACGGGCCGCGGGTTCCAAGGAGTGGATGGCGATTCCCTCCCGGATGCGCGACAGCAGCAGCACGCGCTCGAGCCCGCGGGTAGCCGCATCCAAAGTCTCCCGCCCGGCCGCAGGCGATTCGCCGGCCAGAACGCGCTGGGCATAGGCGGCCGGGTGCTTGACATTCCACCAGCGCGTGCCGCCGACGTGACTGTGCGCGCCAGGTCCCACGCCCCACCAGTCCTCCCCCCGCCAGTAGCTCAGGTTGTGCCGGGAGACCTCAGCGTCGTCCTTCGCCCAGTTACTGACCTCGTACCAGCCGTAGCCTGCGGCCTCCAGCAGCTCGTCGGCCAGTTCATACATATCGGCCGCGACATCGTCGTCGGGCGTAGCGACGAGACCCGCGCGAATCTGACGCGCGAGCTTCGTACCCTGCTCGATGATCAGCGCATAGGCCGAGATGTGATCTGGGGCGCACGCGATGGCGCTCTCCAGCGACACCCGCCAGTTCGCGAGGGACTCCCCCGGGGTGCCGTAGATCAGGTCAAGACTCACGCGCAGGCCCGCCTCCCGGGCCCAGGCGACGACGAGCGGCACGCGCTCGGGGTCGTGCGTTCGGTCGAGGGTCGCAAGCACGGTCGGCACGGCCGACTGCATGCCGAAGCTGACCCGGGTGAACCCGGCGGCCGCTAGGGACCGAAGATAGGCGGCATCCACCGAGTCCGGGTTGGCCTCGGTCGTGACCTCGGCGCCGGGGGCGAGCCCCCACGTGTCGACGATCGCCGTCAGCATTCGCGCGAGATCTTCGACCGGAAGCAGGGTGGGTGTTCCGCCACCGAAGAAGACGGTTGCCGCGGGGCGCCGTTCGATTCCAGATGCCTGGAAGACCTTCTCCGCCTGCGCGATCTCGAGAATCGCCTGGCTTGCATAGTCGCTCTGCTTGGCTCCGCGAAGCTCGGTCGACGTGTAGGTGTTGAAATCGCAGTAGCCGCAGCGGACTCGGCAAAACGGAACGTGGACATAGACACCGAAATCGTGCCCCGCAGACAGGACCGCGGCCTCAGGGGCCAAGAGTCCGTCTCTCGGGGCAGGGTCGCCGAGGGGAAGCGCGCTTGCCAAAGCGAACGCTACTGGGTGCGCCCGGGCAGGAGCGCCCGAAGATAGCGCCGGGTCATGGCCCGCTGTTGGAAACGCAAGACGGGGGCCCCGAGCCGGTACCACCAGGTGCTGGCCCTGGAGAATGACCGCACAACGAAGTAGACCGAGTCGTCGGGCTCGCGAACCACGATGAAGCTCTCTTCGCCCTGTTCCGGATGCCCGGGCAGGGTGCCGTAGGCGAAGCCGGCCCGGTTGGGCTCCTCGATCACCAGGACCACGCGAACCGGGGCCGCTATCTCAAGCCCGAACGTCTTGATCACGAGGTCGGCCGACATGCCGGCGCAGACCCGGGCGGCGCCGTCAGCCGTGTAGGCCTGCTCACTCTCGTCGTGCAGCGGGGCCAGTGGCTTGCCTGTCTCGTCGTAGACCAGCCCGGTGTAGTCGGTATCGGTCGGAGACGGCAGTTCGACGTTGGTGACCTCTATGCCACTGCCGCGCTGCACGCCCCAGCTCATCAGGGTCGCCGTCGCCGCCTCGAACCGCTCGATTCCGCTGCCGAGACGAATCCGGTCTTCGGTCGGACGAAACCCGGTCGGCGGGTAGTACAGCAGGTCCGGCGCCTGGCTGGCACCGACGGCTGCATAGGTGAGGGACTCGCCGATGTGCGTGCTGCGCTGGTTCATCTACTACTTCTTGTCTTTTTTCTCGACGTCGCCGCTCAGAGCCGCGATGAAAGCCTCCTGGGGAACCTCGACGCGGCCAACCATCTTCATCCGCTTCTTGCCCTCTTTCTGCTTTTCGAGCAGCTTGCGCTTACGGGAGATATCGCCGCCGTAACACTTGGCGAGCACGTCCTTGCGCATGGCGCGG
>JBBATW010000021.1:0-3861 GCA_040398585.1 Agreia sp.
GGCTTGCCTGGGATGTGCAGCCTGCATGCCAACAGCGCCAGGGACGCCCTCACCAAGCTTTCGACGCTGCCGTTGCTGGCCGGTCGCAACATCGACGCGGCCTTCGTCACGCCCACCGTGGCATCCTGCATCGACATCGTCGTGCACTGCGACATCGATAGGCACGGTCGGCGCCGAGTGACCGAAATTCTCGCACCCAGCGGTCAGCTGACGGGGGCGATCGGGCAGGGCGGGGTGATCGAGGCCAGCATGATCTTCGCGCTCGACGGCCAAGATCTTGTCGACACCGGAGGGTATCCCGCGAAGCTGGCAAAGTTTCGAACAGCGGGGCTGGATCCCGCGCTGGTGCTCGCCCGAGGCGCCCGGTGAGTCTCCTGCTCGGCACTCTGTTGGGGATTGGCCTCCTGTTGTCTGCCTCGCCGCTGCTTTGGCCGGCGACGGTATCGGGCGCAGGGGCCGGTCGCCCGGGCAACGGCCGACAGAACGGCATGCGCGACATGCTGAATCAGGCCGGGTTCGTCCGGGTGCCGCTCTCGGTCTTCGTGGCCATTGCTGCCTGCACCGGGTTGGCCGCCGGAGCTGTCGCCGAAGTACTCCTGGGCGTTCTGGCCCTCGATGCGGGTGTCGTGGTGGCTGCGTCTGCACTGCCGTTCGCCATCGTTCGCTCGCGCGCGTCTTCCCGGCGGAGGACCGCCCGAACCGTCTGGCCGGATGCCGTCGACCATCTCGTGTCTGCTGTGCGAAGCGGCATCGCGCTGCCCGACAGTGTGAGCACTCTCGCTCACGCAGGCCCGGTGGCCAGCCGAGCGGCCTTCGCCGAATTCGAAGCCGGCTACCGGTCGACGGGAAACTTCGGCGTTTCGATCGACGCGCTGAAGGCACGCCTCGCCGACCCTGTCGCCGATCGAATTCTGGAGACACTTCGCATGTCAAGGGAGGTCGGCGGCAGTGATCTCACCCGGGTACTCCGCAACCTCTCGGCGTATCTCCGTGACGACGCTGCGATCCGGGCCGAGGTATCGGCGCGCCAGTCGTGGGTCATGAACGCGGCAAAACTGGGAGTCGCCGCCCCCTGGGTGGTCCTGTTGCTTTTGGCCTCCCGTCCGGAGGCTGCCCTCGCCTACAACACGCCGCAGGGGACGATACTGATTCTGGGCGGGCTGGGGGTCACTATTCTGGCGTACCGGATCATGCTCTTCATCGGCCGTCTGCCCGAGGAACGACGGTGGTTCTCATGACCGATGCAGCGGCCTACGGTGTGCTGCTCGGGGTCGTGCTCGGGCTCGGCCTGTGGTCGCTCGTCAGTCTCACGCCCAAGCTCAGCCGCCCTTCGCTCGCCGATCGAGTGGCGCCGTATCTGGTCGATGTCTCCTCTGGCGCGCGCGAACTGCTTGCCCGGCGCTCTGTCGATCCGCTGCCGGTGCTCGGCCTGCTTTTCGCACCGACATTCCGGCTCGCGGGCGGGCTGCTGTCGGGCATTCTCGGGGGCACCGAGACGGTGTCCAAGCGACTCACGCAGGCGCGCTGGGATATTTCCACCGAGAGGTTTCGCTCAGAGCAGCTGATCTGGGCCGTCGTCGGTGCCGGGGCGGGGCTTGCCCTCGTACTGGCACTTGCGCAGTCAAGATCGGTTCCTGCCCTGAGTCAGATCGCCGTGCCGGTCGTGGCTGGTGGTTGCGGCATCCTGGGACGTGACCTCGCTCTGCGGAGGGCTGCTGCGAAGCGGCTTGCGCGCATCCAGAGCGAGTTGCCGACGGTGCTGGAGTTCTTGACACTCAGTCTCTCGGCCGGAGAGGGTGTTCTCGATTCGCTCCGCAGAGTCGCTCAGGTCTCAAATGGTGAACTCTCTCGGGAGTTCGGGCTTGTCGTTGCCGAGGTCAACACCGGGGTTCCGTTGGTGCGGGCTCTGGAGACCAGGGCCGCCGCCCTGCAACTTGGCTCGTTCACCCGACTGGTCGAACAGGTTGCCGGAGCCCTGGAGCGGGGAACTCCGTTGACCGAGGTTCTCAGGGCCCAGGCGCAGGACGCCCGGGACGACGCCAAGCGGGACCTGTTGGAGGTGGCTGGGACCAAAGAGGTCGCCATGCTCGTCCCCCTGGTGTTCCTGGTCCTCCCCGTGACAATCCTGTTTGCCGTGTATCCGGGCATCTTCGTTCTTCAATCCGGTTTCTAGTCCCTTCGAATCCCTTTGCCCTCCCACAAGAAAGTTGACCGTAATTATGAGACTCATAAGCCGAATCGACAACGCCATCAGGGATGACGCGGGAGACGTCCCCGGATGGGTCCTGATAACGGTCATGACCGCAGGACTAGTGATCATAATCTGGGGACTCGCCGGCCCCGCACTCAGCGGAGTATTCGAGCAGGCCATCGACCGAGTCACCGCCTTCTAACGCAGATGTGGGTCACGAGGTGCAGGCTGAGAGACGACCGGGGGTCGGCTCCTGTCGAGTTCGTTCTCGTCGGCGTACTGCTCACGACTGTGACTCTCGCCGTGATGCAGCTCGCTCTCGCTCTGTTGATTCGCAACACCCTTCAGGACGCAGCAGCCGAGGGAGCCCGGCACGCGGCGCTCGCGGGAAACACGCTTGACGACGGGGTGGCCCGCACCCGTGACCTCGTTGCCACGGCCATCGGTGTCGCGTATACCCAGAACATCGCCGCGGGATACGGCGAGCAGCTCGGGCATCCGTCTACAGAAATACGCATCGTCGCTCCGTTGCCCCTGATCGGACTGTTCGGTCCCAGCCGCTCGCTGGAGGTGACCGGACATGCCGCACTGGAGACGCTGGTTCGCTGACGAGGGCTCGGCGCCCCTGGAGTTCATCACCGCTGGGCTGCTTCTGATGGTGCCCCTCGTCTACCTCATCGTGGCCATGTCGGCGCTTCAGGGGGCTGCATTCGCCGCAGAGGGAGCCGCGCGCCAGGCTGCCCGGGTCTTCGTTCAGTCACCCTCGACGGCGGAGGCGGAACAGGCTTCGGTTAGGGCCGCGCTATTCGCGCTGGACGACTTCGGCATTTCGGAAGATGCGGCAGGGCTCGACTTCGACTGTCTGCCCGACCCCCAGAACTGCCTCACCCGTTCGGGAACAGTGACCGTGACCGTGCGCGTCTTGATTGAGCTTCCCCTCGTGCCCTCGTTTCTCGGGCTGGATGCGGCGACGAGCGTACCCTTCGAAGCCACCGCGACTCAAACCGTCTCGAGATTCTGGGGATCGGGGATCAGCTCATGAAAAGCGGCGGGGCGACGCTGCGCCGGCGGTTGCAGTCGCGGGATTGTGCGGCCAGCGATGAGGGATCGACCTTGATCCTGACCGTCTTCTTTGCAGGTCTGGCCCTCACCGTCATCCTCATGGTCGTCGCTGCGACGAGTCTCTACCTCGAGCGCAAACGACTTTTCACCGTGGCCGACGGCGCCGCGCTCGCGGGAGCGGAGGCGTTCGACCTCCAAGATGTGCAGATAACGGATGGAGCAGTGCGCGTCACACTGCACTCGGCCGCCGTCGAGGCCACCGTAGCCCGCCATCTCGAAGCGCTGCCACCCGACACTATGACGGAGCTCGGCATCGAGCAGGCCCGCACCCTCGACGGCCGGAGCGCGACGGTGACCCTCTCGGCCACGTGGCGCCCACCCGTTGTCTCGCTGATCGTGCCAGCCGGCATCCGAATCGAGGTCACAAGCGTCGCGCGGTCGGTGTTCTTCTAGCAGCCGCCCCGCAGATCGGCCGGCGACGGCGCGCGGTCTCTTGGTTGCCTACAGCGTGGATACAGCGCTGCGCGCACCATCACGTTGGCGCTATCGGTGAGAAAGACGAAAGACGAAAGACGAAAGACGAAAGACGAAAGCGGCCAGGGCAAGGG
>JBBATW010000021.1:3961-46564 GCA_040398585.1 Agreia sp.
GAAAGACGAAAGACGAAAGACGAAAGACGAAAGACGAAAGCGGCCAGGGCAAGGGTGAGCTGGTGCACGCTTCGAAAAGCTGGGACCGGACTGTCTTGCGGGGCGCCGGCGATGCCTTTCACTACTGTCTCAATGACGCCGCTGCCGAACCGACAGCAAGTTCATGACTTCTCACTTTGGATCGACCGGCGGGCCCGGCGTCAGCTCAGGCTGAGCGTTGGCCTGGACGCTTGGGAACGTAGCGTGGCACGTAGCGCACGAGAATTCCGGCCCCGACGAAGCCGAGCGCCCCGATGATCGCTGTTGCCAGGGGAAGCGAGGCTACGGCGATGATCGCGGCGAGGGCCAGGGGGGCGGCGGCGGTGCCGAAGTCCCCGGTGAAGCGGAAGGCTCCGAGAAAAGGGGCTGGGTTGCCCTGCGGGGCGAGATCGGCGCCGAGTGTCATCAGGATTCCGCTGCCGAGACCGTTGGCGATGCCGGTGAAGACCGTCATGGCAACGAACCAGATCAGCGCGCTCGACAGGTCGTGGGTCAGCGAGAGCGCAATGAGGCCGGTGCCGAGGCCCAGCATCGAGGGGATCACGCTGAAGAGCCTGCCGAACCTGTCCATGATCTGGCCGCTCGCGTAGAAGAGGGCGAAGTCCATGGCGCCGCCGATGCCGATGATCAGGGCGGTGTCGATCTCGTTGACGCCGATGCTGACCGCCCAGAGCGGCAGGATCACCGTGCGGCTTGCCCGGAGAGCGCTGACGACGGCAACGCCGCTGCCCACTCGAACCAGAACTCCGCGGTAGGTCCAGATGGTGCGGAACAGGCCGATGGCCTCGTCGTTGACGAGTTTGGCGCCCGCCGTGACCGCTCCGGTAGCGGTGGTCGGCTCCGTTTTGTGGGACGGTACTGCCGAGGTATCGGCGGCATCCATCGCCCAGTCGGCCCGGGGGTCTTTCATGACGATGAGGATGACGATCACGGCCACGGCCATGATGATCTGCACCCAGAAGACGACCTGCACCGAACCGGAGAGGGCGATGAGGCCCGCCGCGACGAAGGGGCCGACGAACCAGCCGGCGCGGAATGTGCCGCCGAGGGTCGAGAGTGCCCGGGCGCGGAACGGGAGCGGCACGAAGGTGGTCATGAAGGCGTGGCGGGCGAGTGCAAAGGTCGCGGCCGATACGCCTAGAAGAAAGATGCCGACACCGAGAACCCAGGGGTCTGGTGTCACGATGCAGAGCGCCACGCCGATGACCGAAACGATGGCTGCGCCGATCATCGCGTTTTTCTCGCCGACCCGGCTGACGATAACGCCGCTCGGGATGTCGCCGATCAGGTTTCCGACCATGATCATCGCCGCGATGAACCCGGCCATGGCGAGCCCGGCGCCGAGGTTCGAGGCCACCGCTGGAATGATGGGAATGATCGCCCCCTCACCGATTGCGAACAGCAGCGAGGGCAGGAGCGCGGGGAGGGCGATGGTGCGAAAGTGGAAGTCCGGCGCGTCTGTGGTCATAACTGGTCTAACAGTACGCCCGCTGGTGAGCGGGATGAGCCCGGCCCAATCGCGGCCTGCCGGTAGGCTCAAAGGATGCAGGACCTTGACTTCTCTCTTCAGATCGCAGCCCTTCGCTCCACTTTCGGCGACATTCTCTCGGTGATCGACACCGACCGGCTGAGGGCCGAGATCGCCGACCTCAGCGAACAGGCCGGTGTTCCCGATCTGTGGAATGACACCGACAAGGCGCAGAAGGTTACGAGTGCGCTGTCCCACCGACAGGCCGACCTCGCCAAGGTAGTGAGTATCGCGATCCGCCTCGACGACCTCGAGATCATGGTCGAGCTGATCAACGACGCCGGCGACGCCGAGTCCGCGGTCGAGGCCGAGGTCGAGCTGAAGAGCATCTCGAAGGTGCTCGGCGAGCTCGAGGTGCAGACTCTGCTGAACGGCGAGTACGACGCCCGGGCCGCCGTCGTCACCATCCGCGCCGGCGCCGGGGGAGTAGACGCTGCCGACTTCGCCGAGATGCTGCTGCGCATGTATCTCCGCTATGCCGAGCAGCACAACTACCCCGTGACCCTGCTCGACACGAGCTACGCCGAAGAGGCCGGCATCAAAAGCGCGACCTTCGAAGTGGATGCGCCTTACGCCTTCGGCACCCTTTCTGTCGAGGCGGGCACGCACCGCCTGGTGCGGATGAGCCCATTTAACTCCGCAGGCAAACGCCAGACGAGCTTTGCGGCTGTCGAGGTCATTCCGCTGATCGAAACGACAGAGTCGATCGAGATCCCTGAGAACGAGATGCGCGTCGACGTGTTCCGTTCCTCCGGACCCGGCGGCCAGAGTGTCAACACGACCGACTCCGCCGTGCGCATCACCCATCTGCCGACCGGCATCGTCGTCAGCTGCCAGAACGAGAAGAGCCAGATTCAGAACCGGGCTGCAGCCCTTCGCGTGCTGCAGTCTCGGCTGCTGCTCGTTCAGCGCGAGGAGGAGAGCGCCAAGAAGAAGGAGCTCGCCGGCATCATCACCGCGAGCTGGGGTGACCAGATGCGCAGCTACGTGCTCGCGCCCTACCAAATGGTGAAAGACCTCCGCACCGACCACGAGGTCAACAACCCGAGCAACGTCTTCGACGGCGACCTCGACGGCTTCATCTCGGCCGGCATTCGCTGGCGCAAGCAGAAAACAGACTAGCCGGCCGAAAAGATGATGACCGGCGGTCTGCCTCAATCCCAGCCCGGTGGTTTCCGGTCGCGTCGACTGCGGTGCCCAGCTCTCGGAACGTAAGCTCGCGGTATCGAGCGACAGGGCGGGGACAGCGTGTTGAAATTGGGCTCGAAGGCGTCAGCCGAGCAGTTCGCGCCCCGGGAGCTGGTCGAGTTGGGCGTCATGGCCGAGGAGCACGAGCTTGATATCGTCACCGTGAGCGATCATTTGCAGCCGTGGCGCCACGTCGGCGGGCATGCGCCATTCGCCCTGTCGTGGATGGCCGCTGTCGGGGAGCACACCAAGCGGGTGCAGATTCGACGGCGAGTACTACAAGACCGTCGGGGCCACCATCTATGACACCCTTGATGCCCCAATTCCGGTCTACATCGCCGCCGGCGGCCCCGTAGTGGCCAGGTACGCCGGGCGCGCAGGCGAGCGATTCATCTGCACGTCGGGCAAGGGGATGGAGCTCTACACCGACGAGCTTCTCCCGGCCGCAGCCGATGCCCTGCCGATCGAGCAGGTAGCAAAAAGGTGGATCGTTGCCTCCGACCCGGATGAGGCTGTCGCGTTAATCAAGCTTATCTGGATGCCGGCCTGAATCACCTCGTCTTGCATGCGCCAGGTCACAACCAGAAGCGTTTCCTCGAGCTCTTCGAGCGAGATCTTGCGCCCCGGCTGCGCTCTCTCGGAAATGCCTAGACCGAGACCGGCGGCGCTAGGCCCAGCGTGACTCCAGCGTGTGCGGATCACGGGCGACCGGGCCTGCGGCCAGTGCTATCGACCGGGCGACGAACGAAACCTCGTCGGTGAGGACCCCAGCCGTGACCCGGATGAATGACTCCCGTCGCCCCGACGGCCAGCCAGGTATTGATGCCGTCGGAGCGTGGTGCGGGCAGGCCGAATCCCGTGAGGGCATCGGCGAGAGCGTTCTGGCGGGCCAAGTAGACCTCGCGGACCCGGGAGAGGGCTGGTCCAAGCGGCGGCAGCAACTCAGGGCCGGGCGTGCCCCGGGAAAGATCGGTGCGGGCGGCACGAAGGTTCCCCACCATCGAGTGGCTGCGGGCCGCCAGCCAGTTGGGGGCGGCGCGCACGAAATGTTTCGCCGCGTCCCCGTGAGACGATCAATCCGATTCCGGCAAGGGCCCGCCAGGCGTGACTGACCGTGGCCGGACTGAGAACCAGGGCGGCGGCGATTCCCGCTGGAGATCGATCTTCGATTTCGTCGAGGTAGTTCAAAATGCACTTACCGTAGAAAACGATTTGGGGTAAATCAATGACTGCTGAAGGCTCGCAAATCATTCGCGCCGCAATCACTCAAACCGAGTGGACCGGCGATATGGCACCGTGGCCAATACCACAGGGCGGGCTCCGGCCGACGTATTGATCGACGGCGAGAAGATCGCGGCCGTGCTTGCCCCAGGCTCCAACCTGCTCGGCTTCGAGGTGGAGCGGAACATCGACCGGGTGATCGATGCCCGGGGCAGCACAACCAGCATCGTCGACTTCGTGGTGCAGTACGCGGGGGAGAGCGTGCTCGAGCGCTACAACTAGTGGCATGAGAAGGCCCGCGGCCAGTGCGCCATCGACTACGGCTTCCACCAGATTCTCTCGGACGTGCAGGACTCCTTTCTGGTCGCGATGGATGAACTCCTCACCGAGGGCGTCTCCAGCTTCACGCTGTTCATGGCCTACAAGGGGGTCTTTCTCTCGGACGACGGCCAGATCATGAAGGCAATGCAGCGGGCGAGCACGAACGGCAGCATGATTATGATGCACGCTGAGAACGGCAGCATCATCGACCTGCTCGTCACGCAGGCGCTCGAGGCCGGCAACACCTCGCCGATCCAACACGGGCTCACCCGGTCCTGGCAGGCCGAGGAGGAAGCCACCCACCGGGCCATCATGATGGCGGATCTCACGGGCGCCCCGCACTACACCGTGCACGTGTCGGCGAAGCAGGCCGTCGCCCAGATCGCTGCCGCCCGCGACAACGGTCAGAACGTCTTTGGCGAGACCTGCCCGCAGTACCTCTACCTCTCGCTCGAGGAGAACCTCGGGGCGCCGGGCTTCGAGGGCGCCAAATGGGTGTGCTCGACGCCGCTTCGCGCCAAGGCCGAGGGCACCAGAGCCACATGTGGCAGAGCCTTCGCACGAACGACATTCAGATGGTCTCCACCGACCACTGCCCGTTCTGCATGAAGGGCCAGAAAGACATGGGCCTCACTGACTTCTCAACGATTCCCAACGGCATCGCCTCGGTGGGATACCGGACGGACCTGAACTCCCGCGCGCACGGTGCAGCTCGCCATACTTGCCGAGGCCCACGGCTTCAGCCACGTCTGGACCTTCGACTCGCACCTGCTCTGGCAGGAGCCCTATGCCACCCTGAACGAGATGTTCGGCAACCGCACCATCTGCGGCATCGGCCGGGGCGACTCGGCCGTGCGGGTCACCGGCGGGGCACCGACCACGCTTGCGACCCTGCGGGAATCCATCCACGTCATCAGGGAGCACATGCGCAATCTGTGCCGCTGGTTCGGCGGCATGGTGGGAAACCACGTTGCCGACTTCGTTCCCGACGAGATCGTCGACCGATTCTGCCTGCTCGGCACCGCCGAGGACCACATCAAGAAGCTCACGGCGCTGGCGCGGATCGGGGTAGACCAGTTCGCGGGCTATCTTCAGCACTACAACAAAGAGGAGACTCTGGGTATCTACGGAGAATCGGTCATCCCCGCGATGACCACTCACCTCACGGCCGCGAAAACACACGTCAATTCGGATACGTTCAAAGGAGCCTGTTCCCCATGGTAGAAAACGCTGCAGACAGCCTGAACGCCCGCACCCGTGAACTAGACCGGGCGCACGTGTTCCACTCGTGGTCGGCGCAGGGTGCGCTCGACCCGCTGGTGATAGCCGGTGGTCTCGGCTGTCGGGCCTGGGATCATGATGGGCGGCAGTACCTCGACTTCTCTTCTCAGCTGGTCAACCTCAATATCGGCCACCAGCATCCGGCCGTGGTGCGCGCCATCACGGAGCAGGCGGCTCTGCTGTCCACAGTGGCGCCGGCGACCGCGAATCTTGCCCGGGGTGAGGCGGCACTGCGAATAGTGAATCGTGCCCCGGAGGGATTCCACAAGGTGTTCTTCACCAACGGGGGCGCGGATGCCGTCGAGAATGCTATCCGGATGGCCCGCCTGCACACCGGTCGCGACACGATCCTCTCTGCTTATCGCTCCTACCATGGCAACACCGGTTCGGCCGTGGTCGCCACCGGGGATTGGCGCCGCATGCCCAACCAGTACTCGCGGGGACACGTGCACTTCTTCGGCCCATTCCTGTACCGGTCCGAGTTCTGGGCAACGACGCCCGAACAGGAGTCGGAGCGCGCACTGACGCACCTTGAGCATGTGATCCAGAGCGAGGGCCCCGGAACCATCGCGGCCGTGCTCCTGGAATCGGTTCCGGGCACGGCCGGCATCCTCGTTCCGCCGCCCGGCTATCTAGCCGGGGTGCGCGCGCTCTGCGACCGCCACGGCATCCTGCTTATCCTCGACGAGGTGATGGCGGGATTCGGCCGCACCGGGGAGTGGTTCGCCTTCGACAACTTCGATGTTCGGCCCGACCTCATCACCTTCGCCAAGGGGGTCAACTCAGGCTATGTGCCCGTCGGGGGAGTCGTCATTCCTGACGACATCGCCAGCGACTTCGATACCAAGGTCTTTCCCGGTGGGCTCACGTACAGCGGGCATCCGCTGGGCATGGCCGCCATCGTGGCAACACTCGATGCGATGCAAGAGGAGGGCATCGTTCAAAACGCGGCCAGAATCGGCCGTGATGTGCTCGCGCCCGGCCTTGCAGAACTCCAGGCGAAGCATCCCATCATCGGTGAGGTGCGCGGACTCGGTGTCTTCTGGGCCCTCGACCTGGTGACCGATCCTGAAACGCGCGAACCTGTCTCCGCCGCGGTCATCGGGCGCATCAAGAAGGAGCTGCTGGCCCGAAATCTTCTTCCATTCGCCGCCGATAACCGCATCCATGTGGTGCCGCCCTGCATCGTCACCGACGCCGAGGTCGCCGAGGCTCTGGCCATCTATGACGAGGTGCTCAGCCTCGACCTCCTCGGCTGATTTGCCCGCTTCGTCGTTACCTACCAGGCTCCAAGGAACGGAATCAACACCATGACACAACGACCCACAATTGCCCACTGGATCGACGGGGAGCTAGCCCTCGGCACCTCCACGCGCACGGCACCGGTCTTCAACCCTGCTCTCGGCATCGTCGCCAAGAACGTCCTGCTGGCCAACCCTGCGGATGTCGACGCCGGCGTCGCCTCAGCCCTGAAGGCCTTCCCCGGCTGGCGCGACACCTCCCATGCGCGTCGGCAGGGCATTATGTTCAACTTCCGCGAGCTGCTGAACGCCCGAAAGGGCGACCTCGCCAACATCCTCACGGCCGAACACGGCAAAGTCACCTCCGACGCGCTCGGCGAGATCACGCGCGGCCTTGAGGTAGTTGAGTTCGCACTCGGACTGCCGCACCTCTCCAAGGGCGGCTACTCGGAGAACGTCTCCACTGGCGTCGACGTCTACACGCTGCGCCAGCCCCTCGGCGTTGTCGGCATAATCAGCCCGTTCAACTTTCCAGCGATGGTGCCGCTCTGGTTCTTCCCCATCGCCATCGCCTCGGGCAACACCGTCGTGCTGAAGCCGAGCGAGAAGGACCCTTCCGCTGCCAACTGGCTGGCCGAGCTCTTCACCGAGGCAGGGCTGCCGCCGGGAGTGCTCAACGTGGTGCACGGCGACAAGGAGGCCGTCGACGCTCTGCTGGTGCATCCTGACGTCGCCTCGATCTCCTTCGTGGGCAGCACCCCCATCGCCCGCTACATCTATCGAACGGCAGCGGATGCGGGAAAGCGGGTGCAGGCACTCGGCGGGGCGAAGAACCACATGCTCGTGCTTCCGGATGCCGACCTCGACCTTGCCGCTGATGCCGCCGTCAATGCGGGCTTCGGCTCGGCGGGCGAGCGCTGTATGGCCGTTAGCGTCATCGTTGCTGTCGAGCCGGTCGCCGACGAGTTGATCGCCAAGATCGTGCGGCGCATGGGGACGCTGAAGACAGGGGACGGTCGCCGGGGTTGCGACATGGGCCCACTGATCACCGAGGCGCACCGCGACAAGGTCGCGTCCTATATCGATATCGCCAGGGCAGACGGGGCCGAGGTCGTCGTCGACGGCCGCGACGTCGAGGTCGACGGCGAGGTGGCGGGTTTCTGGCTTGGCCCCACTCTTCTCGACCGGGTGAGGACCGATTCCGCGGTGTACACCGAGGAGATCTTCGGCCCCGTGCTCTCTGTGGTGCGGGTCGCCAGCTACGACGAAGGCGTGGAACTGATCAATCGCAGCCGGTACGGAAATGGCACCGCTATTTTTACGAACGACGGCGGGGCCGCGCGGCGTTTCCAGAGTGAGGTGCAGGTAGGTATGGTCGGCATCAACGTGCCCATCCCGGTTCCGGTCGCCTACTACTCCTTCGGCGGCTGGAAAGATTCCCTCTTCGGCTCGAACAAGGCCTACGGCCCCGATGGGATCGCTTTCTTCACGAGGGAGAAGGCCGTAACGAGTCGCTGGCTCGACCCGTCGCACGGCGGCATCAACCTGGGCTTTCCGCAGAACGCCTAGGAACTCGGGCTGGGGCGGGCTCAGTCACTCAGGGAATGGATGGCTGGCGCCCAGCCTTTGCAAACATTGTGCGGCTTCGGGCGTGGCGCGAGCATGTGCAGCGGATGCTTGCCTAGGCTCGACAACGCCATGATTCGATTCGATCACGTATCCCAGATCTACCGTGGGACCAAGAGGCCGGCTCTCAACTCCGTCGACCTCGAGATTCTTCGCGGTGAATTCGTCTTCCTCGTCGGTGCCTCAGGCTCCGGTAAATCGAGCTTCCTGCGCCTCGTGCTCAAAGAGGACAAGCCTACGCACGGCAGCATTCACGTGCTCGGCCAGGACCTCGGCGCGATCTCATCCCGGAAGATCCCCTATTTTCGCCGCAACCTCGGCGTCGTTTTTCAGGATTTCCGCCTGCTGCCGAACAAGAACGTGTTCGACAATGTCGCCTTCACCCTTCAGGTGATCGGCAAGAGCCGCGGCTTCATCCAGGAGGCGGTGCCGGATGTGCTCGCCATGGTGGGGCTGAGCGAAAAAGGAAACCGTCTCCCACACGAGCTCTCCGGCGGTGAGCAGCAGCGCGTGGCCATCGCCCGCGCCGTCGTGAACAAGCCCGCCATCCTGCTCGCCGACGAGCCCACCGGAAACCTTGACCCGCTGACCAGCGGTGACATCATGCGGGTTCTCCAGCGAATCAACGCCGGTGGCACGACAGTGATCATGGCGACCCACGACAATTCGATTGTCGATCAGATGCAGCGCCGGGTGATCGAGCTCATTCAGGGCGAGATCGTGCGCGATGAGCTGCAGGGTGGGTACGGCATGACCGCGGAGATCGCCCAGCGGGATGTGGCGATGACCTCCGAGATCGGCATCTCAGGCATGGCCGGTGGGCGTCGGCAGAGCATCGTCACAGCTCCCGCCATTCCCACTTTCTCGCCTCCGCAGCCTGTCGAGCAAACCCCGGTTCACCTGGTGCAGTCGACATCCGTCCAGGAAGCGTTGATCCAGCAGGCAAGCATGGCGGCTCCCATCCTGCCGCCGCTGGTGCCCGCGACGCCCGGTGTCGCGGCCCCCGCCCCCCTTCTCCCGGCGACTGCGCCTGTGGCCCCGGCTCCGGCATCCTCGGAAGCCATGCCGATTGCTGCCCAGTCATACTCCAGATTCGCGCCCCCGGCGGCCGCAGGTCAGCCGGCCCCAGTGGAACAGGCGGTCGAGCTAACGCCCGGCCAGGGCATTGCGGCGGGACCTGTTCCTGCCTCCGGTGAGCCGCTCGCCGCAGTGACCGATCAGCTCAGCCTCGCCGAGCGCCTGGGCCTTCGCGCTCCCGGCGAGAGCATCGACCCCGCAGCATCGCAGGAAGTTGGCCCGACCACATGAGACTCGGCCTAATCCTCGGCGAGGTCAGCACCGGCCTCCGCCGCAACGTGTCCATGGTGATCTCTGTCATTCTCGTCACCTTCATCTCGCTGACCTTCGTCGGAGCGGCCATCCTGCTCCAGATGCAGATCGGCCAGATGAAGAGCTACTGGTACGACAAGGCTCAAGTCGCCGTGTACCTCTGCACCGCGACGAGCGGTGGCACCGCATGCACGGGCGGCGCGGCGACCCAGATGCAGATCGACGCCGTCGACGCCCAGCTCAAGAGCCAGACGCTGGCGCCGTTCATCGACCGCTTCTACTTCGAGAACAACCAGCAGGCGTTCGAGAACTTCCAGACGCAGTTCGCCGGCAACCCGGTCACCGAGTTCGTCACCCCTGAGCTGCTGAACCAGACCTACTGGGTCAACCTCGTCGACCCGTCGCAGTCCGCCGTCATCGCTGAGAGCCTCTCGGGCTTCGCTGGGGTGGAGAGCGTCACCGACCAACGAAGTTACCTCGAGCAGATCTTCTCGGTGCTCAACGCAGCCAGCTATACCGCGGTCGGTGTCGCGTCGCTAATGCTGGTGGCGGCGGTGCTCCTGATCGCCACGACCATCCGTCTGTCGGCATTCTCCAGACGAAGAGAGCTCGGCATCATGCGCCTCGTCGGAGCCTCGAACAGGTTCATCCAGACCCCCTTCATCCTCGAGGGAGTTATCGCCGCCTTCATCGGTTCTGTCTTGGCGGCCGGGGCGATCTGGGCAATCGTGCACTTCTTCGTGCAGGGCTACCTCAGCCCGCAGCTGCCCTTCACCTCGTTCGTGGGAACCCAAGACGCCCTGATCGTGGCGCCGATCCTGGTGGTCGTCGGAGCAGGTCTTGCGGCCTTCTCAGCCAAGTTCGCCATCACCCGCTACCTCAAGGTCTAGTTCGATGCCAACGGGAAGATTGCCGCTCAGTCTTGAGTTGTAGACTGGGGGGCTGTTGCCGGATCCCTGGCAAGACGAGACTTCGAGGAGAACAGTGCCCAAGGAAAGCGGTAAAAAGGTCGTCGCGACCAACCGCAAAGCGCGGCACGACTACACGATCGAATCGACCCTTGAGGCCGGAATGGTGCTGAATGGCACCGAAGTGAAGTCCTTGCGAATGGGCCGTGCCTCCCTTGTTGACGGCTACGCCTTTATCGAAAACGGCGAGGTGTGGCTCGATGCGGTGCACATCCCCGAGTACACCCAGGGCACCTGGAACAACCATGCACCGCGGCGCAAGCGGAAGCTGCTTTTGCACAAGGAGCAGATTCTCAAGCTGCACAACAAAACCAAAGAGGGCGGCTACACGCTCGTTCCACTCCAGCTCTACTTCCTCGACGGCCGGGCCAAGGTCGAACTGGCTCTGGCCAAGGGCAAGCGCGAGTATGACAAGCGCCAGACGCTGCGCGAACAGCAGGACAAGCGTGAGAGCGACCGGGCGATCAACTCGCGTAAAAACCTGGGTGAGTAGGTCTCATTTAGGTGACGTCTTCTGCCTCAAATCTCGCCTCCGTAACGTGTTGTAAACATGACCGCGCTAGCGTAGAGCGGTGAACACGAACGACAACACCCCAGCCGCCGAGTCCCTGCCCACACGGGCTGATGCGATTCGGAAGAATATCCGCGACGAGGTCAACGAGTCCCTCAGATCGGATGTGAGACTTCTCGGTGCTCTTCTGGGCCGGGTGCTTACCGAATCCGTCGGGGCCGATCTGCTGGCCGACGTCGAGGAGCTGCGTAGTCTGTCGATCGACTCATTCGAGCGCGAACAGGGTGGCTCGCTCGCTGCGGCCGAGGCCCTCGTCGCGTCTTTCACCTCAGAGCGTGCCGAGCAGGTCGCCCGTGCTTTCACCGTCTATTTCCACCTGAGCAATCTCGCTGAGGAGCACCACCGCGTGAGGGTTCTTCGTACGAGAGGTTCCGGGGGAGCCGTCGATGTCACCGCAGACTCGCTGCCCGCCGCAATCGAGCGGATGGTCGAGGAGGTCGGCACCGAGGAGACGGCTCGTCGTCTCGCCGAGCTTCGGTTCCACCCGGTGCTGACGGCACATCCGACCGAGGCGCGACGCCGCGCGGTCGCCTCTGGGATCCGGCGGGTCAGCGACCTTCTCACCCAGCGCGACGCAACGCTGCCCGGCACGCTGGCGAGCGGGGAGATCGAACGTCGCCTGTTGGAGGAGATCGACATGCTTTGGCGTACCTCGCCCCTGCGGATGACACGGCCCACCCCGCTCGACGAGGTGCGCACCGCGATGAGCATTTTTGATGCGACGCTGTTCGAGGTTGTTCCGCGCGTTTACCGCCTTCTCGACGACTGGATGCTCGGCAACGCGGCCGGGGTGCGGCCGGTTGAGGCTCCCGCATTCCTCCGCCTCGGCAGCTGGATCGGCGCCGACCGCGACGGCAACCCGTTCGTTACCGCGGAGGTGACCAAGGCCGCCGCGGCGATCGCCTCCGAGCACATCCTGCTGGGTCTCGAGCATGCTGCCGAGCGCGTGGGTCGCACCCTGACTCTTGACGATACGGACACTCCTGCCGATGACACGCTGCTGGCGCTCTGGGAGCACCAGCAGGCGATCGCCGGCCACCTGACCGCACAGATCGGCACCCGGAGCCCCAATGAGCCCCACCGCCGGGTACTGCTCGTGGTTGCGCAGCGAATCGCTGCGACTCGCGTGCGGGATGAGGCCCTCTGTTATTCCACCCCTGAGGAGCTGCTGGCAGACCTCGCTGTAATTCAGCGGTCGCTCCGCTCGGCCGGCGCCGACCGCAGCGCCAATGGCGAACTGCAGAACCTTATCTGGCAGGTTGAGACGTTCGGCTTCCATCTGGCCGAGCTCGAGGTGAGGCAGCACTCGAAGGTGCACCGTGAGGCCCTCGCCCAGATTCAGGCCGGTGGTGAACTCAGCGAGATGACGGCGGAGGTGCTCGAGGTCTATCGGGCGATCTCCTTCCTGCAGAAGCGCTACGGCATCCGGGCAGCGCGCCGCTACATCGTCTCGTTCACCCAGTCGTCCGCTGACATTGCGACCGTCTATGCCCTCGCCGAGGCGGCAACGGCTCCTGGCAACACGGTTCCCTTGATCGATGCCGTGCCGCTGTTCGAGACGTTTGCCGACCTGGCAGCCAGCACCCAGATCCTTCAGGAGATGATCCAGCTCGAGCCCGTCAAGGCGCGACTCGCTGCCACCGGCCGCAAACTTGAGGTGATGCTCGGCTACTCCGACTCCTCGAAGGATGTCGGGCCGGTTTCGGCGACGCTGGCCCTGTATGCCGCGCAGGCACGGATCGCCGACTGGGCCGCGAACAACAACATCGAGCTGACCCTGTTCCACGGCCGGGGCGGTGCGTTAGGCCGGGGCGGCGGGCCAGCAAACGAGGCGGTACTCGCCCAACCCCGAGGCTCCGTTGAGGGCCGGTTCAAGGTCACCGAGCAGGGCGAGGTCATCTTCGCCCAGTACGGCGATAAGGCGATCGCCGCCAGGCACCTCGAGCAGATGGCCGCGGCCACCCTGCTTGCCTCTAGCCCGTCGAATGAGGAGGCGAACCAGAAGGCGACCGATGATTTCGCCGCCGTGGCCCAGACCATGGACGTCGCATCGCGCATCCGCTTCTTCGAGCTGATCAAGGCCGACGGATTCGCGCCGTGGTTCGCCCAGGTTACCCCGATGGAGGAGATCGGCCTGCTGGCGCTCGGCTCCCGTCCGGCCCGCCGCGGCCTCTCGGTCGAGTCGCTGGAAGACCTGCGGGCCATACCGTGGGTATTCGCCTGGACGCAGGCCCGCATCAACCTCACCGGCTGGTTCGGCCTCGGT
Organism: Agreia sp.; assembly: GCA_040398585.1. Taxonomy (GTDB): domain Bacteria; phylum Actinomycetota; class Actinomycetes; order Actinomycetales; family Microbacteriaceae; genus Agreia. The sequence continues at coordinate 17,541 of JBBATW010000021.1, forward strand.
TCGGCTCTCGCTGCCGTCGGAGATGTCGATGTGTTGCGGGACGCCTATGCCCGCTGGCCGCTGTTCACCGCGATGATCGATAACGTCGAAATGTCGCTCGCTAAGACCGATTCCCGGATCGCCGCCCGTTACCTCGATCTTGGCGACCGCGATGACCTGGCCGGCCTGGTCATGGCTGAGATGGTCCTCACCCGAGAGTGGGTGCGCACGACCACCGGCCGGGCCAATCTGTTGGAGGGGCGTCCAGTGCTGCGCCGGGCCGTTCACCTCCGGAGCCCCTATGTCGATGCGCTCTCTCTTCTGCAGCTGCGCGCGCTGCGGGCGATCCGGGCCGCCGAGAGCGTGGACCCGACGGATGGGCATCACCGGCTCCTGCTCCTCGCCGTCAACGGCGTAGCGGCCGGCCTGCAGAACACCGGCTAACAGTGGTGCCGCGGCAGATTCTGCCGTAGAGTGGAAGACTGCATCCGAAAGGATGCTCGTGTGGTGAATACAACTCAACAGCGTGCGATAGATACCTGCCGCATGGGGATGATCGGTTTCGACATTGCCTGCAAAACTGCGAGAAGCGGGTCGAGGATTCAGGGTTAACTCGTAAACGATCTCTGAAAAATATAAGTGCCAATTCAAAGCGCACTGACTTCGCTCTCGCTGCCTAAGCAGTAGAGCCACATGGAGTCCGTCAGTCCGGGAATGCTCTCTACCCGGGTTCTGGCGCCACCTAGAGAGATTGCTTCTGCGTTACGCCTGAGGGCGCGGAGGGACTTGCACTCGGGCTGAGCTCGTCGACCTAGATGTCCGTAACAAAGGTCGGAGCTGAGAAAACGATTCAACGGAATACACCCGTAGAAGGCGCAGAATTACAGCAGTGGACGGGAGTTCAATTCTCCCCATCTCCACCAATTGGTCTCTATCGCACGCTGTTTGAGCTGTCTCAGCGTTCACGACTCACGCCCAGCTGTTCGAACGTGCGCTGGTGGGTCAGGCTTCGGAGTCTGAAGGGTCGTTGCCATGATTAGTCATTTCGAGCCGTACTTCGCGGCAGGCAACTCAATCCTTTTCTGAGGACCTGCTGAGGGTCATGACCTGGGTTCGGGCAACGGTCCGGCTGGTTTACCCCGGGGTGTCAGACTTGCGTAATGATAATCAACGGTCTGCCGCTGCATCCGCTTGTCGTTCACGCTGCCGTCGTCTTCGTGCCCCTGATGCTCGTCTTCGCCATTCTTCTTTTCATCCCGAAAATTCAGCGGTCGATGACGTATGCGGCGGGCATCACGGGTGTCGTGGCTTTCCTGTTCGTGGCCCTCGCCAACCAGAGCGGAGAGGCGCTGCAGCAACAGGTCGCCTCTACTCAGGCCATCCTCACGCATGTGCAACTGGCCCAGGGCGTGCCTCTGGTTGTCTTTGTAGCCGGCGGCATCCTGACCGTGCTGGCAATTCTGGAGTTCCCCAAGCCTCTTGCGCTCGTTCGTTTGCGCGCGCGGCTGGGTTCCCTGCGCTGGGTGATGCCACTCGGTCGAATCCTCGGTCTCGTGATGGCGATCGTCTCGGTCTACCTCGTCTACAACCTGGGCGAGAGCGGCGCTCTGGCGGTGTGGGGTTCCCGGTTCCCCCTGTAGAACCCTGCTGTCTTTTTCTACACCGGCTAGCAGAACTTCGTCGCGATCCGCTGCCAGTAATTGACGTTCCGGGTCAACCGCCCAACCCCCAGCTTAGAGAATGGGGGAGCAACGAAATCTACAACCCCCTGAGCGTGCCGCTCATCCAGCAGATTTTGAGCAACCTGTACGTCAGCGCCGTCCGGAGCGTGCTCGAGAAGGCTGCCGCTTGAACCAGCACGGTCACGCCCGCCAAGCCTTACGGCGGTGACGACAGGGATGCATCGACCGTGGAGTTCTAGATTCTCGCGGGCCACGCCGACCTGCGGCAACGACATACCGGCCTCCCGTCAGCAAGCCCGTTTTCAGGCCATAGCCGCCGCCAACCGCCCCAGGCGGTTGCGCGCGGCTGTGGCCTGAAAACGGCATCTGCCTACAGTGCCTTCAGCTGCTCTGTGACCTCGGCGACCGACTTCTTGGCATCACCGAACAGCATTGACGTGGTCGCGGCGTAGAACAGGGGATTCTCGATGCCGGCGAATCCTGAGTTCATCGACCTCTTCAACACGATGACGGCCTTCGACCGGTCGACGTTCAGAATCGGCATGCCGTGAATTGGCGACGACGGATCGTTTCGTGCTGCCGGGTTTGTCACGTCGTTCGCGCCAATGACGATCGTCACGTCTGTGCGAGCGAACTCGTCGTTGATATCATCCATCTCGCGCATCGCATCGTAGGAAACGTCCGCCTCGGCGAGCAGAACGTTCATGTGACCGGGCATGCGGCCCGCGACAGGGTGGATCGCGTACTTCACCTCGATGCCACGCTGCTCGAGCAGCTTGGCCATGTCCTTGACCGCATGCTGCGCCTGGGCGACTGCGAGCCCATAGCCCGGCACAACGATGACCTGGTTCGCATATGCGAGAAGGATGGCTACGTCGGCCGGGTTGGTTGCTGTAACTGTGCCGCCGTCGGGCCCCGCGGCACCGGCAGAGGCAGCCGTGCCGCCGCCGCCGAAGCCACCGGCGATGATCGCGGGGATCGAGCGGTTCATGGCCTTGGCCATCAGGTTGGTCAGGATCGATCCCGATGCACCGACGATCATGCCGGCGACGATCATTGCGATGTTGTTCAGTGCAATACCAGCAGCCGCCGCCGAAAGTCCGGTCAGGGCGTTCAGTAGCGAGATGACCACAGGCATGTCGGCGCCGCCGATCGGCAGCACGACCATCAGGCCGAGGATGCCGGCGAGCACGAGGATGGCGACGAAGATCCACGGCTCGGCTCCGCCCGAGGCGGCACCGATGCCCACGACGACGGCCGCGGCAATCGCTGCGAGGAGCAGCACGAGATTCAGGGGCTGCTGCAGGCGACCGAGAGTGATCGGGCGCCCCGGCAGAATCTCCTGAAGTTTCATGAAGGCGATGACCGAACCCCAGAACGACAGCGATCCGATGATCGCCGCGAAGAGTGACGCGGCAACGATCGGAATCACGGGATCGTTGCCGGCGTGCAGCTGGGTGAAGCCGTCGCTGTCGATGAACTCTGCCCAGGCGATCAGGGCCACGGTGCCGCCGCCGACGCCGTTGAACAGGGCGACCAGCTGAGGCATCGCGGTCATCTTGACCTTCAGCGCCGGCGGGATGCCAAGGGCTACCCCCACAATGAGGGCGGCGATGATCAGAATCCAGTTGGTGGTGTCGCGGATGTGGATCAGCGTCGCGATGACCGCAATGGCCATACCCACAGCGGCGATCTTGTTTCCGCGCACGGCGGTTTTGGGCGCGGTGAGGCCCATGAGGCCGTAGATGAACATGCCGAAGGCGATGATATAGAGCCCGTAGACGAGGGATTGCATTTTTAGTTGTCTCCGGGGTTCTGTCGGGCTGCGGCGGTTTTGGGCTTGAACATGGTCAGCATTCGTGCGGTCACGACGAAGCCGCCGATAACGTTGACCGTTCCGAAGACGATGGCCACGAAGCAGATGATCTGCGTCAACAGGCTGGGTTCGTCAATCGTGCCGATGACGATGAGGGCGCCGAGCACGACGATTCCGTGAATGGCGTTGGTCCCGCTCATCAGGGGGGTATGCAGGGTGTTGGGCACCTTGGAGATCACGGCGAAGCCGATGAAACCGGCGAGCACCAGGATGGTGATGTTGGCGAGGAATCCCGTGTAGTCCATGATCAGCCTTTCACTGCTTGCGACGTGCGGGTAACGCAGGCCTGAGCGATGACTTCGTCATCGAAGTCGGGGGAGAGGATGCCGTCGACGACGAGGAGGTCGAGCAGCGCGGTGAGGTTCTTGGAGTAGAGCTCACTGGCGTGTTCGGGCATCGTTGCCGGCAGATTCAGCGGTGAGGCGATCGTGACACCGCCGACGACGATGGTCTCGCCTGGCTCTGTGAGCTCGCAGTTTCCGCCGGTCTCGCCGGCGAGGTCGATGATGACGCTGCCGGCCCGCATGCCGCGGGCGGCGGTGGCAGTCACGAGGCGGGGTGCCGGGCGTCCGGGAACCAGAGCGGTCGTGATGACGATGTCGAAGCCCTGGATGGCGGCTTCCAGCGCCAGCTGCTGCTGCTCGCGCTCCTCGGTCGCGAGCTCGCGGGCGTACCCGCCCTCGCCGGCGGCCACGATGCCGAGGTCGAGCCACTGCGCTCCGACCGAGCGAACCTGATCGGCGACCTCTGGCCGCACGTCATAGCCGGTGGCCCGTCCGCCGAGACGCTTGGCGGTGGCAAGGGCTTGGAGTCCGGCCACGCCGACGCCGAGAACGAGAACGCTGGCCGGCTTCACCGTGCCGGCAGCCGTCGTGAGCATGGGGAAGAACCTCGTTGACAGTGAGGCGGCGAGAATCACCGACTTGTAGCCCGCGACATTGGCCTGGGACGACAGAGCGTCCATCACCTGGGCGCGGGAGATACGAGGAATGGCCTCGACGGCGAACGCCTGAACCCCGGCTGCGGCGAGCTGGTCGATCTTGTTGTCGGCGTTCCGGGGGGCGAGGAAGCCGATCAGCGTGGAACCGGGCGACAGCCTCGCGATCTCGGCATCCGTCGGCGGCTGGACTTTCAGCACCACTTCGGCCTGCCAGGCATCCCCTATCTCAGCCCCCGCGGCCACGTAGAGATCATCGGCCATCAGGGAGGACTCTCCGGCGTTGGACTCGACGATTACCCGGAGGCCCTTGGCGGCAAGGCCGGCGACGGCTTTGGGCACCAGAGAGACCCTCCGCTCACCGTTCTCGGATTCTCGGACTACCCCTATTGACAGGGGAGTTGACTGGCTGCTCATAGGGTCTTTTCCTTCGCGTCATTGCTTGGCCTGTGGCTGAGAATAGTCGCAGACAGTGATCATTTTCGTCACTTTTGTCGTCGAGAGAGCCGAAAGATCGACTTTTCTTGCCGGGCATAGATATTTCACGGTCTACTCACGGTTTGGGCCCGCGTCACGTGTTGAAAGTCGACCCAGAGTCGATGCTGCTCGAGATGGAGACCCCGCAGACCGGCGTGTCTATCGCGCTGGCGGTGCGCTGGAGGGTGACAGCAGAAACAACTAACGGATTGTGAAACAGGCTGATGTGCTCAGGGTGCTCTGCCTCTTCTCCGCTGGAAAGCGGTGGCCGCCCAATTACCGCGGAGGCAACTGGCCCAGTGTCTTCAGGACGTCGTCGTGCAGCAAAGAGTTGGTGGCGAGCGCATTGCCCGACCATGGCCCCGACTTTCCGGTAACGTCGCTGAAGCGGCCGCCGGCCTCCTGGATCACCGGAATCAGAGCAGCCATGTCATAGGGCTTGAGATCAAACTCTCCCGCGACGTCGATGAGGCCCTCGGCGACCATCATGTACGACCACATCTCCCCGTAGGCCCGGGTTCGCCAGACCTTCCTGGACAGGGCCAGCAGATCGTCGAGGTGACCTGCCTCGTCCCAGCCCTTCAGGCTGTTGTAACTCAGGCTGGCATCGGCCAGAGAGGAGACCTGCGAGACGGCAAGGCGGCGGGGAGTCGCAGTTCCATTCGTCGAGTCGGTTGTGAAAGCACCGGAGCCGAGGGCGGCCCACCAGCGCCGGCCAAGGGCGGGGGAGCTGACGACGCCCACGACGGGCACGCCATCCACGGCAAGAGCGATGAGTGTGGCCCAGACGGGCACTCCGCGCAGATAGTTGGCGGTGCCGTCTATCGGGTCGATGATCCACTGTCGGCTGCCCTGGCCTGCGGTACTGCCGAACTCTTCGCCGAGGATAGCGTCTGCGGGCCGCTCGGTCGCAAGCATCTCCCGAATCGCCCGCTCGACGGCCTGGTCGGCGTCCGTGACCGGGGTACGGTCTGGCTTGGTACTCACCACGAGGTCACGGCTCAGGAAGCGCTCTCGCGAGATCATGTCTGCGGCGTCTGCGATCCTCAGGCCAAGCGCCAGATCAGCGGCGTAGGTCTCGGTGGGGGGGTCGGCGGTCTCGGCGGTAGTCACGAGTCCAAGCCTAGGACGAGGCGGGCGAACTATTGGTCACGATCGGCATCGCGCTGGGCAAGCGTGGTGACGATTTTTTCCAGCGACTCCATTCGCGCCCGGCCGCTCTCACCGAGTTCGCCGGCCTTGACTCGATCCAGGATCTCCCAGTCGTGCGCCTCGCGGAGCGGGATTCCGCCGGGTGGTGGTCCCTCCGGAATGAATGCCAGGCTGGCGAACGACTTCAGGACGTTGGCGGGGTCGACGTGGCCGAGTCCGAAGGAGCGCACACCGGGTGTGTCGATGATCCAGCCGGATGCTCCGGTGTCGTCATTCAGACGCAGACCAAGCGTCGACGATGAGGTATGACGTCCTCGGCCGGTATGGGTATTGACCACGCCGATGGCGCGGTCGGTGCCGGGCACAAGGGCGTTTACCAGGGTCGACTTACCGACGCCGGAGTGCCCGACGGTAACCGTGGTGTGGCCCACGAGCAAGCTCTTCAGCTCGTCGAGCGGAAAGCTGTCCTGAGAGCCACGAACAATTGTCAGGTCCAGGCAGGAGAACTCTGAGAGGAACTCGGTTGGGTCGGCGATGTCGGTCTTCGTGACCATGATGATCGGCGTGATTCCCGCGTCGAAGGCCGCAACGAGGTACCGGTCGACGAGGCGAGCCCGCGGTTCCGGATTGGCGGCGGCGATCACGATGAGCATCTGGTCTGCGTTGGCAACGATCACGCGTTCGACCGCATCGGTGTCGTCTGCGCTGCGGCGCAGCAGTGTGCTTCGCGGGGCAACACGAACCACCCGGGAGAGCGTTCCCTCGTTGCCGGTGACGTCGCCAACGAGGTCTACCCAGTCGCCGACCACGATCGCCGTCTTGCCGAGTTCACGGGCCCTCGAGGTCGTGATCTCGCGCTCCTGGGGCGTGCCTTCCTCCATCAGAACCGTGAAGCGGCCGCGGTCGACGGTCAGGATGCGACCCGGCACTGCGTTGGCATAGGCAGGCCTGGTCTTGGTGCGAGGCCTGTTGGCCTTCGGGTTCGGCCGCATTTTGATGCTTGACTCGTCGAACTCCTGGGCGTCGAGCTGGGCGTCGAGCTCGTCGTCGGCCCACCAGCTCATGCGCTGCCGGTCGTGTTGGCGGCGAGGTTCTTCCAGAGTGTCGGGAATTCGGGCATCGTCTTGCTGGTCGTGCCGATGTCTTCGATCTGCACCCCGGGGACGACGAGCCCGATGATCGCGCCGGCGTGGGCCATGCGGTGATCGGCGTATGTCTTCCACACGCCGCCGTGCAGCGGCTGCGGCTCGATGCGGAGGCCGTCTTCAAGTTCGGTGACCTTGCCGCCCAGCCCGTTGATCTCGGCGGCGAGGGCTGCCAGTCGATCGCTTTCGTGGTGCCGGATATGGCCGATTCCGGTGATCTCGCTTGGCGAGTCAGCGAGGGCGGCGAGGGCTACCAGGGCGGGGGCGAGTTCGCCCCCGGTGGAAAGGTCAAGCGTGACCCCGTGGATCGTAGACCCGCCGATGACGGTCATCCGGTCGCCGTCGACAGTCACCGCGGCGCCAAAGAGCGGGAGCAGATGCGCCAGATCGGCGCCCACCTGTGTGGTCGCCGCAGGCCAGCCGGGAATGGTGACCCGGCCACCGGTGGCCAGGGCGGCGGCCAGGAAGGGGGCCGCGTTGGAGAGATCAGGTTCGATGGCGACCACGGCCCCAGCGATGGGGCCGGGATCAACTCGCCAGACCCCGACCTCGGTGCACTGAACGATCACTCCTCGCGCGGCGAGGGTGGCGATGGTCATCTCGATATGGGGAAGGCTCGGCAGTCGTTCACCCTCGTGGCGCAGGGTGAGGCCGTCTTCGAAACGAGCCGCGGAGAGCAGGAGGCCGGAGACGAACTGACTGGAACTCGATGCGTCTATGGTGACCTCGCCGCCGCGGATGCGTCCGGTTCCGTGCACGGTGAACGGAAGGGCGAGTCGACCGTCGTCGGCGATGTCCACGCCGAGAGCGCGCAGGGAGGAGATGGTGGTTGCCATCGGGCGTCGTCGTGCCCCGGCGTCGCCGTCGAAGACCGTTGGCCCGAGTGCCAGACCTGCCACGGGCGGCAGGAACCGCATCACCGTTCCTGCGAGGCCGCACTCGATCGTCGTGGATCCGGTCAGTTCCTCTCCGGGCACGATCTGCCAGTCGGCACCGAAGTCGCCCGTACCGGGAATGCTGGTGATGGTCGTGCCGAGCGAGCGCAGGGCTTCGACCATGAGATTCGAGTCGCGTGAGTGGAGGGGGCCCGTAAGGGTCGAAGCTCCGACGGCAAGGGCGGAGAGCACCAGTTCACGGTTGGTCAGGCTCTTGGAACCGGGAAGTGCGACGACAGCTGTTATGGGTGAACTGGCCGACGGGGCGGGCCAGAGGCTAGCTCCACCGGAGCCGGTTGTGGCGCCCTGGTTCTCGTCTTCGTACGGCGAAAAGCGCGGATCGAGTTGGCTGATGATTCCCATTGCCACAAGATTACCGGTCGCGCCGGTGAATCTGGAATAAAGCACCAGACCTCCCCGGTTGTAGCGACTATGACAGCAGTTAGGTGCAAGCCACCGGTAGAGGATCTTCGTTGGGCTGAATTGGCTCTAGCCGAAGTAGACTCTGCCCTGATGAGCAATTCTGACAGCACGATGCCCGAAGATTCAGTCGCCGAGGCTACCCCGGATCCCAAGGCTCTCTTCGAAGAGCAGGCTATCCCGTTCCTCGACCAGCTTTACGGTGCGGCGTTGCGGATGACCCGTAATCCCGCCGATGCGCAGGACCTCGTTCAAGAGACTTTCGTGAAGGCCTACTCGGCTTTTGCACAGTTTCAGCAGGGCACCAACCTCAAAGCATGGCTTTACCGGATTCTCACGAATACGTTTATCAATACGTATCGCAAGAAGCAGCGCGACCCCTACAAGGGCAGCATCAGCGATCTGGAGGACTGGCAGCTGGGTGAGGCTGTTTCAGCCACCGCGATGTCCACGCGCAGCGCGGAGGCGGAAGCGATCGATCATCTTCCCGACACCGCAGTCAAGCATGCACTGCAGTCCATCCCGGAGGACTTCCGCCTGGCGGTCTACTTCGCGGATGTCGAGGGGTTCTCCTATCAGGAGATTGCCGACATCATGAAAACCCCCGTGGGAACCGTTATGAGCCGCCTTCACCGCGGCCGCCGACTTCTTCGGGGCTTACTATCCGATTACGCCGCGGAGCGGGGCATACGTGCCGCCTCCGCCACAGGAGCGACGAAATAATGACAGATTGTGGATGCGAGAAGGCAAAGACCGATCTCGAAGAGTTTCTGCACAACGAACTGGACGCGACAGGGAGCGCGGATATCCGTGAGCATCTCGCAGGTTGCGTTGACTGCGAAAGTGAGCATCACGTAGGCCGGGTGCTGACGGATGCCGTGCAGCGCGCCTGCAAGGAGAAGGCGCCGGAGGACCTCCGGGATCAGGTTCTTGCATCGCTCCGCGCTATCCAGTTCACGCCCTAGATTTCACCTCAGCCGCACAGGCACCGAGACAAGGCCCGTTCCCATGAGGGAACGGGCCTTGTTCTATGCTGCGGCTGTGGCCGCTACCGCTACGGCTACCGCTTCAGCGCCCGCTCGATGATGTCGGCCTGCTCAATGGCATGGCGCTTGGCGCTTCCCGTGGCAGGAGCCGCAGCCGCGGGCCGTGAAACCACGCGAATCGTTCGGCCCACGAGCTTCTTGGCAACTTCGACAGCAACGAACGGCCACGCACCCTGGTTCTCAGGCTCATCCTGCACCCAGACAAGCTCGGCGTTCGGATAGTCTGCGACCGCGGCAGAGATCTCGGCGATGGGAGCCGGGTAGAACTGCTCCAGGCGGACCAGCGCAATTGACTCATCGGGCGTCTTCTGCAACTCGTTCAGCAGGTCGTAGTAGATCTTGCCCGAGTGCAACAGCACGCGTGTGACTGCCGTTTTGTCAGTGATTCGCGCGTCATCGATCACAGGCGAGAAGTCTCCGCTCGTCAGATCAGCAACCTCGCTTGTGGCGCCTCTCAGTCGCAGCATCGCCTTGGGGGTGAAGACGATCAGGGGACGTCGCGGCTGGGCGTACGCCTGGCGGCGCAGCAGGTGGAAATACGAGGCCGGTGTCGAAGGGCGAGCCACTGTCATGTTGTTCTCGGCGCACAACTGAAGGTAACGCTCGATTCGGGCCGATGAGTGATCCGGTCCCTGGCCCTCGTAGCCGTGGGGCAGCAGCAGAACGAGCGACGAGCGCTGGTTCCACTTTTGCTCGGCCGAGGAGATGAACTCGTCGATGATCGTCTGGGCTCCGTTGGCGAAGTCGCCGAACTGGGCCTCCCAGAGAACAAGAGCGTCGGGCCGCTCCACGGAGTAGCCGTACTCGAATCCCATGGCTGCGTACTCGCTGAGCAGCGTGTCATAGATCCAGAATCTGGCCTGGTTCTCGCTCAGGTTCGCGAGCGGCAACCACTCTTGGCCGTTGACCCGGTCGTGCAACACGGCGTGGCGCTGAACGAAGGTGCCGCGGCGCGAGTCCTGTCCGGCGAACCGGACCGGAGTGCCCTCCATCAGAAGGGAACCGAGGGCCAGCAGTTCGGCGAAGGCCCAATCGATGCTTCCCGAGCGGCTCATCTCGACTCGCTTGTTCAGCAGCTGCTGCAGCTTCGGGTGCACCGTGAATCCGTCGGGCTGGTTGGCGAACGAGTCGCCGATCTGGTGCACTACGGCAGTCGAGATAGCGGTGGCAAAATGCTCGCCATCGTCGCTCGTCGTGCCGGTCAGCCGGCGAACGGGAGAAATGCTGTCTTGCGTGATGATCGGAATCGACGAGGTCTGGGCCGCGTGCGTCTCCGCAAAAGCGCGCTCAAGGCGGTCTTGGAAGTCACGGTGGGAGGCATCGTACTCCTCCTGCGTGATGTCGCCGCGACCGACGAGCGATTCGGTGTAGAGGTTTCGGACGCTGCGCTTCGCCTCGATCAGGTTGTACATCAGCGGCTGGGTCATCGAGGGGTCGTCGCCCTCGTTGTGACCGCGCCGGCGGTAACAGATGAGATCGATGAACACATCGCGGTGGAACTGCTGGCGGTATTCGAACGCCAACTGGGCAACGCGAACGACAGACTCCGGGTCATCCCCGTTGACATGGAAGATCGGCGCCTGAATGGTTTTGGCGACATCCGTGGAGTAGATCGATGAGCGGCTCTCGCCGGGAGGTGTCGTGAAGCCGACCTGGTTGTTGATGTTGATGTGGATCGTGCCGCCGGTGCGGTAGCCGCGAAGCTGGGACATCTGCAGCGTCTCGACCACGATGCCCTGGCCCGCGAGGGCCGCATCGCCGTGGATGAGGATCGGCAGCGTCGTGAAGGTGCCGATCGGCTTGCGATCCTGCTTGGCGCGAACGATTCCCTCGAGCACGCCGTCGGCGGCCTCAAGGTGTGAGGGGTTGGCGGCGAGGAAGACCGGGATCTCCTGGCCGTGCGGGCTGCGGAAGGTGCCCTCGGTGCCGAGATGGTACTTCACATCTCCGGAGCCCTGGACGGTGCGGGGATCCTGCGTGCCCTCGAACTCGCGGAAGATGTCGCCATAGGTCTTGCCGGCGATGTTTGTCAGCACGTTCAGGCGTCCGCGGTGAGCCATGCCGATGGCAGCCTCGTCGAGACCGTCGTCGGCAGCCCCCTGGAGGATAGCGTCGAGCAGGGCGATGACGGACTCGCCGCCTTCAAGGCTGAAGCGCTTCTGGCCGACATACTTCGTCTGCAGAAACGTCTCGAAGGCTTCGGCCTCGTTGAGCTTGCCGAGAATGCGCATCTGCTCATCGTGAGTGGGCTTCGCGTAGGAGTGCTCCATCTTGTCCTGGAACCACTTGCGCTGAACCGGGTCTTGGATGTGCATGTACTCGATGCCGGTCTTGCGGCAGTATGCGTCGCGAAGGACACCGAGGATGTCGCGCAGCAGCGTCGCTCGCTTGGAGCCGAACTCGCCGGTGACGAACTCGCGGTCAAGGTCCCAGAGGGTCAGGCCGTGGTTGGCGATGTCAAGGTCTGGGTGCCAGCGCTGGCGGTATTCAAGCGGGTCGATGTCGGCCATCAGGTGACCGCGCACACGGTAGGCGTTGATGAGTTCCTGCACGCGAGCCGTCTTGTCCACGGCGTCAGAGAGGTCGACGCTGATGTCGGGGGCCCAGTGGATCGGGTCGTACGGGATGCGCAGGGCCGCGAAGATGTTCTCGTAGAACCGGCGCTCACCGATGAGAAGCTCGTGCACCTTGCGCAGGAACTCGCCTGATCCAGCTCCCTGGATGACCCGGTGGTCGTACGTGCTGGTCAGTGTGATGGTCTTGCCGATGCCCAGGTCGTTCAGCGTCTTGGCAGAGGCGCCTTGGAACTCGGCCGGGTAGTCCAGGGCTCCCGCGCCGATGATGCAGCCCTGGCCCTTCATCAGTCGCGGCACCGAGTGCACCGTACCGATGCCGCCCGGATTCGTCAGGGAGATCGTGGTGCCGGTGAAGTCTGCGGCAGTGAGCTTGTTGTTGCGGGCGCGGGAGACGATCTCCTCGTACGCGGCGACGAACTCGGCGAATCCCATGGTGTCGGCACGCTTGATGCCGGGCACCATGAGGGCGCGGGTACCGTCCGGCTTGGGGATATCGATCGCGATGCCGAGACCGACGTGCGCGGGGGACACCACGGAGGGCTTGCCGTCAACCTCGTCGTAGTAGACATTCTGGCTGCGGAATTCCTTGAGCACCTGCACGAGGGCCCAGCCGATGATGTGCGTGAAGGAGATCTTGCCGCCACGACTGCGCTTAAGATTTGAGTTGATCACGATACGGTTGTCGATCAGCAGTTTTGCCGGGATCGAGCGAACGCTTGTGGCCGTGGGGATAAGGAGGCTGGCGTCCATGTTGCTCGCGAGCATCTTGGCGACGCCCCGAAGCGGCGTCGTGACGTCTTCAGCGGCGTCTTCCTCGGCCGTTTTTGTCACGTCGGCGGCCTCGCTGTGGACAAGCGCAACGGGTGCCTCGGCCGGGATCGGCTGGGACAGCGCGTGCTGTGCGCTCGTGCGGGCGGCTGGAAGCGGCTCTCGCTGATCGGCGACGGATGCGCCGGAGGGTGCCTCGGTGGAGACAGTGGCGGTGGGCTGTGCGGTACTGCGGGTCGCAACCGGGGGGGTGTCGGCGTCGAGTGTTGGGATCACGGTCGTGGCCACTGACGTTGCGCCACCGGCGACCCCGGGCACGTACGAGTCGAGAATCGGCCACCAGGACTCGTCAACCGAGTTCCTATCGACTTTGTATTGTTCGAAGAGCTCTTCCACGAGCCATTCGTTCGCCCCAAATTCGCCCGATGACCCCTCGTCGTGTTCCACTCCCGTGGTCTGGCTCGACACTACAGATCGCCCACTCTCTCATTGTGTTATGCGTCTTCACATAAGTCTGCTAACACGTGGCAGCCTCCGCAGAAGCGACGTGCCCACCAAGCCTAATCCCCCCAGACTTGCTCTGTGCCCAGGAAGGGTCTAAGCGGTATTCTGAAGCCTTATGCAGTTCTATCGCTCTAAGGCAAGCAATGACCTGACTTACTCAGACGTGTTCTTGGTTCCGTCGCGCTCTCACGTGGCGTCGAGGCTTGATGTCTCACTTGTTCCCGGGGATGGAACAAGTGCGACGATTCCGATCGTCGCCGCCAATATGAACTCCGTCACGGGGCCGCGGTTGGCCGCGACGTTAGCGCGCCGGGGCGGGCTCGGGGTGCTGCCGCAGGACATGCCGCTCCAGGACTTGGACGCTGCCATCCGGTGGGTGAAGCGGCAGCCGGTCGAATTCGACACCCCCTTCGACTTCGCGCCCGGTGACACTGTCGAGAAGGCACTCACCCAGGTGCCCGCGACTGCGGGTCACGGCATAGTGCTGCACGACACACTGGGAACGTTCCTTGGCTGTATCTCGGCGGCGCGCCTCGCATCCGCCCTGCCGGATGCGCGGCTGGGCGACCTCCTGCACGGCGCCCTTACCTCGCTCGCCGCCGACGATTTCAACTCTCCGCGGGAGGTATTCGATGCTATGAACGAGGCCGGACTGGATTTCGCTCCGGTGCTTCGGCAGGGGGTTCTCATCGGCACGCTCAGCAGGACGAGCGCCCTTCGCGCCACCCTGTACAAACCTGCTCTCGACAGGCACGGTCGACTCTCGGTAGCCGCGGCGATCGGCATCAACGGCGATGTCACCACGAAAGCCAGGGCACTGGCCGCGGCTGGAGTCGACGTTCTGGTGCTCGATACCGCACACGGCCATCAGGATCAGATGCTACGGGCCATCGCGGCCGTGTCGGCCGCGAACCTTGGCCTTCCGATCGTTGCGGGCAACGTCGTCACTTCCGAGGCGGTAAACGACCTTGTCTCGGCCGGTGCCCACATCATCAAGGTCGGTGTCGGGCCCGGAGCCATGTGCACGACACGCATGATGACGGCTGTCGGGCGTCCCCAGTTCTCCGCCGTGTTGGAGACCGCCGCCGCGGCCCGCGCCGTCGGGGCCCATGTCTGGGCGGATGGCGGAGTGCGCTATCCGAGGGACGTAGCGCTGGCGCTGGCGGCGGGCGCCGCATCCGTCATGGTCGGTTCCTGGTTCGCCGGCACGGTGGAGGCCCCCGGTCGGCTGATAACCGACGAGGAGGGCATGCTCTATAAGGAGAGCTGGGGGATGGCATCGACGAAGGCGGTCAAAGAGCGCTTTGGTCGTCTCGATGCCTATGAGCTGGCGAGGAAGACCCTGTTCGCCGAGGGCATCTCTTCCAGCCGGATCTACCTCGACCCCCTCCGGCCCTCCATTGAGGACCTGCTCGACATGATCACCTCCGGGGTTCGCTCGTCGTTTTCCTATGCAGGCGCGCACACGGTGCAAGAGTTTCACGACCGGGCACTCGTGGGCATCCAGTCGGCGGCGGGGTACGAGGAGGGCAAGGCGCTGCCGGTCAGCTGGTAGCGATCCTGCAGGCAGGCGCAACTATGACGGCCATATACTAGAATCAATAATGGACGACCCTCCTTCAGCCCAGACCAACCCCTCGTATTTCAACCGGGCTTCCGCCGGATCGGCACGTGACGCCTGTGGCCGCTGATTGGATCCTGATCGGCGTCGGAATCCTGCTTACCGTGGGAACAGGCTTTTTTGTTGCCTCCGAGTTCTCTCTGGTCAACCTTGATCGGGCCGACCTCGAGGCACGACAAGAGCGGGGCGAGACCGGCCTGGGGCCGACAATCGCAGCCCTGAAGATCACCTCAACCCATCTCTCCAGTGCTCAGCTCGGGATCACGCTCACGACCCTGCTCACGGGCTACGCGCTGGAGCCCGCCGTGTCGAACCTGCTTCGTGATCCGCTGGCCGGACTGGGCGTTCCCGCCGTCTTCGTCCCCGGAGTCTCGGCCGTCATCACCATCATCGGCGCAACTCTTGTGTCGATGATCATCGGTGAACTCGTCCCCAAGAACTTCGCCCTCGCACTGCCGCTTCGCACCGCGAAGATCGTCATCCCATTCCAACGGCTCTTCACCGCGGTGTTCCGGCCGGTTGTGAGCGTCCTGAACAATAGCGCCAACGGCATCCTGCGCTCGATTGGAATCGAGCCGAAAGAAGAGCTGTCCGGCGCTCGCACGGCGGAGGAGCTGTCGTCCCTTCTCAGGCGATCGGCGCTGCAGGGCAGTCTCGACGCCGACACGGCGACCCTCTTGAATCGCACGCTGCTGTTTGCCGCCCATACGGCCTCAGACGCCATGACGCCGCGGCCGCGGATCGCCAGCATCAAGCGCACCGACTCCGCGGCCGACGTAATCAGGCTGACCGGGAGCACAGGGCATTCCCGCTTTCCGGTCATCGACGAGGACATTGACGACATTGTGGGCGTCGTGCACATCAAACAGGCCGTGGGCATTCCCCGCGAGCGTCGCGGGGAGGTTCCCGCTGCGGCGCTGGTGACCAAGGTCCTCCGGGTTCCGGAGACAATGAAGCTGGACTCGCTGCTGGGGGAGTTGCGGGGGCGTGGCTATCAGATGGCCATCGTCGTGGACGAATATGGCGGAACGGCTGGTGTAATCACGCTGGAGGACCTGGTCGAGGAGATCGTCGGCGAACTCGTCGATGAGCACGACTTGTCTCGCGCCGGGGTGGTGCGCACGCTCAACTCTGTCTCGTTCCCAGGAATCCTTCGTCCTGACGAGCTCGCCGAGCGAGCGGGTGTGGCCGTGCCTGATGATGGGCCCTACGAGACCGTGGCCGGCTTCGTCATGAGCGAACTCGGCCGGCTGCCCGTCGTAGGGGACACTGTAGAGCTGCCCGATGGCTTGCTGAGTGTGGTGCGCCTCGAGGGCCGCCGAATCGACCGGATCCGGTTCACCCCCACACCCGAGGCTGAGATCGAGGCGGCTGCGAAACCGCCCGAGCACAGACCGCCGAGTCCTGAAGAACCCGGAATGACCGAAGGAAAGGCCCCCCGTGGCTGATTGGCTCGGAATCGTCTGGCTAGTGGTGTTGCTTGCCGTCAATGCGTTCTTCGTTGCGGCCGAGTTCGCGGTCATCTCCGCGCGCCGATCCCAGATCGAGCCGCTGGCCGAGGCAGGCAAGGCGAGCGCCAAGACCGCGCTCTGGGCCATGGAACACGCGACGTTGATGCTCGCGATGTGCCAGCTCGGCATCACAGTCGCGTCCCTGTTGATACTGAACGTTTCCGAGCCGGCCATCCACCACCTCCTCGAGATCCCACTCCGCTATACCGGACTTTCGCCGGAGGTGATCAGCGTCATCGCCTTCATCATCGCCCTCGCGGTGGTCTCGTTCCTGCACGTCGTGCTGGGGGAGATGGTGCCCAAGAACCTCTCGTTCACGGTTCCCGACAAGGCAGTGCTCCTGCTGGCACCGCCTTTGGTTGCCCTCACCCGCGTATTGAAGTTTGTGATAGTCGCCCTGAACTCGACCGCGAACGGGATCCTTCGCCTGTTCGGAGTTGAACCCAAGCACGAGGCTGCCAGTACCTTCACCCTCGACGAGGTGTCGACAATCATGTCTCAGTCGACCAAGGAAGGTGTGCTTTCAGACCGCACGGGTGCTTTGAGCGCCGCCGTCGAGTTCACGTCGAAGAAGGTCCGCGACCTCGCTGTGCCGCTGGCCGCGCTGGTGAGCCTCTCTGACCGCGCGACACCCGCCGAGGTGGAGCGCGCCGTCGCCAAACACGGATTCTCGCGCTACGTTATCGTCGATGAGGTAGGCCAGCCAGACGGCTATCTGCATCTGAAGGATGTGATCGACCTTGACGACGAGTCGGCTGAGCTGCCCGTTCCGGCAAAGCGCATTCGCCGGTTGGTCTCGATTTCCGAGGAGACCGAGCTGGAAGACGCTCTGGCCAGCATGCGACAGACCGGTGCGCATCTGGCCAGGACCTTCAGCGAGGCTGGAGGCACGACTGGAGTGCTCTTCCTCGAGGACATTATCGAGGAGCTCGTCGGTGAGGTGCAGGACGCCACCAGGCGGCTTTAGCCCACGAGATAACTCGCCGGGTCAGCGCCCGGTGATACTGGGCTCTGGTTGTCGTTGAACTGTGGGCGCTGGCCGTCTTGGCCGGGAACACCGTTGAATCCACGCTGTGACTGCGTCTTGTCGGCGTCTGACGGCACCACGAAGTGGCCTATGAAAAGCCCGCCGCTGTCGACGAAGCCGAGAGAGAGGACGCCGCCCACAAGGCCGGCTACCAGCGGTCCACGACCGAACTTCAGCCACGGTGCCGTGGCTGGGCCTATGAAACAGCCAAGGACCTATTCTGATCAGGACTGCCAGCGGGCTCGGGTGAACTGGGATGGCCAATAGTCAATCTCGGTGGCCAGCTCATGGGCCGCACGCAAGGCGAAGTGGGGGTCGCGAAGCATCTCCCGGGCGAGCATCACGACATCGGCCTGGCCTGTTGCGAGGATAGCCTCAGCCTGCTGTGGCGTCGTGATCAGCCCAACGGCGCTGACTCTGACGCGGGCATTGGTCTTTACGAAGCTGGCCAGCGGCACCTGGTATCCCGGCCCCACGGGAATTTCTGCGCCTGAGATGTTGCCACCGCTGGAGATATCGAAGATGTCGGCTCCGGCCTCATGGGCCCAGACGGAGACTTCGGCCGTCTGCGCCTCGTCCCAGCCGTTCTCGGTCCAGTCCGTTCCGGAGAACCGCACGATGAGGGGCACCGCGTCGCCGATGGCACCTCGGATGCCGGTAACGACACGCAGCAGAAGGCGAGCCCGGTTTGCAAGACTGCCGCCGTACTCGTCATCACGGTCGTTGCTGAGCGGGGAGAGGAATTGGTGAATCAGGTACCCGTGGGCGGCATGGATCTCGAGGACGTCGAAGCCTGCGGAAACGGCCCGGCGTGCGGCGGCGATGAAATCGGCCACGACCGTATCTATCCCGGCGCTTGTCAGAGCCGTCGGCACGGCATAGCCGGTGTACGGGATCGGAGAGGGTGCAACGGTCTGCCACCCGCCCTCGGCTACGGGCACCGAGCCGGGCGTTGGCGCCCACGGCCTGAACGTCGAGGCCTTTCGGCCCGCATGGGCGAGCTGGATCGCCGCGGTGGCCCCTTGGCCGTGCAGGAACGTGGTGATTCGCCTGAGGGCATCGGCCTGTGCGTCGTTGTAGATCCCGAGGTCCTCGGATGAGATTCGTCCCTCGGGGCTCACCGCCGTCGCCTCGGTCATGACGAGCCCGGCGCCGCCCTGGGCGAATGCGCCCAGATGGACCAGATGCCAGTCAGTGGCGACGCCGTCGTGCTTCTCGGCCGAGTACTGGCACATCGGTGCCACCCAGATGCGGTTGCGAATGCTTACACCGCGAATTGTGATGGCCTTGAACAGGGGGGAATCTGCCACGGGAAACCTTTTCTTCGAAAACTGAGAGCGTCGTGAATCAGAGCCGGGCAGGAATGCGCCGACAGCATTCGGAACTATCGTGGAGGTGTGACTATTCCCCTCGACTGGACACAGGCCGACACGCTCGCCTACGTGCGTTTCCCCGGGCCGGACGACGACAAGTACTCCCGGGGTGTTCTCGGGGTTCTGACAGGCTCTGAGGAGTTTCCCGGAGCTGCCGTGCTCGGTGTCGAGGGTGCGGCGCGCGCCGGAGCCGGTCTTATTCGCTACCTCGGACCTGCTACGCCCACCCTTCTCGTGCTTCAGCGCCGCCCGGAAGCGGTGACGAGACGTGGACGGGTCCAGGCGTGGCTGATCGGCTCCGGTATCCCGCCCCGGCTCGACCGATCCAGTTCTTGCACTGCGGCGATGAGGTCCGCCCTTGCCGAGGGCCTGCCGAGCGTGCTGGATGCGGGCGGCCTCGACCTGCTGGCCGACGCGACGGGGCCCCTCGTCATCACTCCGCACGCAGGAGAGTTGGCCGGGCTGTTCAATGGCATGGATCAGTCTCGGCTCACGCGAAACGAGATCACCGCAGATCCGCAATTGTGGGCAGCGCGCGCAGCCGAACGTTTTGGAGCCACGGTGCTGCTCAAGGGACACACGAGCATCGTCGCCTCTCCCGAGGGAGAGCTTGTGAGAGTCACGGCACCCTCCAGCTGGGCGGCGACGGCCGGCTCGGGGGACGTACTGGCGGGAGTTCTGGGCGCCCTGCTGGCCGGGTTCTCAAGCGAAATCCTGGCGGGCTCACTGAGCCTGGTTCGGCTTGCCGCGACGGCGGCGCACCTGCACCAGGCTGCTGCTCAGGCAGCCTCGGTCGGTGGGCCGGTCACGGCGCTTGACATCGCCGAAGCCCTACCAGCAATCATCGGGGCCCTCAGGACGGAATGAGGTTCAGGGTGAAATCCACGAATCCGGTGTCCTCGACGGTCACGAAGCCGAGCTTCGGCGGCTCGACTCCGAAGTCCCGGAAACTGATTGGAACGCTCCCGGTAACCAGCACGCTGGTCTTGCCAAGGACTGCTCTGAGTTCGACGGTCACCTGCCTGGTGACTCCGCGAAGGGTTAGCTCGCCTCGGGCCGAGAGAGTCTGGGGTACCCCGAGCTGGGGATCGACGACGGAGACTGCGGGACCGGTCATGGTGAAGCTGGCTTGGGGAAATTCGCTGGCCTGAAGGGCCTGAACTCGAAAGAAGCTGTCGCGAGTGACGTTGTCGCTTGTGATGGAGGCAATGTCCACGCTGAACGAGGCTGCGGTCAGGGTGAGGCCCGACATGCTCGCCTGGCCCGAGACGTGCTCAGTACTGCCCGTCACCGTCACCTCGCTGCCGTTGAGTATCTCGTCGAGCCGGTAGCCGGCAGACGAGCCGGTGGTTACCGTCCAGTCGCCGCTGAGTCTTGCGAGGGTGTCCGCGACGATCTCCGGGGCGTCCTGGCGAACGGTGGGCATTATTCGAGCCTCGACGGGCTCGGGTGAGTTCATTGCGCCGCTGTACACAATCGGACCGGCAACCGTGCTGAGCACGCTGATAGCGACGATGGATGCCGCAATGCTCACCATCGCAGTCACAGATATCTTCATGTGTCATTTCACAAGCGGTCTAGCGGGAATAAGAAGTCAACGCCCTAGATAATCAGGCTTGGTTGGTGCTTTGCTGGGAACAGCGCCATCTGGCCAGCCTGGTCCATGGCGGGGCGCCTCGAAGCCCGGGCCGGTTCCCCAATAGGATTGGCGGCGTGCTGCAGACCGTTCGAAGAATAGCCGTCGCGCCGAGCGCGCTCTGGGCCGGATTCCTCCTTGTGCACGCGTGGCTTGCCTTTGTAGGACTCACGAATGCGACTCTGCCCTTCGGCGATGTCACCCTCGTGTACCGGCCGTGGGTCGAGAACGCCCTGCAGGGGCAGGTCGTCGGCATTACTGAACCGTGGGTCTACCCTGTCGTCGCACTGCTCCCGATGCTCGCTGCGATGGTACTCGGATCCCAGCTGTACATCGTGGGCTGGCTCGTGGTCGTGTTCGTCACCAATGCCGCAGTCTTCGCGTATCTCCTCAGCCGCGGGCGTTCCGGCGGCAGCGGCAACCTGCTTCGGGTTCGGGCAACCTGGTGGTGGCTCGGGTTTCTTCTGCTCCTCGGGCCGGTAGCGCTCGGCCGGATCGATGTGATGGCTGTCGCCTTCGCTATGGTCGGGTTGCTGGTTGCCCAGTCGAGGCCGGCGATCGCCGGCGTGATGCTCGCCATCGCCACGTGGATCAAGGTGTGGCCAGCGGCCCTGGTCGCGGTGGTCATCATCACCGTCCGACGCAGGGCCGGAACATCGGTCGCCGCCCTCGTCGCCGGCGGCGTGATCGGCATTGGGGCACTTGCGCTCGGCAGCGGCCTGAACATGTTCGGCTTCGTCACCCAGCAGTCCGGCCGGGGGCTCCAGATAGAGTCGCCCGTGAGCAACATCTGGCTGTGGATCGCTGCGGCAGATCCTGAATCGGCCCGCGTCTACTATGACCGGGAGATCCTGACATTTCAGGTAATGGGCCCGGGAACCGACGTGGCGAGTGTCTGGATGACGCCGTTGATGATTGCGGCGCTGGCCGCCGTGCTGCTGCTCGGCGTGTTCGTCGTTCGCACCGGGGCATTCCCGACCCACGTGCTGCCGGCGTTCAGCCTCGCGGTCGTCACGACTCTCATCGCCTTCAACAAGGTCGGCTCTCCCCAGTTCGTTCTGTGGCTGGCCGCCCCCGTCGTGTTGGGCATCGTCAGCATGGGAAACCACTTCCGGCTGCCGGCATATCTTGTTGCCGTGCTGGCCCTATTGACCCAGCTCGTCTATCCGTTCAGCTACGACCAGCTTCTGCTTCTGAATCCCGGCGCTCTGCTGCTGTTGACTGTGCGGAACATCCTGCTGTTCGTCGTCTTCGGTGTCGCAGTGCGGATGCTGTGGCAGAGTAGACGCCTGCCTCGGAAAGCCTTCGTGCAGAGTCGCTAGGCCGATCACGCGTCGGTCATGACAGAAAGTCTGAGAACCTCCTCATGCTCCTAGCCTTCTCGGTCGCTCCGTCCGGCGGCCTATCGGCCAACGACGATGCCTCGGTTCACGAGGCGGTGGCAGCCGCTGTCGCCGTCGTTCGCGAATCGGGCCTGAGGAATCACACCGACTCGATGTTCACCACCTTGGAGGGGGATTGGGATGATGTCTTCGCCGTGGTGAAGGCCGCGACCGAGGCGGTGTCCCCGTTCGGAACGCGAATCTCGCTCGTGATCAAGGCCGACATCCGTCCTGGGTACACCGATGAGCTTGAGGGAAAACTGGACCGGTTGGAAGAGGCCCTGCAGGCACGGTAGCAACCCATAACGAAAACAAGAGCGGATGCGCCCCACTGGGTCGACATCCGCTCTTGGGTTTACTCTGATCTGCGATTAGTCGATGAGGTCGGCTTCGCTCTGGCCGTGGAAGTCGGCCTGCACGAGCATGCCATCCTGAATGGCACGCTTGCGGAGCGCGACCTTGGTGCCGACATCGATACCCGCAACGCGGTACTTCTCGCGAATGCGCTTGAGGTAGCTCTTGGCTGTCTCCTCGGAGATGTCGAGGGCAATGGCGACCAGCTTTACGGGCTCGCCTCCGCCGTAGAGGGCCATGACGCGGCGCTCCTGGGCGGACAGCTTGGGCGGACCTCCGACGGCGTCTGCGCTGAGCGTGAGGTCTAGCTCGCTCGAGATGAACTGCTCCCCGGCGTAGGCGGCTCGGATGGCCTCTACGATCATGCCGGCCTCCTCGCTCTTGACCAGGTAGCCGAGTGCGCCTGCTGCGATCGCCTCACGCACAACAGCCGGCTCGGAGTAGGTGCTCATCAGCACGGTCTTCACGCCGGTGGTCTTCAGGGTACGCAGTTTGACCGAGATCGGCAGGGAGTCCTTGAGGTCGAGATCAAGCAGGACCACGTCGACCGGGAACTCCGGATGGGTCAGGAGGTCAGGCCAGGTTGTGACGGCTGCGACCATGTCGATGTCGTCCGCAGCACCGCGGATCCACTCGGTCAATGCGCCGAGGAGCATTCGGTGGTCGTCGACGATGGCAAGTCGAATCTTCGATCCGGTCTCGGTCATCTGTTCTCCTTCAGGTCGCTCGATAAAGCGATGTCGTGCGCCGTTGTTTCCACAACGGCGGTTATCTTCAGCGTCCCACGGGCTACGAATTCAGCCTGTGTTCCTACCCGGGAAAACTCAGACCAAAAAGCGGGATCATACCTGCGGGGACTGATTCCGTCGATATTGAGCTCTAGTGGGAATTCGATTCTAGCGGGATGTTGGACAGCTGGCTGGGCAACTGCGGGGCCAATTGTGATTCCGACCTGCGGGTGCACGCGGGGCGTGTCTCCCACAAGCAGCCAGATAGCAGAAAGGAGGCCCTCGCGCTGGCTCTGGTCGAGGTAGCCGGCGAGCCCGCCAGGGTCCACGCAGGTGACGACAGGCCCCAGCGCATCCGACTCACGGATGGCGTGCTGCAGCCAGGTCTCATTGCGTCCAGCCAAGAGAATCAGCCTCAGCTCGGTGGCCAGGGAGGAAGCCTCGGCGGCCAGTTCTGGGGCCAGCGGGAGTGCAGCACGACCGCTTGCGACCTCCTGGAGCAGCTGTTCCGCGCTGAGGTCCAACCGGGCGAGTTCATCGGAGGCGTGGATGCCAAATGCGAACCGGGGGTTTCCGACAGTGCTTTCCACCAGGGTCATGTCGAGTTCCCGTTTCACCAGATGCTCGTAGCCCATCACAATAGCAACCCCGATCAGGGCCGGGGAGCACGAGAGCACAAGCACCTCGATGTGAGGTCCGGGAATGAATTCGGGCTTGTTCAGGGAAACGATCAGAACCGCGACCATGATGGCGAAGAGGGCACCGTCGGCTAGCATCAGCTGCGTGATCGGTCGGGTCGCCACAATTGTCAGGAGGGTCGCGCCGACGCCGAAGAAGACGGTTGTGTCCAGAAGGGGGTTCCTGGCGCCGAGCGCCGGCAGGAGATCCAGGAGAAGCGCCGTACACAGGAGCGCGATAGTGATGGCAAACGCGGGTGTCGAGAGTCGGCCGCCCAGATGTCTGGTGGCGAAGAACGAGCCGGCCAGGGCACTGAAAACAAGTACCCAGGCGATGATTCCGGATATCGGATGAGGCGATGTTGGAAACTGCAGTGCGAATATGAGCACGCCCCGCAGGCACAGCAGCAGTCCGATGACCGTGCCGCCTATTCCGAGGTAGCCGAAGCCGAGAACTGCGTCGCGGGAGATGTCCTCGCGCAGTGTGGTGACCGGGCGGGGTCCTCGGCGCCGGGCGCGCATCCGCTTGGTGAATTCGCGTTGCGATTCGTCTGGCCCGACCTGACGTTTCGAATACGTCATTTGGGAGCCTCGATCACGACAGTGGTTCCTGAGCCCGGCGCCGAGAAAAGCCGCGTTCGGCCGCCCACGTCGTGTATTCGGGCCACGATCGACTCCGTGATGCCGAGGCTCGTGCCGCCGACTCCGCCGAGGTCGAACCCGACTCCGGCATCGGTGACGACGGCGCGCACCGTGGTGTCATCCTCGGTTATCGTCACGTCGGCCGCGCCCACACCGGAGTGTCGACGCACGTTCTCGAGGCATTCGCCAAGCGACAGCAGGAAAGCATCGAGCACAGTGCTGCGCAACAGGATGCGGCCGGCACCGTGCCAAGAGACGTCAAGTCCCATCCGCAGGCAGCGCTGCTTGACCGATTCCAAGGTGTGGCCGAGTTCTGTGGTCTCTGTGGCCTCCACCATGTAGCCGGCCGTTTCCCGAGGCATCGGCGTGCCGCCGAGGCGCAGTTGGCGGAGCAGGCGGGCATCCTCGGCGGCCTGCTCCCGGAGGGCGTCTGGGCTGACTCCCACCCCGGAGTGGGCGAGGAGCGTGAGGGTCGCCAAGACCGTATCGTGCATAAGCCGGGCGCCTTGGCGTCGCATGGACTCAACCTCTGTCGCCTTGCGTTCCGCGAGGTGTGCCAGGCCGAGATGGTTTACCCGATTGAGCGCTCGGGCGACGCTGACCGACATCCAGTAACCGACGATCGAGATGGCCAGCCAGCCCACGAAGACGATGGCCACGGTGGAGCCGGCCGGAACGAGCGTGTCCGAGGCCCACTCGGTGAGGGCCGCCGTCGTGGCGAAGGCGAAGACGACCCAGCCGATGCGCCAGCCGATCTTCCACGGCTTGCCGAGTCGCCACGAATTGCCCATGAAGAGAATCGACAGCGATGCCAGGCCTCCGGCGCCGAGCAGAGTCGCGGCGCTGACGGTCGAGTCAGTGGGGCCGCCGAGTCGGTGAAAGCCGAGCGCCCAGATGGTTCCGAGGCCCGTCACGAACGTGATCGGCAGCCAGATGAAGGTGTGGGTGCCACCGATCAGGTAGAGACCGATGGTCATGATGCCGTAGAGCGGCAGCACCGAAAGCACCATTATTGAGGGGGCGGCCCCGGGAACCTCGATGCAGAAGAACGAAGAGATCACGAAGATCAGCCCGATAAGACGGGTGGTGCGACGCATGAGCCGAGCATTTCCTCGCTGGCCTGACACGGTCACGATTGATCCCTCGATCGTGGTGGGTGCTGCCAAAACCGCATGCCGTTTATGTTACCCGCGCTCGAGGGGGTTCGGTTCGAATCCCGATCAGTCGCCGATCAGGCGTGAGAGCTCGGCACCGACGGCGTCGTACTCGATCAGGAAGCCATCGTGACCGTAGGGCGAAGAGATAACCGCGGCCGAGGTCCCGTCGATGTTGCCCGGAATCAGGCGGGCGAGAAGTTGCTGATCCTCAACGGGGAAAAGCCTGTCACTGTCGATCCCGATGATGAGGGTGCGAGCCTTCACCCTGGAGAGGGCATTCTCGATGCCGCCGCGCCCCCGGCCGACATCGTGCGAGTTCATGGCCTGGATCAGGGTGACATAACTGTTTGCATCAAAGCGTCGGGTGAACTTATTGCCGTGAAAGTCCAGATAGGACTCGACGGCGAATCGCCCGCCGCCGCCCATCGGGTTGATCCCCGACTGCCAGCTGCGCTGGAAGCGCTCGTTCAGCTCCGAGGGGCTCCGGTAGTTCAGAAGGGCCATCCGGCGGGCCAGAGCAAGGCCGCGGTGTGGCCCATCGCCGTCTTTGGCGTCATAGTACTGGCCTCCGTGGAACAGGGGATCGGTGTGGATCGCTTCCACCTGCACGGAATTCAAGGCGATCTGGTCTGCACTGGAAACGGCGGGGGCTGCAATGACTGCAAGCCGAACCATCCGGTCGGGGTACTCGACGCCCCACTCGAGGGCGTCCATGGCGCCCATGGAGCCGCCGATGATCGCGAACCAGCGTTCGATGCCGATTTCATCGCTCATGGCGGCTTGGGCTCGAACCTGGTCGCGGATGGTCGTGAATGGGAAATCTTCGCCCCACTCGCGGCCGTTGGCATCGAGGTCTGACGGCCCGGTGCTGCCCTGGCAGCTGCCCAGCATATTCGGGGCAACAACGAAGAACCGGTCGGTGTCGATAGACAGTCCGGGTCCGACGATGCCACCCCACCAGCCTGCGGTGGGGTGGCCGGGCTCGGCGGCACCAACGACATGGCTGTCGCCGGTGAGGGCGTGAAGCACAAGAATCGCGTTGTCGCGCTTGTGATTCAGCTCACCGAAGGTCTCGTAGGCGATCCTCACCGAGTCAAGATGGCCACCGCTTTCGAAGTCGAAAGCGCCGATAGCGGCGAAGTGCCTGCGGCCCACGGGGTCGCCGTCACGCCAGGCGCCGCTCGCCGGTGGCTTGCCCGCAAGGGATCTGATTTGTGCGTCGGTGACGAATTCACTCGGAACAGTGTCTTCGGAAGCTTGCCAGTCCATAAGGGACCATTCTCCCGGTGAAAAGGCGAGCCGCCGACATTGTTACGTGTCGACGGCTCGCGGGTGTCGCTTCGACGGCTGGTGATCGGGCTGCGGCTAGATTGCGTTGGCCACAACCACCGCGCGGGCGGCGGCGAGGCCTACCTCTAGATCGGCGCGGATGTCGGCGATATTCTCCAGCCCAACCGACAGGCGAACCAGGCCGGGAGTGACGCCGGCGGTCAGCTGCTCCTCGGGGCTCAGCTGTGAATGCGTCGTCGAGGCAGGGTGGATAACGAGGCTGCGCACGTCGCCGATGTTTGCAACATGGCTGAACAGCGTCAGGCTGTCGACGAAGGCTCGGCCGGCGTCGACGCCACCCTTGAGCTCGAATGAGAGCACCGCTCCGACGCCCTTTGGGGCGTACTTGTTGGCTGCCGCGTACCAGGGGCTGGAAGGAAGGCCCGAGTAGTGAACCGTGGCGACGTCGCTGTGACTCTCCAGCCACTCGGCGACATTCTGAGCGTTCTCCACGTGGCGCTCGATGCGCAGGCTGAGCGTCTCGATGCCCTGGATGAGCTGCCACGCGCTAGCGGGCGCGATCGACGCACCGATATCGCGAAGAAGCTGAACGCGCGCCTTGATGATGTAGGCGATGCCATCGCCTAGCGCTGCGGTGTAGTTGACCCCGTGGTACGAAGGATCGGGGGTGGACAGTCCCGGGAACTTGTCGACGTTCTCGCTCCACGCAAACTTTCCACCGTCGACGATGACGCCGCCCATGACCGTGCCGTGACCGCCGAGGAACTTCGTCGCGGAGTGCACGACGATGTCGGCCCCATGCTCCAGCGGACGGATCAGAAACGGGGTTCCAATGGTGTTGTCCACGATCAGGGGCACTCCGGCACCGTGGGCGATGTCGGCCACGAGGCGGATGTCAAGGATGTTGATCTTCGGGTTGCCGATTGTCTCTGCGAACAGCAACTTCGTGTTCGGGCGGATCGCCCGACGCCACTCATCGGCATCGTCCTGATTCTCGACGAAGGTTGTCTCGATGCCGAGCTTGGCCAGCGTGTAGTGAAACAGATTGTAGGTTCCGCCGTAGACGGAGGCACTTGAGACGATGTGGTCGCCGGCTTCGGCGATGTTGAGAATCGCAAACGTAGTCGCGGACTGGCCGGAGGCGACGAGCAACGCTGCAGTGCCGCCCTCCAGGGCCGCGACGCGCTCCTCGACGACGCCCTGCGTGGGGTTCTGGATGCGGGTGTAGATGTTGCCGAACTCGGCCAGGGCGAAGAGGTTCTTGGCGTGCTCGGAGTCGTTGAAGACATAGGCCGTCGTCTGGTAGATCGGCGTGGCGCGGGCATTGGTGACGGGATCCGGCGAGGCGCCGGAGTGAATCTGCTTAGTCTCGAATTTCCAGTCGGCGACGTTCTCGGCCATGGTGCGACTTCTCTCTGATCGTGGGAGGGGATCCCGGCTCTGAGGCGAGCATAAAAAGGCTGGCGACGAGCGTCAATGCCCGGTGAAATATGACGTAATAATCATGGCGCGTAAAGTTGGAAACTTCTCGCGTTTGCCGCTTTCGATTCAGGAGATCCAATGCCATCACGTCGCGCTGTAGTCACCGGAGCCAGTTCGGGTATGGGGGCCGAGACCGTTCGCCTGTTGCGTGCCCACGGCTGGGACGTTGTCGGTGTCGCGCGCCGGGCCGATCGGCTCGAAGCGCTCGCGGCCGAGACCGGTGCCTCGGTCTTCGTTGCCGACCTGACGAAGCAGTCGGACGTCGATGACCTCGCGGGCTACCTCGCGGCGACGGGCGGGGTCAACTCCCTCGTCAACATCGCAGGCGGCGCCCTCGGCCTGGATTCCGTCGAGGAGGGCTCGATCGATGACTGGCAGTGGATGTTCGAAATCAACGTGATTGGTGTAAAACGGGTGATCACCGCTTTGCTGCCGATGCTCCGCGACTCCGTTGCCACCGGCCGGGTTGCAGATATTCTCACTGTCACTTCAATCGCGGGCCACACGTCCTATGAGGGTGGTGGCGGGTACAACGCGAGCAAGTTCGCAGCGCACTCGATGATGGACGTCCTCCGGCTGGAACTGAACGGGGAGCCGATCCGAGTACTGGAGATCGCTCCGGGAATGGTCTATACCGACGAGTTCTC
>JBBATW010000022.1:0-45098 GCA_040398585.1 Agreia sp.
CAACCCTTTCGGGCTCGTCTCACCAGTGAGTTCACGACTTACTTATCTGAACCCTAAAAGGGGAATCCTGTGGCACCTAATTCCGAGTGAAACCGTTACACGTTAGTAACAAAAAAGCCGCTGAAATAAGAGCTAACGCAGGATACTTTCGCCTGCAATCGATTAGTGCGCAAGATTATTGCCGATAGGACAGCCTGAACACCTGTGACGAAGTCTCTGTTAGAGACGGTCAATATGCTCGGGGAAGTGGCAGGCCGCAGAGTGGTCCTTGCCCTCACGCCAGTGCGCGAGTGGCTCCGGCACCGCGGTGCGGCAGGTCGCTTTGCCGGCCTCATCCAGCAGGGCGAAGATCTGGCAGCGACCGCGGAAGCGGCATCCGCCCTGTTGCACCGTCGGGCTGGGCGGGTCTCCCTGCAGCAGGATGTGCTCGCGGGCACGCTCCTTGGCCGGGTCGGGGATGGGCACCGCCGAGAGCAACGCCTGAGTGTAAGGGTGCAGGGGGTGGTTGAAGATCTCGTCGACGCTGCCGGTCTCGACCGTGCGGCCGAGGTACATCACCGAAACCCGGTCGGCGATGTGGCGAATCACCGACAGGTCGTGAGAAACGAATAGATAGGAGAGACCGAGCTTGTTCTTCAACTCAGCGAGCAGGTTCAAGACCCCGGCCTGGATGGAGACGTCGAGGGCGGAGACGGGCTCGTCGAGCACAAGGAAACGCGGGTTCACCGCGAGCGCCCGAGCTATCGAGATGCGCTGGCGCTGGCCGCCCGAGAACTCGTGGGGGAAGCGGCCGGCCGTGGCAGGATCCAAGCCCACGAGGCTCATCAGTTCGGGGACCCTCCGCTGGATCTCGTCGTTGGGGCGGCCCACCGCCTCCAGCGGCTCGGCGATGATGTCGGCCACGGGCATCCGCGGGTCAAGGCTCGCCATCGGGTCTTGGAAGACCATCGAGATCTGTGAGCGGAGCGCCCTGCGACCGCTCGCCCCGTTGCCGATGGCGCCCATCTGCTCGCCGAGCAGCTCGATCGTACCGCCCTCCGGAGTACCGAGGTCCATGATCTCGTGCAGCGCTGTGCTCTTGCCCGAACCGGATTCTCCGACGAGGCCGAGGGTCTCCCCCGTTCTTATCTCGAGATCGACGCCGTCCACGGCCCAGACCGTGCCGATGCGGCGCTTGAAGACCGAGCCCTGGCGGAGCAGGAACGTTTTGACGAGGCCCTCGGTGCGGAGAACGATCGCACGCTCCAGCCTCGGTACCCCGGCGGCCAGCGGCTCGCCGAGTTCGGGCACGGTAAAGACGTCTTCCGGCCGGCTGTTGTTCGCCGCGATCTCTTCCGAGCGGATGCACGCGGCCAGGTGGGATCCGCCTGCAGGGAGCGCACTGGCGGGCAGCGTGCTCTGCTCCGCGGACAACGTACTCTGCTCCGCGGGCAACGCCGTGAGCGTCGGCTCGCTGGCGCGGCAGGCGTCTAACACGAGGGGGCACCGGTCGGCGAACGGGCAGCCGCCGACGTAGTCGAGCATCGAGGGCGGCGTACCGGGGATCGGAACCAGTGCCGCGTCGGTCTGCACATCCAGCCGAGGAACGGCCCCGATCAGTCCCAGCGTGTACGGCATCCGCGGATGCTCGAAGAGGTCGTCGACGTCAGCCTCCTCAACGATGCGGCCCGCATACATGACGGCGATGCGGTCGGCGAAGCCCGCGATCACGCCGAGGTCGTGACTGACGAAGATGAGGGCGGCACCGGTCTCCCGCTGCGCCTTGCGCAATACCGCAATGATCTGGGCCTGGATCGTGACGTCGAGCGCCGTCGTGGGCTCGTCGGCGAGGATCACGTCGGGGTCGTTCGCGATCGCCATGGCGATCATGGCGCGCTGGCGCATTCCGCCGGAGAACTCGTGCGGAAACGAGTCGACGCGGCGCTCGGGTTCGGGGATGCCTACCAGGGTGAGCAGCTCGATCGCCCGGAGGCGCGCATCCGCTTTGGAGATCTTTCTGTGGGCGATGACCGTCTCGGCTATCTGCTGTCCGATCGTGTAGACCGGAGTAAACGCCGACAGCGGGTCTTGGAAGACCATTGCGATCTTGGCTCCCCGCAGCGTCGAGAGGCTGCGGTCGCTGGCGCCGACCAGCTCGGTGCCGTCGAGCTTTATCGAGCCGGTGACCACGGCATCCGCGGGCAGGAGCCCCATGATCGCCGTAGCGGTGATCGACTTGCCCGAGCCGGACTCTCCCACGATGCCCAGTACCTCGCCGCGCGCAAGCGTCAGGTCGATGCCGCGCACGGCCCTGATGAAGCCGTCGGGGCTGGGAAAGCTGACGTTCAGACCCGTCACTTCGAGTACGGTCTCCCCCGTGCGCTGGAAGCGCTCTGCGGCGGCGGCACCGGTCGTACCGGTATTCGTCAAGTTTGCGGCGTTCGTCATCGGGCTCCAACCGGCTCGGGGGCCGGGTCGGTCGTGTTAGCGGTCATCGGCGGCTGGCCGGGGTTGTTGCGGCGACCGTTTCGGCGGTTCTTCTTCAGACGCTTGCCTGCACGGGACGTCGGATCGAAGGCGTCACGCAGGCCATCGCCGAGCAGGTTCGCGGCGAGGGCGAAGAGGATGAGGGCTGCGGCCGAGTAGAAAAACAGCCACGGCTGGGTGAGGGCCGCCCCTTGGTTCTGGGCGATCAGTGTGCCGAGAGAGACGTCCGGCGCCTGAACGCCGAAGCCGAAGTAGCTCAGGCTCGCCTCGGCCAGCACCGCCCCACCGACCGCGATCGTCGCGTCGATGATGAGAAACGAGGCGACATTGGGCAGGATGTGCCGGCGAATGATCGTGAACGAGCCGATGCCCATGTACTGCGCGGCGCGCACGAACTCACGCTCTTTGATCGAGAGGGTCATCGAGCGGATCACGCGCGCGGTGACCATCCAGCTGAACGCCGCGAGCAGCACGACGAGCACCAGCCAGCCGTACTGCTTGATGCGGGTAGAGAGGATGGCGACGATCAGGAACGACGGCAGCACGAGGAGCGCATCGACGATGAACATGATTATGCGGTCGGCCTTGCCGCCGAAGTAGCCCGCGGCGGCCCCGAGGAATCCGGCGAGGCCCGTCGAGAAGACCGCCACGAGCAGTCCGATCAGCAGCGACTTCTGCATGCCGCGGGCGGTCTGGGTGAAGACGTCCTGGCCGATGTTGTTGGTGCCGAACCAGTGCTCCTGGTTGGGTGCCTGACGAAGGGCCGTGTAGTCGAGCTCAGAGTAGGTCCAGCCACTCACCAGCGGCCCGATGAAGGCGAACAAAAAGAGGAGCACGATTACGACGACCCCGAAGACCGAGCCTCGATTGGAGAGGAGGCG
The DNA here is from genome assembly GCA_040398585.1 of Agreia sp. Taxonomy (GTDB): domain Bacteria; phylum Actinomycetota; class Actinomycetes; order Actinomycetales; family Microbacteriaceae; genus Agreia. The sequence goes on from JBBATW010000022.1 coordinate 3,348, forward strand.
ACGGAGGATGATTCCCGTGCTGGCAGATTTACTCATCAGTGGCTCCTGGGGCTAGCGCGCTGCACGCACGCGCGGGTCAAGGGCGGCGTTGGCGACATCGGCCAGGAAACCGGCGAGCAGCACGACGATGGAGGCGAAGAGCGTGTAGGCCACGACGACATTGACGTCGTTCGCCTGAACGCCGTCGATGAACCACGCTCCGAGGCCGTTCCAGCCGAAGATCTTCTCGGTGAAGGTCGCCCCGACGAATACACCGAGAAAGCCGTAGGCGAAGAGCGTCGTCATGGGGATGAGAGCCGTGCGCAGGCCGTGCTTGAGCGTCGCGTGCGTTCGGGTCAAACCCTTGGCGCGGGCAGTTCGGATGTAATCGGAGTTCAGCACGTCGAGCATCGTCGCCCGTTGGTAGCGGCTGTAGATGGCAATCGAACCGAGCGCGATCGAGATCGTCGGCAGCAGCAGATGCACCGCCCGGTCGGCCAGCCACGGCCAGAAGCCGCCCTGGAACCCCGCAGTCGCGGCCCCGGTGAAGTTGATCAGCTGGAAACCGAGAATGCCGTTCAGCCCCGTCGCCCCGATCTTCAGGAGAACGGCGCTGAGGAACACCGGCGTTGACAGCAGGACGAACGACAGGATCGTCGTCACCCGGTCTGAGATCTGGTACTGCCGCACCGCGTTCCAGAAGCCCAGCAGCACGCCGAGAACTAGACCGACGATCGAGCCGATGATGAGGAGTTGGAGGCTGACGGCAAACCTTTCACCGAACTCGTCGTTGATGCTTCGGTTGGTGATGCTCTGGCCGAGGTCCCCCGTCAGTGTCTTGCCCGCCCAAGTCGCGTAGCGCTCCAGCAACGGGTCTTGGTCGTTCACACCGATCAGGCTCAGCTGGCTATTGACCACCGAGTCGGGCGGCGGCGGATTGCGCGCTTCATAGGCCGCACGGGGGTTGAACGACAGGGATGCCATCAGGTAGGTGAGTGACGTCGCAATGAAAGCCAGGACCACGTAGTAGGCGAGACGCTTGGTGAGATAGCGAAGCATCCTGAAACTATAGACCCCCCATTCACGTCACAAGTAACGAATTGTTTCGTCGCCGTAACAGCACGTCGGAAGTCGACAGAAACCTTGTTGGTTTTTGAAATTGCGGCATAGGGTTGGTGAATTCGGGGGAAACACCCCCGTTCAGGGGCGTTGTTTCCGGTGTGACAGATCCACAAGGAGAGGCGGCCTCACAGCACGTCAAAGTCAATGAGGAGTTAACATGCGAACCAAGAGAGCACTGGTCGGCGTCTTCGCCGGCCTGGTCAGCATCGGGCTGATCCTGAGCGGATGCGCTGCCGGCGGCGGCACCGCAGATCCAAGCACGAGCGGCAAGGCCACGCTCGACCCGGCGGGCGATACCAACGCCCAGCCGGCATCCGCGGTCGCTCAGGGCGGCACTCTTCGCGTGCCCCTGCAGTCGTTCCCGCCGAACTGGAACTACTCCTTCATCGACGGCACCCTTGCCGACACCGACCTCGTCATGCAAACGATGGTGCAAAAGCCCTTTGTCATAGGACTCGACGGGGCCCCGACGCTGAACACCGACCTCCTGGTGTCGGCCGAGCCGACCAGTACGACGCCCCTCGTGATCGAGTACAAGATCAACCCCGCGGCGACGTGGAGCGATGGCACTCCCATCACCTGGGCCGACTTCGAGGCGACCTTCCGGGCTCTGAACGGCACCGACCCGGCCTATACGATCGCCGATTCCACGGGCTACAACTCAATGGCCTCGGTGACCCAGGGCGCGACCGTCAAGGATGCGATCGTGACCTACGCGACACCGTTCGCCGACTGGAAGTCGATGTTTGCCCCGTTCTACCCGGCCAGTCAGATCGGGACGCCCGCCGGTTTCAACACGGCCTATGCCGACGCTATCCCCGTCACGGCAGGCCCGTTCAAGCTCGAGGAGCTCAACACCTCGGCGCGAACCATCTCCGTTGTTCCCGACCCGACCTGGTGGGGTGACCCCCCGAAGCTCGACCGGATCATCTTTATCGCCCTCGATTCCTCGGCCGACGTTGACGCCTACCTGAACAAGGAGATCGACCTCGTCGCAGCCGGAACGACCGAACGCTACGGCCGGGTCTCCGGCGCGCCTGACACCGCCCTTCGGGCAGCCCCCTCTGCCAGCTACACCCACGTCGACTTCAGCTCGTCGGGCATCTTCGCCGACAAACAGCTGAGACTCGCGGTGCAAAAGGCCGTCGACCGCGCCTCACTTTCTGCCGTCATCGTGGGCGATCTTCCCTACGACATTCCGCTGTTGAACAACCACATCTACCTCGGAACGGATGCGACCTACCAGGACAACGCAGGCGACGTCGGCTCGTTCGACCCAGCGGCGGCCAAGGCGATCCTCGAGGCTGCCGGATGGACCGGAGACGGGGCCGTTCGCACCAAGGACGGCAAGAACCTGACGTTTGCGATCACGATTCCCGCCGGGGCGGTCTCCTCGAGCCAAATGGCCCAGGTCATCCAGAGCCAACTCGCGGCGGTCGGCATGCAGATGACGATCAACGAGGTCGCCAGTGATGCATTCTTCTCAGACAACATCACGCCCGGTGCCTACGACATGACTATCTTCCTCTGGGGCGGAACCGGCTATCCTGCCGCGGGAGCCAGCATCTATCGCTCGGGTGCCGAGGGCCAGAACTACGGCCGCATCTCCTCGCCCGCGCTCGACACGATGCTCACCGAGGTCGTCACCGACTCAGACCCCGTCAGTGCCGCGGCACTCTGGAATGAGATCGACACAGCAATCTGGGCCGAGGGGCACTCGATGCCAATCATTCAGTCGCCGCGCATCATCGCCATCAACCCGACGATCGCCAACTATGGCGCTCGTCCCGGTGCCGCAGATGTGGACTGGAAGATCGTCGGCTTCATGAGCTAGCCCCCGATTCTTGATTGGGACGGGCGGACTCGGATGGAGCCGAGTCCGCCCGTTCTGGCGTGTGGGATGTCGAAGGGCCCAGTGGAGCCCACGTGCGTCCGGCCACCGACTGACGTTTTCCGGAATAGAGGTCGGAAGGTGGATTTAGGAGGGCGTTTTCGAGAATGTCGACCTGGGCAGGTCGACATCCGCGAAACACGCCGGTAGCGCGGCGGTTAGCGCCGGATGATCGCGTATCTGTGCCGGGTGAATGCCCAGCGGTACCGGAGTAGCGTTGGAGTTCCGGATGGCGCTGCCAGAAAGCTGCAACTATGAGCTCCGAAACGAAGATTGTCCTGCCCGTGCTCGTCTTCGACGGTGACTGCGGATTCTGCACCACGGCCGTGAACTTTATGAAGAAGCGGCTGCCGAGCTTCCCGGCAACGACCCCCTTTCAGTGGGCCGATCTGCCCGCACTCGGGCTCACGCCGAAGCTGGCCTCGAGCCGGGTCTGGTACGTGAGCACCGACGGTAAGTTCGGGGGCGCAGCGGCCATGGCTGCGATTCTGCGTACCCAGCCCAACGGCTCCCTGCGCTTTCTCGGCTGGCTCGGCACGGTTCCCCCGTGGTCGTGGGCCGCTGAACTGGGCTATCGCCTCGTCGCCCGCTACCGCCACAAGCTCCCCGGCGGCACCCCCGCCTGCGCGATGCGCCCCGCCCGCTGACTCTGTCGCGCGCACGGCCCCGAGCTCTTCACCGAGATCGCCCAGAACCGCCCTCACGTCGATCTTTGGGCGGATGTGGGTGATCTCGAGGCGTTGAGCCGCGCATCCGCTCGGGCCAGAGTGCCGCAGTGCCTGTTTTCAGGGGTACTCCCCTAGGCTCGTGCCGTGAGTACCGACGAGACCGCACTGGCCCGCTTTCCGCAGGATCCCTGGCTGAAGAACCCCCGGCGGCGGATCTGGGTCGAGATAGCAATCGTGCTGGGGCTGTCGCTCGGCGCGTCAGCAATCTACTCGATCGTCAGCATCATCGACCTGTCGACCCGAGCCACGCCGCTCGCCTCGCAGACGGCCACGATCAACAATTCCCTCAGCAGCCGGGAGTGGCTCGACTTCACCTATCAGGGACTCGCCGTATTCTTCGGGCTTATCCCGGTCGCCCTCGTGCTCTACCTGCTCGCGATCTCGGGACGGAATCCCTTCCGCCGCGTGGGCTTCGACCTCACCCAGCCTGGCAAGGATGTTGGCCGCGGCGTTCTCCTCGTGCTGGCCATCGGCATCCCCGGTCTCGCGCTCTACTTCATCGGCCGCGCGTTCGGCTTCACGGTCAACGTCGTGCCGGCACCGTTGGACACCTACTGGTGGACGGTGCCGATGCTGATCCTCGCCGCGGTCAAGGCGGCGCTCAGCGAAGAACTGATAGTCGTCGCCTACCTGTTCACCCGCCTGAAGGAACTCGGCTGGGGCCGGGGACGGCTCGGCATGTGGACGATAATCTTCGCGGCGGCGTTGCTTCGAGGCTCGTACCACCTGTACCAAGGCATCGGCCCGTTCTTCGGCAACGTCGCCATGGGCGTGGTCTTCGGCTGGTGCTACAACCGCTGGGGCAGGGTGATGCCACTCGTGGTGGCCCATTGGATCATCGACATCGCCTCATTCATCGGTTATGCCTGGGCCGTCGGGGCGTTTCCCGAACTCTTCAGAGTCCCGGCTTAGGCCCCTCGCCCTCTGCGGGTGCCGCGTCGTCGCTACCCTCGGCAGGCTGATCACCGAAAGCGATCAGTTCGTCGAGCAGCGAGACGTCGTGGTCCGGCACCGGGGCGAATCTAGTCTTGACGTTCGCGGCGGCGGCGGCCACGACTGCGACTGCGGCAGCGACAGCGGAGCCCCGACGCGTGGTCTGCGCATCGGGCACCGAATCCGGTGCGGAAACGACCGATGCGGCGGCGAGGGCCGTTGCCGGTGTGCGGCGGGACAGCACGATCGCGGTCACACCCGCGGCCAGCACGAGGAGGGCGCCCCCGCCAATACCGCCGATGAGGCCCCAGTCCGTGGGGGGTCGGGCGGCCGGGGCAGCGGTGCCCGCCGAGGCAGACGTTCCAGACACTGAGGTGCCCGAAGTCGCCGCGGTATTCGTCGCCGTGGGCGTAGGAAACGCCGTCACCTGGATCTTCACGACGGCGATCGCGTTGCCCTTGGCCCCGATGAACTTGCAGAGCAGGCCGCTCGAGCCCACCGGGAAAACGGTGCCGGAGGGGACCGGTGCGTCGGCGATGAAACAGCCGCCGTCGGTCAACCCCTGGGCAAGCACGGCGGCGAAGGCGATCGGGGCTCCGGCGGCGCTGGTGGCCGGCACGGTGATGGTGGCCGGCACGATGCCCGTGTTCGTGAAGTCGGCGCCGTCGACCTGGGAGTTCGTAAAGTTTGCGCCGGTGATATTGGCCCCGGTGAAATTCGCGGCCTGAAGCTTGGAGCCCGAGAGGTTCGCTCCGGCTAGGTTTGCCCCCTGAAAAGCCGCCTGGCCGAGGCTCTTCGAGCCCAGGTTGACGCCCGCGCACTGGCTTCCGCCGGCCGGAGGACCGTCGCTGAGCTGGCGCACGACACAGCCGCCGTTGTCGTAGTAGGTCGTTGCAAAGGCTGGGGCGGCCGATAGACCAACCACGGAGAGGATGCCGAGCATGCCGCCAAGAACACAGAGCCGGCCGCGCGCCGGGGAGAATCTCGCCATGCGCATGAGATTACCAGCGCGCAGCGAGCCTTCCCTCCACGGCGAGCCGGAGATGATCCGCAGATGACCCGCAGATGACCCGGGAACGCTACTCGAAGGCCTCCGGCGGCGGGCACGAGCAGACGAGGTTGCGGTCTCCATACGCGTTGTCGATGCGGCGCACCGGCGGCCAGTACTTGTGACGAATCTGCGAGCGCATCGGGTAGACAGCGGTCTCGCGACCATAGCTGTGCAGCCAGTCGCCCTCGATCACGCTCTGGGCCGTGTGGGGGGCGTTGTGCAGGGGGTTGTCATCCGCCGGCCAGACTCCGGCCGCGACCTGGTCGGCCTCAGCCTTGATCGCGATCATGGCGTCGATGAACCGGTCGATCTCGGCAAGATCTTCGCTCTCGGTCGGCTCGACCATCAGGGTGCCGACGACCGGGAAGCTCATGGTCGGAGCGTGGAAGCCGTAGTCCATCAGGCGCTTGGCGATGTCGTCGACCGTGATGCCGGTGGCCGTCGTCAAGGGGCGAACGTCAAGCACGCACTCGTGCGCGACCAGCCCGTTGTCACCGGCATACAGCACCGGGAAGTGGCCCTCGAGCCGGGCTGCGACATAGTTGGCCGCAAGAACCGCCGCACCCGTCGCATCCGCGAGGCCGCGCGCACCCATCATGCGCACATAGGCCCAACTGATCGGCAGGATGCTCGGGCTGCCGTAGGGGGCGGCCGAGATCGGCCCGCCGCCGTGGATAACGACGCTGCCGTCGGCCATGACGTGCTCGGACTTCTGGGCGGCCGCGTGTCCCGGCAGGAACGGCGCGAGGTGCGCCTTGGCACCGACGGGGCCGACGCCGGGGCCGCCACCGCCGTGCGGAATGCAGAACGTTTTGTGCAGGTTGAGGTGCGAGACATCTCCCCCGAAGTCGCCGAACCGGGCGAAGCCGAGCAGGGCATTGAGGTTTGCACCGTCGACGTAGACCTGGCCGCCGGCCTCGTGCACGAGGCGGCAGATCTGGGCGACCTCGTGCTCGTAGACACCGTGCGTCGACGGGTAGGTGATCATGAGAGCGGCGAGGGAGGCCGCGTGCAGCTCGATCTTGGCGAGCAGGTCGACGAGGTCGACGTTGCCCATCTCGTCGCACGCCACAACGACGACCTTGAAGCCGGCCAGTACCGCGGAGGCCGCGTTCGTTCCGTGCGCACTGGACGGGATCAGGCAGGTCGTGCGCTGGGAATCGCCGCGAGACAGGTGATAGCCACGGATGGCCAAGAGACCGGCGAGCTCGCCCTGGCTGCCGGCGTTCGGCTGCAGAGACACCGAGTCATACCCGGTGACCTCGGCCAGCCACGACTCGAGGTCGTCGATCAGCGACAGGTAGCCCTCGACGTCGGCACGCGGGGCGAACGGGTGCAGGCCGCCGAACTCGGGCCAGGTGACGGCCTCCATCTCGGTCGCAGCGTTCAGCTTCATGGTGCAGGAGCCCAGCGGGATCATGCCGCGATCCAGGGCGTAGTCGAGGTCGGCGAGGCTCTTCAGGTAGCGCATCATGCTGGTCTCGGACCGGTGCGTGTTGAAGACGGCGTGTGTGAGGTACTCGCTCGTGCGGGCCAGGTGCGCGGGCAGGCTCTGAGCGGCGGCCGCGGCGGGGCTGCCTGCCCCGGGTGTGGCGCCGATGAGGGCGGCCACGGTCGTCAGCTCCGCCTCGGTGGTCGTCTCATCGACGGCGAGCCCGAGCAGGTCGGGGTTTACGACGCGCAGCAGGAAGCCGGCGGTGTGGGCCGCCTCAGCGATCTCGTGAGCTCGGCCCGGAACGCGAACCTGCACGGTGTCGAAGAACGTGTCGTGTACGAGCTCGAAGCCGGCACCGGTGAGCTTGGCGGCCAGGGTGCGCGCCGAGACGTTGATGTCGGACGCGATCTGGTGCAGGCCGTCGGGCCCGTGGTAGACCGCGAACATGCCGGCCATGACGGCGAGCAACACCTGCGCGGTGCAGATGTTGGACGTGGCCTTCTCGCGGCGGATGTGCTGCTCGCGAGCCTGCAGGCTGAGCCGGAAGGCGGGGTGACCGGCGGCGTCCTGACTGACGCCGACGAGGCGGCCCGGGAGCTGGCGCTCAAGTCCGGCGCGAACGGCCATGAAGCCCGCGTGCGGACCGCCGAAGCCCATCGGTATGCCGAAGCGCTGGCTCGTGCCGACGGCGACATCGGCGCCGAGGTCGCCCGGAGAGGTGATCAGGGTGAGCGCGAGCAGATCGGCGGCGACGACCGCGAGGCCGCCCGTGGCGTGCACGGCGGCGATGACATCGGTCGGGTCCCAGACCCGCCCCGAGGCCCCGGGGTACTGGATGAACGCACCGAAGCCCGTGGCCAGCGGATGCTCGGCTGCAGATGGGTGGTCGACGGCGTCGAGGTTCAGCTCGAGGATCTCGATGCCGACGGCGGCGGCGCGGGCGGCAAGCAACGCCTTGGTCTGGGGCAGGGCATCGATGTCGACGATGAATCGGTTCGAGGTGGACTTCGATGCCCGGCGGGCGAGCAGCATGGCCTCGACCACCGCGGTTGACTCATCAAGCATCGACGCGTTCGCCGTCGCGAGGCCGGTGAGGTCGGCGACCATGGTCTGGAAGTTGATGATCGCCTCGAGCCGGCCCTGGCTGATCTCCGGCTGGTAGGGCGTGTAGGCCGTGTACCAGCTCGGATTCTCGAGCACGTTGCGCTTGATGACGGCGGGCGTGATCGTGTCGTAGTAGCCGAGGCCGATCATCGAGCGGTTGACGGTGTTTCTGTTCGCCAACGCTCGCAGCTCGGCGATGGCCTCCCGCTCGGAGGCGGGCAGGGGGATGGCGGCGGTGCTGTGCTCAGGCGCCAGCTGGATAGAGGCCGGCATAGCGGCCTTGACGAGATCGTCGACCGATTCGTAGCCGAGGCGGGCCAGCATGTGGGCCTGGGCTCCGGCATCCGTACCGATGTGGCGTGTGGTGAAGGGCTGGGCCATAGGGACTACTCCCCCAGCAATTCGTTGTAGGCGTCGAGGCTGAGCAACTCAGGCAGCTCGGTGAACTCAACCTTGATCAGCCAGCCCTCGCCCAGCGGGTCGCTGTTCACGAGCTCCGGGGAATCCTCGACTGCGCTGTTCTTGGCCAGCACGGTGCCATTGACCGGGGCGAAGAGCTCGCCGACGCTCTTGGTCGACTCGATCTCGCCGACGACGCTGCCGGTGGCCACGGTGGATCCGACCTCAGGCAGGTCGACGAAGACGACGTCGCCCAGCTTCTCGGCCGCATATGCGGTGATTCCGATGGTCGCGGTATTGCCCTCGACGAGGACCCACTCGTGCTCGCTGGTGTACTGGAGTTCGCTTGCAGAAGCCATGATCAGTCCTTTTTTCGGCTGTAGAACGGAAGGGTGGTGACGCTGAGAGGGAGGCGCTTGCCGCGGATATCGACGCTGAGTTCGGCACCCGGTGTCGCCGCAGAGGCATCGACGTAGGCCATGGCGATCGGAAAGCCCATCGACGGCGAGAGGGCACCGCTGGTGATGACGCCGATCGGCTCGGTAGAGGTTTCGCTGGCGAAGACCTCGTAGTCGGCGCGGGCGGCGCGCTTGCCGAGGCCGGCAAGGCCCACGAGCACGCGGGCACCGGCCGGCGGACCCTCAACGACGGCATCGCGACCGACGAAGTCTTGCTTATCGAGCACGACGACCCGGGTGAGTCCCGCCTGCACCGGGTAGACGTCGATGCCAAGCTCATGGCCGTACAGCGGCATACCCGCCTCGAGTCTGAGGGTGTCCCGGCTTGCGAGTCCGGCGGGCACGAGGCCCAGCGGGCTGCCGACCTCCATGAGGGCGTCCCACAGCTCGGGGGCAGCCGTCGGGCCGAGGTAAAGCTCGAAGCCGTCTTCTCCCGTGTAGCCCGTGCGGGCCACGAGTACCGGGTGACCCCGGAAAGACCCCGCGAATGCGCGGTAGTACTTCACGGCGGCGAGGGTCTCGGCGAAGTCGCGGCCATCGGGGTGGCCGCCTTCAACGACGAAGCCGTTGGTCTCGGTCAGGATGCGCCGAGACAGCGGGCCCTGAACGGCGATCAAGGCCAGGTCGTCGCTCTCGTCGAAGACCTCGGCCTCGAACGGCGCACAGCGCTCAAGCAGCTCAGCGAAAACCACTTCACGGTTCGAGGCGTTGGCGACGACCATGAAGCGGTCATCGCCGGTGCGATACACGACGAGATCGTCGAGGATCCCGCCGTCGCGACCCAGCAGCAGGCTGTATTTTGCCTGGCCGATGGCAACGGCCGAGAGACGACCTGAGAGGGCGTAGTCCAATGCGTCGGCCGCCTCGCGGCCGATCACGATGATCTCGCCCATATGGGACAGGTCGAACAGCCCGGCGGCGGTGCGCACCGCGTGATGCTCGGCCAGATCACTGGAGTAACGCACCGGCATCTGCCAGCCGGCGAAATCGGTGAAGCCGGCCCCGGCAGCCACATGAGTCGGGTGCAGCGGGGAATATCTATCAGTCACGAGTTCTCCAGGACGCAGGTTTTTGCATGCATTTACAAGAACTCCCCCTCTGTCATGGAGCCTGAGAGCTTCGCGGATGTCACCTGCAGGGAACGTCAGGGTGGAACATCGGCTTTCACCGTGGGCGAGAGCAATTCATTCGAGCGAAACGAATAATCAGCTCTACTTTTCAGAGTGGCCTATTCGATGCGGTACAAGTACCTGAGAGATTGCTGGGGAGAGAATTGCTCCTTCGGTGCCGGTCTGGATTCAACCGGCTCTCCCGCATCGCGTTACGCGGCCTGATATTCAATTATGGGCACAGCATACCAAGCCGCTACTGGCCCGGGGTGTCATTCTCATTCTTCTCGTTCTTCTCGTCGTTCTTCCTGAAGGGGTCATTGCGAATCCGGCGGAGCACGACGAGAAGGCCGGCGACCAACGCGAGCACGCTGCCGATGGAGATGAGGGCGATCATCGCGACGTTCGGCGAGGCACCATCCGTCGACTCGAGCGGCACTGCCTTGCCGATGCCTGCGACGCCGGTCGACTGGGTGGGGTCGGCCGGGGTCGGGGTCGACGTGGCGATCTGCGCCGGGCTCGCTACAGCGGTCTCGATCGCACCGGCCCACGGCTCGCCACAGGCGGGCGCGACGGTCGTGCCCGGGTTGACCAGCGCATCCGCTTCCGGTGCGTAGTCGAACGTGAAGGTGCCAGAGGTCGGATGCCCGTCGGAGGAGACGACCTGCCAGACAACCGTGTACGTTCCGCCGCCGCCCAGGGCGACCTTGGTCGAGGCCACCGTGTCGGCGATGGTCATGCAGCCGGACTCCTGAAAGCGGCCTGCTGGATCCGTCACTACGACCGCGAACCCGTTGGTCCCGCCGCCCAGCGTGAGCAGGGGTTCGCTGAATGTCAGTGACACAGTTCGTGGGTCGACGGACACGGTCGAGCCGCTGGCCGGAACCGTGCCGACGATCGAGTCGTGCGCCGACGCGGGAGCCGCAATACCTAGTGCGAGGCCGAGGGCCGCGGCCACGACGGCCGCCCCGAAATAGCCTCGACGGGATGGGCGGCCGGCCAGGATCGCTGAAAGATTCACCCTTTAAATGTAACCGCCGGAACCTGAACCATGACCGCCGGGTGAGCCCGCCCACGCACGTTCGCGTAAACTTCAACCCTGACCGCGATTTTCGCGGTTGCGATGAGAGGCGTTTTTTGTGGACCACAACCTGTTGCGGCAGTTCGTTGCCGCCGCCGAGGTTCTGCACTTCGCGCATGCCGCCAGAGACCTGGACATTCCCCGGTCGACCCTGGTCTCCTCCATCCGCATCATGGAGGAGGAGCTCGGCTACGACCTTTTCGATCGCTCGGCCGACAGTACGGTTCTGACGTCCGAGGGTGAGCTTTTCCTCGCGGATGCGAAGCGCCAGCTGGCGAAATCAGCCGCCGCCGCAGAGGCGTCGGCCGCCAAGCCGGGCGGCAAGGCGAAGGCCTCCAAAGGCAAGGGCCGAACTCCCGCGGTCAAGGGCCAGCCCCGCGTCGGTAAGCGACGCCAGAGCCGATAAGCGGCTGCAGACAGACTCGGCAGCCGGAGGACCGGCCGCTAGGCCTTCTTTACGACGCTCGACTTGAGCTGCACCGACACGCCCTCGATGCGGCAGTCGATGTCGTGGTCGCCGACGCCCTGAACCAGACGGATGCCGCGAACCTTGGTTCCGACCTTGATGACGGTGGAGCTGCCCTTGATCTTCAGGTCTTTGATGACGGTGATCGAGTCGCCATCGGCAAGGACCGCACCGAAGGCATCCTTGATGATCGCGATACCGGCCTCAGCCTCTTCGACCGCCGGTACATCGGCCCACTCGTGCGCGCACATCGGGCAGACCACCAGGTCGCCCATCTCATAGGTCAGGTCGCTGGAGCATTCGGGGCACGGGGGCAGGGTCTCATTCACGATGTTCAGGCTATCGCGCCGGGGGGATGTCCCGGCGGAGTCACTCACCGGTCGTTGAGAGGAAATCCTGCCGCGAGGATGTACTGCCGGGCGGCGACGACTCGACCGGCGCCCTCCCCATCCTCGGGCAGCCCGATCGCCACGAGCGCCCGACTGATGATGCCCTGCACTGCTCGGGGACTCGTTCCCCGGCTATCCGATATCTGCTGGTTGGTCAGGCCGAGGGCGACCATGCGAAGTACCGAGACCTGGGAGCCAGACAGCATCCGCAGCGGGCGGTCCAGATCCCTGTCGTTTCTGTGCTCTGAGCCGACCCGACCTCGAAGCACAGCATCGAGGGCTTCGACCAGAAGACCCCGCTGCACCAGGTTCTCCTTGCGCAGGTAGCCGATGCCCGCGGGCATGCTGTGACTCTCTCTGCCGGCGAACCGCGGGTCGGGAAGGTTGGTGAGGAAGAGAATCCCGAGGTCTGGGCGATCGATTCGAAGCGAGTCTGCAAGGTCGAAGCCCGTCGGGCCGAAGCCAAGATCGATATCGAGAACGACGCCATCAGGGTCTTCGACCTCGCAGAGCTGGCGAGCCGAGGCTGCCGTCTCTGCGGTGAACACGATGAAGCCTGCCTGTTCGAGATGCTCGGCCAGCATTCCCCGTGTCATGGGGTCGTCTTCAACTACAACGATCGTGCGTGAATTCAATTCTTTTTCTCCCCTAGCCCCCGATGGCCTGGCTCACCCAACTTTTGCTAAAATCCTATCGACTTACACCCGGAAGCCCTTATGGTTCCTGAAGACCTTGCCGAGCATGACGACGGTCTGAAGAATGGTCAGGACCGCTAGGGTGACCCAGCCGACACCGAGAATACCGGTCTGGATGAGCGGATCCAGATTGATCCAGCCATATGTCAGGGCAGCGAGAATCGCAATCACGGCGACGATAGCCAGAACAACCTTGCCGCCCTTGGCTCCGCCATTCTCCGCGTTCGCCTGTGCAGCCCAGTTGTCGTGCTCCTGACGGCCGATGATCTGGCCCCAGGCTTCGATGAAGTGCACGCCACGGATAGCGATGTAGAGCTCTCCGGGGATCAGGAACAGCGCGTAGACGATATCCATGAAAGTGTGATCTTTCATGGCCATCGCGATTCGGAGGTTCAGGATGATCGAGACGACCGGAGGAATCAACCACCACCAGTCGTATTGGAAGGTGCCGACCGACAGCGCTGCGGCGACCAGCAGCACGAACATGATGCGGCTCAGCAGGTTGGTGAACATGCCGATGTTCTCGCGCCAGCGCAGGCGCAGGTTGGGGTGCGTCGGGTTCTGGAGCATCAGTTCCACGCCGCCTGCGTTCCACTTCACCTGCTGGGCGTTCAATGAGCGCAGCGTCGTCATTGCCCCGACGTTGGCGCGTGCAGACGACGAGATCTTTGTGCGGAAACCCGCGGTGCGAAGCTGAATCGAGAGCAGCGAGTCTTCAATCTCCGAGTCGGTGACCCACGGAGCGGTCTGGTGATTGGCCTGCATAGTGCGGCGCATGGCACTGGTCGACAGCAAGGAGCACTGCCCACCCAGTACCGCCATGTTGCGGCTGCGCAGGAGGTTGTCGAGGTTGAAGCCGGCGAACTGGAACCGCTGTGAGCGAACGAGGAAGCCGCCGCCAGGCCCACGGACAGACGTCTGGTCGAAGCCGTAGATCGCGGAAATTCCGCCGATGCGGGAGTCTTCGATCATCTCTGACATGAGGTGTTGCACGCACTTCTTTTCCAGCACGGTGTCGCCGTCTACGCCGAGGATGTAGTCGAAGTCCTCGGCCATGCTCCAGCCGAGGTTCAGGGCGCCGACCTTCTTGTCTTCGTTCATCCCCATGTCGACCACCGTCACCACGCAGGTGAATTGGTCTTCACGATGCTTCAGCTCATGCACTCCGGCGAATGCGTTTGCCACGTAGAAGGTCTCATCCGAACAGTTGTTGACCATGATGAAGATCGCGTTCGGCGGCCGCGTCTGGGACAGCAGCGACTCGATGGTCGCCTCGATCGAGTCTTCCTCGTTGTACGCCGGAATGATGCAGGCGATCGTTGCGGTGTTGATCCGACTCTGGCTGGGCATCTTGAGTAGTTCTTCAAGCTGTACAGGCGTGGATTCCATGGTGGTTTGGGCCTCTCGTGCACTCACTGGTGAGATACCGAAGTTACGGGAGGCGAGAATCAGGGGACTGCCGGACGTTCCTATTCTGGAACATGACAAACATGGAAACGCTGATTAACCCCCCTTATTGGGGTGAGCCTATCGGGGTGAGCCTATCGGGGTGAGCCTCACGCCCGGAATGCCGAGGCGAAGATAGCCGGCATCTTCAGCCAGGAGGGCCGAGCAGCGAAATCGGCCAGCAATCGACCTGTTTTCGCCGCTGTGCGCGCGGTGACAAACCACGGAGGCTTCGGAAACAGGGTGAGTTCGCCATGCGCGAACGAATAGGGAAACGGCCGAAAAGGCCCCCGAACGATAACCCGCTCAGGCGAGTCGATGAGCAGCGCGTTGTGCACGACCCCTATGCCGCTTTGCACATCGGCGATCGTGGCCCCGGGATAGGCCCCCCAGGGGGCAGCTGCTGTGAGGAAGCCCAGGCCGGTCCAGACGTTGATGCCGATGGTGCCGTAGCGCAGCGCCGCGATCGCCTCAAGGAACCCCTCGCCCATCTCTCTCGCGGCTCTTGGCTCGACGATTACGTTCGCGCCCAGCGTGCCCACGAATTCATGATTGACGACGGCGACGGCGGCATCGAGGAACTCTTGAGAAGTTCCTGGCACCTCGATCACGCCGAGCACCGGCGAGAAGTACTCGGTGGATACCAGCAGGGCAGAGTCTCCACCCTCTGGCAGGCTGATCAGAAGCCGCCCGCCATCGGGGCCGAACCGCTCTGTTTCGGGGTAGGTCGCTGCCGCCGAACCCACGCGCACATCACTTCCCGGATACCATGCGGGCCGACCCGGGGCTTTCTGCAGGGCGCCACGAAGCTCGGCGAGAAACTCGGCCTTCTGCGGCCAGTCGGCGCTCAACACCACGACCTGGCCCGCGATGCAGTTGTAGCCCCCGTTATGCAGTCGCTGGGTCACAACGTGCTCTGCCTGGTAGCGCAGGTCGCGGCGCGTCCAGGCGCTGGGCACGACGATGATCGGTGAGACCCCGCCCAACTCGCTGGTGATGGGTTTGGTCAGCTGCGGCGTGCCCGCACTCTTGGCGCTGGCCCCAGCTGTTCCCTGACCGTAGACGATCACGTCGTGCGTGGCGGCGCTGCCCGTGATGTGAACGTGGTCGATGCCCGGATGCTGCACAAGGTGCCCTCCGACGTCGGCACCGCCCTGCACGATGCGCAGCACGCCGAATTCGATCAGCGGGGATAGCGCCGATTCGAACACCGGAAGCATGTCGGCCAAGATCGGGTTCAACTTCAGCAACACGGCCCGGTTCTCGGCCACGAGCTCGTACAGCACGTCCAGCGGAGGGATCGACGTGATGTTTCCCGCACCCAAGACGAGACCTACCCCGCCGGGCTCGGGCGCCTTGTCAGGCGTTCCATGCGCCAGCGCACCCAAGCCGGCCGCGGCACGGATCTCGGCCGCCGTAAGTCCCGGCGCCATCCAGACCTCGGCGCTGAAGCCGTTGAACACCACGCTCTCCATGGCGTTTTGGGGCAGCACCGTGATGGCGACCCGGTCGCCGGGCGCCCGGGTGAACTTCGCGCCCGCCAACGGGCTGGTTCCCTTGGCGAGGTCGGCCACGGACCTGGCGAGGGTGGCCGATGCGGAGATGGCGGCGTACGGGCCGGAGATCCATTCCTCGCCGACCAACGGGGATAAGGGGTCGAGACCCTTGATCACGACAGCGGCATCCACCCATGCGCCCGCGCTGGCGATGATCGTGTGCTTCGTCGCCTCGAGCAGGGCCGCCCGCGTTTTCAGGGGGCTCTCGGCCCAGCGAATGGAGCCCTCGGCCAGTTCCTGAATCATCCGGTCGAGGGTGAGGCTCTCTGTGATCGTCATCGATCTTCCTTCAATGCTGTTGGGACTGCTGGTGATACTTCTGTGAGCGGCCCTACTCGCGCGTGATTGTGCGTTCGTTGGATAGAAATCTAGGCGGGCGCCGAGTAGACGTGGGACACCACGCCGCTGGGCCACGACCTGCTCGACTCCAGAGTCAACACTGTAGGCGCTATTACGTCGCGAAAGAGCGGGGTCCCCACCCCCAGAAGTACCGGAACCCGGGTGATCGTCAGGTCGTTGATCAGGCCGTACTCCATGAAGCTGCTGATCAGCACGCCTCCGTCGACATAGACCCGCCCGAGGCCCATCAGCTTGAACATGACGACAGCATCGGCGGGCGTTGCCTCGATGAAGACCACGCCGTCCCGGGCGAGGCCCTTCCGACGGGTGAAGACGAAGACGGGCCTGCTTCCGAACGGCAGCGGGTCGATGTGGGCGATCGAGTCATACGTGCGCCGCCCCATCGCCACGGCGTCGACCCTGTCGAGGAAGTCGTAGTAGCCGTAGTCCTCATCAGGATTCACCGCGGCATTAAGCCAGTCGAGACCGCCGTCGATCGTCGCGATGAAGCCGTCGACGCTGGTGGCAACGAATACAGACAGTCGAAGTGGATGGGCATCGATGGCGGGACTCTCAGACATGCCCACAACTCTATTGAAGTGACATCATCAGATCATGCTCCTTGAAATAGATTCCCATTCGGCCATTCCGCCGTTCGAGCAGCTGCGCACGCAGGTGATCGCGGAGATCTCCGCAGGCAGCCTGGTTGCCGGAACCCGACTACCCACCGTTCGCCAGCTGGCCGCGGAGCTCGGGCTGGCGACCAACACCGTCGCTCGCGCCTACAGGGAGCTCGAGGCGGCCGAGCTGATCGAGACCCGCGGCCGGGCAGGATCCTTTGTGAAGGCGGCATCCGGCACGGTGACCCAGGAGGCGTCAGAGGCCGCCCGGGTCTACGTGGCCCGCATCCGTGAACTCGGTGTAGGCGAGCAGGATGCGACCGCCTACGTCGCCGCCGCCCTGTCCCACCCGTGACGCCCGGACTCTAGACCGAAAGCACCACGCGACGCCGGCGGGTGATCATGAAGGTGATGGCAGCCAAGGCCCCCATCAGCAGGATCAACAGGATCGTGCCGAGGTTGAGCCCCAGCCCGTGGATGAAGAGATAGGTCAGGGCACCCGACGCGAGGCAGTAGTAAACCGTCACGAGGATCGTCTTTCGAAGAAGGTCACCCTCCCGGCCGAGTAGGCCGACCGTGGCCGAGGCGGCGACGATGTTGTGGATGGCGATCGGGTTTCCCCCCGCGCCGCCCAAGGCCTGGGCGGCAACGATGGTCTCCGGCGGTACTCCGATCGCACTGCCGGTCGAGAACTGGAACTGCGCGAAGGTCAGGTTCGAGACGGTGTTGCTGCCGGCGACGAATGCCCCCAGAGCGCCGATCCATGGGGCGATCACCGGCCACGAACTGCCAGATATCGCGGCCGCTCCCTCAGCCAGGGTGACCGGCATGCTGGCGAATCCCGACTCGTTCAACGCCGGACCGCTCTGGATGAGGATGCGCACCAGGGGCACGGCGAACAGCAGGGCCACTGCGGTGCCGGCCAGCTGTCGGCCAGAGACTGTGAAGGCCTGCCAGATCTGGCCGCGGTTCATCCGGTGCAGGACGAAGCCGAAGACGGCTGCCAGGATCAACAGGAACGCCGGCGAGTAGAAGGGCTGCACTACGGTCGTGATGCCCGTGCCGAGAATGTTGTTGAACGGGATCGTGATGCCGGCAAGGAAGGCCTTCACTGGCTGGATGACCCGGGTTCCCACGAGCAGGGCGGCCATCACGACATAGGGCAGCCACGCCCTGACGATGCCCATCCGCACGGAGACATCTGCGGCGTCACCCGGCTCGATGGTACCCATCCAGCGGGGCGACCACGACGCTCTCGGCCCGAAGTCGAAGACCTCCTTCGGCATCAGGAAGCCGCGACTGGAGGTGTACATGACCAGGGTGAGCCCGATCAGCCCGCCCAGGAGAGAAGGGAACTCCGGGCCGAGGAAACGGGCCACGAGCACCGACGGAATCGTCATCGCCACAGACGCGTAGAGCGCGAACTTCCAGACCTTGAGGCCATCGCTGAAGCGTCGCTTCTCGCCGAAGAACCCGGTCAGCATAACCACGAGGATCAGCGGGATCAAGAGTCCCACCATGGCGTGGATGACGGCGACGTTGAAGCCGATATTGGAGATGAACTCCGGCATGCTGACGCCAAGAACGCTGATTCTCTCTGCAACCCCGGCATCGCTCCCGAGCCCGCCACCCAAGCCCACCAGGATCGGCGTCCCGACGGCGCCGAAGCTGACCGGGGTGCTCTGGATGATCAGGCCCACCATTACCGCGGCCATTGCGGGGAAGCCCATGGCGAGCAGCAACGGGGCGACCACCGCGGCCGGGGTGCCGAAGCCCGATGCACCCTCGATGAAACTGCCGAAGAGCCAGCCGATGATGATCGCCTGCACGCGCCGGTCGGGCGAGATGCTGTTGAACCCTGCACGGATCGTAGCCATCGCTCCGCCGACCGTCAGGGTCGAGAGCAGCAGCAGGGCCCCGAAGACGATGTAGAGCAGCGTACCCGCCGTGATCAAGCCCTCGAGGGAGGCGGCGATCACGCCCATGGCGCTCATCCGCCAGAAGACGACCGCAACGAGAACGGCAAGGAGGTAGCCCGCGGGCATCGCGTACTTCGCCGGAATTCGAAATCCGGCCAGCAGGATGCCGACCAACAGGATGGGGCTCAAAGCAAGAAGGCTGAGCACTGCAAGATTGTCCACGATCTGGTCCTCTCTGACCATATTCCGCATGGTGAAACTTTTTGCTTGACAAGCGGAATTCAGCCTAGGTCGGAAGATCGGTGGGGTCAAGAAAATAACCCCCCATTCAAGGGTGTTAATGTGTGTTTTGCTACCCGGGTGAAGCGGAGGGTGATCCAGGAGGCAGCGAGCGGAAACCGCAGCCCTGCGGCATCCGCCTCGGTCTGGCTCAGAACAACGGCGCGGTCGGAGCCCTCACCGGGACTGCGGCCCAAAAGAGTGCAGGCCGACAGGAATCATGCCGTTGACCCGAACGAAAGTTTCTATCTGCAGCCACGCCCGAGCTCTCCAAAGCTTCCCTGGGGGCGTCGCCACAGAAATCGATCCAGCACCGTGGCGCGTCTGAATACAGCGGCGACGCCCGGCGTCCTTACTGAGCGATGACGGTGACCACCGGACTCACGGGTGCGAGCTGGCTGTTGACCTGAAGACCGACCGACAGGACCTGGCCCGGCGTGACGTTGTGACCCCACGACGAACCGGTGCAGGTGACAGAGACCTTCACCTTGACCGAGCAGGTCATTCCCCAGGAGTTGGCGACGCCTGTCACGCCGACGTCAGGCCAGGTGACGCTCCAGTTGCTTGCAGCTGTGGCCGCGCTCAGCTGCAGGCTCGTGACGTAGCCCGTGCCCCAGGAGCTCTGCAGCGCCCATATAACCTTGAGCCCGATGGCCGGGGTGGGAGTCAGGCTCGGGGTTGGTGTGGGGGTCGAGGTGGGAGTCAGGCTCGGGGTTGGCGTGAGGGTCGGCGTGGGCGTGGGGGTGGGGGTCGTTCCGGTGAGGATCGTCGCGAGCGCGCTCAGCTTGTCCGTCTGGGGGGTGACCCAGTCATCCTTGACCAGGCCACCGGTATCCGTGGAATTGGGATTGAACGACCAATACCCGAAGCTAAGCGAGTTAGCAGAGATGTAGCCGACGATCGCGGACAGCCACTGCCTATCGGATGCCGTTTCCAGTTTCGTGCCGAACTCCCCGATCAGCACCGGCGCGATCCCCTTCTGAGCGATGTAGCCCCAACTCTTGTCCCAGACACTTGGGAGATTTGCGGGATAGTTCGCCGCGGTGAACCAGGGCTGATAGAACACGCTCGACGGATAGTCGTGCGGCGAGTAGACCACACGGTTCGACACGGTCAAGGTCACGGGCTTCGCCGCGACGCCGGCGAGGCCGCCGCCCCACCAGGTCCAGCTGGCGTCGGATTCCATCTGGATACCTTCGATAATCATCAGCAGCGCCGGGTTGACGGAGAGCACCGCGTTGCCGCCGCGCGTCGCCGCCGCCTGCCAATCCCGCAGCGGATCGCCACAGCCCCAGCATGCTGCTCCATGGGGCTCATTGTGAAGATCGAATCCGATCACGGTCGGCTCGGACCTGTAGCGGGTGGCCAACGCCTGCCAGTCGGAGATCCAACGCGCTTCGCTGTACTGCGAGGTGTACCAGAGCTCAGACTGCCCATTGGAGTCTGGGCGGTGCCGGTCGAGGATGACATTCAATCCGACGGCCTTTGCGCTGGCGACCACGGCATCCATTACCTGGATCGGCGTCTTGCCGGACAGTGCCGGGTTGACGCCGAAGTTGATCGTCGACGTGGCCGCCGCGGCAAGGCATTCGCTGGAGAACGACAGGCGGAGAGTGTTGAAGCCCATCATCTTGATCTGCTGGAGCCCGGCGTCGAGGGTGATAGACCAGAGCCCGTGCGGCGCACAGCTGTTGGTCTCCATCCCGAACCATGTCGTGGCCTTGATAACGAACGGGGCATTGGAAGACGTTCGGATGGTTGCACCGTCGGTGTGCAGGAATCCCGAGCCGGTCGCCGTGCCGGAACCAGCGGTGGTGGCCGCATCTGCACTCTGGGGCGAAAGACCAGAGAGGGCTCCCAGGCAGACCGCAGCGGCGAGTGCAAGCGAAGCCACAGTCCTGAGATGCCGCGACAGCTTTTTCGACTGTGAATTATCCCGGTGCATGCGCATGGATGCTGCCTCTCGTCTCGCAGACGACAATGACCGCCGCCCAACAGCGGCACCCTATCCGACGAAAAAGTTTCCCTGACGATGAGTGTTCCGAGAACGGAAGATGGGGCGCTACTGGAGGAGCGCCTCCATGTCGGGCAGGCCGAACTGCTGGGCGATGGCGAGCGCGGTATGGGCGCCAAGGCTCGGGTCAGCACCCGCAGCCAGCAGGGCCCTCACGATCGGAACGTTGTTGCGGAACACGCCCGACACCAGCGCCGTCTGGCCGTTGTCGTTGACCCGGGAGGTATCGGCGTCGAGGGCGATCAGCGCCGCCACGAGCTCTTCGTGCTTGTAGTACGCCGCCAGAATCAGCAGGGTGTCTCCGCGGGAGTTCGTCAGGTCGACCGGGATCCCCTGCTCGATCAGCGGCACCAGCTCGGCCGTCTTGCCCTCGCGGGCGAGGTCGAAGACCGTCTCCAAGAAGGCGAGGTCGGAATCCGTCAGTTCGGGCAATTCTGCGTCAGTCATCCCTCAAGGCTAGCCGCCCTAAGAGTTGTACAGGGCAGGTCGCAGTGCTGCAACTGCCCTACTCGCGGCCGTCTTCAAGGGGAATGAGCATGGTTCTGAATTCTCCGGCGGTGGCGTGGAGATCCCAGATGCGATCCGCGACGCCGTCGATGCCATTGGCAAGCTGAAGCTGAGGGATGCCGCCCGGGATGACGAGCTGGCTGACCCGGATGCCCTCATCCTCGAGGGCGTCGTGCAGCATCTCACCGTAGGCGCTTTCGGCCGGGAAGGCGACCGAGGTGCCGGCGAAGCCAGCGCGGGCCTTCACCGAGGTTCCGCCGTTGATCAGGATGATGCTGCCCGTGCCTGCCTGCCGCATCGCAGGGAGCACTGCGCGGACCGCATGAATGAGCCCCAGAGCCGAGAAACGCAGTGCTTCCAAGGCCAACTCGGGAGTCAGATCGAGCACCGGCTTGAGGTAGTCACGCGACGGGAGCGGGCTGTACTGCAGCGCAGTGACGGGGCCGAGCACTGCGGCGGCCTGCGCAAGGGCGGTTTCGAGTGATGCCGGTTCGCGAACATCGGCAGCAAATCCACTCGCGGGGAATCCGGCGGCGGTGAGCTCCGCCGCCATGACATCCAGCTTCGCTTGATCCCTCGAGATCAGAGCGATGGAGAAGCCTTCGCGCCCGAACTTTCGCGCAACCGCCGCGCCGAGTCCCGGTCCAGCTCCGATAATGGCGATGACAGACACAATGGTCTCCTCTTTCTCGTTGGTGCGGGGCGACTATCTCAAGGACTGTGTGGCTAAACGTTGAATCTAAACTCCACGACGTCGCCATCCTGCATGACGTATTCCTTACCCTCGATGCGGGCCTTGCCCTTTGCGCGGGCCTCGGCGATCGAGCCGGTCTCCACGAGATCGGCGAAGGAGATGATCTCCGCCTTGATAAAGCCCTTCTGGAAGTCCGTGTGAATCACGCCGGCAGCCTGCGGCGCCGTCCACCCCTTGTGGATAGTCCAGGCGCGTGCCTCTTTCGGGCCGGCCGTGAGATAGGTCTGCAGGCCCAAAGTGTCGAAGCCGATGCGGGCGAGCTGGCTCAGGCCGCTCTCCTCCTGGCCGGTGCTGGCGAGCAGCTCGGCGGCGTCTTCGGGGTCGAGGTCGATCAGTTCGCTCTCGAGCTTGGCATCGAGGAAAATCGCCTTCGCCGGGGCAACAAGAGCCGCGAGCTCGGCAAGCTTCTCCTTGCTGTTCAAAATTTCCTCGTCGACGTTGAACACGTAGATAAAGGGCTTGGCCGTGAGCAAGCCCAGCTCACGGATCGGCTCGAGATCGATGTTCGACGCCGACAGCGGCTTTCCCGTGTCGAGGAACTCGCGGGCGGCCTTGGCCGTGGTCAGAACCGCAGGATCGAGCTTCTTGCCCTTGACCTCTTTTTCGAACCGGGCCTCTGCCTTCTCCAGCGTCTGGAGGTCGGCGAGCACGAGCTCGGTGTTGATGGTCTCCATGTCGCTGGCCGCGTCGACTTTGCCGTCGACGTGGATGACATCCGCATCAGCGAAACCGCGTACGACCTGCGCGATGGCGTCGGCCTCACGGATGTTCGCGAGGAACTTGTTGCCCAAGCCCTCACCGACACTGGCGCCCTTGACGATACCGGCGATGTCGACGAACGACACCGGGGCGGGCAGCAGGCGCTCGCTGCCGAAGATTCCCGCGAGCACCTGAAGACGCTCATCGGGCAGGTTCACGACCCCGACGTTCGGCTCGATCGTCGCGAACGGGTAGTTCGCAGCGAGAACCTGATTCTTGGTCAGTGCGTTGAAGAGGGTGGACTTGCCGACATTGGGCAGACCGACGATTGCAATAGTAAGAGCCACAAGGGTCAATCGTAGCTTCGGTTGGCGGTGGGCGGGGCCGAGGTGCCCGGCGCGGGTGTCGGGCGGGCCGTCTGGCTCCGGCATGAGAGCATCGAGGGGTGCCTGTGAACTTCACCGCCGTCGATTTCGAGACGGCCAACTCCTCCCGCGAATCCGCCTGCTCGATCGGCCTGGTGAAGGTCGCCGACGGGGTCGTCGTCGACCGCGCCTCGTGGTTCATCAGGCCCGGTGCCGGCTATGACGAGTTTCTCGAGTGGAACACGAAGATCCACGGCATCTACTCCTCTGACGTAGCGTCTGCCCGCCAGTGGGCCGCTCAACTCGATGAACTGGTGGCGTTCGTCGGCGACGACCATCTCGTCGCCCACAACGCCAGTTTCGACATGGCCGTCATCAAGGCGTCGAGTGCGGCGGCCGGAGTCGAGACCCCCGACTTCGCCTACGCGTGCAGCCTGCAGATCGCGCGCCGCACCTACGACCTCGACTCGTACCGCCTTCCCATAGCCGCCGAGGCCGCCGGATTCTCGGCCTTCGCCCACCACGATGCCCTCGCGGATGCCGAGGCCTGCGCCGCGATAGTCATCGACGCGGCCGCCCGCCACGCGGCATCCTCTCTTGAGTCCCTCGCGGACGCCGCCGGAGTCCCCATCACCCGCCTCTCGGCCCCGCGGCCTCCCAAGCTAACCCGCCCGGCCGCCGCGTCCCGCCCCGCCGCCGCCCGCCCCTAGCTCTGCGGCTCCCCTTGCCCGAAGCCTCCGCCCCCGATCCCCTGCTGTGTTGACGTCGACAATACCCGATCTGTTCGAAACCCGGCGAATTCGCGCAGAATGGGCATCGTCGTGAGGCCGGCAGGACGCGACACGAGGAGGAAGAATGGCGGCTCCGGGTTCAGACGGAACGCCAGCCTCGGGCACGGAGCGATTGGCCCACTCGACGAATGACCCCAATCGGGTCGCTGATGAGGTGCTCGTTCATGACACGGTTGATCCGCCAGCCTGCGCGCGCCAAAGCCTCAAGTCGCTCAACGTCCCTGACGAACTGTCGACGATCGGTCCCGTGCTGCATTCCGTCGTACTCGACGAGGACTTTGAACTGTCGATATGCAAGATCGCCCCGTGCCAGCCAGTCCCCTAGACCGTCGAAGATGTCGATGTTCAGCTCAGGTTCGGGCAGCCCGGCCCTTTGCAGCAGTAATCGTAGCTCGGTCTCCTTTGGAGACTCGGCACCGATCCTCATTAGACTAATGGCCTCTCGAAGCACCCCGGCCCCGCGGCGCCCGGCCCGACGAGCGGCGGCCACGGTGAGGTCCACGACCGAGGCCTTCGGAACTTTGCCGCATAACAGGGAGTCTGCCGCGGCGACCAGTTCGTCAAGGGTCACCTGTCCCGCCAACTGGCTCCACGCATCCGCTGCGGATGCGACCGCCTTTCCACGGAGAAGCACAACAAGAGCTGATGCACCCAGCATCTGGTGACCGTGGACACCTCGACCTCCCACCGCCTGCGCAGGAGCAAAGACAGAAACGTGAATCCGGCCATCGTCTCCGGCTCTGGGTAGGGGTAGACCGTGGAGGGCCGCTGCGGTTCGGTGGGAAAAGAAGTCACCTGGGCGCATCTTCACGGCATAGGCATCGCACCGGTCCTCGAGGCCAGCCGAGTGCGCCGGATCGCATCTGACCCCCTGGAACGGCGCAACAAGGTCAGACGATCGCAACCGCCCGGGGCTCACCCCCAACGCCTCGGCATCGCGAGCCCTGAACGGCATTCCGGCGAGGGGCTCGGGCAGCGGGATACGGTGGGCGCACATGTCCCTCAGAGTGCCCGGTCGCAAGATCTCAGGCGAGATCAATCCCCAGACGCCGACGACAATGCCCTATTTGCGCGAATATTCGGAAATTCGCGCAAATTAGGCAATGTCACGAGCAGGGCGAGGCGGCCCCGGTGTCGGGGGTCGGTGCGAGGATTGCGGCATGGATTCTTTGGGCGTGCTCGTGGTGGGGATTTTGGTCGGGGTTGTCGTGGGCGGCGCGGCGGGCGCGGCCGTCGCGTGGGTGGTGCGCGGGGGGCGCGTGCCCGCGGCGAGCGCGCCCGATACGGCGCCGATGTTTGCGCTGCAGGGGCGGGCAGTGGGTGCAGAGGCTACCGCGGCCGCACTGAGGGAGCAGCTTGTGGGGCAGGAGCAGCGGCTCGAGGAGTACCGGCAGCGTCTCGGCGAGATCCAGTCGGCGGAGGCTGCCCGGCTGGCGGAAGACGGCAAAGTGCTGATCGCACTGAGCCCCGTGCAGGAGAGCCTCGCTCAGGTGCAGCGCAAGGTCAGTGAGATGGAAGAGCAGCGCCGGCAGCAGCATGGCGAGCTGAGTCAGCAGCTGAAGGCTGCGACCGAATCCGAAGAGCGGCTGCGCACCACCGCCGAGTCACTCGCAGCGGCGCTCAGATCGAACAGCACCCGCGGGGTCTGGGGCGAGACCCAGCTGCGCAGCGTGGTCGAGGCTGCGGGGCTGATCGAGCGGGTCGACTTCGATGTTCAGCACAGCGTCGTAAACGAAGCCGGCGCCACAGGGAGACCCGACATGGTCGTGCATCTGCCGGGCGGAAAGAACATCGCCGTCGACGCCAAGGTGCCGTTCGACGCCTACCTTGAGGCGAGCCAGATTCCGGCTACGGCGACCGGTGCAGAGGCGGCACGTCGCACGGCTCTGATGCAGCGACACGTCAAGGCCGTGCGCGATCACGTCACGGCGCTCGGCTCCAAGAGCTACTGGACCGGGCTGAGCGGCTCCCCCGAACTCGTGATCGCGTTCATCCCCAGCGAATCGCTGGTGTCATCGGCGATGGAGGCAGACCCGAGCATCATGGAGTTCGCGTTCAGCAAGCGCGTGGCGCTGGCGTCTCCTGTGACCCTGTGGTCGGTGCTGAAGACCGTGGCCTTCAGCTGGCAGCAGGATGTGCTGACCGAAGACGCCAAGGTGCTGTTCGATCTCAGCCGCGAGCTCTACTCGCGTCTGGCCACCACGGCGACTCACGTCGAGAAGCTGGGCCGTTCGATCGAGCGCAGTGTCAAGGACTACAACGGCTTCGTCGGATCGCTTGAGCGGCAGGTATTCCCCACGGCCCGCAAACTGAATGCGTTGGATGAGTCCAAGGTGATCGGGGTCATCCCCGCCATCGAGGAGCAGCGCCGCGAGCTGACCAGCTTCGAACTGGTCGCTGAGCTCGAGGCGCCGCGCCCCTCTAATTAGGCGAGCGGATGCCTAGAGCCACTTCTCCACGAGGTGGTCGGCGATCACGCGGCGAATCGTTCCCGAGCGGCCGCGCATGACGATGCTCTCCGTGCGAATGATCGGGCCCTTCTTACGCACGCCGGCGACGAGGCCGCCATCCGTCACACCGGTGGCAACGAACATCGTGTTGTCACCGCGCACGAGCTCGTCTGAGCTGTATACGTAGTCCATCTTGAGGCCGGCGTCGATGCCGCGCTGGCGCTCCTCGTCGTTGCCGGGTTTGAGCACTCCCTGAATGAAGCCGCCGAGCGCCTTGATCGCACAGGCAGTGACGATGCCCTCGGGGCTGCCGCCGATGCCGACGCACATGTCAATGCGGGTCTCGTAGCGAGCCGCGTTGATGCCGCCGGCGACGTCGCCGTCGAGGAGCAGCCGGGTGCCGGCCCCGGCATCGCGGATCTCCTGGATCAGGCCGACGTGGCGCGGGCGATCAAGAATTGCCACGCGGATGTCTTCGACCGCCTTGCCCTTGGCCTTGGCCAGCGCGCGGATGTTGTCGCCGATCGGGCGGGAGATATCGAGCACGCCGATGCCCTCGGGGCCTGCGACGAGCTTGTCCATGTAGAAGACGCTCGAGGCATCCAGCATGCTGCCGCGGTCGGCAACGGCGATCACGGAGAGAGCGTTCTGGTGGCCCTGAGCGGTGAGCATCGTGCCGTCGATCGGGTCGACCGCGATGTCGCAGGCGGGGCCGCGACCGTTGCCGACGTGCTCGCCGTTGAACAGCATCGGGGCCTTGTCTTTCTCGCCCTCGCCGATAACGACCACGCCGTCGAAGTTGACGGTCGTGAGAAAGGCGCGCATGGCGTCGACTGCCGCACCGTCGGCGGCGAGCTTGTCGCCTCGGCCGATGAACGGATAGGCGCGGATCGCAGCGGCCTCGGTCGCCCGAACGAGCTCCATGGCGAGGTTGCGGTCGGGGTGCAGGTACAGGGCTTCGTGATCGGTGGTGGCCAAAACGGTCCTTTGCGAGTTGTGGCCTCGAAGAGCTTTGGATCCCGCGCGTCCCCGAGCTGCCGGTTCAACTTTAGCGGTGCCGCACGAACAGTTCGGGTGCAGCGCACCAGAACTCGTCCCACGAAGACGGAGGTCACTCGCCTAGGCTAAAATTGGCCCAACCACCGAGGAGACAACTATGGCTATTGCCACCCCAGACCAGTACGCCGCGATGATCGACACGGCAAAAGCCCGTGGATTCGCCTACCCCGCCTTCAACGTATCGTCTTCCCAGACACTGAACGCAGTGCTGCAGGGCCTGTCCGACGCCCAGAGCGACGGCATCATCCAGGTCACAACCGGCGGCGCCGACTACCTCGCCGGCCACACGGTTAAGAACCGCGCATCCGGAGCCCTGGCGTTCGCCGCCTACGCGCACGTTGTCGCCAAGAACTACCCCATCACCGTGGCGCTGCACACCGACCACTGCCCCAAGGGCGCCCTCGACGACTTCGTCATGCCGCTGATCATGGCCTCCGAAGAAGAGGTCAAGGCCGGCCGCAACCCGATCTTCCAGAGCCACATGTGGGATGGATCCGCTGTTCCCCTGACCGAGAACCTTGAGGTCGCAGCCGAGATGCTCAAGCGCACCCGGGCGATCAACGCCATCCTCGAGGTCGAGATCGGCGTCGTGGGCGGCGAGGAAGACGGCGTCAGCCACGACATCAACGAGCACCTCTACACGAGCGTCGAGGATGCCATCGCCACCGTTGAGGCCCTCGGCCTCGGCGAGAACGGCCGCTACATGGCCGCCCTCACCTTCGGCAATGTGCACGGTGTCTACAAGCCCGGCAACGTCAAGCTCCGCCCTGAGCTGCTCAAAACCATCCAGGAGGGTGTCGCGTCCCGCTACGGCACCGGCGCCAAGCCCTTCGACCTCGTCTTCCACGGCGGATCAGGCTCGACCGACGCCGAGATCGCCGAGGCAGTCGCGAACGGTGTCATCAAGATGAACATCGACACCGATACCCAGTACGCGTTCAGCCGAGCAATTGCCGACACCGTGCTGAAGAACTACGACGGCTTCCTCAAGGTCGACGGTGAGGTCGGAAACAAGAAGATCTACGACCCGCGCTCCTGGGGCAAGATCGCCGAGAACGCCATGGCCGCCCGCGTCACGCAGGCCACCCACCAGCTCGGTTCCGCCGGGCACGCCGGTAAGTAGGCGCCGCATCTCATTGCCAAACGAAGGACCTGCGGGCGAAGACAAGCGTCCTCGCCCGCAATTCGGCGAACTCGCCCCCGAGGGCTGGACATGGACCCCGCCCGTGACGGAGGCTCCGGCCGGACCCGAAGCGGATGCGGAGCGCACGTCGGCGGCGTCGGTCACCCCGTCGAAACTTGACGCCAAGAAGCTTGACGCAAAGAAGCCCGACGCCAAAACGCCCGATGCGAAGAAGCGTGACGCCGCCGCCCTCACGCCCGTCGCAGCCAGATTCGACCCGGATGCGCCCCAGAAGCCCCTCCGGCTCGGCGACGTTCTGGCGACGAGCGTGCTGATCATGCTGGGACTGGTACTGACGGCATCCGGTGTTCAGCAGTTCTTTGCGCTTCAAGACATGATCGGCCTTTTCTACACCCAGGAGGGCATCGGAAGGTATTCCGGCGGCACCACCGCGCAGACGGCCGGCGCGGTGGCAGCGGTTGCCCAGATCGTGATCATGCTCGCGGTCATCGGCTTCTCAGTTCAGCTGATCGGCAAGCGCAGGCTGTCGTTCTGGGTGCCGCTTGCCGGTGGGGCGCTCGCGGTCGTCGTGGTCTTCATCTGCATGATGGTGGCCCTGTTGGCCGACCCGACATTCATGACCTATGTTCAGGGCATGTCTCGCGCGCGGTAGCACCGACCCGAAAGGGCCGGCCCCGTCGAAGTTCAACTTTCGACGGGGCCGGCCCTTTTCTGATCATGCCGCCGCGCGCGCCGCCTTGACCATGTCGGCGCACTTCTCACCGATCATCATGGTGGTGATGTTCGGGTTGACGGTGACGAGCTCAGGCATGACCGAGGCATCGGCAACGCGAAGGCGGGAGACGCCCTTGACCCGTAGCTCGGGGTCGAGAGGTGAGAACGCGTCGTCGACGGCGCCCATCCTGACGGTGCCGGCCGGGTGATAGACCGTGTTGTGCGTCTTCTCGATATACGCGGCGATCTCGTCGTCGGTCTCAACGAGGGGGCCAGGGTACAGCTCGTCGCCAGCCCAATCGCTCATCGCGCCCTGGCCCACGATCTCTCGGGCCTTACGGATGCCCGCGATCATCACGCGCATGTCGTGCGGGTCGGTGAAGTACCGCGGGTCGACCATGGGCTTGTCTCGGTAGTCGCGGCTGCGCAGCTTCACGGTTCCGCGCGACCGGGCGTGCGTGACGTTCGGGGTCAGGCAGAAGCCGTTCTCCGTCGTCGGGTATCCCGCGCGCACCGTGTGCATGTCGAACGGCACCGAGCCGTAATGGAACATCAGGTCGGGGCGATCGAGGCCCTCCTCGGTCATCGTGAAGATGCCGATCTCCCACCACTGGGTCGAGGTCAGGGACATGGGCTGCTTGGCCTCCCACTGAATAACACCCTCGGGGTGGTCCTGCAGGTTCTCGCCGACGCCGGGTGAATCGGCGATGACGGTGATGCCGTGCTCGGCAAGCTGTTCGGCAGGGCCAATCCCTGACAGCATCAGCAGCTTGGGCGAGTCGATCGCGCCCGCCGAGAGGATGACCTCGAGCCGTGCTGTGAGGGTGTGGGTCTTGCCGAAGCTGGCGTCGACGACATCCGCTCCGGTGCAATTGTTTGCGGCGTCGAAGTTGAGCTTGCGGGCACGCAGGTCGGTGAGCAGTGTGAAGTTCGGCCGCTCCATGATCGGGTGGATATAGGACACGGACGACGACGCCCGGGTGCCGTCGGCCTGCCGGTTGATCTGGAAGAAGTTCGCCCCGTTCACGACCGTCGTTCCGGAGTTGAAGACCGCCCGGGGGATGCCGGCCTGCTCGCACGCATCCAGGAGCGCAACGCCGCACGGGTCGTTCGCGGGCACGTTCATGAGATGAACGGGGCCGTTCTGGCCGTGGTGCGGCGCGAGGTCTTCGTTCGTCTCGAGCTTCGTGAACAGGGGCAGGATGCTGGCGGCATCCCAGCCGGTCGCGCCGTGCTTGCCGGCCCAGTCGTCGAGATCCTCGACGGGCGCCCAGAACGCGATGCAGGAATTGTGGCTCGAGCAGCCGCCCATGACCTTGGCACGGGCGTGCCGCATGAAGGAGTTGCCGTGGGCCTGAGGCTCGATCGGATAGTCCCAGTCGTAGGCCGACTCGAGCAGCTCCATCCAGCGGTCAAGCCTCAGGATCGCGTCGATGCCACGGTCGTCTGGGCCCGCCTCGACGAGGGCGACTTCAACCTCGGGGTCTTCGCTCAGGCGCGCGGCAACGGCTGCTCCCGCCGAACCGCCGCCGATGATGATGTAGTCGAATTCGGTCTTGGTCAGTGTCGTCCTGCTCTGTTCAGTCATAGGGATACGCCCTCTTTCGCCGGGGCGAACCAGCCGGTGACGGCGGGCTCGGTGTTCTGATAGATGTGCTTGGCCTCCTGATATTCGGCGAGGCCGGAGGGCCCGAGCTCCCGGCCGACGCCCGACTGGCCGAAGCCGCCCCACTCCGCCTGCGGCAGGTACGGGTGGTAGTCGTTGATCCAGACGGTGCCGTGGCGGAGGCGCCGGGCCATGCGCTGGGCGCGGCCGGCATCCTGAGTCCAGACGGCGCCGGCGAGTCCGTAGACGGTGTCGTTGGCGGTGGCGACGGCCTCGTCTTCCGTCTTGAACGTCTCGACCGTGACGACGGGGCCGAACGCCTCGTTGATCACGACAGACATACCGCGCTTGACCTGATCGAGGATCGTCGGCAGGTAGTAGAAGCCCTTCTCGAGCTCGCCCGTGCCCCAGGTTCCCCCGCAGCGCACCCGCGCGCCCTCGGCGACGCCCGCGGCAACATAGGCCGTCACCTTGTCACGGTGGGCGGCGGAGATCAGCGGGCCGGTCTCGGCATTCGGATCGAAGGGCCCACCCAGACGGATGAGGTTCGCGCGACGCACGAGCTCGTCGACGAATCGTTCGGCGATCGAGGCCTCGACGATGATGCGCGCTCCCGCGGAGCAGACCTGGCCCGAGTGCACGAAGGCGCCGTTGAGCGCGTTGTCGACGGCGGCATCGAAGTCGGCGTCGGCGAAGATGACGTTCGGGTTCTTGCCGCCGAGTTCCAGCGCGACCTTCTTGACTGTCGCAGCAGCGGCAGCCGCGATCACCTTGCCGGTCGCAAGGCCGCCTGTGAACGAGACCATATCGACGTCGGGGTGGCTCGCGAGGGGCGCGCCCGCGACCGCACCCGCGCCGAGCACGAGGTTGGCGACGCCGCGAGGCAGGCCCAGGTCGGCCAGCAGCTGCATCATCAGAATGCCGGTGTGCGGGGTGAGCTCGCTCGGCTTCAGGATGAACGTGTTGCCCGCGGCAAGCGCCGGGGCGATCTTCCAAGCGGCCTGCAGCAGCGGGTAGTTCCACGGGGCGATGAGGCCACAGACGCCGACGGGCCCGTATTCGATGCGGCTGACGATCGCGTCATTGGCGGCGTCGACGATGCGGCCGGAATCCTGACCGGCAAGCTTGCCGAAGTACGTGAAGCAGTTCGCGATGTCGTCGATATCGATCTCGCTCTCGACGAGCCGCTTGCCCGTGTCGAGGGTTTCGGCGCGGGCGAACTCGGCCTTCCGGTCTCGGAGGCCGGCCGCGACGCGCAGCAGGAAGTCGCCACGTTCCGGCGCGGGAACTGCAACCCAGTCGCCCTGGTCGAAGGCCGCACGGGCAGCCGCGATCGCCCGCTCGACGTCGGCCGTCGTGGCCTCCGAGACCGTGCCGACGAATTCGCCGTCGGCCGGGTTTCGGATGGCGCGGGTGCCGCCGTCGGTGGCGGGAACCCACTCGCCGTCGATGAAAAGGGTGGCCGTGTCTGGCATGGAAATCTCCTGGTTTTCTGACGGGGTGACGTCGTTGAGGGCGTGAGTGGCGGCATCCGCTACGTGACGGTGACGGAAGTATTGCCCGGTTCCCCGCGATTCAGATGCAGGAACTCGAGGTGGGTCTCGTAGTGGTCGAGAACGTCGGCGATGACCTGCTCCTTCGTGTAATCGAGCAGGTCGTAGCCTCGGCTGCCCTCGAGGGAGAAGACCTCCATACGGTAGTAGCGATCGTGCGCCGAGGTCGATTTCGCGGCGAATGAGGGGGTGTCGTACTGCACCGGGCTGATGCGGTACTGGAAGCCGCGCTCCTCGCCGAGCGACACGAGGAGCTCGGTGGAGTCGACGCTCTGGCCATCGATCGGGCCGTGCGTGAAGGTGACCTCGGCACCCTGGGCGGCGAGCTCATCGCGCACCTCCTCAAGGGCGGGAGCGGCCACCGAGTCCGAGAACCGGCTGGCCTGGCGCGCGTCCGGATAGCTCATGGCGCGCGAGAACCTCTGCCGCCAGTTGCGGCCACGCGTCGCATCCCCCGCTCGCCCGGAGAGTATCCCCGGGAGGCTCTTTGCATAGCTGTCGGTGAGCGAGTTCTCGACCTTCAGCGCCCGGTAGAGCCCGATCATGATGAACAGGAGCACGACCGAGAACGGCAGCCCCATGATGATCGTCGCGTTCTGCAGGGTCGGAATTCCTCCGACGGCGAGCATCGCCAGTGTCAGCGCGCCCGTGGCGATCGCCCAGAACAGGCGCAACCACTTGGGGCCATCGGTCTGAGTGCCCTTGAGCCGAGAGGTGAAATTCGACATCACGAGGGCGCCGGAGTCGGCCGAGGTGACGTAGAACAACAGTCCGGTCAGGGTCGCGATCGCGGCGGTGATCGGGGTGCCGGGGTATTCGGCCAGCAGTGAGTAGAACGCCCGCTCCGGGGTATTCATGGCGACCTCGCCGAACTCCGCATTGCCGCCCATCACGATCGCCAGCGCGCTGTTGCCGAAGATAGAGATCCAGATCAGGATGAAGATGAAGGGCACGACCATGGTGCCCACGACGAACTCTCGGATGGTGCGGCCCCTGGAGATGCGGGCGAGGAAGAGGCCCACGAACGGCGCCCAGGCTATCCACCAGGCCCAGAAGAACAGGGTCCAGCTGCTGAGCCAGGCGTCGGGCCGGTCGTACGCAAAGGTGTCGAGGGTGAGGGCGGGGAACCGGCTGAGCATGTCGCCCGTGTTCAGCACGATGGCGTCGAGCAGGAAGCTCGTCGCGCCGGCGACCAGCACGAAGAGCATCAGACCGATCGCGAGAATCACGTTGAGTTCGGCGAGGCGGCGGATGCCCTTCTCAACGCCCGACATGACCGAGATCGCGGCCATGACCACCGCGAGAATAATGAGGGATGCTTGGAAGAAGAGGTTCTCGGGTATGCCGAACATGAAGTTCAGCCCGTAGTTCAGCTGCGCGACCCCGATACCGAGCGTCGTCGCGATGCCGAAGATCGTGCCGAGCATCGCAGCCACGTCGACGACGTCGCCGATCGGGCCGTAGATCTTCTTGCCGAAGATCGGGTGCAGCGCGCTGCGAATGCTGAGGGGCATGTTGTGCCGGTACGAGAAGTAGGCGAACGCGAGGCCCATCAGCGCATAGAGTGCCCAGCCGGTGATGCCATAGTGGAAGAGCGTGAACACCATTGCCTGGCGCGCTGCCTCGACCGTTTCGCCGGCTCCGGTGGGCGGCGCGAGGTACTGGGTGATCGGCTCGGAGACCGAGAAGAACATCAGGTCGATGCCGATTCCCGCGGCGAACAGCATCGCTATCCAGGTGAACATGCTGAACTGTGGCCTCGAGTGGTCGGGGCCGAGGCGGGTCTTGCCGACCTTTGAGAGCGCGGCGACAACAACGAACGCCACCACGATGGTGACCACGAGGATGTAGTACCAACCGAGGTTCTTCGAGACCCAGCCGACGACCGCTGCGATGACCTCGCTGGCGTTGTTTGGGGCGAGGGTGGCCCACAGAACGATAGCCAGAATGCCGATCGAGGACGAGTAGAAAACGGGCCGGTTCAGCCGAGACGGTTGGCGCATTTAGCCCAGTTTACCCTAGACCCCCTGTTCGGGGGCTGAATGTGTTGGCTCTCCGCCTAAAGTGCCCTTCCATTAAGGGTGAGTCAGGGAATCGCGTGAGGCACGAGAACCTCCGTGTTTGTGGTGACTTTGACATCTTTACTGGAACTGCAGGTTCTCTCTTTTTCAACCCCGACTGTTACATATCTGTCGGCTCAGTACGGCTAGCGGCTTTCCCAACGGAAGAAGCGGATGCCGATGAAGGCGAATAAGATCGCGTACCCGGCGCAGGCCAGCAGCGAGGCCAGGTCCTGTTCAGCCCATCCTGCCGAGGTCAGAGTGTCGGTGAACAGGGTCATCAGGGCGCCGACGGGCGAGAATGCAGCGATCGTCTGAACGGTTCCGCCGAGGATGCCTGTTGCACCGAGAACGCCCAGAAGCACCAGAACGATGAACAGTACTCGGCCGATCGCGTTGACCGCACTGGTTGACTTCACCAACCCGACAAGGGCCTGTCCGAGAGCCAGGAACATGACGGAGCCCAGGATCGCCACGGCCAGAACGATGGCATACTGGCCCGCGCTCAGCGTCAATCCGTGAAGAATCGCCGCGACGGTCAGCACCAGAACAGACGAGCTGAGGCTGGCGGCGACCTGGATGAGGAGCCGGCTGGTCATGATCATCCAGGTCGGAGCCGGCGTGACGCGCAGGCGCTGCAACACCCCCGCGTCGCGGTCGTAGGCGAGGGCGAGGCTGTAACCGAGGATGCAGGAGGCGACGAGACCAAGAGTGAGCGCCAGGCCAATGATGTTCTCGGTTCCGCCCAGCCGCGCTTGCGCCTTGCCGAATGTGCTGGCGATGATCAACATGACGGGCAGGAAGATTCCCGCGATCGTGGAGACGGTGTTGCGGAGCAGAACGATGGTGTCGGCGCGCAGCAGCGAGGACATCGCCAGGCCCAAAGACGGGTGAACCCGCCCTCGCGCTGAATCAGCCACGAATCTCACTTCCCGTCAGGCCGATGAAGACGTCTTCCAGCGTGACCGGGCCGCGGGCGACCGCCAAGACCCGCGGGTCCCCTTCGTGATGTGAGATGAGGGCAGCCGGGGCGCCGATGGCAAGCAGTCTGCCTCGGTCTATGATCGCCACCCGATCGCACACCGCCTGAGCCTCCTCCATGGAGTGGGTGGTGAGAAGAATGCTCTTGTCGGTGCCACGCAGCTGCTCGATGCGACGCCACAGTGCGCGGCGTGACTGTGGATCCAAGCCGGCCGTCGGCTCATCCAGAAGAAGCAAAAGCGGATCGTGCAGCGTCGCGATGAACAGGGCCAGTCGTTGCTGCTGCCCCCCAGACAGCTTTTTGAATCGCTTGCCCATTTCCTCGTAGAGCCCGATTTCGCGCATGCTGCCAATGATCTGTTCACGCGTCAGCCGAAGCCCATACAGTCCGCCGTACAGCTTCACAATTTGCTCGATCCTGAGCTCGGCCTGAAAGCTTGTGGACTGCAGCTGAATTCCCAGGCGGGCCTTCGCCGCTGCCGGATACTGCCTGATGTCTACACCGTCGACGAGCACCTCGCCCGAAGTGGACCGAACCAGCCCCTCGATCACACTGAGCGTCGTCGTCTTGCCCGCCCCGTTGGGGCCCAGCAGGCCAAAGATCTCACCCCGGTGAATCTCAAAGCTGACACCATCAACGGCTGTTCGCGCGCCATAGGCAACACGCACGTCTCTGACTTCCAGGACAGGCCGGGCAAGACCGCTCGCGTCCGTCATCGACACTCGCCCTTCCCTGGTCATTTCCTTGGCGGTTGCCTCGAATGCTGACGATCATAGCGACCCAAAGCAGGGCAATCACCGAAAAGGCACTGACGCAATGGCCCCGTTCGACGAGGTCGAACCCGAGTTCAGGAGGGGTGAGACCCACGCAGATGTTCCCCACAAGCAGACGTCGTAACAGCTGTTAATGACACCCGGCGAACGGGGTTATGCTGTGCGTCAACCCCCTGCCGAAGGATGCACGATGACGCTTCGAATCAAGCCCGGAACCGAGTTCGCCGCCGTCTACGCGCGGGCACGGACAGCTGCCCCCGAGGCCTTTGACGAGAGCCGGTTCAGCAACCTGATCGACGGGGAGTGGAAGGCCGTCGGCGAGGCGAACCAGCACGCGAATCCGATCGACATGGGGCTGATTCCCGGCCCGCCCCGAATCGATCACGATGCCGCCGTCGAGGCTGTCGCCGCCGCTGTTCGCCAACATAAGGAGTGGGCCCGGGTGCCCCTCGACGAGCGGATCCGCCGCGTACAGCTGGCACTGGCCGGGCTTCGCGAGAACCGAGAAACGATCGCCATGCTGCTGATGTGGGAGATCGGCAAGCCGTGGCGCATCGCCGGCGCAGATGTCGACCGCTGCATCGAAGGGGTCGAGTGGTACATCGCCCAGATCGACCGGCAGATGATCGGGCGCACTCCGCTGCACGGCCCCGTCTCCAACATCGCGTCGTGGAACTACCCGCTGAGCGTGCTGGTGCACTCCGAGCTCGTGCAGCTGCTCGCCGGCAATGCTGTCATCGCGAAGACCCCCTCCCAGGGCGGCTTCCATGCCCTGACCCTCAGCCACGCCGTCATGGCCCGGGCGGGCCTTCCGGTGACGCTCGTCTCCGGCGCCGGCCGCGAGCTCTCCGACGCCCTGATCTCCTCCGCCGATCTGGGCGCGCTCGCCTTCGTGGGTGGCCGGTCCAATGGCCGGGCGGCCGCGGAGACTCTGGCCAACTTCGACAAGCGGCACATCCTCGAACAGGAGGGCCTGAACGCCTGGGGAATCTGGGACTACTCTGACTGGGACGGCCTCGCGCCACACCTCCGCAAGGGCTTCGAGTACGCCAAGCAGCGCTGCACGGCCTATCCGCGCTACGTCGTACAGCGCCGGCTGCTCCCGGCCTTCCTCGAGATGTATCTCGGGGTCATCGGGAACCTGCGATTCGGGCATCCGTTCGCCGTGGAAAACGACGACGACGCCCTGCCGGAGCTTGACTTCGGCCCTGTCATCGCGCAAAGCAAGGCCGCAGAACTGAGCGCCCAGTACGACGAGGCGATCAACACCGGCGGCATTCCGATCTTTCACGGCGACCTGTCGCGGGGCATCTTTCTCGAGGGCCAAGACCTCTCGGCCTACGTGGCTCCCGCCTGCGTGCTGGAGCCCCCGCGCGCGTGGTCGCTGCACCACTCCGAACCCTTCGGCCCGTTGGACTCGATCGTGCTGGTCGACACGGAGGCGGAGTTCATCGCCGCGATGAACGTCTCCAACGGCAATCTCGTCTCCTCTGTCGCCACCGACGACGCGGTCTTCGCCGCCCGGGTGCGCGACGAGATCCAGGGCTTCAAATTCGGCCACAACAAACCCCGAAGCCGCGGCGACCGCGACGAGGTCTTCGGCGGACGGGGCGCATCCTGGCGCGGCGCCTTCGTCGGCGGCGACCTCCTCGTCGATGCCGTGACCGAGGGTGATCGGCCGCTGTATGGCAACTTCAAGGACGGCTCGCGCTACCCTGCCAACCTCGACGGCTAGGCCATCGCCCTCCCACGATGATTCTTTGATTTGGGGATTTCTTGAAGATGCCCGACGGGTTTGCCTCGGTGCTTCGATACGGGTGGAGAAACGGGATCCGCTCGTTCGCCGAGGTCACGTTTACAGAGGAATCATTTTAAACGCATTTATGCTTGACCGATGCGATCAACGGCCAAAAGGTTCCTACCGACAAACGCCCGGACCTACACAGCCGAGGATTGGCTGCGCTATGGCGATACCGGCACGCCCAACGTCAGGGAAAAGTTGATCGCTCTCACGATCGAAGAGGTTATCGAGACCGGTCCCAGCGACTTCAACACCAAGGCGGTCTGTGACCGCATCGATGTGAATTACTCGATGATCAACTATTACTTCGGCGGCCGCAACGGCCTGCTGGCCGAGGCCAGCGCCGTCACCTACCGCAAGACGATTTTGGCCATGCACGAGCGCATCGTTGCCGCCCCGCGGAATGCCGAGAAGAGATTTCGCGCCTACATCGAGGGTGAGATCCAGTGGTACCGCGATCTCTCGGCGTGGGCGGTCCTCATCAACTACCCCATCGCATCCAAGGTGTCTGGGGAGATCCTGGAAGCTAAACACGGTGCGGAACTCACCAATTATTTCGAGTTCTACCTCGCCATGGTGGGGACAATGGTTCTCGATCTGCGCAAGGGAACCCTGTCGGACTTCGATTTCGGCGTCGACAACTACCCGCGTGCAGCGCTGCTACTGAACCCCGTCACAGCCTTAGACACGATCAGCCTCGTGTGGAGCGTGCACGGGATCGCGGTCTGGAGCAGCGGCAACCAGATCGGCTCTGCTTCGGCGTCGGATCCCTCGTTGACCCAGCGCATGGCCATCAAACACCACA
The DNA here is from genome assembly GCA_040398585.1 of Agreia sp. GTDB lineage: Bacteria > Actinomycetota > Actinomycetes > Actinomycetales > Microbacteriaceae > Agreia. The sequence goes on from JBBATW010000022.1 coordinate 42,424, forward strand.
TCGAACATATTGTGGAGCGAGCGAAGAAGGGTTAGCAATTCGCGGCCGTTTCTGGTGCTATAGGATCACGAGTAGTCAAATTTAATTCGATTCGAGATTTACGGGACGACTCGTGTCTCGCCGACGCCAGAAAGCAGACTCGCCCCTATGCGCAGAAGAAGAATCCTCATCGGTGCCGCAGCCATCGCCATCGCCGCCTCGACCCTCGCCGGCTCCGCAGCATTAGCCACGACCACCGCATTTTTTCGATTGGGAGTTGACCGCTCCCCGGGTGGAATAGCTTTCAGCCCGGATGGAAAGCTCGCCTACGTGACGGGCGAGAAATATAACACCATCTCTGTAGTAGACGTCAGCAACTATGCGACCCTCACCTCGATCCCCGTGGGCGCCTATCCGTCCGCCGTGGCGTTCACCCCTAATGGCACTAAGGCCTATGTCACGAATCAGAACGACAACACCGTCTCCGTGATCGACGTGGCATCGGGCTCCGTTGTCGGCAGCCCGCTGAGCGTCGGCACCTTCCCCGACGCTGTCGCCTTCAGCCCGGACGGCACCACCGCTTTCGTCACTAACTCTTCGAGCGAGAACGTCTCGGTGATCAATGTCGCCACGACGACGGTGGTGCGTACCATCCCCGTGGGCGGCTCAGCCAGCTCGGTCGCATTCAACCCGAACGGCACGACCGCCTATGTCGTAGTCGGAGACGCCCACGGCTCGGTTCTTGACATTGACGTAGTTACGGGAACGATCCTCAAGACCATCCCCGTGGGCAGTTCTCCGAGCTCGGTGGCCTTCGCCCCCAACGGTTCCGCGGCCTATGTCGTGAACATGGACGACAACTCGGTATCTGTCATCGACGTGGCCACCAGCACCGTTCGAGGCACACCCATTGCGGTCGGCCGAACGCCGATGACGGTTGCCCTCAGCCCAGACGGCTCACTTGCCCTCGTCACGAACAGCAACGTACAGAGCGTCTCCGCGATCTCCACCCGTTTGGGAACCGTCACCGACACCTTCAACGTGGGCATCCACCCATACGGGATCGCCTTCTCCCCCGACGGCACCAAGGCCTATGTCGCCAACAACGGCAACAGCTCGATTTCGCTCCTGCAATTCGACCCAGCCCTCGTTGCCGCACCCAAGCCGAGCGCGACCCCCTCGGCCGACCCGGCCGTCGACCCACCCGTCGACCCGGCTGTCACGGCAGCTGACCCCGCCGCCCCTCAGCCCGCTCTTGCCCAGACCGGAGCGGATGCCACCCCCGGTGTCGTGGGTGCGCTGCTCGTGCTGCTCCTGGGCGCTACCGCGATGATCCTGGCTCGCCGCCAGGTTGCCCGCCGAATCTAGCTAGGCCGACAAGTCGCGACTTTTCTCTGAAAGATGCGGCATGCTCGGAAGGGCTCGATCGTTTCCCTCCGCGATCGAGCCCTTTTGTCATTGCCACCCGTGACGCTCTGGTGCTGGGCTGCCCAGTTACTCCGGACGGCACCGCCATGACAGAGAGAGTCGGGCAAGAAGTGCACCAAAGGTCGTCAGGATGTTCATCTCTGCTCAGTCCGGACCTCTCCCCAATGGGGGTGCAACTGAAGTGAGCGTCGGCTCCCCCATTGGAGTGGATAATATCAGCGGTGATGGGGGCTGAGACAGCTCCTATTCCAGCTCGATGGTCACCAACGTTCACATTTCTCGGGAGCTTTCGGCACGTCTTGAGGGCATCGGCTTCCCGCGCCATCTCAGGGAATTGCTGATCTGGCTCACACCGGGCGTTATGGCATAGGCGAAGCTGGTGGCTTCCTGCACTTTGGGCCGGCCTGTCGCGAGAGATCGAGCAAGGTGGGATCGAGATTGATTGCACAAGCGCTATGAACCTCGGATGACAGACCGATCATCGTGAGTCCGCCAACTCCCGGAGCGGCACGACGCGACAACGACCCGCGACTCGTCACATCCGTTCGGCACGTCCAAGCGACATGTTGGTCCCTCTTCACGTCAACGCTGTCGATTCTCGGTAGAGTGCCACCCTGCGCCAAGACTCCGTCGACAAATGCGGCCAGATCTTCGAGCGAGGCCTGCAGCGAAGATACACAGTTCTGGATCGAGATCCGCGCGATCGTCTCTTGACCGCCGCCGCCGGAGACGAAAGGCAGACCTCGCTCGACACCGAGGCAAACGGCGGGATAACCTCCGGCAGTGCTTGAGTCAAACGAGAAGAGAAATGGTTCGTCGTGAAGCCACGGACCCATCATTTCGGAGCGAGTTCCGGCTCTACCCGGAACTGCATCGGGTGTGGCGTTCCCCTCGTGCCGCTCGTGAACTCGCATCGAACGAAATCGAGCGCTCTGCCCCACGGACGTTTCCATATGGGTTCTGGTCGACGTCCTGAAGAAAATCGCGCGTCGGCCTTTACTATCCACACACCGAGCTGGGCGTTGCGATATGGGCTTATCCAGTCGACGACAAGAACCCGAACTGGTCGATAACCTTCTGATAGGCCGGGGCTGGCCGAGGCATCGTGGAAGGCCATCTCGGTGAAGATGATGCTGAACCAATCAGGGAGGTCCAACATGACCACCTCGCCTCGCTTGACGCCGAACCGTCGAAGCGTCGAACCGTCGAAGCTCACTAGGGCGTGTCTCCTAACACCTTGAGCCAGATCGTGACGGCCCGAAGGACCA